>JBBRQF010000008.1:0-132429 GCA_038226715.1 Chitinophagales bacterium
AACACTGCGCAAGATACCGGCACATCCAATTAATAAAATAGAAGAATTACTTCCGCAAAATTTTATACTCAACAACAATAACTAATAGCAAAATTAATTCAACTTGCTATTGGTAGTTGATGCACTTCGCCGGTGGGATACTTTGTAATAACCACATTGATGGTGCAAAATGATCAAATTCCCTCACGTGCACTGGCATTAATCTAAATATTGCCTCTGCTTTCTTTACCATTCTTGTAGTTGTTTCATCTGCTGACATTAATTTGCTTACGGTTATTATATTATCTTCTTTAAGTTCAAAACATTGGTTTAAAATATCCACGTAGATTTTTGGATCAAACAAATCTTCAATATCACCTTCATCAGCGCTTGTAAAGTCTGCAATTGAGTATGCTCTCCCTGCATTTAATAATTCACTTCTTTTAAGTCGTTCAATTTTACTTTTATCTCCCTTCCCCTGATCAGTCAATACAGCTATATCGATTTTCCCTGCTTTACCTCCAAACAAACTTATAAATGGCTGAATTTTGTCAATTCCCCCTGATGGGCAAAGTGTCCACCGCGGATCAAGTCCAACCTTTCCTTTTTTTCTTAAGCTATGAGAAAGTGCTTGCAAATAAAGGATATCTGAGGGCCCTTCCACCAAAAGGGTATGCTTACCTACAAATAAGGATTGGCAAATATCATAGCCCATAGCACCTTGTAAAGGAAACAATGTATCTCTGTCTTTTGATAATACTTCTTCAGAAACTTTTGTTCCTTTTACTAATGGTCGCCTAGAACCCTCGCTATAAATAAGTTGATCTTCTACAATCCTTACGTCGTTTAGTCTATCTGATGGCACTAAGAATGGCGAGTGTGTTGTAAATATCACCTGATGTTTTGATAAGAGTTCATCTTCGATATAACGTAATAAATCTGCCTGTGCTTTACCATGAAGGGTTAAGCCAGGTTCATCCAATAGTACTATAATATTTCCCAATCCACTTTTAATAGTTGCAAATTGCACTAAGAAAGAAAAAAACCAAACAAAACCAGCACTCCTTTCCGAAAAAAGCACGCTTGCCTTATGGTGGCTATTATATACCCTAGCAGAAACTACTGTGCCTGTATTAAAAGGAGTTGGATCATCAGGTTTACCTGGAGAAATATCTATCTGAACATCAAGTGCATCATTTTGTGACCAATACTTAAATATTTGTTCAGTAATATTATTTGAAGCTGCTTCACATTTTGCTTTTAAATCTTCAAGTTTTCTAGAATCTTTTAACTCTTCTAAAGATGTTCCTGCCAAAGACAAAAAGCTCTCAAAAATTTCATCTCCTTTCGGAATTTCTGCTCCAGCACTATGCAACTTTGCTTGGTTCTCAACTGATATTTGACCAGACATGCGATCATAATGTGAGGCGTAAAAAAACTTAGGCACCTTGGAAGATATTATATCAATTGCCTTTAAATTAATTTCACTTTTTCGATAAGCGCTTAATTTAGTGGTCAGCGCCTGGTGTTTTTCAGTAGGCTCCGCTATTACAGCTAAGGCAGCTTTCAATGCACTTGATTTTTCAGGATTCCCAAGAGCACTTTTTTCTGCTGCATTCATCTTCATACTTGCAATCAAATTATTAATTACCTTCTTTTCATCTATTGGGACTATCCAATGCGTCCCGCTATAATTATAACCACTTGTTACTCTTACGGAGTTACTAGTACAACATTCTGAGCCAAACTCAGTTTCCAATAATTTTTTTGTCTTTTCATCAATATCCCACCATGTCGTACACACATCAATTTCAGGTTCAGCTTCATCACGGATTGCTTCTGCATAAAACCTCCGTGGATAATCTCTTGTAAGATCATAAGATGCGAGTGGTTTAGCAACAGGAAACTGAGCTTCTAAAGCCTTCAAAATTGCCGTTTTACCTGCTTCATTTTTTCCAACTAAACAAGTAAGATCACCAATAGTAAAAATCTCGGTATCTTCTATTGAACGAAAGTTTTTAATTTGAACTTTAATGAGTTTCATTTTTTCTTTTTAAGGGTAAAATCTATTTATAAGACTACTAATAGAGTTTCTCCCTGTAAGTTAAATATATAACCTATAAAAACCTAATATCTAATTTAGGGGTGCTGTCTAATAAGTACCAAACATCGCAGTTAAATCCATCTCATTAATATAGATATCCAAATAATCAGTCTCAGTAAATCCTCTTATTTCATAAAAAATCTTGTCTTTTGAATTGTATACCTCTACGTAAAAAGAAAATAGTAGGTATAGTGTTATATCCCAATCTTCAGTAGTCCTTTGGGCTACATCTGCTCCAAAGTTGAACACCAGATTTAACTGGTCAATTTCGTCCAATTGATTAAAAAAGTTTGTTGTCATTTTAGTAAGTTTTTAATTGTGAAAAATTGTTGGTTAGGATAATTGGATTTTCTGTATTTCGAGCCGTCAAGTCAATGGAGAGAGGTACGAACGGAATTGCTTGCGAGCGTCTACAGATGGCGGCTCCAGTAAAGCAACCATAGGTTGTGATGGAGCCACAGTGAAGGGTTTATCGTGGCATATTTATATGAGGATAGGTTGGTGCCAGATAAACCCGAAACGCAGATGTAGGCAACGCAGGCTCGCACAATTATATCAGCGTGTGGACTGAATAAGACCAAATGAATTACGACGCAGTGTAGCGTAATGAGAACCCAGTGAGTACTGTCGAAATGGCTTGCAAATGATATGAGCACACTTCAGCCAGGATAATAAGTAAAGCCAAAGTGTGCCATACCATGCAGCAATTAAAGGCTACGAACGGGTGAAATGGAGTGTAACAAGGATGTAAGAAAGAGGTGTTATTCAGGACACATAAACGCTGAACGAACGAAAAGTAGGTGAGCCGCAATAAGTGTGACAAACTGCAAAGCAGCTATGCCATTGCAGCTGCAACCTACTAAAATCAATAAGCATTTGTTGCTGCTGCAATGGTTTGGCAAATCTTATTGCAGAACCACTTTGAGAGAGACCTTTATTCCTGGTATTGGGTACGGAATGGAATGGGAGTACCCAACAACAATACGTTGGCGCAGCCAACACAACTGCATCCCTGCAAGGGATTAATAAAAATCTCCAAAGAAGGGCAAAGGAGTATCTACAACACAGCATATCCCTCTTATGGTGCAATGAATATACATACCTGTAGATGGGATGAAATAAACTGAAACCTGCAAGGTTCCATACCAATAACTCGAATGATGCGTAAACATGTTCAATAAAATTTAGAATGAGAAAATAAAATCCTAGCGACCAGCCAATGGCCAGTCTTTCAGTAAACCAAAAAGGAAGCTGATAAATACGTGGCTTACTGAAGTCGAATTTGTTGATGAAGCAACTGCAGGATAGGAAGATGAGTGATGCACTAACGTTTTAAGACAGTCTCTTTTTGGTGTCTGAAAGCTGGACTTTTCCTTTGCTAATTGATTTTATTTCCATCAACGAAGGGGAAAGCACTAATTAATTATGTGGTGCACTTTCTAAACCTGACAAATTATAAGCTGTCAAGTTTTTAGTTTTTACCTACACAGGTTAATATCAGGCTTCTCCCTGGTGTTTTTAAAAAGAGAAAGCACTTTAGGCTGGGATAAAAATCGGTTTCCAATAGAGAGCATGTAGGGGGATGGGGGAAGGCTTAACACTATAGGCATAGGGGTATACCTTTCTGTAGTCTGACTGCCTGTCTATCAATTTTTTTAAATGCCCAAATAAATTAGTATTTTTGTACGATGCCCTACTACAGGATAATAATATGGACTAAGCGCAAAAAGAGGCCATTTGAAGGCATCAGACTTCTGGCTGACACAAATATCAATTCTGTTTATAACTATGCCTATTCAAAGGCTAATGAGGCTTATAGAGCAGATTTAATTGACGTAGAGGTACAAATGCTTTCGAAACTTTGCAAAGCTGTAAAAAGGTTTGAAAAAGCTATATAAATTAGTAATTATTGTTAACTATTCATAAAAATAATATAAAAAATTATTTTTATTTTACAGACATTCTTTGTACCTTTGTTAAATAAAGCGTCATACAGGCAATTCTCCTAAACTTCACGTCCAAAAGTGGCTCATCAGTTAAAAAACTTGGCATATAAATAGCCAACCGATCACCTTTTTTATTAGTTATTTAACCAGCAGCAAAGTGCTGTTCTCCCCTGCAATATGGGGGAAGCAAATAGTCATTTTATGGATTTTGAACCTCAGAATAATAAGTTATTAATTCCAATTGAGTTAATGGAATATGCAACGATAAATAAGGCTATTAAGCCCTTGCAGATTTATATTTTTTTAAAGTTTCACACAGATGGGAAAGTTCATGCTAGCTCGGGATTGTTTAAGCATCTAAAGAAGATCTTATCAATTCGTGATAACAGGACTCTAAAAACTCATCTGGCAACATTATTAAAACTCAATTGGATTGGCTTTAACCCTGTTTCTGAAAATTATTTTATTAGGGGCTTCAATCAGGTGAGAAAACAATACAAATTTCATAAAAGGAATGCAGCTATTTGTTATTATACGAACATTAAGAAATTAGCAGCCTTTGTGGTTGGAGCAATCATTACTAAACAAATCAATGTCCAAAAATTTTTACACGTAATAAGGGAAAGATTTTCAAAGGCGGTGACGCATAAAAGGGATGTCACTTTTCAACCTAGCAAACCTTTCCCCAACGACGTGCCTTTATATCATGGCCTTGCCAATTCTATAATAGCCAAAATATTCGGTTGTAAACAGACCAGAGCATGTCAATTAAAACATCAAGCTGAAAAAGAAGGGTTCATTAAAACAAAGAAAAAATACAGGCGATTATCTATTATAGAAACCCAGGATAAAAATATTAGAGGTCAACTTACGGCATTATACCCATCATGCTATGGCAAAATTAAGATGCGTAAAATGAAAAATGGTAAAATCGAGATTTGTGAGCAGATGTACGATGAGATTTTACCAAATATTGGAATAAAAAGGATTAATAGGGCTAATAGCTTAAATAAATAAGACACTCCCCCTTCCATACCATCCCTTATTATATGTATCACTTTTTTGCAGGCTATTTCGAGGTAAAAACCGATACAAAATTAAAATATTTTAATAGTAATGAAACAGACATACAATTCAAAAATATGGACTCCAATTAAAGGCTTTGAAGGCTGTTATCTGGTCAGTAAGTTGGGCTTAATAAAAAGCCTACATACTACTAATAAAAAGGGTAATATAGCCTTTAGAATTGACAGGGCAGGCTACATTACAGTCAGGCTCAGCCTAAATGGCAAAACTCATTCAAAGTATTTACATAGGATATTAGCAGAAGCATTTATTCCAAATCCAGATGACAAACCTGAAATAAACCACATCGACGGAAACAAATTAAATAACTCCATTTCCAATCTTGAATTTGTAACTCATGCTGAAAATATGCAGCATGCTTACAAGATGGGACTAATAGTTAAAAAACTTAAAGCCGTAATTGACTTATGCACTGGCATGGTTTTTAAAAGTTCAAAAGAAGCTGCCATTTCAACGGGCATAAATCAATATACCCTTAAGGGATACTTAAATGGAAGAATTAAGAAAAACCCGACTTGTTTAAAATATGCCGCATAAAAGCTGCATAACCCTAAAGTTCAATATCCAATTCTTTCAATCCTTCATGTATACGGGCTTTCTCATTGTATGCATACACCTCTTCTACCATCTTTGTAGATGCATGAGCATTTTGCCCCGCTGCCATTTTAGCTCCCAATGCTTTCATAGTTCGGTCAGTATTTAAATGCTTCAATTTGTAAAATGTTGTTTCAATACCAAGTGGCTTTTTTACATGCACCATCCACCTCCTGGTTACCTGCTTCGAATTTATTTGAATTGGGCCTGGCAAAAGATCAGTTGAAAATACAAAATCATTTGGCCCACAATTTTCCGTTTGAACCTTCCAAAAAGGTACTGCTACATTCCTGATAGTACGGCTTACCCACCTTGATTTACCCTTTTTAACTACTGTAGTATAGGTTTGCTCAATCAGGTCTATATCTTTGCCCTTAAGTCTCATAAACTCTTTTATTCTACCACCAGAATAATAGAACATCATCATAAAATTATAGAATGGACGGTTATTCCTCCAAAGATGTTCTTTGATTCTTTCAATCTCATCATCTTTGAAGATGTGAGGCTTTGGAACTTCCTCTCTCATTGGATTTACTGCACGAGCCATATTACCATGAGCTGCACCTTCCTGTATTAGAAATTTAAATAGCCCTGATAAATAAGCTTTTGCTTTGTTGTATCGTTTTGCAGAGAACCTAGGATTACTCCTATGACATTGGTCTAAGCACCTTTTTACATGCTTAACTTCAATTTTCTCTATCCTTATTTGTAGATATCCAAGTGTACCTGCTGCTGCTTCAATGCTGTTTAATACTGAACGCATATCAGCTTTAGCTTCTTTTACATTTGTAGAATTATGTAGGGCTATTCTTAAAGCAGTAATAAAATAGGTGGTTGGGAGAACTTCCTGACTGAAATCATTATTGATAGCAACCTTATCAGATTTTGGGCCTTTTAAGGGACTTTGGGTGATTGGATTATAACCTTCGTTTAAAAGTCCTTCCATCTCCCCTATTAACTTTACAAGTGCTGCCCTTCTCTCATCAATCGTGTTAAAACGATTTATCCCACCTTTAATTCTTATTGGCTTGCCTTTAGGGTACTTGTCTAAATGTTTAGGATCGATAAATCTGCAATCAGCATACCAATTTGGAGAAAGTTTTGCCTTAGTAGTTTTCCAGTTGCTTGGGAATACATTAAACTCACTGCATCTGCAGTCGTTAGGTAGTAATTTCATTGAAAAAGGTTTGAGAGTTCTGACGAAATGTCTGACGTTTCATCAAACTACTTTCAGCAAAAATCTCAAACCCTTGTCTAATCTACCTTTTTGTGGGTAATCGAGGGGGCTCGAACCCCCGACCCTCAGAATCACAATCTGATGCTCTAACCAACTGAGCTACGACTACCGTTTAATGAGTTGGCAAAAATAAAGAAAAACAGTTCTCCTTCAAAATACATTTTGAACAGGCAGCTTTAAATCGCTTACTTTGCAGGCCCAAACAGCATTTAATGAATATGATGCAATATATTGTACCGCTTCTTTTATCGGCCTTTACCGGATGGTTTGTAATATGGATCATGCTGCGACTTTTGTTTCGTCCGCATAAACCAATTAAAATAGCCGGTTTTAAAATCCAGGGTATCATTCCGGCCAATCAGCAACTTATTGCCGAAAAAATAGGCAGTCTGGTTAGTACTGAATTATTTTCGTTTGACGCCCTGCAGCAAAAAGTTGCCGATCCGGAAAACTTTAATAAACTGAAACCCGAAATCGAAACACATATTGACAGTTTTTTAAGAGTGCGTTTAAAGGAAACCTTTCCTATGTTATCGATGCTGATCGGTGACAAAACGATCAATCAGTTAAAATCGGCTTTTTTACTGGAACTGGAAAGCCTGTTCCCGGTTTTAATGAAAAGCTATTTAACCAGGCTGGAAGCCGATATTAATATAGAAGAACAGGTAACCCAAAAAATTACCGGATTTTCCATCGCTAAAACAGAAGACCTGCTTTATACCTCTTCAAAAAAGCAGTTGCTAAAAATTCAGCTACTCGGGGCTTTTATTGGGTTAATCACCGGATTGATGCAGATTTTAATCACAACACTGCTTAATCGCTAACAATTTGTTAATACCTCTTTATTTCCCACTTCTATAATACCACTCATCATCTTAATAGGACTTAATATGAGTTTTAAGCAGGTACTTTGCCAACTTATAATTTTTTACCAAAATAGAAAACAGTTCACTAATGATACATTCGATTAAATTTTTACTGATTTGTGTGTTTACGCTAAGTATTTCAATTACCTACGCCCAGATGCCGGGAGGTGGTGTCAATCGTGGCCAAATGGGCGGACAAAATATGAACCTTGGCCATTTTTATGGTAAGGTGCTGGATACGCTCAACAACAAACCCCTGGAGGCTGTATCTGTATTGCTGATCCAGAACAAATTTGATACCGCAACAAAAAAACGTAAGGATGTAGTTGTTGGCGGTATGTTAACCACTAAGAAAGGAGAATTCAGTATTGAGAATGTAAATGTTATGGGGCAGTACAAACTGAAAATAACTGCCATAGGTTTTAAGACCTTTGAAGAAAAAGTTGCTTTTCAACTGAATATGGCCGGTGCAAAAAACGGGGATATGAGCAGTATGCTTAGTGCCGTTGATAAAGACCTGGGTAATCTTACACTTAGTCCTGATGCACGGCAACTTGAAAATGTAACCGTTACTGCCAGCAAAGCTTTATTTACCATGAGCATTGACCGCAAGGTTTTTAATGTAGAAAAAAACCTGACCAGCGTAGGCGGCACAGCCGTTGATGTAATGAAAAGCATTCCCTCTGTTAATGTTGATATTGATGGAAATGTAACGTTACGCAATGCCGCACCGCAGATATTTATTGATGGCAGGCCCACTACCCTTACCCTTGACCAGATACCTGCTGATGAGATAGCAACCGTTGAACTCATCACCAATCCATCTGCAAAATTTGATGCCAGCGGCGGTGGCGCAGGTATTTTAAATATTGTAATGAAGAAGAACCGCAAAGTGGGTTATAATGGAAATATCAATGCCAGTATAGATTCCAGGGGCAAACCTGGTTTTGGCGGCGACATTAATATAAAGCAGGATAAGATCAATTTCTTCGCAAGAGCCAGGGTTAATACCCGTAAATCTTTGAGCACAGCCAACAGCGATCGTACTAATTTTTTAAACAACGATACCAGCTCCATATTTACACAGGATAATAACCCGGTTAACAAAGGTTATTTTGCTTTTGTAAGAGGCGGCTTCGATTATTTTGTTGATAACAGGAATACCATAACTGTTGGCGGAACGTATGTAACCGGCCAGTTTAAAACCACCGATCTTATAAATATTAACAGGGATACGCTTTATAAAAACAATCTTTTGTTAAGCGATTATGGTTTCAGGAATACCAAATCATCATTCCATTTCAGAAACATCGGAACAAACATCAGCTTTAAACATAATTTTGCAAAGCCCAATAAAGAATGGACCGTAGATGCAAACTACAACCAGAGTAAAAATGATAATGACGCAGATAATAACACCCAATATTATTATCCAAACAATAGTGTCAAAACCCTGCCACTGAACGAACGTTCCAATGGCAGTGGATTAACCAAATATTTTACCGCACAATCTGATTTTGTAAATCCGATTTCTGAAAAACTGAAACTGGAAATGGGTATAAGAGGCGCAGTAAGGAATTATGTAAGCTCAGCATCTAATTTCAGGCAGGATACCGGTAAGGTTATTTTAGTTCCCGGCTACAGTAATAACTATGAATTTAATGACCAGGTATATGCAGCTTATGCCACATTCTCACAAAAAATAAAAAGTTTTACATACCAGTTAGGATTGCGTGTAGAGAGTTCGAGCTATACCGGTACTCTGGTAAGTACCAATCAGCAATTTAAAAATGATTATCCTTTCAGTTTGTTCCCGAGTTTATTTCTTACCTATAAGCTGAATGAGAAATCTGATATACAGTTGAATTATTCACGTAAGATAAACAGGCCAAATTTTTTCCAGTTAATTCCTAACTATGATATTTCCGATCCTTTGAATATTTCAAAAGGCAACCCTGACCTGGTGCCCGAGTTTACCAACCTGGCCGAACTTTCTTACCAGAACCAGTTATCTGCTAAAACAACTTTTTTAGCTACAGCCTATTTTAAGAACACCAATAATTTAATTACCAATTACCAGTTCCGGGATAAAAATCCGGATACAGCAACTAATTATCCAAAACCAGATAGCGTGCTTATCAGTACCTATGCCAATGCCAATACCAGTTATAATGTAGGTCTGGAGTTAACGACAAAGACCAAATTCGCCAAGTGGTGGGATTTTACAGTGAATGTTAACGTCTACAATTCAACCTTAAAAGCAGGTGCATTGGCCGGTGGTGCCAATAATTCACAGTTTAGTATGTTTGGTAAGATCAATAACTCATTTACGTTGCCAAAGAATTTCTCTATCCAGTTATCGGGCGATTACCAGGCCAAAACGATTTTACCGCCCAGCAGCAGAAGTGGTGGCGGTGGCGGTATGATGATGTTTGGCGGTTCGCAGATTGGCGCACAGGGTTATATTAAACCAAATTACGGGGTTGATATTGCCATTAAGAAAGACTTCCTTAAAAATAAGGCTGCATCATTAACCTTACAGATGAATGATATTTTCAGAACAAAATTATATGCTACCCATTCCGAATCACAGTATTTCATTCAGGATAATGACCGGCGCAGGGATCCACAGGTTTTGCGTTTAAACTTCAACTACCGTTTTGGTAAATTTGATGTTTCTTTATTTAAGAAAAAAAGCATGAAAGGCGAGATGGATAGTATGCAAAATGCTTCTCAGGGTATGGGAAATTAACAGGACACTACATATTTATAAAGAGAGCCACTTATACAGGTGGCTTTCTTTATTAAAGGCTTTTACACTTTTATCGGCATCTTTTAATTTTTTAGCATTATTTTGCCGAAGCAAAAATCTATTATGAAGCAGATCAATTTCAGCAAGGTATTGCCACACCTGGCAGCTATAGTTATTTTCCTTTTATTATCAATTTTTTTAACCAAACCGGCATTGCAGGGCAAAGTGGTTCAGCAAAACGATGTGGTACAATGGAGGGCGATGGCACAGCAATCATTTGAGTTTAAAGAAAAACATGGTTATTTCCCAAAATGGAGTAACAGCATGATGGGCGGAATGCCTGCCTATCAATTTGCCCTGGGCCCACAAAAGGAAATGAATATTCACCTGCATTATGTGCATGATATATTAACACTGGGATTTCCGAAACCCGTATTCTATTTATTTATTACTGCGTTGTGTTTTTACCTGCTCTGTATTGTAATTGGTGTAAATCCCTGGATAAGTATCCTTGGCGGTGTGGCTTATGCATATGCTTCTTATAACCCGGTTTTAATTGCGGGCGGCCACGATACCAAATTGTTATCCATGGCCTATGCACCTGCAGTACTGGCTGGCTTACAACTGATCTTTAAACAGAAATACTGGATTGGCAGTGCCCTTTTACTCACGTCTGGCATCCTTTTAATGGCCGAGCTTCACCAGCAAATTGTTTATTACACTTTACTGATCGCTGTGTTTATGACCATTCCGTTTATCATAAAATGTTTTAAAGAAAAAAATATTAAACACCTGCTGATATCCGGTTTAATCAGCATTGGCATCACGGCAGTTATGTTGGGCACCATGGCCCTGCAATATTGGCCCACTTATGAGTTCAGTAAAGAAACCATGCGTGGCGGCCGTAGTGAACTTACTCAAAAAGATACAAAGAATGCAACCAAAGGTGGATTAGATAAGGATTATGCATTTCAATGGAGTTATGGTAAGGCCGAAACCATGACCTTGTTAGTACCCAATGCGTTTGGTGGAAGCTCTGCAGAAGGGCTTGGCGAAGAATCTAAAGCTATTGCAGTTTTACAGGAAAATGCACAAACCCTGCCACAGGGATATGCCAACCAGATCGCACAATCATCGCCTATGTACTGGGGCGAACTGTTGAGTACGCAGGGAACAGTTTATTTGGGTGCCATTATTTGTTTGTTATTTTTATTCGGTGCTTTCTTTTCTAAAAGTGAACACAGGTGGTGGCTGCTGGCCATTACCATTTTTGGTATCATATTATCATGGGGCAAAAATTTTGAAACAGTAAATTATTTCCTTTTTGATCATTTGCCTTTTTATAAAAAGTTCAGGGCGCCATCTATGGCACTCGTTATACCGCAGCTCTCAGTTGCTTTATTAGCGGTGATATTTTTAGACGAATTCGTTTTAAAAACAGGAAAAGAAAAGTTATGGCAGTTGTTTAAAAAATGCCTGTATGTTACCGGGGCTACCGTGCCTGTACTGGGATTATTTTATTTCTTTTCAGATTTCAGCAATACTGCCACGGCCGAACTGCGTAAAAGCATAAATGAGGGATTACAAGGTAAAGGCGCTGATTTTACAAGGACTTATTTTAATGCATTAAAAGCCGACAGGCAGGCATTTTATTTAAGTGATATGTGGCGCAGTCTGGCTTTTATATTGGTATTAGTTGCTACACTTTTCGGGTATGCAAAAAACAAGATCAAACCTGCTGTTGTTTATGGAGTACTTATTCTTTTCTGTATCATAGATCTCTTTGGCGTAAGCAAACGATATTTAAAAGATGAGAATTTTGTTGACCCTACCGACCTCGAAAACAGTTATGCTGATACACACGCAGACCTTCAACTTAAAACTGATACCGGTTATTATAGAATTTTAAATTGTGCTTTCCAGGGCAGCAATGGTTACCAGTTTGACATAGGCAATTCTTTTAATGATGCCATCGCTTCCTACAAACACAATACTATTGGTGGTTACAGTCCTGCCAAACTCGGGCTTTACCAGGACCTTATTGAAAAGCAGATCTATAAAAATATACAGGCATGGGCTACAAACCAGGGAGCCAAAGACAGTTTCCCGGTTTTGAACATGCTGAATATGAAATATGTTATTGTACCGGACCAGCGTGATCCGAAACAAAACCAGGCCATACCAAATCCATTTGCATTAGGTAATTGCTGGCTGGTAAAAGAAGTTAGGTATGTTAAAAATGCGGATGAAGAAATGAATGCATTGAATTCATTTGACCCCGCCAGTGTTGCATTTGTAGATGAAAGGTTTAAAGCTTCGGTCCCTTTCTTACCTGTTTACGATTCATCAGCTTATATAAAATTGATTCAAAATAATAATGATGAAATAAAGTATGAATTTAATGCGGCAACAAACCAGTTTGCAGTATTCAGCGAAATATATTACCCGCATGGTTGGGATGCGTATATTGACGGTAAGCAAACAGCCTATTGTAAAACTGATTATGCATTAAGAGGCCTGGCAATTCCTGCCGGTAAACATACCATTGAATTTATTTTTGATCCTGGATCGGTACGCCAGGGCGAACAGATCGCCAGGTACAGCAATATATTTTCGGTTTTGATTGTGTTGTTTTGTCTTTTTATGTTCTGGAAGAACAGGAAGAAAACAACAGCAGCATTAAAAGCTTAGTAATCCTGTTGAATACAAATCAGAAACACCTGTTTATAAATCATGATAATGATATAGCCCGGTTGATCAATGACCGGGCCAATCATTTATACCAACAACTGTCCACGTTGGATATCAGTGATACAGTTATTGATGATTTTGGAAAGTATTATTTTAATAGTCACCATGCAGGCAACCGTTTATACTTTTCGGTACAAAGCAGTGCCGATATCATTTATAACGCGGTAAAAAAAACAAACAAGCCTTTATCAGAACTCAGCTTTATGGATTATGGCGCCGGCCTGGGCACTCTTTTTTTACTGGCCGGAATGGTGGGATTTAAAAAAGTATATTTCAATGATTATTTTCCGCAATGGGCCGATTATGCAAAAATAATTGCGGATAAACTCGGTATTACCATTGATGCTTATATTTCAGGCGATATTGATGCCGTGATCAATTACGCAAAAGCAGCCAATATGTACATTGATATTATTGCTTCAAGAAATGTAGTGGAACATATTTACAAGCTTAGCGATTTCTATACAAAACTTTACCAGTCGGGTATTACCGGTCTGTCTTATGCAACCACCACCGCCAATTATCATAACCCGGCCATGCGTTTAAAACATTATTGGCATCATTACAAAATGGAAAAAACATTATATAAAAAGCAACGGGAAGATCATATAAAAGAATTGGTTCCTGCTATTAATGCCGCTGAGCTGGAAAATTTAATAAAAATTACAAGAGGAAGAGCTTTCACAGATTTTACCAATGCTGTAAAGCTGTATTTTGCAAAACAACCGGTACCGCCGGTTGAATGCTTACGCACCAATACCTGCGATTGCCGAACAGGTGTATGGGCCGAAAATTTAATGACCCGGAAAAACCATCTTGATATTATCAGGCAATCCGGATTTAAAGCTGAATACACAGCCGGCTTTTGGGATACACATTATAAATACGGAATAGTAAATGTAATAGCCCGTTTATTGAACAAACTTATAAAGATCAGCGGCAAAAAGGGATATTTGGTTTCCCCTTTTGTAAATATTACAGCCATAAAAAACTGATGGATAAAGCGGTTAACATATTAAGCCTTGTTTCCTATAAATTTTTACCGCCCGATATGGGCGGACAAAAAGGCATTGCTTTTTTTAACCGGTATTTAAGCAGGCATGCAAATCTTACTTGTGTCACCATAAAAGATAACAGCCAGGTTGAACAGGAAGCCTACCCCATAAAAAATATTTTAAGCAATAGCAAGACCCGTTATTTTAATCCGTTCATTTTTTTTACACTCAGGCGTATCATCAGGCAGCAAAATATTACGCACCTTATTATTGAACATCCTTATCTTGGCTGGCTGGGTATTTTATTAAAATGGTTTTGCAAAGTAAAACTCATTGTTCATTCTCATAATATAGAAGCGCTTCGTTTTAAGAGTATGGGTAAATGGTGGTGGGGCATTTTATGGCATTATGAAAAGATGGTCCACCGGAGTGCTCATCTTAGTTTCTTTATACAGGAAAATGACAGGAACTATGCCCTGGAACATTTTAAAATCAACTCAGAATTATGTACTGTAATTACCTATGGTTTTGAATTAAGCGAAGCACCCACCATTGCAGATAAACAGGCTGCCCGGGAATTGCTTTGTAAAACGCATGGTATTACATCATCTGATAAGCTATTACTCTTTAACGGGACCCTTGGTTATAAGCCTAACCTGGATGCACTTAACTTCATTCTCGAAAAAATAAACCCCTTGCTTTTAGCCGCAGGGGCATTTAAATACAAGATCATTATTTGCGGAAATAAGCTACCTTCCGCATACAATGGCCTGGCAGATTATAAAGAGAAAAATATCATCTATGCCGGCTTTGTTGATGATATCAATATGTATTTTAAAGGCGCAGATATTTTTATTAACCCGGTGATTGAAGGTGGTGGTATTAAAACCAAAGTGGTAGAGGCATTGGGTTATGACCTTTCGGTGATCAGTACTACAAGTGGTGCTGTCGGTATTCCTGCAGCAATCACAGGTAATAAATTATGTATTGCTGATGACCATGACTGGAACAGCATGGCAAACTATATTTTGACCTATAAAAATGACAGCTCAATTCCCGGTGATTTTTTTAAGCACTTTTATTGGGATTTTATTGCCCTGAAAGCGTTGAATAAAATAGAAAGTATAAATTCAACCAGGTAAATTGCATTACAAATAGCGTAAGTATTCAAATGATCAATGTTACAAAACCTTTCCTGCCACCTCTGGAGTTATATACTGGGTATATGGCAGGCGTTTGGGAACGCCAATGGCTTACCAATAACGGCCCCCTGGTGCAGGAACTTGAAGAAAAATTACGGAATTACCTGGGTGTAAAGCATCTGTTGTTTGTAACTAATGGAACTGTGGCATTACAGATCGCTTTAAAAGCCATCGCTGTTAAAGGAGAGGTCATTACTACCCCATTCTCTTATGTGGCTACCACCAATTCAATTTTATGGGAGGGTTGCGTACCGGTGTTTGCCGATATTAAAAGCAGTGATTGTAATATTGATCCAAAAAAAATTGAACCCTTAATTACCAAAGAAACTGTGGCTATCCTGGCAACACATGTATATGGTAACCCTTGTGATGTAGATGCTATTGAAGCAATTGCCAAACGCCATAAGCTCAGGGTTATTTATGATAGCGCCCATGCATTTGATGCAAAATACAAAGGCAGGCAAATATTATCTTATGGCGATATTGCTACCTGCAGCTTTCACGCAACTAAAATTTTTCATACGGTAGAAGGCGGAGCCATAATCACCAATGATGATGCACTTGCCGAAAAGATGACCTTATACCGGCAGTTTGGGCATGTTGGCGATGAACATTTTTCGATAGGCATAAATGGAAAAAATTCAGAAATGCATGCTGCTATGGGTTTATGCCTGTTACCCATGATGGATGAATTTATAGCGAGGAGAAAAGAATTAGCTGAAATGTACAGCAGTGAATTAAATGACTTACCAATTCAATGGCCGGTTGCATTACCGGATACAGTATACAATTACTGCTACTATCCTATAATATTTGATTCAGAAGAACGGCTAAAAACCGTTAAAGATTTTTTGCAGGAAAACGGGGTTAACAGCAGGAGATATTTTTATCCTTCACTAAATTATTTGCCCCAGTTTAAAGGAGAACCATGCCCGGTTTCAGAATCAATAAGTTTGCGCGTGCTGGCTTTACCTTTATATTACGAATTAACAGAAGCAGATGTTCAAATGATCTGCGGCCTGGTAAAAAAATGTTTTTGATGAAGCTGGCGATCATGCAACCATACCTGTTCCCTTACATAGGCTATTTCCAGTTGATACAGGCTGTAGATAAATTTGTGCTGTACGATAATATCCAGTTCACAAAAAAAGGGTGGATAAACCGTAACCGTATTTTAGTAAATGGTAAAGATGAATTTATAACATTGCCGCTAAAAAAAGATTCTGATTTTTTACATGTTGATCAAAGAAAACTGGCCGAAAGTTTTGCGACAGAAAAGGTAAAAATATTAAGAAAAATAAGTGAAGCATATAGAAAAGCGCCGGAGTTTGATTCCGTATACCCATTGGTACAAGCTATAATTAATAACAACAACGAAAACCTGTTTGATTTTATTTATCAATCCTTACGATCAGTTTGCAGCTACCTTGATATAAAAACCGAAATTATTATTTCATCAACCCTGCCCATAGACCATCAACTGAGATCGCAGGATAAAGTTATCGCCATTTGCAAAGCGTTGCATGCTTCGCAATATATAAACCCGATTGGCGGTGTAGCTTTGTATTCAAAAGAAACGTTTGAGCAAAACAATATAGCATTGAATTTTATTAAAGCTGCAGATGTTGAATACAAACAGTTCTCAAATGAATTTATACCCTGGTTATCCATCATTGATGTAATGATGTTTAACCCGAAAGAAAAAGTTCAGCAATATTTACAATCGTATTACAGCATAATTTAAACATACAAGATGTTTACCTGGAAAAAAATGGGAAAGGTTTTTAATCCCGAAGAAATAAAGGACAGGCCCTGGCTGAAAACATTTGCACAGGCGCCGGCGGTTTTGATCTTCGATGATTTTGTAAGGATATATTTTTCCTGCAGGCCGCCTGCAGATGAAAATGGCCAATATGTAAGTTATTCAGCGTATGTTGATGTAAACAGGGAAAATTTATTTGACATTTTACGTGTGAGTGAAACACCTGTGTTAAAACTGGGTGAACTGGGTATGTTTGATGAATTTGGTACTTACCCTGTTTCGGTGATCAGGCATAATAACGAAGTAAGGGCATACTATGCAGGCTGGACAAGATGTGAATCAGTGCCTTTTAATGTAGCCATAGGTTATGCTGTCAGTAATAATGAAGGCAAGACATTTGAAAAGATTGGCAGTGGCCCCATTCTATCTTACAGCATCGATGAGCCATTTATATTAAGCGGGCCAAAAATAAGAAGGTTCAATAATAAATTTTATCTCTTTTATATTGCTGGTAAAAAATGGATCCTGGATGATGGAAAACCCGAACCTGTTTATACGATAAGGATGGCCATGTCCGATGACGGATTAAACTGGGCAAAAGAAAACAGGGATCTGATCACATACAAAGTAGAAGAAAATGAAGCACAGGCAAGTCCTGATGTTTTTTATTACGAAGGCAGGTACCACATGTTCTTTTGCTATCGCCACAGTGCAGGTTACCGCGGAAAAGAAAAAGGGTACCGCATTGGCTATGCCGGTTCTGATGATTTGTTGAACTGGCAAAGAGATGATGCAAAAGCAGGCATTGATGTTTCAGAAGAAGGATGGGATAGTGAAATGATAAGTTACCCGCATGTGTTTGAACTGGATAATGAAATGTATATGCTTTATCTTGGCAACCAGGTTGGTAAATATGGTTTTGGGCTGGCAAAACTTGCGAGTGTATCAGTTTGAAATCTTAGATAATAATTTTACTGTCAGTCTGTACTGAGCCTGTCGAAGTATTGTCGAAGACGGGTTAATTTAATAGGTCCCGGTTTCGACAAGCTCAACCTGACAACTTTTAAAAATGATACACTACTCAAAACTTGAAGGCTATCGCCCCTAAAAAATATTAATAATGAAGTGGCAAAAAAAAGGCTTGATCTTTAACCCTGCAGCATATCATTTACCAAATGGTTGTACAGCATTTGCGCAATCTCCCCAAACACTTGTGTTTGATGATTTCGTCAGGATCTATTTTTCTACCAGGAGAAACGATGAACTAACCGGAAAATATTTAAGCTTTATTGCTTTTGCCGATTTTGATAAAAATTTTTCTACAGTAAAAAGCACCTCAACAGAAAATGTAATTGAACTCGGCGAGCTTGGCACTTTTGATGAACATGGTATATTCCCGATAAATATTTTAAGGCATGATGGTAAAATATTCGCCTATACCTGTGGATGGAGCCGCCGTGTAGCTGTTTCTGTTGAAACGTCAACCGGGCTGGCGATAAGTGATAATGATGGACTTAGTTTTAAAAAGATGGGCACAGGACCTGTTTTAACTTCATCACTACATGAACCCACGCTGGTGGGCGATTCATTCGTTCAATTTTATGAAGGCATGTTTCACATGTGGTATATTTTTGGAAAAAAATGGATAAGGGCAAATAGGGATGAACCTCCGGCAAGGGTTTATAAAATTGCACATGCAATATCAACTGATGGCATTAACTGGCAAAAAGAAGAAGGCAAACAGATCATTACCGATATTTTGCATGAAGATGAATGCCAGGCACTGCCAACGGTAATAAAAATTGACAGCAGGTACCATATGTATTTTTGTTTTAGAGAAGCAACAGATTTCAGAAAAAATGCAGCACGGGGTTATCGCCTGGGTTATGCATGGTCTGAAGATCTGCAACATTGGACAAGGGATGATGCCAATGCCGGCATTGGGTGTTCCGAGACCGGCTGGGATTCGGATATGATGTGCTATCCACATATTTTTGCATGCGGCAGCAAAGTATATTTATTATACAATGGCAACGAATTTGGACGATACGGTTTTGGTATAGCAGAATTATTAGCCGTTTAATTTATTGAGCATGAACCCCGGAACAATTTCATACAAAATCAGTACAGCAACTTATGGCCAGGTGCTTGACCACCTGCTCAAATGTGACGAATATTTTATCCCAAAACTGAGTGATAAAACAGATATAGCTGCCTATTCGGCCAAAATAGTACAGAACTGCGTTATCTTTGAAGCCTGGAAAAATGAGGAGCTGATCGGGGTTATCGCTGCTTATTTTAATGATGAAACCGGTAACACCGGGTTTATTACAAACGTAAGTACGCTTAAAGAATTCTCCGGTAAGGGCATTGCATCAACACTTTTGAAACAATGTATTGATCATGCAGAAAAAAATAATTATAAGGAGATCAGGTTAGAAGTATCCAGATCAAATGATGCCGCAATTGCATTGTATAAAAAATATGATTTTATGCCGGCTGAAATAAAAAATGATACACTGGTAATGAAAAAACACATAAACCAAATATGAGTACCCAAAGAAATTATAATACAGAACTACAGGACACCCCCGATCATAAATACGCTTACAATTTTGATTTTGATGTGATGCACCGGTTTATGATACAGTCATTTGAACCTTTTTTAAGAAAGGGTAATTGTCTGGAACTTGGAAGTTTTAAAGGTGATTTTACAAGAAGGTTACTCCCTTTCTTTAATGATATTACCTGTGTGGAAGCATCAGACGAAGCTATTGAAACTGCAAAAAAAGCGTTTGGCAACGACGTAAAATTTGTTCATTCTCTTTTTGAAACAGCTACCCTGCCTGAAAAATATGATCATATTATTTTAACTCATGTACTGGAACACCTGGATAACCCGATAGCTGTTATGAAAAGAATAAACGACGAATGGCTTTCGGATACCGGCAGATTTTTTTTAGTATGCCCCAATGCCAATGCACCAAGCCGGCAGATTGCAGTAAAAATGGGATTAATAACCCATAACAGTGCTATTACCCAGGCCGAAGCAGCACATGGTCACCGCATCACCTACTCCCTGGACACGATGGAAAGAGATGCAAAAGCAGCAGGTTTAAAAGTGGTACACCGGTCAGGTATATTTTTTAAAGCGCTTGCCAATTTTCAATGGGACAGGTTATTAAATACAGACATTATTTCTGAGGAATATTTACAGGGCTGTTTCCAGTTGGGACAGGTTTATCCCGACTTATGCTCCAGCATTTTTTTAATGTGCGAAAAAGGGTAATATTTGCAAAATATTCCTGTTCAGTAAGAATTTTTAAAAATTATCATTCAAAAAATACACCATTTAAAATGATCCAATTCAAAGAAAGTATTAATCGTCAGATAAAAGAATCTAAAGCTGTTGATAATTTTGATTACTTCCAAAAGGTACAGACCACTTTTACTAATAAAGCTCTCCCCAATTTATTGTTTACGAAGTACAAACTTAAGTTAGGCTATTTTCTCAAACAGATCGGGGTCAGGAAATTCGTTGATATTGAAAGATATTTTCCTGAATATGAATATGTCTATAACAAATTAGAGACAGAAGAATCCAGGGAGCTATTTGTGAAATTACTGGTGTTTAGAAAAATGGGCTACACGAAAGTGAAGCTTCCATTATGTAGTGAAGAATATATTCAAGGCATTGAAAAAATAAGAAATATTGCGGATTGTTCAGAAACCATTGATCCGAATTTCATGGGCTGGAAATTATGCAAATTTGATTTAAGGTCAATTGGTTATAATATCACTTTATTTTTTGAACCTGCCAGCGTTTTTATTGAATTTGTATTAAACCCATACAGGTACAGTAAAAACGGGGTAACTATTAAGTCTGAAGAAAATGATATTGTAATTGATGCAGGTGGTTGCTGGGGGGATACAGCTCTGAATTTTGCTTCTGAAATTGGGGATGGAGGAAAAGTTTACAGCTTTGAATTCATCCGAAGCAATGTAGCCATCATGAGAAAAAATTTTGCTTTAAATCCTGAATTAGAAAAAAGAATAGAAATCGTTGAACACCCGGTTTGGAATGAATCTGATGTGAAGATGTATTGTAATGACTTTGGCCCGGCAAGTACTATCGAGTCTGCATATAGTGAAACTCATAACATTGAGATATCTACTATAACTATTGACGATCTTGTTGCAAGACGTAATATTCAAAAAGTGGATTTTATTAAAATGGATATTGAGGGTGCTGAAACATTTGCTTTGCGGGGTGCAATAGAAACAATTAAAAAATTCAAGCCAAAGCTTGCCATTTCTGTTTATCACAGCCTGACAGATTTTTTTGAAATTCCGAAATTAATTGATGAGTTAAACTTAGGCTATAAATTCTATTTAGATCATTTTACGCATATGGCCGGGGAAACAGTTCTATATGCAAAGGCTGATTAATTAAAACAACAGCCATTAATAATTTTCTATAAAAAGGGTTCTTCAATTTTAGTTACCCTGTTTTTTTTATGCACAATCTCACAAAAATCAGGATCTTCAGAATTCTCTTATACTGCACCTACCCCCTTGCGCTTATTTTAGTTTATCCTTTTGCTTTATTAAAAAAGAAAAACAAATCACACCTATTCTTTTTTTTAGACAGGTATGCTCTGGGTGGTGCGCAGCGAATATTTCTTGATATTTTAAATAGTGTAAGTGATACTTATAAACAGGTTTACTTTACACGCAAATCTGCAAACAATACTTTAAAACAATTGTTTTATACCATCCCCAATACGAAGAGCAGGGATATACATTTCTGGTGTGATAATCTCCTGTTCCGGTTATTCGCTGTGCATTATTGGTGTTTTTATATTAATCGTCACAAAAGAGCACATGTATTCAGCTCCAACAGCACTTTTTTTTACGATATGCTTCCGTTTATTAAAAAAGAGATTTGCAAAACTGAACTCTTACACAATTTCACTTACGGTAAAAAGGGAATGGAATTTTTTGGGCTTGCCAATTATAAATATTTATCCTACCGGATCGTGTACGACAATTTAACCTTTAAGAATATAGAACAGCAATATAGAAGTTACGGAGTTGATGATGCTTACTTAAAAAGATTACTTTTTATAGAACCTGGTGTACAAATAAATCCGCTTGACGAAAAGAATTTTGATGCACCATTAAAAATATTATACGCCGGCAGAGGTGGCCCGCAAAAGAGAGTCTGGCTTATAAGCAAAATTGCCGAATATTTTCTGAAAGAAAACTTACCGGTAGCGTTTCATTTTGCCGGCGATATGCAAAGTGATCTATCGGACTTTGTTATAAACAAATCAACCATGTATGGTATGATAAGTGATGAAAAGGAGCTGCAGGATATTTACCAGGATTGCCATGTAATTTTGCTTACCTCTGCATACGAAGGGTTCCCGATGGTGATTAAAGAAGGTATGGCCAATGGCTGTGTGCCGGTTGTTACTGCACTGGAAGGAAATAAAACGCATTTACAGGATAATATTAATGCGCTGCTGATTGATGAGATCGAAGATGAGGACATCGTTGTAAAGCAGGGAATTGAAAAAATAAAAATGCTTTTAGATCAAAAACCACTTCATAAAAAGTTAGCTGTAAATTGCAGGCAATATGCGGTATCTCATTTCGACAAGAAAATTTTTGAAGAAAAAATGAGTTCCTTTTTAAAAAAACAATGACAACTATATTCATTACCAGGTGGTATCACATTTTTATCCAACCCTTCTTTTTTATAAGAAAAGGGATCAACAAGAGTATCAGGGAACTATCACCGCAATGCAATGGTAAAGTCCTTGATTTTGGTTGTGGTGGCAAACCATATGCGCAATATTTTACTCATGCTGATGAGTATATTGGCCTGGATATTGAAAATCCCGGTCACCCACATTTGAATGAACACATAGATATTTTTTACGACGGTAAGAATATTCCGTTTGCTGAAAATACATTTGACAGCGTTTTTAGCTCCGAAGTTTTTGAACATGTTTTTAATCTTGAAGAAATATTAGCAGAGATATACCGCGTTATGAAACCGGGTGGCCGTCTTTTATTTACCTGTCCTTTTGCATGGCCCGAGCATGAAGTGCCTTATGACTTTGCACGGTATAGTAGTTTTGGTATTAAACATATAATTGAAAAGGCTGGTTTTAAAATTAAGGAGCAACAGAAATCAGGGCATTTTTTTGAAGTACTGATGCAGTACCTGATACTTTATATTTTTTATTTTATTCCCAAAAAGCCGGGCATTGTATATTATATCCTGCACCAGTTATTTATACTGCCGCTGATGCTTATTACTATTATCATTTCTGCCATCCTGCCCAAAAGAATGAAACGTAAGGACCTTTACTTTAATAATATTTTACTTGTAGAGAAGATCAACTGATATTTTTTCTTTTCCTGAAAAGTTCTTTAGGCGAAATATAAACAGCCAGTATTATATTTTTGATGGCTGAAAGATACCTATGCTCTTTTAACAGGTATTTTACGGAAGCAAGTAATAATTTACTTTTACCCGCCTGCAGATTTTTGTTGCCGGTAAGATCCAGTTTTTTGCCAATAACATCGCAAACATGTAAGCTGTTTTCAATTCTTTTAATTGCCTTCTGTGAACTCCACAAACCATCGCTGTAATTACGATGCACACACATACATTCATCGTCGTAATAAATTTTACCGAACCTTGCATTTAAAATATGTAAGGGCCAGTCACCAGGCATGAGTTCTTCATACCAGTCGGGAAAATAACTGAATAATTTATTCTTAAATACAACCGAAGCAGTTTGTATATAATTTCCGTACAAGAGGTCATCAATGGTAGTAATAGCTTTGCTACCTGATCCTCCATGCAGGAAATTACGTGGATCATGCAGGTCTTCCGAAAAAGTTTCAAGCACATTCGAAAAGCAGGTGCTGAATTCCGGATGCGCTTCCATAAAACCGATCTGCTTCTGTAGTTTCAATTCGTTACTCCAGTAATCATCCCCTTCCAGGTAGGCAATATATTTTCCACTGGCAGTACTCAATAAATTCATGAAATTTTTAGCTGCCCCCACATTAACAGTGCCTGGTACCAGCCTGATCTTTTCGGGGTATTTCATTTGATACAGCTTTACGATCTCCAGCGTTCCATCAGTTGAACAGTCATCCGCTATAATTATTTCAAAAGCGTAATTATGCTTTTGATGTAAAACACTTTCAATAGCCTGTTTTATATAAGCAGCATGGTTATAGGTAATGATACAACAGGAAACTAAAGGAACCATCAACTTATTTTTTATCTGAAATAATTAATTCAACAACAACATTTTTTGCATAAATGCTGCTAAAGCTAACTTGTAATCTGCTGAAAAACTGTACTTGATATTTTCTGTATAATATTTTAACAGGTCGTAATAAGGGCTTGTATTTGTGCTTATAATACCTGGTATATTGTTAAACCCTGCTGCATTCGCTTTATTAAAATTTGCTGCAAATACCGGGTCAATTTTTTTATAACTTACCCATACGGCAAACACAAATGGCATCCCGGTCATTTCCTTCCAAACCAAACCCAGGTCATAAATATAGGGAGAAACCGTTCTCTGTTTAAACGCCCGGTCGCCGATAATTAAACCCGCAGTAGTGCCCTTAATGGCAGATTCATAACCTTCCCCTCCGGCAACCAATTCAGGCTCTATCTTCCAGTGTTCCTGTAACAACACCCTTAATAAGGCAACCGATGTTTTACTCTGATAATCAAGCAAAATAGTTTTGATCTCGTCAACAGGTACATCACTAAAAAGGCAAACGCTTGCCACTTCACCATCACAGCCTATACAATAATCTGAAATGATATAATGCTCCTTTAACCGGGTAATAGCTGCTACCGGTACCAGGCCAATGTCGATCTCGTTTTCAATAAGCATGGCTGCAACTTTGGAAGGATAATCGATAACCAGCTCAATTTCATCCTGCATCATCCCCTGTTCAAATCCATAAATAAGCGGCTTCGTGTTTAAATAACTTACAGCCCCAACCTTTATCTTCTGTGCCAATTAGTGTATTTTTGCGGCAAATTTACAGCAACATCATGGATTTAAACCAATTGACTGCCATTTCCCCAATCGACGGACGTTATCGTAAACAGGTACAGCACCTGGGTGCGTATTTTAGTGAATACGCCCTGATCAAATACCGGGTTATAGTAGAGGTTGAATATTTTTTGTACCTGGCCGAAAAGAAATTCTTTAAGCTTGATAACAAAACCAAACAGTATTTACAAAAAACAGCCAATGAATTTTCATTGACTGATGCTGCTGAAATAAAGCAAATCGAAACAGTTACCAACCATGATGTAAAAGCTGTTGAATATTTTATTAAAACTGCATTGGATAACTGTAATGCCGGCCATTTAAAAGAATGGGTTCATTTTGGATTAACCTCGCAGGATATCAACAACACAGCTATTCCCCTGTTATGGAAAGACAGTATTGAACTGGAATATTTGCCGGCAGTTATTAACCTGCAACATGCCATTGGTAAACTGGCACTTGCCTGGAAAGATGTGCCCATGCTGGCCCGTACGCATGGACAGCCTGCGAGCCCGACGAGGCTGGGAAAAGAAATGATGGTTTTTGTGGAAAGGCTCGAGAACCAGATACAACTCTTCAGCTATATTCCTTTTACCGCCAAGTTTGGTGGTGCCACAGGCAATTTTAATGCGCACCATGTTGCGTTTCCAAAACACAACTGGATAAAATTTGCCAATGATTTTACAGAGGATAAACTGGGTTTACAACGCCAGCAATACACTACCCAGGTAGAACATTTTGATACGCTTGCTGCACATTTTGACAGCATCAAACGCATCAATACCATCATTATAGATTTTTGCCGGGATATGTGGACCTATATCAGCATGGATTATTTTAAACAACAAACCAAAAAAGGAGAAATTGGAAGCAGTGCCATGCCACATAAAGTAAACCCTATTGATTTTGAAAATGCAGAAGGTAACCTGGGCATTGCGAATGCCCTGCTGGAGCACTTTTCGGCCAAATTACCCATATCCCGTTTACAAAGAGACCTTACAGATTCTACGGTATTAAGAAATATTGGCGTGCCCATGGCACATACCATACTCGCCATCAGGTCAACCGAAAAAGGCCTTGGCAAACTGGTATTACACGAACCCAAATTAAAAGCCGACCTGGAGAATAACTGGGCCGTGGTTGCCGAAGCCATACAAACAATTTTACGCAGGGAGAATTATCCCAATCCTTATGAAGCGTTGAAGGAATTGACGAGAGGTAAAGCTGCGATAGATAAAAAAGCAATGCATGCCTTTATCGCCGGTTTAAAAATTTCGGCAGCCTTAAAGAAGGAACTTAAAAGCATAACCCCACATAATTATTTGGGATTACGATAAAAGGTTATGTAATTTCACACCTACTGCCATCCCTGTAATAACTATTATGAAAAAAATATTTCTACCCTTATTATTATTAATTACCAATTTGTGTTTTGCACAGGTTAACCTTAACCTTGGTTTAAAAGCCTATTACCCATTCTCGGGTAATGCCAATGATGTAAGCGGCAATGCCAATAACCCTGTTTTTAATAATGCAACATTAACTGCCGACAGGTTTGGCAATCCAAACAGTGCTTACCATTTTAATGGTAACACCAGTTACATGCAGATAGCAAACAGTACAAGCTTAAACCTGCCCAATAAAATGTCAGTTGCGCTTTGGGTAAGCCTACAGGATTTTATACGGGGCCCTGTTACAATAATATATTAGTAACAAAATCTGCAAGTTCAACATTGCCATCGAATGTTAATATGCGTTTTGCTGATATATACACGGGCTGTACGGCGCCTACAACCACTACAGAAAGATTTGCCGGTAATAATACCGCAGCAGCCACCCCTCTCATTCAGCTAAATCAATGGTATAGTGTTGTCTGGACTTCTGATGGAATTAATGAAAGAATCTACGTGAATTGTGAATTGAAAATAACAGCGCCTGCAGGTGGGGTTCCTTATTCAAACACGTTTGATATATTTTTTGGACGTCAGAATGTGCCAGGATTTGAATATTGGTTGAATGGAGATTTGGATGAAATAAGGCTTTACGACCGTGCATTAACACCCGATGAAGTGAATACGCTGGGCGGTTGCCCGCTTACCACTTCCTGTAATAACTGGCTTTCTACACCCAGCAATCCATCTTACGCAACCATTGGAGACCTTGATGTATCAGGAAATCAACTTACTATAGAAGCAACTTACAACAGGACGGGCGCATTCAATAGTGGCATCTACCCAGGTCACTTGGTTTCTAAACACACAAACGTTTCAGACGATAATTATTCTTTATTTCCCAATGGCTGTGCACTAACTACCACCAATGGTTATAAATCAACTTTTGAAACCTGCGGATTAGGTTTGAATAAGACCTATCATGTAGCGATGGTGTACGATGGCAGTTTTTTAAAATTTTACCGCAATGGTTTTTTACTTACCCAGACAGCCTGCACAGGTAATTTAATATTAAATAATCTACCGGCAACTATAGCCCAATATACCGGTCTTGGATCAGACCAACAGTTTATAGGAAATGTAAATGAAGTAAGGATATGGAATGTAGCACGAACGCAGGCACAGCTACAAACCTACATGAACAGCTCTTTGCCTAACCCAACAACTACTGCAGGTTTACTTGCTTACTATACTTTTGATAACCTGTTAAACAAACAGGGCAATGCTACATTTAACGCTACATTAGCAGGGGCAGCAACAATCAATGCAACCAACCCCAATTGTACTTTTGTAGCTGATAGTTGTATTGTACCATTTACCTGTAACAACTGGCTACAAACACAGGCTGTTGGCCAAAGCGTTACCGTGGGCGACCTGGATATAAGCGGCAACCAGGTTACCGTTGAAGCAAATTTTAATTGTAGTTCTTTTCCATTAACAAGGCCAGACAAACAGGAAGATATTGTTTCCAAACACTCTACAACAACTGATATTAATTATGTGTTGCGGATGGACCTGGCGGGTATTACCACAACTAATGGTCAATTTTTAACCCCTATTCCATGTGATAATCTTGTTCTTAATAAAACCTACCATGTAGCGATGGTATATAATGGCAGCAGCCTTAAATTTTATAGAGATGGCTTTTTAATGAGCCAGGTAGCAGCCAGCGGAAACCTCATCTTAAATAATTGGCAAACTACGATTGGCGATTATGCTGTTAATAATCCGGTAGGTACTAATTTTTTGGGATACATTAACGAAGTAAGAATCTGGAATGTTGCACGTACCCAATCGCAGATCCAGGCCTTTATGAATAATTCGCTTCCCAATCCAACAACGCAAACTGGTTTACAGGGATACTATACTTTTGACAACCTGGTAAACAAACAGGGTAACACGGCATGGAACGGCACATTAAATGGTGCGGCTACTATAAATAATACAAATCCCAATTGCAACTTTACTGCCGACTCCTGTGCTGTAGTTCTTCCGCCAACAAATATCAGCAACATTATTAATAGTTATACGCCCGTTCTCGCTTTAAGTCCCTGCGATAATAAACTAACTGTTGAAGATGCTTCTACATTTAATGTTGGCGATACCGTTTTATTAATTCAGATGAAAGGAGCAGAAATTGATTCCACCAATACAGCAGCATTTGGCACTATTACCAATTATAAAAATGCCGGTAACTACGAATTCAATTATGTAAAAACTAAGGCAGGCAATATTATTGAATTGAAAAATATTGTAACCAGGCAGTATGATCTGCCAACTGGTAAAGTACAGTTGGTAAGGGTTCCTTATTTCAATAGCGCAAACGTAGGTGCAACACTTACCTGTTTACCTTGGGATGGCAGAAAAGGTGGTGTTCTGGTTTTTAATGTACAGGATACTTTAAATTTAAATGCAGATATAGATGTTAGTGGCAAAGGTTTCCGTGGAGGACAGGCAATAACAACTACAACAGTCATAGGGATTTATGATCAAACTGATTATGCTTATCCCTATAACTTGAACATTGGCGCAAGTAAAGGGGAAGGTATTGCTGAAGTTTCAGCAAACTTAATATTTTGCAGGGGTCCTTTAGCTTCTGGAGGTGGTGGTGGAAATAGTCATAATGCTGGTGGCGGGGGTGGTGGGAATGGAGGTTCTGGAGGCAAAGGCGGCGATGAGTGGCAGGGCACACCATTGGTTCTTCCTGTGGGCGGTATTGGAGGAAAAAATCTTACAGGTGCCGCAAATAATAAAATTTTTATGGGCGGCGGCGGCGGTGCCGGACAGAATGATAACGGTTCTGCTACCTCCGGAGGTAAAGGTGGAGGGATAGTAATTATTAACGCAGGTTTTATAGAGCCAAACCTTCATAAAATGATTGCAAATGGCTTGCAGGCTCCCGATTGCATTAATATAATTACTTGTGCAGATGGAGTTGGTGGCGGAGGTGCCGGAGGCACGGTGCTTATAAATACTCCAACAATAATCAGTAATGCAGTAATCCAGGCGAATGGTGGCAAAGGTGCAGATAATAATATTTCAGGACCAAATGCACATGGCACTGGCGGGGGTGGAGCAGGCGGTAATCTTTTTGTAGATAATGCTACCCTTTTAAGTAATATTACTTATTTATCAACTGGTGGGGTTGCAGGCAGAGCATTAAATCAAGGAGGTACCAATTGGGGAGCCACGGCCGGAGCTAATGGCATATCTGCATCAAACGTAGTAATTCCATTTAGTACAACTCCATTCGTAAAAAATATTGATTCTGTTCGCATAAAAGACAGTATCACGGCCTGCCTGAATGTTGATTTTAAAGGATTTGGATATACCAATACAAACCCGGTAGCACAATGGCAATGGTATTTTGGTGATGGAGGTACTGCCGGTACACAAAACACGGCACATGCTTATGGCACTGCCGGCACCTATACCGTAAAGCTTGTTGTAACTGATATAAATGGCTGTAACGACAGCCTTTCAAAACCGGTTACTGTTAGTAGCTGCACTGGTATCAGTAATATCATCAACACATACACCCCGGTACTAGGTTTAAATCCCTGCGATAATAAACTTACCGTGGAAGATGGCACTACATTTAACGTGGGGGATACCGTTTTATTAATTCAGATGAAGGGTGCAGTAATTGATAGTACAAACACTTCTGCCTTTGGTACTATGATCGATTATAAAAATTCTGGTAATTATGAAATGAATTATGTTAAAACCAGGTCTGGTAATAATATCGAATTAAAAAATGTTCTAACGAGGCAATATGATCTGCCCAATGGCAGGGTTCAATTAGTAAGAGTTCCTTACTATACTGATGCTAATGTAACAGGTACTTTAACCTGTCTTCCCTGGGATGGATCGAAGGGAGGTATTTTAGCGTTTAACGTAGCGAATAATTTGACCCTTAATGCCGACATAGATGTAAGTGCCAAAGGCTTTAAAGGTAGCTTCCCAATTACCAATATCCCCAGCGCTACCCAATACAATCAAACTGATTATGCGTATCCTGCAAACATTGTTGATGGTTCCAGGAAAGGTGAAGGTATAGCAGAGGTTTCTGAAAACATCATTTATTGCAGGGGCCCGCTTTTTTTCAGGAGGTGGTGGCGCAAACAGCCATAATTCCGGGGGAGGCGGTGGTGGCAATGCAGGGCTTGGTGGTAAAGGTGGTAACGAGTGGGGAGGTTCAGCTACTGTTTTAGTAAATGGCGGCGTTGGTGGCAATAAGTATAATTATTCAAGCTCAGGTAATAAGATCTTTTTGGGAGGCGGAGGCGGCGCAGGTCATGCTAATGATGGCACCGGTACTGCGGGTGGTAATGGTGGAGGCCTGGTCATCATTACAGCAAATACTATAGATCCTAATGGTAAAAAAATTATAGCAAATGGGGCCCAGGGTGTTAATTGTATTAATTTAAGTGTTTGTGCGGATGGTGTTGGTGGTGGTGGTGCTGGCGGTACTGTTTTACTTAATGCGCAATCAATAGGAAGCAATTTTCAAATACAAACAAATGGTGGAAAAGGGGCAGATAATAATATCAACGGACCAAATGCAACGGGTCCGGGTGGTGGTGGTGGTGGTGGTGGACTTTTGGTTAATTCAGGATCACTACTGCCAGGCATTACACACACAACATTAGGCGGTATTGCTGGCATTGCCATTCACCAGGGCAATACTAATTGGGGTGCTGTAAGTGGAGGTAATGGAATCTCATCAGCAGGTTTTATTGTTCCGGTAAGTACAGTTGCATTTGTAAAAAACATTGATTCCGTTCGCATAAAAGACAGCCTTTTATTATGTAATGGATTTGACTTTAAAGGTCTTGCTTATATCAATGGTAATCCTGTTGCAAGCTGGCAATGGTATTTTGGTGACGGAGGCACAGCAACTTCACAAAACACGTCGCATGCCTATTTAACAGCCGGAACTTATACCGTAAGATTAATTGTTACAGATATTAATGGTTGTATGGACAGTACCTCTAAAGATGTTACTGCACTACCGGGTGTTAATGCAGAAGCCGGCACCGATACTTCTATCTGTTCAAGTACTATCGTTTCTGTAACATTACATGGCACGGCTGTTGGCGGGCCTTATTCATGGTCGCCCGCTATCTATCTTAATAACCCCAACATTCAAAACCCCATTGCTACTATCAGCAGTACAACCACTTTTTACCTGAGTGTAACGGGTGCTGCCAGTTGCACATCCATTGATTCTGTTACTATTTACATTAACCCGCTTCCGCTGGTAGATACAAGAGCAGATACAAGCATTTGCCGTTTTTCAACACTGGTACTTACTACCAGTTCCAATGCAGCAACATACCAATGGAGCCCGGCTGTTTATGTTAGTAACCCAACCATTGCCAACCCAAACTATATTGATAATTTTTCGCACAAGGTTTATGTTACGGGTACATCTGCAGCGGGATGTTCTGCTACAGATAGTGTTAACGTAACCGTAAATCCATTACCGGTTGTACAAACTATTCCTGATACAACTTTGTGTCAGACTGCTATCATTACTTTAACAACAACGGGTGCACAAACCTATTCCTGGAGCCCGGCTGCCGGATTAAGTAACCCGGCTATTGGCAGCCCGCAGTTTATTGGTACAAGCGGACAAACATATACCGTAACCGGTACCGATGCCAACGGCTGTAAAAACACCGACCAGGTAATCATTGATATCAGTTCTCCCGACTCACTCAAAGCGCCTCCGTCATTCACTATTTGTCAGAAAAAATCTGTACAACTTGATGGTAATAATGGTAACAGGGTAAATTATTTGTGGAGCCCCGCTACTTATCTTTCAGATCCAACTATTATAAACCCAATTGCTAATCCACCAAATACAACTTTATATACTTTACTGGTTACTGATAAAAAATGCGGCTTCGACAGTACATTCACTACTTTATTAACCGTTTTACCATCGCCGGTAATTAACGCCGGTAAATCAAATGATATTGATTGTGCTTTTCGTTCGGCTACACTTTTTGCATTTGGCGGAAATGATTACCTCTGGTCTCCGGCAACAGGCCTCAGCAGTACAACCATTGCAAACCCTATTGCCAAACCAACAACCACCCAAAAATATATTGTCAGGGTTACCAATGCTGCGGGTTGTACAAATACCGACAGCGTTACTGTATTTTCAAATATAAATGCCAGCCTGGCCCGTTACATGCCCAATGCATTACGCCTGATGGAAATGGCAGGAATGATTGTTATGGTTTAAAGAGCTGGGTATATGTACAACAATTACAGTTTTATATTTTTAACCGTTATGGCGAACAGGTTTTTGCTACAACCAATCCAGCCAAATGCTGGGATGGATTTTATAAAGGCAAACCTGCCCTGGCAGGCACTTATGTGTATGTTATACGGGCACAAACAAATTGCGGACTGGAAGAACAAAAAGGCAGTTTCTTATTGATCAGGTAAAGAAATTAACAGATCCGTTTTGGATTATATCTTCATAATACCGGAAGATGCTTAATTTTATGACATTAACTTCCTGTTTTGTATGGTAAGATTTTTATTGTATTTTTTACTGATCTCCCAATATTGTGCTGCCCAGGTAAATCTTGAGAAAGGCTTACAGGCTTACTACCCTTTTAACGGTAATGCAAATGATGCCAGCGGTAATAATAATAATCCCGTTTTTAATAACGCAACCATAACTACCGACAGGCTTGGTAACCCAAACAGTGCTTATCACTTTAATGGTGTTTACCAGTATATGCGTATTCCAAATAAGCCGTCATTAAATTTTAAGGACCAGATCAGCCTTTCCTTATGGGTAAGGCCAACAGGGTTTTATTATGATATATGCCATGCCAGCCAGCTCATCAGTAAAGGTGGCGGAAACTACAACCCTGGTAATTATGCCCTGCGTTTTGATGATGCCCTCGCTTCTGCCGGCAATGGCTGCAACGGATCTGTGTGTGATTCTGTGCATCAGAATTTCAGGGGAACCGGCACTGTACTTACACCTTATGGCGGCGATTTTATAAAAAAAGATCAATGGTATAATGTGTTGTACACCAATGATGGCAAAACTGCAAAGCTCTATGTTGATTGCGAATTAAAATACTCAGTGATCTTTCCCGAAACTTTTATTAATAGCGAAGACCTGTTCATTGGAAAATCTGATGATTCTTTTTTCCCTTTTTGGTTAAATGGCGACCTGGATGAAATCAGAATTTATAACCGGGCACTAAATGACCAGGAAATATTTGCGCTTTGTAATGAAAAAAGAGAAGTTAAAAAACCAATACAGCCGGTAGAACCGGTAAAAACAAAAGAACCGGAGATTGAAAAAAGAGATAATGAAATGGTAAAGGAAATTACGGTTGATCATGATTCACTCTCGGTGACCCTGTATGATAACGGAGAAATTGACGGCGACAGTATTACCCTTATCTACAACGATAAAATACTTACCACCCACCAGCTTCTTACAGATAAACCCCTCACCTTCTACATTAAAATAACTCCTGGTGCCAATGCCCGCAACGAACTGGTTATGTATGCCGAAAATTTAGGCAGCATACCACCAAACACAGCACTGATGGTCATCTACGATGGTAAGAAACGTTATGAGCTGAATATTAAGAGTACTGAAAAAACCAATGGATCTGTTTCTTTTAAACTGCGGGAATGATGATTTTTACTGGCTGAGTTTTTCTATATCATCTAAATCTTTATATCGGCCAGCGGCTGTTTTAGCTTCTATTAATGTGTTGATATGAACGAATCTAATTTGCAAACCGCTTTCTTCATAAATTTTACTGATTTTATAAGCTTCAGCAAAATCACATCCTTTTACTTTTTTTAAAATTTCTATACATACTGGTGGAATCCCATAAGTAAATACGTCCATCTCTTCGTTTAGTAAAAAATTTCCTTCGGTAATATCTGATGTCGGCAAACCAAAAGCCAGGTAAGCTTTTAAAAGTCTTTTATGATTTTCAGCCGTTACTTTAACCCAGATATCCATGTCACCGGTTGATCTTCTGTAACCATTTAAAATTACTGCATAACCACCCACAAGCAAATACTCAACTCCTTGCTTATTTAATGCCTCAATAAAATCTCTGAAATCCTCATTGAAAATGTTAGCCATTATTTCGGATGTTTTCTTATGCTAACTAACCGCTTTTCCATTTTTACAGGATTGTAAGGATCCACGCCATACACCATTGCACTTAAGTACCAGCCTTGATTTAGTCTTTCGTAGGGGGTGACAGATTCTTCAAAGATATTACTGCTTTCAGCTTCTGCAAATGTCTGAATTTTAGAAACCGTCTTATCAAGCCTATACTTTTTCATACCCAAATTTAAGATTAAATCAATGTAAAAGTAACCGGTTGCAAAAAGAGGTTTAATTGCACATTTGTTTATTTACACATTTGCACATTACTTATGTATCTCACTCGTAAAATGAAATTCAATATCGGGGTTATTTTGTATCTCGGTATTTAAGAACCATTCGCTGTTGGCCAGGTACACCAGGTGGTTATCTTTATCCTCGGCAATATTGGCCTGTTTGTATTTGATAAAGTCTTCCAGCTTTTTTGGGTCTTTACTCGTTAACCAGCAGGCTTTAAAAAAAGACAGGTTATTCATCTGCACCGAAGCGCCATATTCCTGCAACAGCCTGTATTGTATCACTTCAAACTGTAGTTCTCCCACGCAACCAATGATTTTTTTATTGCCGCCAAACTGGGTAAATAATTGTGCAACGCCTTCATCGGTAAGCTGGCTCAATCCTTTCTCCAGTTGCTTGGTCTTCATGGGGTCTTTGTTGATCACTTCCTTAAATATCTCCGGCGAAAAACTGGGTATACCAGTGAAGAAAAAATTCTCCCCTTCCGTCATCGTATCGCCAATTTTAAAATTGCCCGTATCAAATAAACCCACCACATCGCCGGGATAAGCATCCTCGATCACTTCTTTCTGCCGGGCCAAAAAACTATATGGATTATTAAACCTTAAGTCTTTATCCATACGCACATGATGGTAATAGGCATTGCGTTCAAACCTGCCGCTGCATACCCTTAAAAAAGCAATTCTGTCGCGGTGTTTTGGGTCTAGGTTGGCGTGTATCTTAAAAATAAATCCACTGAATTTATCTTCCTCGGGTTTAATATCTCTTGTAGTTGTATGCCTTGGCCTTGGTGTTGGCGCAATACGAATAAATGTATCCAGCATTTCCTTTACACCAAAATTATTTACCGCACTTCCAAAAAAAACAGGAGCAGTTTTTCCAGCCAGGTAATCATCCTGATTTAATTCCCCATATACACCTTCAATCAGTTCAACATCTTCCCTTAATGTATTGGCATCCTTCACTCCTATTTTTTTATTCAGTATATCATCATGCAGATCTTTTATTTCCAGCACGTCTTCGTCATTGGCCTTGGTACCGGCTGTAAATAAGACTAAACTTTTTTTATGCATATCGTACACACCCTTAAAATCCTTACCACTGTTAATGGGCATGGTCATTGGGTGCAACTGTATCTTTAATTCATTTTCAATTTCTTCCAGCAGGTCAAAACGATTCTTTCCATCCCGGTCCATCTTATTAATGAACACAATTACCGGTGTATTCCGCATGGCAATTACTTCCATCAGTCGGCGTGTTTGAGCCTCAACACCATTCACGCTGTCAATTACCAAGACCACACTGTCAACCGCTGTTAATGTCCGGTAGGTATCTTCCGCAAAATCCTTATGTCCCGGTGTATCCAATAAATTAATGAGGTGCCCATCATATTCAAAAGTCATTACACTGGTAGCCACACTGATACCTCGCTGGCGCTCAATCTCCATAAAATCGCTGGTAGCATGTTTTTTGATCTTGTTACTTTTTACGGCTCCGGCTGTTTGTATAGCTCCGCCAAATAACAGGAACTTCTCCGTTAAAGTAGTTTTACCGGCATCCGGGTGAGAGATGATGGCGAAGGTTTTACGCTTGTTTATTTCGTTGATATACTTCATACCCCTATCCCCTAAAGAGGGATTTTCTATTTTTGATATTACCTGGAATTATTTCGAGCCGCAAAGGTAAGGTTTGAAAAACAAATTGAAACTGCCGTCTAAAGATACCCCTGGTGCAAAGCTTAACAAGGGTATACCGTACAAGGGACACAACTATGATGAGTAAACAACAAAAGCTTGCCAAAAAATATAAGCTCTCCGGAAATTAAAAGATGTTTTTAATTACTAAAGCTGACAATATCTATGTTCCCCTTTAGGTTCCTTGCAAAGGAACGAACGAAGTTCAGGAGGCCGCTCATACAATATCCCATCAAATTCAATCTGCATCCCGTAATTTTGGTACATGAGTAAATCACTCAACATCATCCGCAATTCTTTAAAGTTAACTTTCCAGGAGCTGAAGGTTAACAAACTGCGTACAGCATTGAGTTTAACGGGTGTGGCTTTTGGTATATTTTGCATCATTGGTGTGCTGGCAACAGTTAACAGCCTGGAACGTAATATACAGAACGAAGTAAACAGCCTGGGCAGCAATACCATTTATATTGATAAATGGGATTACAGCGGCGGCCCCGATCAGCCCATCTGGAAGTTCAGGGCAAGGCCAACGCCAAAATATGAAGAAGCCGATATGGTAAGAAAACGTGCTGTGCTGCTGGAAGACATTTCTTACTTAATGCAAACACAAACCAGTATTTCGCATAAAGACGACCTGTTACAAAGCGTAAGTGTATATGGCATTAACGAGGCTCAAATGATAATACAGCCGCTTAGCTTTGACCAGGGACGTTTTTTTTCGCCCAGCGAATTTAATGCCGGCAGTAATGTTTGCCTGATAGGTTTTACCAATGCAGAAACCTTATTTGGTACAGCAGAAAGAGCGATTGGACAACATATAGATATAAAAGGAAAGAAAGCAATCATTGTTGGCGTAATTAAGAAAGAAGGAAAAAATATGATCGGCTGGGATTATGATAACTGCGTCATGCTTCCATATAAATTCTGCAAACAGTTGTTTGATGAAACCAATTCAAATCCCATTTTAATTGCAAAAGGAAAAGATGGTGTAACCCCCGCTGCGCTGATGGATGAACTGGAAGGCATCATGCGGCAGATACGCAGGTTAAGCCCAACACAGGAAGATAATTTTTCGCTCAATAGTGTAGAAGCTTTCAGTAAAGCCATTACCGGTTTTTTTGCAACGGTGAATATTGTTGGTGCCATCATCGGCGGTATCAGTTTAATTGTAGGTTTATTTGGCATTGCCAATATTATGTTTGTAACGGTAAGGGAAAGAACCAGTATCATCGGTTTAAAAAAAGCCATTGGTGCCAAAAAAGGCAGCATCCTTTTTGAATTTTTAATGGAAGCCACCATTTTATGTATCATGGGCGGTGCATTGGGTTTATTCTTTGTGTGGATACTTACACTCATATTATCTGGTCCGCTGCATTTCCCGGTTTATATTTCAATTCCCATGCTCATCGCAACCATTATTATTTGTATATCCGTTGGTATCCTTGCCGGTATCATTCCTGCATCGCAGGCGGCCAAAATGGATCCGGTAACGGCGATCAGGAGTAAATAACCCCCTGCCCTTCGGCTACGCTCAGGATGAGGGGGAACTGGAGCAGAAGATTCACGCGAAGAACATTTTTTTTATTCTTGTTTCCCGGGCTTTAGTTATTCTTATCATCATCGTTGCGTCGCACACTTGTACTGCATACCTTTGCGGAACATTACAGAAGTTTTTATTTATGAGCATTTCTATTTTAGCCATCGAGTCAAGTTGCGATGAAACCTCCGCATCTGTTTGTGTTGATGGAAAAATTTTATCTAACCATATTGCCAACCAAACCGTGCATGAACAGTTTGGTGGTGTAGTGCCCGAACTGGCCAGCCGTGCCCACATGCAAAATATTGTACCAGTTGTTGATACCGCATTAAAAACGGCCAACTACGAGTTAACCAATATAGATGCCATTGCATTTACACAGGCTCCCGGCTTAATTGGTTCTTTACTGGTGGGTACGCAATTTGCCAAATCACTCGCACTCGCATTGGATAAACCACTGATCGCTATACACCATATGCAGGCGCATGTGCTGGCTAATCTTATCCCGGATATAAAACCTGCGTTCCCGTTTTTATGCCTAACGGTAAGCGGTGGGCACACACAGATCGTACGCTGCGATTCTCCAACCCAATTAAAAGTTATTGGCGAAACCATTGATGATGCCGCCGGTGAAGCTTTTGATAAAACAGCGAAGATGCTGGGACTGCCATATCCCGGCGGACCATTAATTGATAAACACGCTGCCAACGGAGATCCAAAGCGTTTTAAATTTCCGGAGCCACAAATACCGGGATTGAATTTTAGTTTCTCCGGGTTAAAAACTTCTATCCTTTATTTTTTGAAAAATGCCGGCACCAGCAATTTATTTAAAGAAGCATTTTTAGCCGATGATGCAACCCGCAAAAAATTTATTGACGAAAATATGGATGATATCTGTGCTTCTGTACAGGACAGGATCGTGAGCATCCTTTTAAATAAAGTAAAGAAAGCCGCTGCTGAAACCGGCATTACAGATATTTGCCTGGCTGGCGGTGTTAGTGCCAACAGTGGCCTGCGCAAAGCATTTACTGCCATGGGCGAAAAAGAGAACTGGAACACTTTCATCCCTTCCTTTGAATACTGCACCGACAATGCCGCAATGATCGCCATCACCGGCTATTATAAATTTTTAGCAAAGGATTTCACCCAGCTAAGCATTGGCCCATCCGCAAGAGCTGAATGGCAGGTATGATTTTTGTGGTTATTGAAACAATAAACTGCTGTATTGATCGTTACACAGCTACCAAAATTTTGAACCGGCTTACCAAAGCTACCTGCTACAAAACTCATGGCTAACTCTTATTTTAAGTTTAAACAGTTTACCATTAACCAGGATAAGTGTGCCATGAAAGTAACTACCGATGCCTGTTTATTTGGCGCTTTGGTTGCCGAAAGTAAATTGAAAATATCCAACTGCCTGGATATCGGCACAGGAACTGGATTATTATCCCTCATGCTTGCACAAAAAAATGAAATGGCAAAATTTGATGCACTTGAAATAGATACAGCCGCTGCAACACAGGCAGGTGAGAATTTTTCAGCTTCTTCCTGGGTAGAGCGGATAACCATTTTTAACGAAGATATTTTAACATTCAAACCAGTTAAGAAATACGATTGCATTATTTCCAATCCGCCTTTTTTTGAAGATGATCTTAAATCGAAAGACGATGCAAAAAATAAAGCGAAACACAGCAACTCTTTAAGTTTGATACAATTACTGCACGTTGCAGAGACTCATCTTACAGCAGATGGTTTTTTTGCCGTGCTGTTACCATTTCACCGGGTAAGTTATTTTATTGAAGAAGCTGCAAAGATCAGTTTGCATCTTAGCCGCCAGGTATTGGTTAAGCAAACCCTTAAACATAAATTTTTCAGGGGTATATTATACTTTAAAAAAAAGGAAAAGAAACTAAACAGCCGCGAACTGATAATTAAAGAGCTGGATGATAATTACACGCCCGGATTTGTTGAAGCTTTGAAAGATTATTATCTTTTTCTTTAAATCAACCCTGCGTATTCTTTCATGTACATATACTGATTACCCAGTTCACCCGCATCTGCCATGGTTGCATGTTTTATCAATTTACTGCCGCCAAGCCTGATATCATCCAGCACATATTTTATCAATTGCTCGCCAAAATACCTGCTGGCATCACGGGCAAGTTCGTTTGGCAAATTACCAACAGCCATCACATCAACCGAGTTGGGTAAGTAAGGAGCCGTTTTTTCAAGGCTTGTTTTATCAACACCATAAACAGGATCGTCGATGGTGCTATCACCGAGGTTGCAGGGCACAGAGCCATGCAGGTCGTCGGTAATATCAGCAATGGTTTGTATGCCGAAATTTGTTTTTTTAATAGCCTCCATTTCAAACAAACGTGGAATATTTTTCTCCCAGTAAATACCATTGATCAGAATATCCGTATCGCCAATATACTCAGTAAACCTGCAATTATAGTTTTGCGGACTGGCATGAAAATCATTGCGGTTATATTTACCCGTTTCTTTATGTGCATACAGGTTGGTGCCTTTTAAATGCACATACACCGGGTAAGTAAATTTATTTTCGAGGTATTCATCCGGCTCCACTTCATGTATGCCCATCAGGTTCATAATTTCCAATACACCATGTGCCACACGCCCCGTACCGGTTACCACAATTTTTATGTTGGGCAGTTTTAAACCAAAATAAGTATGTATCAGTTTTTGAAAACTGTTGACCGAGCCAACACGCTGTAGTTTAAAAGCACCGGTACGGTTACCATAAGCCATCATGGCATTATGAGCACCTACAATACCTGCAAAAAAACCAAAGCCGATGATCCGGGTTCCGTCCTCATGCTCCAGGCACTCATAATCGATCAGCGTTATTTTTTTATCAATGATCGCTTTAAATAATTGCTGGTTACCCGGCTGCAGTTTTTTTGTATGCGAAAAAAAGAGGTAGGTTTTCCCGGCCAGCAACATATCTACCGGCACTTCTTTAATACCCAGTAACAAATTACATTCGCCCAGATCTTCTTTTACCTCCACGCCTGCCCGTTCATATTCAGCATCGGTATAACAACGGTTGGGTGAATGTTGTACGATCACTTTTATATCACTGAAATTTTTATGCAGCCATTTGCAATGTGCCGGTGTAAGCGCCACGCGGTTGTCCTGTGGTATTTTTCCTTCTCTTATTAATCCAATAGTAAGCATCAATCGTTCGTTTAAATATGTAGGCAATTTACATTTTTGATTTGATATCTGTTGTCAGTCTTCAATGGCTTTAAGATTAATCAAATTATAGGCAGCTTTCATTGTTCTTTTTTGCTTCTCCAAAAAAGAACCAAAAAAGGAGCCCGACAAAGGATTACATCGCCTTTGTCGGAGGCAGCTTTGGTCGTCGGTTGTACTACTGTGGTTTGTACATCGGTAATTCTAATCTTAGAATTAATCACATCAAGTTTACTGCACCAACTGCATAAAATATCGGTGTTTTAGTTTACTACTTGTTGTTAAAGCGTAAAAATGAAATGCTGAAGCTATAATAGATTGGTAATTATATTTTAACATGTTGTTATCCAAAATTGATGAAAGCAGTTTTTAAGTTAATGCATACCCACACTTGATTTTTATTGATACAGCTGTGGATGCGGTATTTTTCAATTTAGCTTTTACATAACCATTAACTGACACCCTTATGATAATTAAACTGATTGCTCTTTCAAAAGGATCTTAAAGAGCGGTATAGATTGTAAATAGATTTTAATACTTATGCTGGTCCCGTGGCGTTGGGGGCAAAACGGCCGGAGGCATCGTGTTTGCCTTGATTTTTTTTGTTTCTTTTTTTATCAAGAAAAAAAAAGAAAACAAGCTTATGAAATACCAAAAACTTTTAAAACTCACTGTTTCTTTTAAAACAAACCGATGAACTACATTTGCTATATGAATTATTTTGAACTCTTCGATCTCCCCATTTCCCTGCAAATTGACAAGACAAAACTTGCCCTAAAGTATTTTGAACTCCAAAAAAAATACCATCCCGACTTTTTTGCCCGTGGCACCGAGCACGAACAGGAACAGGCTTTGGAAATATCCTCGCAGTTAAACAAGGCATTAAAAGTTTTAAAAGACCAGGACCAGACCATCAAATATGTATTGCAATTAAAAGAACTGCTGGAAGAAGAAGAAAAATACCAGTTGCCACCCGCATTTTTAATGGAAATGATGGAACTGAATGAAGAACTCTCTGCAGATTCCGCAGGGCAAATACAGGAACTGGAAAACCAGCTCTATAGCACAGTGCAGCCCATTATTGAAAATTATGACGATGCAAAGGCAACCACCGCCGGCCTGCTAAAACTAAAAGAATACTACTACAAGAAAAAATACCTGCAACGTATTTTGGACAGATTGGATGGATAATGTAATATTGCAGCCCGTTGGGGTTAATCCGTTAAATAGTTAATTGGTTAATCCGTAAAGAGCTCAAATTCTTAAAGGTTCTTTTTTCAAACGCAGCAACCGATTAACGTTTAAACTAATTAACGGATTAACGTTGCAAAAGCCCATGTGGCGGAATTGGTAGACGCAGCAGACTCAAAATCTGCCATTCGCAAGGGTGTGAAGGTTCGATTCCTTTCGTGGGCACCAAGGAAAATAAAAAGTCTCTATAGCACTCAGTTGTAGAGGCTTTTTCCATTTTGGGTGTCAAAACAGGTGTCAGTTTGGCTTTTATATATTCTCCCTTTTTTATCATTTTTTAGTGAATTGATTACCAGTACCGGTTAAAGATGTTGAACAATTTTATATAGCATACATACTAATTTAACAGCCATCCGCTGTTTCGCACGAATTGAAATGGTAATTTTAGAATGAACTAAAGACTTCTGTATATTACAATACAAGATTCATCTATGTTTAATAAGATAAACCGGAAACTATTTTTTCAAACCATTACAGTTTACATAGTTGCCTTATTAACGTGGGCAATACTTTTTAGCAAGAACCCATTTTTAAAAGATGTCCTTTTAGATATTCACCTGATATTTTCTTCAACGCTTCTGTCTTACTTCATTATCCGCATACTTTTTACAGCATCGGTAATGGATTTTATTAAAGTATTTATCCGGACATTATTCAGGGTGTGGTTATTGATTTTTATAACTTTTGCTATTTCCAGGTCGATGGAAAGAATTGGTACACTTTTATCACTCACTTTCATATTTGGATATATTGAGGGATTGCTTGACATTAATAAGTGGTTAGAATCAGACCACCCATTTACCGGCTTTTTTCCAAAAGGTCTTTCCGGTAATAAGTTTAATCATGCGCTTGCAACTATTTTGCTAATGAGTATTATTCATATCCTCTGCGCCATTGCCATTCTGGTATTCTATTTATTTCTTTGACAGATCAATATTTCTTAAATAAATATTTCAAATTATAAAGCCTTTTTTAGTTTTGCTAATTAACCTTTATCCCTTTCTCCCCATTTTATTTTATCTTGAGCATCCACCAAAACCGCTTAGCTGATTGCTATACTACCATGCCAAAGCATCTTTTACTATCGTTCTTCTTACTATTTTTCGGCAGTGTAACTGCATTAGCACAGGCTAAAACAGCCCCCAACATCATCCTTATCATCACCGACGACCTGGGTTACAGCGACCTGGCCAGTTATGGCAATTACCATGTGCGCACGCCCAATATAGATTCGCTGGGCATTACCGGCGCCCGCTTTACACAAGCCTATGTAACATCGCCCATCTGTGCACCTTCACGCATGGGTATCGTTACCGGCCGCTACCAGCAACGCTTTGGCGCCGAGTTCATGTTGTATGATAAATTTGACAAGTCGGTAAAAAAACAGATCAGGCATCATCTCTTTTCTGTAAAAAAGAAACCCGTTGGCATTGCCACTTTAAAGCCCGATCTTTTTTTAGACCGCTCGGTGTATGTGACCGACCTGCCAACCAGCGAAATAACCATTGCCCAAATGCTCAAACAAAAAGGCTATGCTACGGGCTATGTTGGTAAATGGAACCTGAGTTCTTCCCCAACGGTATTCCCCGATATGTATGGCTACGATTACAGTTATTATTTTGATGGTGCCCTCAGCCGTTATGTAGATGACCCGGTTGATACCAGCCGCTACATCAACATGCACCTGCCCTGGGCTTTTTCTGAAATACCCGCCTGGGCGCCCCGCCATGGCTCCACCGCCATTAAAGAACAAAGAGCCATTGTAAAAGATACGGGCTACCTTACTTTTTCGCTGGCAGACAAAGGCATTGATTTTATTGAACAGCATAAAACAAAACCTTTCTTTCTTACCCTGTCTTTTAATGCACCGCACGATCCCTTCCAGGTGCCCAAAAAATATTATAATGCCATACAAACCGAAACCGATTCTGTAAGGCGAGTGTACAGTGGTATGATAGAAGCGCTGGATGATGCCGTAGGTTCAGTGATACAAAAACTGCAGCAGGAAGGGCTTACCGATAACTGCCTTATCTTCCTCATCAGCGATAATGGCGGCGCCACCTACACCCGGGCAACAGATAATGCACCGCTACGTGGCGGCAAGGCAACGCATTTTGATGGCGGCATTTCCGTTCCCTTTTTTATTAAATATCCCAACGGTTTAAAGGCCCGGCAAATATATACGCACCCCGTTTCCTCGCTTGATATATACAGCACCATTGCCGCCGTGGCCGGTACGCCTTTAGCAGCCAATCGCCCCTATGATGGTGTTAACCTGCTCCCCTACCTAAACAACGATTCAGCTGCATTACCGCACCAGGATTTTTTCTGGCGAAGCGGTTACTCCAAAGCCTTTCGCCGGGGCGACTGGAAATTATATGTGAACGAAAAGAACAAGGTTATCTACCTTTTTAATATTGCCGAAGACCGGGCAGAAAAGCACGACTTATCCGTCCAGCGACCCGATAAACTTAAAGAACTGCAGGATGCTTTACTGGATTGGGAGAGAAAGAATTCGGTACCGCCATTATGGCCCAGCGCTGCTGATGTGCTGATTGAGGTGAATGGGAAGTGGTTTAGGTTTCCGAGTTGAGGGGGATGTAAATCACCACTCTTTCTTTATAGAAAAGAGAATGGTCACATACTTAAACTAAATACTTAAAAAATAAAATATATGAAGCAGTGTTGTATATTTATGTGTTTTCTACAATCCTTACCAAAATCTCGTTAATTAATGACCAATGACTTAAAGACTGCTTTTGACAAAGACAATTTATTGAGATGCTGGACATGGTTAAACACCAATTCTGACAATAACTATAAAAACTATTTTCGTAGTCTTTATAAAGCGTATGCATTATCACTTGACGAAAATATTGACAAGCTACATAGAGATCTCAAATATCATCGCTACAAGCCTGAACTATCAACCAAACTATATATCCCAAAGAAATCTGGCATTTTACGTCCATATACACTTCTGAATCTTAATGATCAGTTAGTATATTTAGCCTTAGTTTCAATCGTTGCAGAAAAGCTTCATAAAAAAGCAAGAAAGAATTATAATAGAACTGTTTTTGGACATTTATATACAGGTAAAACAAGTTTGTATTTTTATCAAAAATGGAATGATAGTTATGTAAATTTCAACCATTCAATAAATGACGCTTTTTCTGATGGTTATAAATGGACTGCTTCATTTGACTTAACTGCTTTCTATGATAGCATTGATCATAAAGTACTAACACATTTTTTAACTGAAATAGGAATAACAAAGGAGTTTTCTAAATATTTAACTGATTGTCTAGAAGTATGGACAGCTTTTTCTCCAACAAGAATCTATCATGGGCATGGAATCCCTCAAGGTCCATTGCCTTCCGGCCTTTTGTCAGAAGTTATACTCCAACACTTTGATGAACATAAAAGTTTTAAAAAAACTTCAATAAAATATTTTAGATATGTTGATGATATAAGACTGTTAGCAAAAACTGAAGAAAAGGTTAGAAAAGGACTATTGGAACTTGACTATACAAGCAAGGAAATTGGCTTGTTCCCGCAATCTGGCAAAATCAACATACATCAAATAGATAATATTGACGAAGAAATAAAAACAATAAGCCTACCACCAGAGCCAATTGATTTTAAGTTAGCATTTGACCAAACGAAAGTAATAGGTAGGCTTAATGACTTGGTTAAATCAAACCAAATACTAAATGAAACAAGATTTAAATATGTATTAGCACACGCAAATCCCGATGAAAAACTAGCAAAGAAGCTTTTAGGGATTCTCGTAAAAAATCCTCACATATACCAATCGATTTTAAAACATTTTTCGAAATATAAAAAATTCACAAAATCCGTTTCTTCTAAGTTGTTATCACTTTTAAAAATGGAACAGCTTTATGAAGAAGTAACAACAGCATATCTTCTGACAAGCCTAAACAAAGTACATAAGGATTTAGTAGCAGATTTTAAAACTCATGTCCTTACCCTCCATTCAAAAAGAAAATCGATTACATCTCCTAATTTGCGTTCGATTATTTTTGTGTGGCTATTAAATGAAAATCATTTTAAGTATAAAGAAATTGAGAATATTTATAAAAGCAATGAATGGTGGTTGATTCATAATTCGCTTGAATATGTTGATATAGATAGATTCGGGGCGCCGTCATACGAGGCAATCCTCAACGTTTTAATAAAATCTATATCATTTGAAGTAGCGATTAAAGCAGCATACCTAATTTCCGAGCATAATCTAAAAGTAAGTATTCCACTGGCAAAAATTAATGACTCAGCTCAGATAATTCTCAAAAAGGCTGGTATAATTGGTAAAACATCATTATCCAAAAGTAGCATACCCGCCAGGTTATTTGAAATCACGGGTACCGTATTCCCAGCTAAAAACTGGAAAACCTTTTTGAATACTGACCATTCCAATTGTGAAAGACTTGCTTTTTTGTTAACTGGATATTTTAAAACAGACGCAAACTCATTTATAAACGAGTTTGATGTTTTTAATGAATTTGTTTGCAATGCGTTGTTTTCGCATGATGGTACAATAGGAACTTATACTCTTGGCAAAATCGGCAGTTACCTGTATACTCCAACAAGTCGTTTCGCAACAAGTTACCCAAAATTTTATTCCTTGTGTAAAATTGTGCATGACTTGAGATTAGAAAGTGACCTTTCCCATCCGATTGTAAAAAGCACTGGAAAACCAACTAGACGAATTAAGTTTTCTGAACTCAAGAAACTTTTAAGAAATATTATTGATGGCTACACTGAATTAGTAAATGCGTTGTAACATCGTTCGTCCCAGCGGGGTTTTCGCAACGCCTTCTTCTTCTTTAAAATACCCTTGCTGCGAAACCCCGATGCAGAATGACTCCTGCACTATAATGATGCCAATGCTTATCTTTAAAGTATTTCGTCCCAGCGGGGTTTTCGCAACGAAATCTTCTTCTTTAAAACACCCTTTATGCGAAACCCCGATGCAGAATGACTCCTGCACTATAATGATGCCAATGCTTATCTTTAAAGTATGTCTGTTAAATATAAACATGCCGGCATCTACTCCATGTACTTCTGTACATTTACCTGTTTCAAATGGCTTCCCCTGTTTGAAACAACAAAGAGTTATGACCTTGTTTACCATTGGTTCAATATCTTAAAACAGGATAGGGTATTTATTGTTGCTTATGCAATTATGCCCAATCATGTGCATTGCATATTACATTTTCCGGAACCCAATTTTGACCTGAATAAGATCATCGGCAATGCAAAACGCTTTATGGCTTATGAAATTGTGAACCGGCTTGAAGAAAATAAAGAAACAGCTTTACTTCAATTGCTTGCTGCATCGGTTACTGAGGGTGAAAAAAAGAAAGGCCAGCTTCATAAAGTATTTAAAAATTCTTTTGATGCAAAGCCCATATTTTCCGATAAATTCTTACGGCAGAAAATAAATTACATCCACCACAACCCGGTTAGTGGAAAGTGGAACCTGGCGAAAGATTTTGTTTCGTATGTACACAGCAGTGCATCTTTTTACGAATTAGGAATAACGCAGCATTTTTTGCCGGAACATTACCGGGATCTATAGCGTGGCGGCATAATGGTTGAGCAGCATTAATCATCGGGGTTTCACGTGAGTATCTAATAAATAATGCAGCAGGCGGTGAAAACCCCGCTGGGACAATCAGTGCATCTTTTTACGAATTAGGAATAACGCAGCATTTTTTGCCGGAACATTACCGGGATCTATAGCGTGGTGGCATAATGGTTGAGCAGCATTAATCATCGGGGTTTCACGTAAGTATCTAATAAATAATGCAGCAGGCGGTGAAAACCCCGCTGGGACAATCTTTTTACGAATTGGGAATAACTCAGTATTTTTTGCCGGAACATTACCGGGATCTATAGCGTGGTGGCATAATTGTTGAGCAGCATTAATCATCGGGGTTTCACGTAAGTATCTAATAAATAATGCAGCAAGCTGTGAAAACCCCGCTGGGACGATACACTTGTTTCGCCGCTGTTGGCGTTATTACAAAAGCGAATGAGATGCTTCCAGAAGTGATCGGGACAGGTTGTGCATCAGCATGACTGAGCGATGGGTTTCATACTCCGACACCCATCAAAACTGCTAATTCGTTTTCGTTATTGGTTCACTTAAAAATTTATTGATCATTGCAACAGTGGCAGCAATAAAAAACATGTCCTGTGCTGTTGTTATTTCTCCAATGTATTCTCCATGTCCGCCAGGCAATATGGCAAGCCTTGAATTGGAAAGCAGGCAATGCATTTCGGCTGCATGTTCAGGACTAACAACGTCCCTGTCGCCAATAATAATCAATGCAGGAGATTTAATTGCGCTCATTTGTCCGTCTGAGATATCCGGAAATGATTGCATTCTTGCTACATCACGTTCATACATCCGGTGAAGCGCATTACTGTCGGGGTTTATTTTCAGAAACGCATCTTTTAACTGCTGTGGCATTTGTTCAAATGTAGGTTTGCTCATCATATCCCAGAACCAGTTGGGTGCGCCTGCCTTTTTATAAAAAGTGGAAGCAACAATTATTTTATTGGTAATGCCGGGATGCCGGATGGCAAACTGTAGTGTGGTACTTGCGCCATTACTGAAACCAAAAATATCTGCTTTATCAATGTTTAGCTGCTCCAGCAGCGCAGCAATATCATCTGCATCCTGCTCAAATGTCAAAGGCCGGTCAATGTCGGCAGTGTGGCCATGGGCCTGCATTTCCACCGCAATTACTTTATGCGTTTTTGCAAATGAAGATAATACCCTGCCAAAAGTTGTCTGGATAGTTGAGCCGCCACCATGAATTAAAACCAATGCCGGTCCAGTGCCATGAATTTCGTAATATAGTTTTAACCCGTTTACGTTTGCATATCCCCTTATGCTATCTTGTTTTGTTGTGTTGCCGGTTATTTGATCTGTCATTGTTTTCATTAGTTGTTGCGATTCTAATTCCCTTTCCCATCCAAATACATAAATATTGCCCGGCGGATATCTGATCTCGGGTCATTCATATCTGTAAACACGGGATATATTTTTACTACATCAGGATTTTTTTCATTCATGAAATCCAGGTTGGCTTCACCACCGGTCATTAAAAAATCGCTGCAGGCAATTTTATAGATTTTATTGGGATCAAGCGGAATATTTTTTAAAGACCAGTTACCCATAATGCTATCCTGTGTAAGCGAAGCAGAATACAACAGGTAGCCGCCAATATTCACATTCTTTTTCCCGGCGTTCAATATTTTTATCAGCAGGCTTCCCTTCATATCTACTTCCATAATGCTGCCGCCAAATGGCAAGCTGCGTATGATGTCGTACTGCGTAACAGGAGGATGCAAAATATCATCCAGTCTTATAGAACCCGCATTGGTTATGGCAATATCGGCGGTTGGCGATGCTTTTTCCATCGCAGAAACGATCAACCTGCTAAGATTGGTTGAGCCCGCTCTTATATAAGCCTCACGCCCATCAAGCGGTTCACCGGTTTGCATAACTATTTTCTGCGCATCAAAACCGATGGATGAATAATTCTTATTGGCGATATCTGTCCATTTTTTTACAACAGCATCTGTTGTCGGTTCAAGCGCCGTACTTTCATTTATATCAATAAGATTTGTTGCCAGTTTTACCTGCTTATTTTTTTTATTGATCTTCAGCTTAATAATATAAACAGACCTTGCATTGGCATCTGCCTTGGTAATATACACGTTACCGATCTTTGCATAATGCCTGGTATGTTCGTGCCCACCAATGATGAGGGTCAGTCCGGGTAACTGCCTCGCCAGTTTAATGTCATCATCCATGGCCTGGTGCGTAACGGCTATCACCGCATCGCAGGAATCTTTTATTTTATCGTAAGCCAGTTGCGCCGCTGAAAATACATCGGTATATGTAACGTAAGTTGCTTTATTAAAAGGTATAGTTAATCCAATGAAACCGATCCGGGCTGTTGTACCATCTTTATCTTTCACCGGCATAATATAAGTTTCGGCAAAAGGCCCGGCACCGGCAGCGGTATGTTTTACAAAGGGCGCAATCGTATTCCCGTTTTTCTCAAATGTATTGGTAGATACCCATTTAAACCTGGATTCATTAATGCGGCTCTGCAGTTCTGGCTGGGTAATATCAAATTCGTGGTTACCAAAAACGGCCAGGTCTACACCGGCGGTATTCAACGCATCCACCATTTGTTTTCCACGAATGCGGCTGCCTTCGTATTTAAGACTGTTGTAAACAGAAGGACTTAAAAAATCACCGGCAATAACCAGGAATGTATTGGGATTATCATGAAGATAATTATTTTTAATAGTAGCTACCCTCGCCATGCCACCCGTTTTACCGCCTTCAAGCGGTGCTATTTCATACACATCATTGATCTGTACAAACGTTATATCAAGTTTACCATTATCAGTTAATGCAGTTGTATTTTTTGTGCTGCTGCATGCCTGGATAAGGATCAAACCAACAAACAAAGGCAACCATGTTATTTTTTTCATGTAATATAATTTTTAACCCGCTTTAATATAAGCAAACTTACAGCATTTCTTCGCCACGTTCAGCTAATGCATCATTAATCAAAAACTGATGTTGAAAAGATTTTAAAAAGATCCTGTAAAAAATACTATTTTGTATATTGATAAAATTATATAAAAGGTACCCCATTTTCCAAAACTAATTTCATCACATGCAACGTAGAGAATTTGTAAAAAAAACATCTGTACTAACCTTAGGGCTTGGATTAGGTTTTAACAACATTAAGAAATGGTACAGCGGTGAAGAAAAGCCATTAAATATTTTCAAGACCGCAACGGTAAATAATGAGCTGGAAATAAATGTTCAGCAATTGTTTGAATGGATGAAAACAAATGGCTGGGCTGCTCACCTGCAGGAAGTGTTGGGTGTAAATATTAATCTTACGGGCGATGACTTAAAAAAGGAACTGCTGAAAGAAATTGATACAGGTAAATTAAATACATTGCGCCAACATGAACAATCCGGTTATGATGATTTTGCGGGCGAAAGGCTGATACAGCCCGGATTTCCGGCCTACAGTTTATTATACCACGCCATGGCCAGTCCAAGGGTAAGGCCCGAAGGCATAAAAGCGTATTGTAGCTTACCCCAAATTGATCTGCTGGAAAATTATATCTATGCGCTTTGCGATTGGGCGCAGTTACAATCTATTTACCAGTTGAAAGAAAATGAAGAACTGGTATTTGCTGTCTTTGCTTACGAATACAGGCCGGCTTTTAAAACACCGCACCATGCTTATGCCGACATGGTTTACTCACGTACAGGTATTGCCCGCATTGGCAATGAGCCGCTGCATTATGATACAATAAACCGTTGCCACACTGCCAAACCCATGGATGAAAACCGCATTAAGAATGTGGCTGTAATGCCCGCACGTTATGGATTATACATTGCACGTAAAGTAAAAAACACCAACATATCATTGGTAAGATCTGGTGAGCATAAAGGGAACGACAGCAAAGATGACAGGAATGATGCCGGCAAGTTTTTTTTACAACCAATCCGCAAGGTCTTTAATAATGATGCACTGGTTGAGGATGCTACAATTCAATTTGCCGAATTGCATAAGAGCGAGAAACTGGAAAAATTATACCTCTCCCGGAAAGTTGCCATGAAAGCACAAATACCTAAACCAAGATTCTCAAAAGACCTGATTGAACAGGATGATACACTACGCCATGCAGGTTCTTCTTTTTTGGTTATCTCTCAGTACAGAGACCTGATAAGGCCTGCCAGGGAAGATGGGAAAATATTATTTTTTAAAGTACCTAAGCATGTGGAAAAGCCATATGACAATCGGTATTTTACAGCCCTGTGTACACAGTTGGTAGAGGATGTGGAATTATTAGACGGTAATAACAACAACCTGCACCGGGTCTACAACAACTATGAAGCGCCCAGGAACAAACCTTTATTTGTAAACATCACCAATAAAATAAAACAGGATACCACTTACACTGCATTGCCAAAAACCAAAACCCAAAGTTTTGAGAATGAAATGAAACGTGGTGATTATTATGCCCCATTATTTGAAGACAGTATTTGCGATGGCAGCGTACGTGTTGATGTAAGTTTATTAAGCACGGCCAAAATAAACAACGTGCAGAAAAAATGCCTGCCTGCTTTTTCTATTGTTACGGCACCCGATTTTTTTCCGCAGGTAGATCCGCTTGACTTTGAAAATTTTGATATAGCCCCCGGCCTTAGCAAAGAAAGTAGTTTTTACGAAGGCGGTGTGGCATGCCTGGCGACAGCAAGGATAAAACCCAATCCAAAAATGATTGATACCAAATCGGACAATACATCAGAAACCTACCTGGCTGTGTTATCCGGTTCGCTGAAACAGAAAACAGGTATAGCCACGGAAAGACTTGCTGCGTATAAAAATCCTGCTTCGGAAAGAGGATACGACATATCGGGATTTCTGCCGGATATAGCTTCTTCTGTCTTTGCGCCGGGTTGGGATGTTACGTATTGCGGTGTTAAGAATGATATTTATATTGGCACCGAAGGGCTTGGCTCTCCATTCATTGAGGATATGAAATTTTGTGCGGCACTAAACGGTATGTGGCCCGCCACTTCACCCGATGCATCCCGTACTTACCAGGGCTCTAATGAAAAAGATTTTCGTAATCCTACAGCTGTTCCATTACTCGATCATGAAATTGGTATTTGTGCCGACGGGCCTGCAGGCAAAACGCATGAATCATGGGGCTGGGATGGTGAACAGGGCCCCTATCTTCAAAAGAAAGCTGGCAAATGGAGGATCAATTTCACCGACCTGGGCCGGGCCGATGCAGTTAATAATGCATTGGATGGAAAACTGGATATGTCGCAGTTGCGCAAATTAAAAAGCAGCGAACTGATAAAACGAATGGAATGCCTGAAATTGTGCATTCATAGTTTACCGCAAAGGAATTTCACCAGTGAATACAAAGACAAAATAACGGGCTATACTTATTTATGGTTGGTAAGCGCCGAAAAAGTGAACTGGGGAAAAGAAGATGTTGCAGCACTGGGCATTCCGGCAGATCTTGCTGGTTTTAATAAAGACTGGATAAGCAAAAAAGAAAATGCCAGGATCAGCGGCGAAGGTTATCTGTATGTTTTTGCCAACTCAGTTGCCGATAAAGATCCACTGCCATCAGATTGGGAGCCTGATCTGAAAAGGCGCAGGCTTGATGTTGATGGAGAACAGATCTATGTATGCCAGGTAACAACTGATCCCAATGCTGTTACAAAAATTGCATGGACTCAAATAAAAAAGAATGGAATTATAAACTGGCATGTAAAATAAAAGCTATTGCATGTTGATGTAATTATTATAGGTTCGGGCCCTGCGGGTTGCGCTGCTGCTATCTCCTGCAAGATGCAGGGATTGCAGGTGCTTGTGATAACGGGTAACAAAAAAAACTCCGACACCAAAAGCAATGAAGACCAGCCTTCCGAAAGTATCCACCCGGGTGTATCATCCATACTTACACAATTACATGCCGCTCATTGCATTAACCTTGCCTCCAAAGGAATGTATGAAGGCATAGTTGTACATGACCAATCTAATCTTTTTGGAAAAGACGAACAGGGTGCCTGGCAGGGACATCATATAAACCGCGAAATATTTGATACTGCTTTTTTGCGGGCTGTTGTTGAACAGGGGATAACTGTACATGGAAATGACGCTGTTTCAGATCTTATAAATACTGATGACCGTGTTACCGGATTGATGACAATATCGGGCGTAAATTTTACCTGCCGGTATATTATTGATGCACGTGGGTATAAACATATCGCCGGAAAAAAATTACAATTCAAAGAAAAATTTTACTCACCACCACTTATTACCTGGACGGGTGTAAGTAAAGACATACCTGGTGATCATTTTCTTTTTGAAAAAAAGATCACCAGGTTCATACCGCAGCAGCATGGCTGGACATGGCTTGCACCTGAACTGCACAACCGTTGTACCTGGACAAGACTGGGACTTAAAGGGCAGCATGAATTTTTACCGCCTGCCCAATTACAGGATTATGCCATGGCTACTGAAATAAAAAAATCCAACAGGCGCTGGCGGGTGTTCAGACCGGTATGTAAAGAAGGACTTTTGCTTTGCGGAGATGCTGCCGGCATTATAGATCCTGCTGCGGGGCAGGGCATTTTAAATGCTATACTTTCGGCTGGTATGGCTGTTAAAACCATTAAAGCATGTATCAACAATCCTGCACTGGAAGCCATTTACCTGGCCCGGTACGACGATTGGTTTATCAGCCAGTACGAAGAAAAAGTAAATATGCTGAAAGCTTTTTATACTCAGCATGGCATAGAACTGTTTGAAATAAAAAAGAAATAGAAACCTTTGATCATTAAAATTACGCTGCTACATTAGTTTGAAAATTCATGACAACGAAAGATTGTCAAGCCCGGGCATGTCGAAGGCGGGATTAAAAACAAGTATTTAAAAGGGGTGACGAACAATTTTTTAAAAAATTGAATTTAGCCATCCGCAGGGTCCTGTGGACAAAGGCACTAAGACACAAAGGAAAATGCGTAGCATTTTTTTACTTAGTGCCTTTGTGGCTTCGTGGCAAAACTTTTTCACAGCGAAGCTGAGAAAAAAAATCTTGCTGTCATTTGCAAAAAATTTAAAGCATTTTTTTCGGCGGATGCCAGGCATGCGCTCCTCACGCTGACAGCTTTTTCAATTAATGCGCTGATTAAAAGCCCAAAAACATATTTGGGTATTTAGCCAGGATATCTTTATTAAAATATTTTCGCAACAACTCTTTAAAATCACCAAGAAGGCGCACATTATTCAGGTTCTTATCAGTTTCCCATATAGCCAGTTCAACCATACGTTTATCCAATGCAATATCCAGGTTCTTAATAGATTCTTCCGGCTGTTTGCCCACACTTAAGGCCGCACCCAGGTTATAATAACCCCAATAATCATTTGGCAACAAAGCAATTTGATTTTTAAACATAGCAATAGCCTCTGGTATTTTTTTCTGGTTAAGTAAGCTATACCCCAGCCGTTCAATAATGTCTTTTTGATTTTTATTTATTTGGTAAGCTTTTTCGTAATAATATGCTGCACTATCGTATTTTGTTAATTGCAGGTAATAAACATCTGCTGTATTTTTATAGCCGCTCCATTCCATTGGTAATGATGCATTGTATTTTTTAAAAGCTGCAATGGCTTCGGCGGATCTGTTTTCTCCCATATAAATTACCCCCAGGTTAAAATATACATTCACATTACCCGGTTGCAGTTTTGTTATCAGTAAAAAATCGGCTAACGCCCCTTTAACATCTTTAAGTGCATATTTTGCATTGCCCCTGTTAAGCACAGCAACCGTGTTATTGGGTTCGTATTCGATGGCTTTATCATAAAATTTAATAGCGGCCGCATAATTTTTAAGATTAGTCTGAATAGAACCTCTTCCTAAATATCCATCTGCATCATCTGCTTTCAGTTCTATACATTTGGCATAATCCTTATCAGCCGCATCATAACTTTTTTGTGCATACTCAACCGTTGCACGGTTCTTATAAGCCAAAAAATATTGCGGATCAGTTTCAATTGCCTTATTGTAATCCTTTAATGCCGCAGCAAAATTATCCTGGCGGTAATAGATCATTCCCCTGTCGTTATACGCATTACTGTAAGCAGGATTTAATGCAATAGCCTGCGTATGATCCTGGATGGCACCGTTATAATCCTTAAGCGCATACTTTACCAGTCCCCGGTTGTGCAATGCCTTTTCATTTTTTGCATCCAACTCAACAGCCTTATTAAAATCCTGCAGTGCTGCAGGATAATTCTTTGCTTTATATTTTACCAGCCCCGAGTTATTGAAGTCTGTAGAAGTTTGTGCCCATACAGCCTGTAAACTGATAAAAAATGTAAAGGCCAACAATAAACCAATTTTTCTTTTCATGCTCATGATGTAGTTATAATTAAGTCTAAAAAAGTAAGATACAATATTATCTGTTTAACATCAACAGTTGCTGCAAAGAGCATTCCACAAATAAATTTCAACCCAAACCTGCTTTACTTAAAATAACCCGGTGAATTTTTAGCTACCTTTAGCCAATGGCATTCACTCCTTCAACCATGACGGCCCTGGGTTCAAAAGCCCCGGCTTTTACATTACAAGACACTATTTCGGACCACTCCGTTTCATTACCCGAAAGTAAAGGCGAACTGGCAACCGTGATCATGTTCATCTGCAACCATTGCCCTTTTGTATTGCATGTAAATAACGAATTGGTAAAACTGGCAAACGATTATGCTACACAAAAAATAAATTTTATCGCCATCAATGCCAATGATGTAATAACTTATCCTGCTGATGCACCTGGCAAGATGAAGGAAAAAGCTTTACAAATGCAATACCCATTCCCCTACTGCTATGATGAAACACAGGAAGTTGCCAAAGCCTTTGATGCCGCCTGTACACCCGATTTTTTTATTTATAATAAGGAACTCGAATTGGTTTACCGAGGACAACTGGATGATTCCCGTCCGGGTAATGATATATCCGTTAGCGGAAAAGGCATCCGTCATGCACTCGATTGTTTGATCAATAATAAACCTGTACCCACAATACAACGTGCAAGTATTGGCTGCAACATAAAATGGAAATAACATGCCTACAGATTATATTGTTCCGGCACAGACAAGAATTGGCCATGTGCACTTAAAAGTATCCGATATTAACCGCTCCCTTGAATTTTATTGTGGCCTGCTTGGTTTTGAATTAACCATCATGTATGGAACCGATGCTGCTTTTATTTCGGCGGGTGGTTATCATCACCATATCGGGCTAAACACCTGGTACAGCAAGGGTTTACCACCCGCAACAGAAAATGCAGTGGGGCTTTTTCATACAGCCATTTTGTACCCTACAAGAAAAGACCTTGCTGTTATTTACAAACGCTTAACGGATGCGGCTTATCCATTTACCGGCTTTGCCGACCATGGCGTATCAGAAGCATTGTACTTAAACGATCCAGATGAGAACGGCGTTGAATTGTATTGGGACAGGCCCAAAGACCAATGGCCTAAAAAAGCAGATGGCAGCCTGGAGATGTATAGTGCAGCACTTGACCTGCAGGGTTTATTAAGTGAACTGGAATAATATTTATCCTGTTTTATATTTTACCAAATAGTCGATCATGCAAATACAACATGCAATAACTGAAGAAGATCTCATCAATTGTTTTGAAGTGATGAAGGAATTAAGGCCGCATCATAACCTGGAGAGTTTTTTGTCGACCATGGACCAGATGAAAGAAGAAGGTTACCATTTGATATTCCTGGAAGATGCAGGCCGGACCGTTTCTGTTGCCGGTTTTAGATACACCACTACTTTGTACGACGGGCTCATCATTGACTTGGATGATTTTGTTACCAGTGCAGAAGCAAGAGGAAAAGGCTATGCCGGGCATTTATTTGACCACCTGGTAAACATGGCCAAAGAAAGATCAATTAAAACCATACACTTAAACTCCAACCACCAGCGCTTTGATGCCCATCGTTTTTATTTGAATAAAAAAATGAAGATCATTGCACATCATTTTAGAATAGAATTATAAAAAACGAAACTTGCCATTCATTAATAATCCAAAAATAAAAACTGTGCTGCAGTTATACGATGCCATTCCTGAGCAGGAACGCATCATCGTGGATGTATTGCGGCAGCTTATCAGCGATCAGTTACCTGCTTATTGCAAAGAAAAAATTTCTTATAATGTCCCTTTCTTTTACGCGCATAAAGGTATCTGCATCGTGTGGCCGGCGGCCATTCCACGTGGCGGCATTAAAAAAGGCGTACTGCTTGGGTTTTGGTATGGCAATAAACTTGCTGATGTTGATCAATATTTAACGCACGGCACCAACAAACAGATCTTTTATAAAATTTATCATGATGTGGAGGAGATACATGTAAATGCAGTTGTGAAGCTTTTAAAAGAAGCCATTACCTTAGACAGGCAATGGTCATCAAAAAAATAAATATTCCATTCATTTCTTACCCGGTTTTCTGGCTCAAAAGATCATACTTAAAAACTTCATCAACTGAAAAATAAATTTGCGTAACCGAACAGTTACCTTATATTTCTAACCGATTAGTTACATAAGATAAATTATAAAACATGCGGCGGGATGTATTCCAGGCAATTGCCGACCCAACAAGGAGAGAGATCATCGGGCTGGTAGCCCGGCAAAGCATGAACCTGAATGCCGTGGCCGAAAACTTCAGCATCAGCAGGCCCGCCATTTCAAAACATATCAAAATATTGACCGAATGTGGTTTGCTCGTAATTAAACAAACAGGCAGGGAAAGGTTTTGCGAAGTACAGCTAAAACAATTGAACGAGGTTTCTAAATGGATAGAGCAGTATCGTTTATTCTGGAATAATAAACTGGATGCACTGGATCTGCACCTGGCAAAAAAATCAATTTCAAAAATAAAAAAACACGATCATGAACAACGAAATAATTACTATCGAAAGGTTGTTTGATGCACCTGTTGCAAAAGTCTGGACAGCCATTACCAGTAAGGATGAAATGAAAGCCTGGTATTTTGACCTGGCCGAATTTAAGGCGGAACCAGATTTTAAATTTCAATTTACCGGCGGCCCTGATGAAGGGCCGCAGTTTTTGCACCTCTGCGAAATAACTGAAGCCACTCCACAAAAAAAACTAACCTATAGCTGGCGTTACGATGGCTACCCAGGCATCTCTTTTGTAAGTTTTGACTTATTTGAAAAAGGGGATAAAACACTACTGCGGCTAACGCATACCGGCATTGGTTCTTTTCCCGAAACAGCAAATAACGCTTTTGCCATCAGTAACTTTAAAGCAGGCTGGGATGCAATTATAAACACTTCGCTGAAAAACTACCTGGAGAAAAAGTAACCGCCTGGTAAATAATAAAACGATCGCAGTAACTATCTTAAACATACTGATCAAACAGTATAATATTCCCATCCGGAATACTAAAGTATGTGTATTAGCGTATCAGGCTTAGTCTTTTTGCCAGTTCAACGGCCTGTGTCCTTCGTTTTACATCCAGTTTTTCAAAAAGTTTGGATATATGTGTCTTAATGGTATTAAGTGAAACAAATAAACGTGCAGAGATCTCATCATTACTCAAGCCTTCAGCCATCAACTGCAGTACTTCCAGTTCACGTTTGGTTAAACCAAGCCGCAACATTTCCTTTTCGTTTAAAATAAATTCGCCATTGTTGTTGATGTAAACTTCTTTTTCTACGATCAGCACCTGCACTTTTGGTTTGGTTAATTTATGCACCAGCCAGATACCGAGGCCCGTAAAAATGATGGAAATTGCTCCAATATACACTTCCATGGCATGGTCAAAAATGATGAACCTTAACTCAAGCCATTTAAGCAAAAACAAAAGCAGGGCCAGGCTTATGCCGTAAGCAAGCAGGTTTTTATTTTTTGAAAATAATTGCCGGATCGTCATACTTATATTTTATGCTTGTTATACTGGCTCCAAATGTAAAACATTTCTTTCAGCAGGAAGAGCAAAGGCTGATACCTGGGGCCCCAACCTCCACTTAAAAGTAAAAACTGGGATTGGTTAATTAGTATAAAAAAATATGAGCATGGGAAACTCATTTACAGAATTGAGGACATAGGTCCTGATGAATATAAAATGCCATGATAGTTTTTTCAACGCCTGTGCTTGTCAGCAATATAATCTGTAAAGCATTTACCTTTTACAGGTCACAATTTTAAGTAGATCCAATAACGGAATAATAATAGTTCTGCCCGCCTTGATGCTGCGTTCAAATTTAAAATAACCTTGTATGACAAATAAAAAAATAACCTGGAAAAAAGATCGCGGCAAATTAGGTTTGCTACAGCCATTAGCTAATTTACCCGATTTTTCGGGCCCAATTGTACAGGGTCCGCCAAACGGGCGCTTCATTTATATTGATATTGGCAGTTATGCAGGCGTGGCCGGTGCTGCCTGGAACAGGAGATTAAAAATTCCGCTTACGGGTATTACGCCGCAAATGATGAAAGGACTATTGGCCGGTGCTGCCATGCAACTTGAAACAAAAGTGCCTGGCACCGGAAAAGACGGCATCACAAATTGTGCCACCGTAAAGCCCTTTAGCGGGTGGTATTTATCAGGAACCGCTGCTAAAAGTAAAATTATATAGGCTGTACTTTAAGCCTTTACGTTAAAATATATACTTAACCCATGTTTGTAGTATCACAAGGACATTTAAACTATAATGTAAAAACCGCTCACCGGTTATTTTAGTTTGAAAGTGATCATAATAAAATACAGCATAATATTTGTATAGTCTATCCATATTGCCGTGCAAAGATTTGACTCTATCTTAATAATGATTAGCTTTGGTTGATTCTTTAGCACATGAATACTGGCAAGTTATTGCCTGCTATTTAGTGTAAAAGAAGAACCCTACATCCAAATAACCCATGTTTAAATTGCCCAAACAAAAAACTATATTCAACACAGGTAATAAATTATTATCTCCAAAGAATATACGGTTTAAGTCAAAAGATACCGGCAGGGTTTCTTTTTTTAAATCACTGCTACATCGGGGTTTAATTTACATTTCTGCCGATCCAAAAAAGACTGACTGCAATCACTTAACAGCATCTGCTGAAGATGATTATCATGCATTGATCAATAGCTGTGATAACCAGTTATGGAGTATAAGCTGTGATTTTAAACTGGTGGCCGCCAATGAATCTTTTATTAAAAGTATAGAAGCGTTTGTATCCATCAGGCTTAAGCCGGGTGATGACCTGTTGACAGATGCCGTTTTTCCAAAAGAATTTTTAGATTTTTGGAGAGGTTGTTATGTACGGGCTTTATCAGGAGAATCTTTTCATGCCGAAGTTTTTATACCGGCTTTTAACAAGCTTAACGCTTCATGGATAGATACGGGTTTTAAACCGATCTATAAAGACGGAAAGATCAGCGGGGTTGCCTGCCACTCCGTTGATATAACCGAAAGAAAAAAAGCAGAAGGAAAAATAAAAGAAACTGAGATCCGCTACCAATCACTCATTGAACAGGCAACCGATGCTATTTGCATTGCCGATCAGTTTATGCAGATCATTGATATTAACCCACGCGGATGCCAAATGCTTGGTTATACAAAAGCTGAATTTTTAAAATTAAGCATTGCCGATCTTTTTATCATAGAAGACCTGGAGACGAATCCTTTCAAACTAGATGAGCTAAACACGGGTAATGTCATCAGCAACGAAAGAAGATTTAAAAGAAAGGATGCCAGCATTATAGAAGTTGAAATAAACGCCAGAATACTGGAAGACAGAAGATTTGTTGTATTTGCCCGTGATATAACAGAAAGGAAAAAAGCAGAAAAAGAAGTACAGGAAGCATATCATGAAAAAAATATTATACTGGAAAGTATTGATGATGGATTTTTTGCAATAGATAAAAACTCACTGGTAACCTACTGGAACAGGAAGGCAGAAGAGTTACTTGGAGAAAAAAGAGAAGATGTTATCGGCAGAAATTTACATGAAATGTTCGCCAGGCCCGATTCAGGAGTATTTTATGAGAATTATCAAAAAGCTATCAGGGAAAACAGCACCGTACATTTTGAAGCATTTTCACATCGCACCGATAAATGGTTTGCGGTAAGTGCCTTTGCTTCTGATAATGGCCTGTCTGTACATTTTAAAGAGGTAACTGAACGAAAAGTATTTGAAGAAAAAGTAAAAGAAAGTGAGATACGCTACCGGTCGCTTATCGAACAGGCTACGGATACCATTTGCATATTTGATACCTCTTCCAGGTTTGTTGAGGTCAATCCCAGCGGTTGCGATATGTTTGGTTATTCCCGGGAAGAGATCCTGTGCCTTCATGTTAATGATGTTCTTTTTGCAGAAGACCTGGAGGCCAACCCCATCTTGATTGAAGACCTTAGAGTAAAGAAAGCGATCTATAACGAACGAAGAATAAAAAGAAAGGACGGCACTGCAGTGGAAGTTGAATTAAACAGTAAAATGCTTGATGATGGCAGGGTTGTTGTTTTTGGACGGGATATTACAGAAAGAAAACTGGCCGCACAGAAATTAGAAGAAAGCAACCAGCGGTATAACCTGATAAGTAAGGCTACCAATGATATGGTGTGGGATTGGGACCTGGTTAGCGGTAAGATTTACCGGAATAAAGAGGGCTGGAAAAAAATATTCAGGACCGGCAACAAGAAAATTGATATTGAATTAATAAGTGACTGGAATGACCGCGTACACCCCGAAGACCGGGATAAAGTAAAGCAAGTTAGTGGTGAGGTAAATAGTACAAAAAAAGATTTTTTTGAGGTAGAATGCCGGGTACTGAGAGATGACGGTACCTATGCCTACATACACGACAGGGGAAATATCATCCGCGATAAAGAAGGTAAGGCAGTAAGACTTATCGGCGCAACACAGGATATTACACAAAGAAAAGAAGCCGAGATGCAGTTGGCAAAAAGTGAATTACATTTCAGATCACTGGTACAAAACAGTTCGGATCTTACGGGGATACTGGATGCCAGGGGATACTATTTATATTGCAGCCCCGCTATAAAAAAGATATTAGGTTATGAGCCTGAATTCATGCTCGGTAAAAATGCATTTGGCTTTGTACATCCCGATGATATGATTACGATCAAAGCACATTTATCAAGAAAAAAAGATGAAAATTATATAGGTGCAATCCAATTCCGTTTTAAAAATGCAGCAGGAGCATGGAGATGGCTGGAAAGTAAGATCACTGATATGAGCGGGGATCCAGAAGTAAATGGTTATATTTTTAATTCGAGGGATGTAACAGAAAGAAAGACCGCAGAAGCGGAAATTGAAAAATTATCCATCATTGCCCGGGAAACCAGCAATGCTGTAATTATTACTGATACAGAGGGCGAGATCGTTTGGGTAAATGAAGCGTTTACCAGCATAACAGAATACACATTTGAAGATGCTATTGGCAGAAAACCCGGCGACTTTTTACAAGGTGAAGACACGAATCTGGCTGTTGTGCGTTTCATGCGTAGTAAAATAAAAAAAGTAGAACCTTTTGAGTGCGACATACTGAATTATTCCAAATCAGGCAGAAAGTACTGGCTGCGTATTCAATGCCAGCCGCAGTTTGATGAAAACGGTAAACTGAAATATTTCTTTGCTATTGAAACTGATGTTACAAAAGAAAAGCAAGCTGAAGAGATATTGAAGAATTCGGAAGAAAGATATCGTTACCTCTTCAATAATAACCCTGCAAGCATAATAATCTGGGACATAGAAACCTTCGAAATACTGGAAGTAAATGAAACTACATTGGATATGTATGGCTATACCCGTAAGGAAATGCTTAGCAAATCAATTCTTGATCTGCGGCATCCACAATACCATAATAAAATAAAGCTCTTTGCCGAAGAGGCCAGGCAGAAACATGATTTCCTGTCAGTAAATACCAGGAGGCATCTTAATAAATCTGGCGAAGAAATGTATTTGAATATTGCCTCTCACCGGATTCAGTTTAAAAGCCGTGAAGTTATTCTGGCGCTGGCAACAAACATTACCGAGAAAGTATTTTTAGAGCAGGAACTCGAAAATGAACGGCACATAAAACAACAGGAAATTACTGCTGCTGTTATCTCTGCACAGGAGCAGGAACGCCGGGAACTGGGCAGCGAGCTGCATGATAATATAAACCAGATACTGGCCGGAGCACGTTTATATCTTGGCCTTGCCGCAAAAGAATTAAATATTGATCACCCCTACTTAACAGAAACAGGCACACTTATCAATTCGGCCATTACAGAGATAAGAAACCTGTCGCACTCGCTAATTCCTCCTTCCTTACATGAATCAGAACTGTTGGAAGCCATTAATAATATCATGGAGGTAACACATAATGCCAGTGGTATTGTCATTAACCTGCACGCCCATGGCTTTGAAGAAAAAAAAATATCCGATAAATTAAAATTGGGTATTTACAGGATAATCCAGGAACAGTTTAATAATATTCTGAAACATGCCGATGCACAAAAAATAATCATAAGACTGGTTCAGGATAAGAAAAAAACAGTGCTCAGCATAAAAGATGATGGCGTAGGTTTTGATACCGGTAAAAAAGCAAAAGGTGTGGGTCTTATGAATATCAAAACCAGGGCATCCCTTTTCAATGGTGAAATGATGGTTATCTCCTCACCCGGTAATGGTTGTGAGTTAAAGGTGATATTCAATTAAACAAAAATGCAATAAACAAACCTTTTAGACCCTTTTAAAAAACATATGATATTTTAAAGCGGGTTTTACAATAACAGCATTGAAAAAAAATAAAGATCAATTTTTTACAAAGCAGTTTTCTTTCCAAATATTTTTAGTGAAAGCAAGGCAGCCAGCTAGCTGGCCTTTGAAATGATCGGGCATAAATACAATCGCTACTAATAACATCACGCTGAATTACTTTTATTTTATAGTAGCAACCGGCACCGGGTCCATATCTGTAAATTCTTTATTCTCTCCTGCCATGCCCCAGATAAAACCATAATTGGCGGTACCTACACCAAAGTGCATGCTCCATGGCGGAGAAATAATGGCTTCGTTATTGGCAACAACCAAATGCCTTGTTTCCTGCGGCTCACCCATAAAGTGCATCACTCTTTGTGTTTTGTGCAGGTCAAAATAAAACTAAGCCTGCCTTTACCCAGGTATACGGCTTCAAGTTTTTCAATTTCATATGCTACACCATCTGCTGTTACGGTTCCTTTCCCAACAACATTAATGATACCCATTTCTCTTCTTTCTAAATAGGAATTTGCTTTTAATTCTCCTTCATTTGGTAAGCCAATGGCCGATGCACCCGGAACAACACCGCCTACGATCATCCTGTCGTAATGCGAATAGGTTAACTGAATGCTGCCGGCCACCATCAGGTTTTTAATTAAAAAATTATCCCGCTGTTGCTGCGTATTCATCTGGCTGGTTTCCTTTGGACTGTTTTGAAATCTGATCTGCCTAATTATTAAACTTTATTTTTAAAAAAATTTATTTTTGATTTTTGATTTTTCTTTGTCTTGTACTTTTCTGCCTTTCTACTTTTCTCTTACTTTATCTCCCCATCTATCCCTAACAAGATAAACGGTTCTGGAAAAATCCTGGAAGATAAGTTTGTAATTAATACAAATATCCTGTAAAAACAATAAGAGGTATATTATTTAATTTTCTTTGCCTCGCTGACTAACCCGGCACAATACTTACGAACCTCATTTGCCTGTAAAAGGTATTTACGGTTAAATGATGTTTGTTTATAGGCAGTAAACAGTTCTCTATTTAATATTGTGTTTACCTGTTCATCTGTGAGAAAATTTGTTTTATTAAACCCATACCTGCTTACAAGATCACTTTGGGCAAAAAAATGATCTTTAATAATTTTAGTACCATTAACAGCAGGCATAAAATAATTGGCTCTTCTTTTTTCTAAAGGCATATCATAACCGTTAACCAGCCAAAAATCCTCACTAGCTTCTTTAGCTGACTGCACCAATGACACTACTGTATTGGGTTCTTTTTTTATTCTGTCCGCATGAACAACTATTATATTCCGGTTAAAAACGCAATTTGGATTTTGTATGTAAGGGAAATAATCATCCATCTTTGGTTTTGGTAACATAATGATGATATTATCAGTAATATTAACCGGCCTCGAAAAGTCTGAACTTACCAATGCCCTCATACCCGAATAGATCAGGTTTTTGTTGATCTGCTGTATCACCGGGCCTGTATAGCCCTGGTCTGCAATATCAATTTGTATAGTTGCAAAAATGATTGAATTAGAAATGGTTGAATTGAGACTGTACATACCTACACCATGTAAACCATCAACATAACCTGCTAAGGGATCTGATATAAAACAGGAATCAATGAGAATTTTTTCTGATGGCAATGTGGTAACGATCTGGAATCCGTTATTTCCCCGCATATTACAATTCCTGATCAGTACATCGGTTAACTTTCCGGCACCAAATTCATTTTCCACATCAATACCTGCACCGGGTGCATGCCAGCCATATGCACCGGTTACTCCTGTAGAATCAAAAGAAGAATTTAAGACTTTGATGTTTCTTCCTTTAACGATACTCAGTCCCTGCCTGGCATTTTTATACGAGTTGCAATTGTTTACCAGTATATCTTCTCCGTTACTTTTAATTAAAAGGCCATCTGCAGCAAAATGATGGGTAGTTACATGCTCTAAAACAATTTTACTGCTTACCTGTGCAGGTTCATCATCGGATATATTCACTCCATAAGATTCGCCTTCTACAACATTTCCTTTCCGCATTTTATCAACTTCACCATACAGCGTAATATCTTTTAACAAAACGTTTTTACAATTCATTAATTTAAACACACAAACGGTATTATTGTGTGAATAGGTATAAGGTACTCCGGGAAGTTGGTAGTCGTCTTTTCTTGTAAAACTTCCATTAACCCTGATAACCGCATTATTACCTATGATGGTTAAGTTGTTGCAATTTTTAAAAATTATATCGTCGGCCGTATATAATTTATTTACCTCAGCGGTTTTATAAGCAGCAATATAATAGTTGCCTTTAGGAATATTTAATTGTCCGCCACCTGCACTGGATATGGTTTCTGCCGCTTTTACAAAAGCCAGGTAGTTGTCCGTTTTATTATCCGGCACAGCTTTAAAATCTTTTACCAGGTCATACAGTTTTGTTTTTTGAGAAAAGACAGGTTGTTGCATACAGGCGCATATCAACAAAAGAAGAAAAGGAAATAAATGGGAGCAGGGTTTGCTTTTAAACATACGAATAAGGTTTAGCTAAACAAAGCAATTATCATGCTGAAACTTTTTTCAATAACATCATCTGCCCCAGGTGGTAGACATCGTGTTGCAGGCAACCCATGATCAATTCATAAAAGGTTTGTCCCTTGCGGGGAGAAGGGTTGTTCAGGTTTTCTTCATTAAAATGAGAGATAGCATTGCGCAACATGTGATAGGCAGATTCAAAATCATGCAGCGCCTGCTTCCAGCTTTCTTCGTTACAATTTTCGGGCAATAAAAAATCAAAAAAAGGCGGAGGATTATCACTTCCCGTCAACCGGTTAACAACTGCTGTACGCCAGTAAGTAATATGAGCTACCAGTTGCCAGGTACTGTTTGTTTTTCCAGAAATCGTTTTAACTGCATCAGCAGCTCCAACACCGTGCAGCACTTCTTTAAAATTGTTACCTATCCAGCATTCGCCATGCTGCAAAGCGGCAAACAGTTTTAATATGCGGTTAATTTCATTAGCCATATTTTTGTAGTTGAAACCGCAGAAACGCAAAGGCACAGAAAATATGTACCTTTTCTACTGCGGATGAAATAATCAAATTAAAATTAGTTAAAAAATAAAGATTATTCTGCATTTAAAACAAACGCTCAGCGCCAATATGCCTTTGCGGTAAAAAAAATATTATGGATTTAGAATTCAATAAGAATGAAGATTCGATGAAGATGGCCTGGAGCCAGGTAAAACGTCATCTTGAAAAGATATACGAGGGCGGCGGAAAGAAATCGGCAGCCAAACAAAAAGAGCGGAATAAATTAACAGCCCGGGAACGCATCAGTTATTTATGCGATGCAGATACGCCCTTTGTTGAAATTGGCGCCTTCGCTGGCTTTGACATGTATCCCGAAGAAGGCGGATGCCCCGCCGGCGGTACCGTAAGCGGCATTGGTTATGTAAGCGGCAGGCAATGCGTAATTGTTGCCAACGATCAAACCGTAAAAGCCGGTGCCTGGTTTCCTATTACCGGAAAGAAGAATTTACGAATGCAGGAAATCGCGATGGAAAATAATTTACCTGTTATTTATCTCGTTGATAGTGCCGGCGTTTTCTTACCCATGCAGGATGAGATATTTCCCGACAAAGAACATTTTGGGCGCATCTTCCGCAACAATGCAAAAATGAGTGCCATGGGTATTACGCAGATAGCAGCCGTAATGGGCGCCTGTGTTGCCGGTGGCGCTTACCTGCCCATCATGAGCGATGAAACACTGATGGTGGAAGGCAATGGTTCTATTTATTTGGCCGGTCCCTATTTGGTTAAAGCGGCTATTGGTGAAGATGTTGACAGCGAAACCCTGGGTGGCGCAGATACACATAACAGCATCAGTGGTATTGCCGATTATAAATTCAAGACGGAAGAAGCATGTCTTGACCAGGTGAAGAAGATCATGAACAAACTGGGACATCAAAAAAAAGCAGGGTTCGACAGGGTTGCTGCTAAAGCTCCTTTAAAAAATAATGGCGAAGTGTATGGCATCATGAGTGCAGGCAACACCAAGCCTTACGATATGGTTGACCTCATCAATTGCATTGCTGATGCAGGCAGCTTTGACCAGTTTAAAGAAGACTACGGCAAGACAATTGTTTGCGGCTATGCCCGTGTGGATGGTTGGGCCGTAGGTTTTGTTGCCAACCAACGACTCATAGTAAAAAGTAAAAAAGGCGAAATGCAATTAGGCGGCGTGATCTATAATGACAGTGCCGATAAAGCCGCACGTTTTATTATGAACTGCAATCAAAAAAGAATACCACTTGTTTTTTTACAGGATGTAACCGGCTTTATGGTTGGCAGTCGCAGCGAACACAGCGGAATTATAAAGGATGGGGCAAAATTAGTAAATGCAGTTGCAAATTCGGTTGTACCAAAAATCACCATCATTGTAGGTAACTCTTATGGTGCAGGCAATTACGCCATGTGTGGCAAAGCATACGACCCCCGTTTTATTTATGCATGGCCAACGGCAAAAATTGCGGTGATGGGTGGCGAACAAGCCGCTAAGACCATGTTACAAATCCAGGTTGCCACTTTAAAAAATAAAGGAGAAGTAATTACACCCGAAACAGAACAGGAATTACTCAGCAAACTCATCGCACGCTACGATTCGCAAACCACGCCCTTTTATGCAGGCGCCCGCCTTTGGGTTGATGCCATTATAGATCCGGGAGAAACAAGAAAAATGATCTCGGAAGGCATTGCAGCCGCAGATCATAATCCGGATATTGCGGAGTTTAAAACGGGGGTGTTTCAGGTGTAATCCTGAGCGGAGTCGAAGGGTGTCATTTCGACGAAAGGAGAAATCTCTGTTCAATTCAAAAGTAAAAATGTGGCTTCATAGGCGTTCCTTTTTTGAATTTTGACTTTATTTTTGATACCGACTTTATATCCCTGTAGCATCTTCGTTGCGTCGCAATCCGTTCATCGGCATTGCTGCTATTAAGCTTTTATCAAAGCGTAGATTTGTCTGAACAATGATTTAAAAGGATCAAAATGATTTCTTTAATTTATTAAAAATCGAATCCCCTTAATCCAATCAATCCACCCAAATACCCGTTCAGACAAATGGCATCATGGTTGTATAACGCTCTTATTGCCGCATACCATTGTGGGGCTTTTATCCAAACGTACAGAAACAAATTGCAATTTTTATTAAATTTGCTGTAATTGACGACAATTGAAATTGGATAATTCTAAAGCGCCATTTTTTGATACAACTTTCAACTCGGTTATTATTTTCATTTCTCATCTTCATCGTAATATGGAGTTGCCACGAAAAGTATGACTCAGCATTAGAAACACCGGATATTGATGATGCAGGCATGTCACATGGGTTTAATTTGACTCCATTAGGATGTTTATTACATCACCCATGGGCATACAATGATGAATTTAATCCCAAAACCTTTATAGATTCAAATTTACAAAAGCAAATTGTTTTTGAATTTCAAAGAGATGGTACTTTAAAATACTGGTTTAAAAAAGATTATCTTAAATCGCCTATTGACACGGTAATTGACTTAGGTGGAAATAAAGGTTTTTCACGTACAATACTACCTAGTACGAAACTTAAACTAAAAAACATATACACTTATGGCACTTGGATTGTTAATTTTAAAGACAGTAGTATTAAGATTGATTTTGGGGTTAACAATTTTTCTCTCCTCCCTATTAAAGGAAAATATATAACGCTATCATCAAGTGATATGGATATCCAACAACAAATCTTTGACAGCTCAAGAAATAAGAGGAACATAAAAACTGTTGAACACTTTACTGTTTTTTGAAGTTAACAGCGTATATCAGGTTTTGTACAATTTGAACATCACGTTGAAACAATCATCGGAAGTGCATATGCAAGCTTTCCCGTTGCCCGGGTTTCAACCAGCGACGTATCAGATACTAAAACATTCCTCAATAAATAAATTCCACCACCCAAAGTACAGCGCAATTACTTTAACAGTAAAGTTCCACTGCCGAAGCTACAGTAGCACAAATGCTCCACATAGCTGCTTCCCGAAATCGGGCTGTATTCGATTTCGGGGCTCTTTTTTGGTTCTTTTTGGAGAAGCAAAAAGAACAATAAACCAGAAAAAAGGCAAGCATAACCGGTTATCGCAGTAACTAATAATTCCAAACGCTATCCTATCTCATTCCTTTTCTTAATCAGGAACATGCAAGTATAAAAGGATACTCCATTAAAATTCTTGTCCAAATAAGCCAGCTATAAAGTCCGTTTTACACCCATTAAAGTAACATTAGCAGTTTATTTTCGTCTCACAAAATTTCATGACAATCAAAAAAAAATACATGGCACGAATGATTGCAATTTATAAAACGCCAAAAGACACAGCCGCTTTTGACAAACATTATTTTGAAGTACATATTCCAATGGCAAAAAAACTTCCCGGACTGATAAAATATGATGTTGGCAGAAGCCCGATTATTTCAACAACAGGGCATTCAGATACCTATTGCATTGGCACCTTACACTTTGATAGTTTAGATGCTATTAAAACTGCATTTGCCTCTCCGCAAGGACAAGCCTGTGCAGCAGATAGAAAAATTTTAGCCCCGGACAATGATGATGTTCAGATTTATTTATTTGACACGGTAGATGTATAGTAGCAAAGGTATTTCCAGTACCAGCCGCTGTGTAGGCTCCTCATTTCCAGCATAGCTAAAAGGCAATTTTAAACGTTTACCCTTTTGTCTAAATTGCGTGCTTGTTAAATAAAAAGTATACAGTAATAAAAAAATAAGCTACTTTACTTAACCAAATACTAAAAAAATATGAAAAAATCTTCGCATCATTCCGAAATAATTTTCAATCTTAATGAGCGCCTGTTTATTAACGCCCTAAAAGGCGTTACAGATGAGCAGGCCACGCAACGTATCAGCGACCATAACAATCCATTTAACTGGTTGGTAACACATACCGTTTGGGCCCGCTACAATATCGCTGCCTTTTTAGGCAAGCCTGTACAAAATCCATATGCAGGCATGTTTGAAAATTTTAAACCCTTTGATGACACAATGCAGTTTGACAGCTTAGAGACGCTTAAAGCGCATTGGGAAAAAGCAAGTGCCCTGGTAAGAGAAGGTTTAGAAGCAATTACAGAAGAACAACTTGGTAGTGAAGGTTCGTTTAAAAACCCAACCGGCGATTTTTCAGTAGGCGGAAGCATTGCTTTTTTAGCACAGCATGAAAGCTACGATATAGGCCAAATGGGGCTTTTAAAGAAATTTTTAACAAAGGAAGCGATGAGTTATAGTTAGCATAAACTATAACAGGCTACTATCTTTGCTGCAAATCTTCATTTGCTTACCTGCTAAAATTTAGAAAGTAAAAACAGTAACTATTGCCAGAGTTTTATCCCTCCCTTAATACCATCAACATTACCAATAACGGTTATGTTTTTATCTAAAGGAAAACTAAGCAGTGCAGCATTGCCACCACCCAGGTAAAGATGGTCGTAGTTAAAAACGGTTTTAACTACTGCAAGAACTTTTTCCATCCGTTTGTTCCATTTTTTTTTGCCATAGTAATCAAGTGCTTTCTGGCCAATATATTCATCATAATCTTTACCCTTGCTTATGGGATGATGGGCCAGCTCCAGGTGCGGAAGCAGTTTGCCATTATATAAAAATGCAGTGCCGAAGCCTGTGCCAATGGTAGCTACCATTTCAAAACCAGTGCCTTTTGCAATACCAAGCCCCTGCATATCTGCATCGTTTATCACCTGGCAGGGTTTGCCAAGCAGCGCACTTATTTTTTTTCCCAGGTTTGTATTTTCCCAGTCAGCATTGCCCAGGTTGGGAGCCGTTAATACAATACCATTCTTTACATACCCGGGAAAACCAACGGATATATTCTGAAACTGCCCGTTTTTTTTTGCCAGCTTACTTATTACATTCAACACATTTTGCGGCGTTGGCTCGGGCGGTGTGTCAAATTTTATATATTCAGTTAACAGTTTACCTGTTTCATTTATTACTGCGCCTTTTATGTGCGAACCGCCAATATCAATACAAAATGTTTTTTGAGATTTTTTCATATTATGTTCCTGTTTATCAAATGTATCTTTTCTGTGTCAATTTATGCATGTAAATTATAAAATGGAAACCGCAGCATTTCTTCAATTTACACTGGTTAGTATCCGGATGGATTACCAAATAAACGTTCAGTATTTACGCTGCAGTTTGGCATGGTTATAAAGTTCCGCTGTTGAAGCCACAGAAATACAAAGCTACGTCATAACAGTTTTTCTAAAACGGGCTGTATTTGATTTCGGGCTCCGCCTGAGCGTAGCCGGAGAATTTGTTTTTTTTAAGAACGATGATTCAAAATAAAAAAGGCAAGCCACTGGTAATAACCGGCTGTTAACTTTAATTACAGTAAAAATGCTGTTACTTGGCAGCGGCTTACAATGACATCAAAACATGAATAAGATAACTGGTTTACTTGCAGCAGTTTTTATTTTTTCGGCATCTGAAACAGCTTCTGCACAACAGGTTATTCAGTTTGATAAAGCAGGTATATCCACTGCACTTGCCAAATCAAAAATCACCCATCAACCCGTGTTTTTAATGTGTTATGCATCCTGGTGCACGCACTGCAATAAAATGAAAGCACAGGTTTTTACCGATCCGGCAGTTGCGGATTTTTATAACCGGCATTTCATTTGTGTAAAGCAGGATATGGAAAAAGACGAAGGGGTGCAACTGCACGAAACTTTTAAAATAAAATCCTATCCAACCTTTATTTTTTTTGACAGCACCGGCAGCATGATATACCGTACCACTGGAGAATTTACAGCAACCGAATTTAAGGCAGAAGGCATAAATGCGCTGAATCCCGAAAAACATATCCCTTTTTTAAAACAGCAATTTGAAAAGGATACAAGCAATCCAAATACCTGCTATGATTATTTACGTGCACTCAAAAAAGCCGACCTGGATTATGCCGGTATGGTTACACAATATTTCTCCACACAAAGCGAAACCGCTTTATTATCTGAAATAAACTGGAGGATCATTGCCAATGGCATTACTGATATCAATTCACGGGAGTTTCAGTTTGTACTGCATCACCAAATAGAGTTTGCAGCCCTTGCCTCTCCGGAACGGGTGAAAAGAAAAATCTATTTCCTGGTAAAAGACATGCTCACTGCATTTATTATCGCCAAAGATACAGTTGGCTATGCGGTGTACCGAAAGCCAGCTGCTGACATAAAAATACCGGAAATTGATTCCCTTATTTTTATATGCGATCTGCAACTGGATGAACATATTGAAAACTGGGATGCTTATAAAAAGCAGACTTTACAATCGGCACAAACCTATGTTGCAAATGACTACAGCCAGTTGAATGCCATGGCTACAGTTTACCTGAAACACATCGAAGATAAAGCTGCATTGTTACAGGCAGTTAACTGGGCCGACCGCTCCCTGCTTTTACACGAAGACTATAGTACCTATCTTTTAAATGCTAAGCTGCGCCAAAAAATAAACGATATGGAGGGCTGTATTGAAAAACTAAAACAGGCAAAGCAACTGGCTTTAAAATATGGCTGGGATTTTTCTGAAGCAGCGCAACTATTAAAGGCATATGATAAAAACAAATAAAAAATGTTGTGCCCGTTGCCATATGCGTTTAGCGATCTGGAAGTAACACTATTTTTTTTCTTCTCTATCTCCCATCTTAATTAACTTAGCATCCTAAACAGATACTACCTGAATACAATAAATATTTATACAGATGGTTCATCCAAAGGAAACCCAGGCCCGGGGGGCTTCGGCGTCATACTCATGTTCAATAATCACCGCAAGGAAATGTCAAAAGGTTTTCGGCATACCACCAATAACCGCATGGAATTGCTTGCCGTTATTACCGGCCTGGAAGCTATTACCAAAAAAGAATTACCGGTAGTTGTTTATTCCGATAGTCAGTATGTTGTTAAAGCGATTGAAGAAGGCTGGTTAAAAACCTGGATGAGGACTGATTTTAAAGGTGGCAAAAAAAATAAAGACCTTTGGACAAGATATTTTCATCTTGCCCGCAACATGAATGTAAAATTAAAATGGGTAAAAGGCCATGCCGATAACCCGTTCAATAACCGTTGCGACGAACTGGCTACCAGCGCTGCCGATGGCAAAGGCCTGGCTGTTGATGAAGGTTATGAAGAAGCCCAGGCTTCGTTATAAAAAAACACCCGCTGTTGGCAGGTGTTTCTCTAAAAAAATATTTTTATAAAATTAAGCTGCAACTTCTTTTTTGCTGAAAGCAAAATATTGCACCAGGAAATAAGTACCAAATAAAACAGTAGTGTAAACCAGGTCGGCGATAATACCTGTTTTCAAAAATGGTAATCCTCCGGCTAAAGTAGCTATATAACCATTGAAATCCTGTGTGTAAGTATGATAGATTGGATTATCAAAAACAAAGAACGCCGAATTTGACAGGAAGAAAAATATTAATGATGAGCCTATTGAATAACCTGCTACAGAAAATACGTTGATCTTTTTCATGCTGAAAGCAATAACGGTTATTAAAGCAAGAATGCCATAACCTACCAGTTGCCCCCAGCCCCAAAAACCCGGGGCAATATTAAATACTTCAAATAAAACATCAGACAAAAACATGGCTAGGATGGGTAACGCAAAAGCCAGTCTTTTATCTTTTATAACTGCACCGGCAAAAATGGCCATCCCAATAATAGGACTAAAATTATGAGGGTATAATACGACCCTCGATAATGCCGCTATAATCACCAATAAGGCTGCTATAATTAGTGTAGCTGTATTTTGTTTATTCATGTTAAATATGCTTTATGCAAAAATAAGCAATTATAATTTTTCAATAGGTATTTAATAAAGAGCATTTGTCCTCATACTGTTAATTACCTTATTTTATACCTTTGAAATATGGCACAGCATAACCTTACGGGCGCACATGGAGAGGCTTTGGCTGCAATATGGCTTGCAGAAAAATGCTACCGGGTATTACAGCAAAACTGGCGGCATGCCCGCTGGGAAGTGGATATTATTGCCGAAAAAGACGGCATCCTGCATTTTGTTGAGGTAAAAACAAGACTGAACAAAAAATTTGGCCACCCCGAAGATAATGTTGATAAAAAGAAAATACAGAACCTGGTTAATGCTGCCGAAGAATATTTGTACCAGCATCCTCATTGGAAACGGATTCAGTTCGATATTCTTTCCATCAGCATTTTAAAAGATGAACCGGTAGAATATTTTTTAATTGAAGATGTGTATTTATAGATAATGAATAATGGATAATTAGTTAATGGATAATGAGGTGCCGGTAAGTTAAAGAGTTTTCCGATTCGAAAAAATTATCCATTGAATTACGCTTTCAACGCTTGCTGCATCTTCTCTACCAGCTTATAAGTTGCCGGGCAATATTCAATGTTCTGCTTGTGCACATGCATATAATCCACCATCTTCTTTTTAGGTAAATGTGGAAAGCCAGAACAATCCAAAGGGCGTATTTCGTAGATGGAACATTTATTATCGGTTAAATTCAAAAACTGGCAGGGCTGCTTTTTGTTTTGCCAATCCTTATCCTTCTTTTCGTAAATAAGCCATTTGTCGCTGAACTGCTGTGGTGTTTCACCAAAATGTGCCGAGATCCGTTTTATATCTGCTTTGGTATAAGTAGGTGTCATGGTCTTGCAGCAGTTAGCACAGGTAAGACAATCAATCTCCTTCCATACCTCCGGTTCAAGCGCCAGCGTTATTTTATCCAGTCCCCGGGGCGTATTTTTTTCAAGTTTTGTTAAAAAGCTTTTTAAACGCTTTTTATTATGCCTTACTTTTTGTTTGAACGAACGAAGATTAACTGGCTGCATATTGTTTATTGATAACTATTAACGAAATTGAAGTTGTGAAAATAGTCTATAATTAACTTTAATCAACATTCTTACCATAAACACTCCTGACAAAAATGTGGGAACCCTATAAAAAAGGATTTAAAGCCTGGCTGCAGTTGGAAAAATCGCTGTCGGAAAACTCCGTAGCCGCTTACCTGCGTGATATTGCCAGGCTCACAGATTATTTACAGGCAGTTAATAAAATGGTCTCACCACAGGAACTGGAACTAAAGGACCTGGAGCATTTTGTACAATGGATCAGTGAACTGGGTATGACGGTCACTTCACAATCGAGGATCATTTCGGGACTGCGGAGTTTTTATACCTACTGCATTATTGAACAGATCGTAACCGTTAACCCAACGGCTTTATTAGAAACACCCAAACAAAAAAGGCTGTTACCGGATACCCTGAGTTTTGAAGAAATTGAAAGCATCATTGCACAGATAGACCTGAGTAAACCCGAAGGCGGCCGCAACAAAGCCATACTGGAAACCCTGTACAGTTGCGGATTACGGGTTACCGAGCTGGTGAACCTGCGCATCAGTTGCCTGTACATGGATATTGGTTTTATAAGGGTGATTGGTAAAGGCGATAAAGAAAGATTAGTACCCATTGGCAGCGATGCCATCAAATATATCAACATGTATAAAAATGAAATCAGGGTACATATTGCCATAAAGCCCGGACAGGAAGATTATCTTTTTTTAAACAGAAGGGGAAGTAAATTAACGCGGGTGATGATCTTTATTATGCTGAAGGCGCTGGCCAAAAAAGCAGGTATTGTAAAAAGTATTTCGCCACATACTTTCCGGCATTCTTTTGCCACACATTTGGTGGAAGGCGGTGCCGACCTGAGGGCCGTGCAGGAAATGCTGGGACATGAAAGTATTACCACTACTGAAATTTATACGCACCTGGACCGGGAATATTTGCGAAATACATTGCACCAGTTTCATCCGGCTTTTAAATAGCTGGGCTCAGGTGTCAGGCCACTACAAACGATCCAATTATAATAAGAACTGATTGATTTACTGATACACTAATTAAACAAAGTATCTGCCTAGTGGCCAGACACCAATAAAAAACCGGTCAGTTACTTCTCTGTTTATTATTGGAAAATTTCAGGAAGTAATCTTGACCGGTAAAACAACCATACTTATCGAACTATGAAACCTGCTTTGCTTACCAATTGATGTTTATCATCAAAAAGGCTGATATAATAACTGCCATTACTCCACCTGGCATCTGTATCTATTTTTTCTACCTGTTCTTTTGTTACAGCAATCAACTGCTTTTGCAAAACAATTCTTCCGGCTACATCTGTTATCTGAATTTGAAACAGCCCGGGTTGCTTTATTTTAAGAGACAGGTTGAATTGTTCGCCACGTGGCATAGGGTTTGGATAGATCTTAATGGCACTGGTAATTTTTGTGGTAATTACTCTTAAGGTATCAGTAACCTTACTTTTTACAGTTATTCCTTTAACCATAGCTCCCATTCTAATTCCTCCCTGAATGGCAAACGATGCTGTAACAGAAACGGTATCCAGGTTCTTAACCTTTAATTTTTTTGTAGTTACTATGATCACTCCATTCATAGCTTCGGAACCATACAATGCTGATGCAGATGCCCCTTTTAAAACTGTGACATTTTCAACATCATTTGGGTTCAATGTTGATATCCGGCTCATGGGAACCTGTACATCATCTAAAACGAGTAAGAGCTGGTTACTACGTTTTATACTTCTAACTCCTCCCATAATGATACGTGTTTCAGGTACCGGTATCTTCGCATTTAAAACCTGAGGTATATCAATTGGTTTTACTGAATTTAATTTGGTTGTGTCTATTTTGGCTGTCGTATACCCCATCGTAGTTTTGGACTCTCTTTTGATACCCAACGTGGTAACTACAATCTCCGACAGTTTTGTATTTTCAATAACCTTTTGCTTCTTCAACAAAACCTCCCAAACCTTTTTTGCATCATTAAAATCATTTCCATTAATGGTAAACTCATTGGCTTCATAGCCTTTTGCTTCTACTTTTACCAGGTAAGTTTCGTATTTTTTAATAGCTTTTATTTTATAGTTGCCCTTACTGTCTGCAAAAGCAGTATCTGATCTTCCTGCATCTTTTTTGGTTATGGTAATGGTCGAATTTGCAATCGCTGCGGCCGTTTCATTATCTTTTACTTCCAGCAGTGCCGTTAAGCTTTGTTTGAATGGCTGGTTAAAAACGCCGTCAACATTCGAGTATGATATAGCTCCTGTAAAAATCACCTCCCCTAAAAGGATATTATGTTCATTCAGAATGACATTAATATCCTTCTGTTTTCCGACTGGTATTTCTTTTGTTTTATACGTGAAAGCATTCACAATCAGAACATCATTGGACCCGGCATTGATTTGAAAAGCTCCATTAGCATCAGCATTATTAGCAATTTTTTGATTCTTAAGTCCTATCAATGCAAAGGGGATCGGATTGTTGTTCTCATCAACTACCCTACCGCTAACCATTTGCCTGTCATCAGCCCTAACCTTACCTATCTTAATTGATCGGCTTGCCATATCATTTGTCTTCATCGGGATACATTCTGTAATCGTCTTTATACCGCCCTGTGCCTTTACCGCATTGCCCTTTGTAAAAAACATGAAGAACATTACAATATAATTCCAGTACCAGAATAATCTTTTCCTGGGTTGCCCCGGCCTGCTGATGACCTTGTCCAGTTGTTCGGGCAACGCCCTGCCGCAAACTTTTTCATTCACTGTATTTGTGAAATAGTTAAGTACTTGCAGGTCGGTCATGGTACTAAAATCAACCACTTCTTTTGCACAGGCATTACAAAAACGGCCCTGGTCTGTTGGCGTCATCTGTTGCCAGTTTTCGTGGCATGGTTCGGGAATTGAGAGTTGCAATTTTTGCATAACCAGTTATTTGATTATACAGATGCAGTTTTAAAAAACATTACATAAACTGCTGAAGAAATATTTTATGGGAGAAAGAAAAAACGGCTGCGAAGGAATTATTTTCCTTCCAGCATAACATCGCTTTGATGAAAACTTACCTTGTTATTAAAGTCGGTATTAGTAACCCGTTTACGGTAATTTTTAAATAAACTATGCCAGCGAAGTTTGAGTACGCCCAATACACCTTCCTTGATGATACCTTTATTCATCTTACTGGCGCCAAACTCACGATCAATGAATGTTATCGGAACTTCCACTATTTTAAAGCCCAGTTTCCAGGCGGCAAATTTCATTTCTATCTGGAAAGCATAGCCCACAAACTCAATACCATCCAGGTTTATAGCTTCCAATACTTCTTTTCGGTAGCCAACAAACCCCGCTGTTGGATCTTTAACCGGCATCCAGGTGATCATCCTGGTGTACAGGGATGCCCCTTTAGAAAGTAAGATCCGGTTTGCCGGCCAGTTAGCTACAGCACCACCTTTTACATAACGTGAACCCACCGCCACACCAGCACCTTTTTTACAGGCTTCATATAATCTTTCAAGGTCATTAGGATTGTGGGAGAAATCAGCATCCATTTCAAAAATGAAATTGTACCCTTTTTCAATTGCCCATTTAAAACCATAGATGTAGGCCGTACCCAGGCCTAACTTTCCGGCACGTTGCTCTAAAAATAATTGCCCCGGATATGCAGACATTAATGATTTAATGATATGAGCAGTTCCGTCGGGAGAATTATCATCAATAATAAGAATGTGATAATTAAGCTGCATACCAATTACCACACCGATTATTTTTTCGATGTTTTCCTTTTCATTATAAGTTGGTATAATAACGAGTTTTTCCAAAACCATGCTTGATTTGCTGTTTCAAATTTACATTAAATCGGGGAATGCCTTATTAACATATTTTCTACAGCCGGTATTTAATTATTCTTTAACAGTGACCTGTTGAGTATTTCGGTAAGCTTTTGCTTGGTATGCAAGGGAAAATCGCCCCGCATCATCCAGTCGTAATACTGCGGCTCAGACTTTAAAACATCCTTTACCGGCCTGCCTTTGTGTTTGCCAAAATTAAATATCTCTACCCCTTTATCGTTAAAACCAAAACGACGGGCATAATCCACGATCTTATCTTCGCCAATAACACCTAGTATAGATTCAACAGAGTCGCCCAGTTTTGTATATCGTTTTAACTGTGCCATCAATACCTCAATGGTGGCATCCACATCTGCTTCTGCACTATGGGCATCAACCAGTTCTTTTTCGCAAAAGAATTTATAGGCAGCGGTTAATGTACGCGGCTCCATGGTATAAAAAATGTGCTGTACATCAATCATCTTCCTCGTGCTCAGATCTACATCCATACCAGCACGTAAAAATTCCTCCATCAGTATAGGTATATCAAAGCGGTTGCTGTTGTAACCACCCAGGTCGCAGTTCTCAATAAACATTTTTATTTCATTACCAGACTGCTTAAAGGTAGGCGCATCTTTAACCATCTCATCAGTTATGCCATGTATATCGCCCGATTCTTTTGGGATAGGCATCTCGGGGTTTATCAGTTTACGCTTTACCTGGCGGCTGCCATCAGGTGAAATTTTTATAATGGCTATTTCAACGATCCTGTCAGAAGAAAGACTGACCCCGGTTGTTTCGAGATCAATAAATGCAATAGGTCGGGTGAGGTTTAACATGGAGATCTTATGGTTTTAAGGTTAAAAGATTGATTTATGTGTTAATGATAAGGAATTTGCAAAATTAAACATCTGTAAAGTAATAATAAATAGTATTTCTCCGTTTAACTTCCGTAAATTATCTTTGCACATAATATAAGTGCAATAATAAGTTTTAAACCTTAAAGGAAAATGATGAAAAAAATATTTTTTGTTTTACTAGTACTGATCAGTGTAACTGCGATTATTAGTAGTTGCAGCCCCAGCCGCAAATCAAGCTGCCCTATGGCCGAAGGTATCATTCATTAATACTTATCCCCGAATTGATGAATTGGATAGCCCTAAACAGCATTCAGCAACTTGCTGAAATTAAAGAACTGTCTAAAACCAGGCCCCAGGTAATTTTTAAACACAGCACCCGTTGTTCTATCAGTAGTATGGCTAAAAGCCGGCTGGAAAGAAATGAACAGCCGGAAAAAGGCGACTTCTATTTTCTTGACTTGATCAAGTACAGGTCACTCTCCGATAAGATCGCCGAAGATTTTCATGTAAACCACGAATCTCCGCAAATACTTTTGATCAAAAACACCGAATGTGTTTATGCAGAAAGCCATAGCGGCATACAGATGGATGAGATCGCTGAACAGATAAACCTCAATTAGTCTTCTTCCTTTTTATAAATTTCACTGCCTCATACCATATTACAGATATGAAACCTGTTGCAATACTGATAATCAATGGCAATGCTGGAGGTCTTTCAAATTGAAATATATTGCTGAATGGGGTTACAAATAATAATAAAATCATCAACAAGATGGTAATGGAAATGATGATGGCCACCAGGTTATTTTTATACCCACCGGTTGTTATCACCGAATAATAAAAAGACCGGTTAACCAGGGTAAGAAAAATATTTGCAGAAATAAGCGTAACAAAGATCATTGTCCTGGTCATGTTTTCATTACTCCCCGTTTGCACAGCATATTGATAAATGAATAGTATGCCCATGGTGATCACAAGCCCCTGTATCATACTGGTCGTTAACTCACGCATATTAAAAAAAGTACTGCTGAAAGGCCGTGGTTTTTGCAGCATCATATTTTTTTCGATGGGCTCATTTTCATACATGATAGAGCAGGTAGGCCCCATGATCAACTCAAGAAAAATAACATGCACGGGTGTAAATATGTTTGGATATACCCATCCGAACGCCAACGGAATAAACACAGTAAGTATGATGGGGATATGAATAGAGATGATATACTGAATGGCTTTTTTAAGATTGCTGTAGATCTTTCGGCCCATGGCAACTGCATCAACCATTTTTTCCAGGTCATCATCTGTAAGTATCATGGAAGAAGCCTGTTTGGCGATCTCTGTTCCTTTTTTGCCCATGGCAATGCCGATATGCGCTGATTTTAAAGCCGGCCCGTCATTTACACCATCACCTGTCATGGCCACCACTTCCTTATTCCTTTTCAATGCTTCTATCACCCTTAGTTTGGCATCGGGAAACATCCTTGTAAAAATATTCACCTGCTTTACCTGTTCATCCAGTTCCGCATCTGATAGTTTGATCAGTTCTTCACCTTTCAGGCTCTTACCTGAAACTTTAAACCCGATCTGGGATGCGATGGTTCTTGTGGTTGCTTCATTATCGCCGGTAATGATCTTTACCGCTATCCCTGCTTTATCAAAAGACTGAAATACCGAAGCAATATTTTTCTTTGGCGGATCATAAAAAGCTACCAGCCCTTTAAACTTAAACTCAATATCCTGTTGTCGCTTTGGAAAATCATTTCCGGCATAAACCGCTGCTGCAACGGCAAGCACCCGGAAACCAGATATGGTAAGTTCATCCATCGCATCAGCTATCGTTGCTTTATCTTCTTCAGATAATGCTGATACCTGCATGATGGCTTCCGGCGCCCCTTTGGCTGCAATGATACGCCCGCCGGCTTCATTCTCAAAAATATGTGTCATCATCGGCGGCCTTCCGTCAAGTGGATATTCATGCCGCATTTTATAACCTGGCCGCTCGTCTGTTTCGGCAAATCCGGCATACCTGTCATGCAATGCCAGTTCCATCGGATCAAAAGGTATTGGCTCACTGGCCCACATAGCAGTTGTGATCAGATCCTTTTCTTCTTTATTTAAATTACCCGCTGCATCAATAATTTTTTTGTTGCCCAACACAAATATTTTTGAAAGCGACATTTTATTTTGTGTGATAGTGCCTGTTTTATCTAAACAGATAACAGTGGCACTGCCAAGCGATTCAACGGTTTTGGTTTGCTTAACAATAACGCCCATCTTCATTAAGCGCCAGGCACCCAATGCCATAAAAGTTGTAAATGCAACAGGTATCTCTTCGGGTAAAATACTCATGGCCAGTGTAAGTGCTTTCAACAAACTATCAAACAAATCCTTTGAATGCAAAAAATTGATACCCCAAACAACCAGGAAAATGATACCACCCGCCATGGCCATCTTTTTTACAAAATTGCTGATCTGTATTTGCAGTGGCGTTTTCTCTTCAGTAATAGATGCTATACTTTTCCCAATCTTACCAAGCCGGGTATTACCGCCAATTTCAGTTACCCGGCAAATAGCAAGTCCGCCCGAAACAGAAGTTCCCTGGTAAACCAGGTTATCTTCATCAGCAGCCGTTTTGTAAACACTTAAAGATTCGCCCGTAAGAATAGATTCGTTTACAGAAAAATCATTGGAACGAACAATTATACCATCAGCAGGTACTGAAGTTCCTTCCTCCACCAGCATAAAATCGCCTGTCACAATTTCTTCACTGTTTATTTTAACTGTTTCTCCATTCCTGATCACTTTGCTGTGGGGCTGGGTTAATAATTTTAATGCTTCCAGTGCATGCTGGCTCCGGTAATCCTGGTAAAGGGAAATAGCGGAAACCAGTATAATCGCAGAAACCATAAAAAAACCATCGCCGGTATTGCCAATTACAAAATATAAAGCTGAAGCCACCAATAAAATAATGAACATGGGCTCTCTAACAATATTCCAAAATGCTTCCGCTAAACCATTGTTGGATTTTTGCCGCTGCACATTAAATCCAAAACGTTGCCCGGAATCACTTACTTCCCGGCTGCTAAGCCCTTGTATGTGATCGTTATCAACTGCCATCCAGGTGGATTTTTTTTATTCTAAATTACGCTTAAAAAACAGGTTGATATAACAGTTTAAATTTATTTCCCGCATCTATAACCATTACTGTAATTTTAACGTTGATAAAATAATTTTTGCCGGGGTATGGATACCGAAAAACTGAAACAGGAAAAAGAAAAGTTCGAAGCATTATTTCAATTTGCTTCTATGGGAATTTTAGTGGCAAATGCCGGGGCCGAGATAATTTTAGTGAATAATTTTTTGCTTGCCCTGTTTAGTTATAGCAATCAACATGAAATAACAGGAAAGAAAATTGAAACCCTGATACCAGCACGCTATCATCACAAACATATTCACCAGCGGGATCATTATATCGAAGATCCAAAACCGCGGCCCATGGGGTTGGGTAAAGATCTTTTTGCAGTAAAAAAAGACGGCACGGAATTCCCGGTTGAAATAAGTCTTAGCAATTACACAACAGCCGAAGGAAGTTTTACCATTGCATTTGTGAGTGATATCACCAAAAGAAAAGAATATGAAAATGGCATCACATTACAGAAAGAAGCGTTGGCCATTAACAATGAAAAAATTGAAGAACTGAATAATGAACTGGAAGAAAAAGTTGAATTAAGAACCAAACAACTACAGGCCACCATGCAGGAACTGGAAGTATCCAAAGATGAGCTGACAAAGGCTTTGAGCAAGGAAAAAGACCTGAGTGATCTAAAAAGCCGTTTTGTATCAATGGCTTCGCACGAATTCAGAACCCCGTTAAGCACCATACTTTCCTCGGCTTCACTGGTGGCAAAATATACAGAGACGGAAGAGCAGGAAAAACGAAATAAGCATATTCTCCGTATTAAATCATCTGTAAGTAATCTTACTAATTTGCTGGACGAGTTTCTCTCCATAGGAAAAATTGAAGATGGTAAGATCATTGCCCACAATATTGAATTTAATATCCGGGAAATGATAACGGCACTTTGCAGTGAAATGGAAAGCATTGCAAAAAACAAACAGCAATTCAATTACCTGCACACTGGCGATGAAATTATTTTTTCAGATTCTGCTTTATTACGTAACATTATCACAAACCTGTTGTCTAACGCTATAAAATTTTCTGCTGAAGGCAGTTTAATTGAAGTAACCGCCAATATAACAAACACGGCCATTGTTTTAACAGTAAAAGATAATGGTATTGGCATTTCACGGGAAGACCAGGAACATTTATTTGAACGTTTTTTCAGAGGCACTAATGTTACCAATATACAGGGAACCGGTTTGGGGCTACACATCGTTGGCAAATACATTGAGATCTTAGATGGCGAAATTGAATTTGAAAGCGAATTGGAAAAGGGGACCAGTTTTATAATAAAATTGAAAAGAGTATAACCATTTTAAATATCCTTTGTCATACGTATGCAACACTTGTTACTGATAGAAGACAATAACGAAATAAGAGAAAACACTGCCGAGATATTAGAATTGGCAGGGTATAAAGTACAAACAGCCGAAAACGGCAAAGTTGGTGTGGCAATGGCTTTACAACAAAAGCCCGACCTTATCATCTGTGATATTATGATGCCGGTTTTAGATGGTTATGGCGTACTGCATCTGCTAAATAAAAACCCCGAACTTACCGGTATCCCATTCATTTTTTTAACCGCCAAAGCAGAACGGAGCGACTTTAGAAAAGGTATGGAAATGGGTGCAGATGATTACATCACAAAACCTTTCAGCGACATAGAATTACTGAATGCTGTTGAAAGCCGGTTAAAAAAAACTGAGTTACTCGCTAAAAATTATAATGCAGATGCCGATGGCATGTACCAGATGCTGCAGGAATTTAAAGGAAAAGATGCCCTGAAAGAACTGGCTGCGGGCAGGAATATTAACCATTATAAAAAAAAACAACCCATATATACAGAGGGCAATCATCCCAACCGGTTGTATTATGTACAAAAAGGAAAAGTAAAAACCTGTAAGATTAATGATGCTGGCAAAGAATTAACTGTTGGACTTTTTAATGAGGGCGATTTTTTTGGATACACTGCCTTACTGGAAGAAACCGTGTATAAAGAAACCGCCGAAGCTATTGAAGACTGTGAGATCGCTATCATACCCAAAGAAGATTTTGAAAACCTGCTGCACAGTAGCCGGGAAGTTGTTCATAAATTTATAAAACTACTGGCCCGAAATGTTACTGAAAAAGAAAACCAGCTTTTAGGGCTTGCTTATAATTCGCTGCGCAAGCGGGTGGCTGATGCCTTGCTTACCCTGCAGAAAAAGTACCAGAAAGAATCCCAGGATAAATTTTCCATTCATATTTCAAGGGAAGACCTGGCCAATATAGCCGGTACGGCTACTGAATCGCTGATTCGTACGCTAAGCGATTTCAAGAGTGAAGACCTTATTGAGATCAAAGACGGCAATATTACAATCACCAACCAGAAGAAACTGGAAAACATGCTCAATTAAGTTTTACAAAACCGCCGAAAGATATTTATTGAACTCGTTTCTAAGCTGGTTAAAATCCTTTTCAAAATACTCCATCTCATTCCGCAGTTTCTCCTGCCGTTTCAGCAGTTTAATATCAAGCAGGATATTAGTGCTGTTGATCAAATTCATACCCTGGGAATTTATATCATGCCGAAGCTCATCAATATAATCATCTTTTAAAATGAATTTATTCTGAAACTGTTCTGCCAGGGCTAAAAATTCTTTATCAGAACTGTGATCAACAACTTCTGAAAGCCGGTTCTTTAAAATTATATTTTCCTGCTTAAAAAACTCAATCATGCGGCTCCATGTTTTATTTTCATGGTGAAACTGATCGGGTTTTGATATTTTTTCAGGTAACATATAATACACGGTTACAATCTTCTTATGTTATTAAACACGCTTGTTACAAACTTATCCTTATTAACGGATATAGGTGGCAATGAATCTCATTCCAGAACCTGACCTTCGTCAGTCTTTGGCACAACAGCCATGTACTACTGCTTTTTCGGCATTCATGGCAGGGCTTACATATGGTATGCCTAAACCCATACCTCTTAAAATGAGCAAACAAGCCATCAGCGCCATCATGTAAGGATATGCCCTGCGAATTTTTTGCCTAAACGATACACCTACATGATTTCCAAAAAATGCTATGCTCCACATAACAGGTAATGTACCCAAACCAAAAGCAGCCATAAATAAAATGCTGTTGCCAATATCCCCGGCAGCAATTGCACCGGCAACAGCCATATACACCAAACCGCACGGCAATAACCCATTCAATAATCCGATCACAAAAAGTGAGGCATTAGTTTTTTTGGTAAACAGCCGGCCCAACTTCTGTCTTAATTTAGCAAAAAACCCATTCGTATAATTTAATGTAGCACCTGCGAATTTATATTTTCTTGGGATGATAATGAACAACAGTATCAAAGCTCCTGTAACAATTGACAACCACTGCTGAAAACCAAATAGCGCAGCCGTTTGGCCGATCAGGCCAAATATCAACCCAAAAACAGAATAGGTTACAATACGGCCTGCATTGTATATAAATGCACCGGAAAATTTTGCAATAAAACTGTTATTGCTTAATGGTAATGCCAATGCCAGCGGCCCACACATACCTACACAGTGAAAACTGCCCAGCATACCGATCATAAAAGCCACAAAAAATAACTGAACCATTTATAGGTAAATTTTCTTCTCAAAATAATAAGTTACGTTGGCATCCTTCCAACTTAACTGCAATTCGTAAATCTTGCTGGAAGCCGCCGGCATCAATAACTGCAAAGATTCATCCTGCAGCGAAAACTGCTTTTTAATATCCTTTTGCTCATCCGAAGGACAATACAATACTGCTTCACCAACAAGTTTTTTCCCGGCAAAGTCTTTAGGAAACTTTATCATGAGTGAATTGTCTTTAATCACATAACCCACCGAATCTGATAAAGCCGCCACACGGTTCATCTCATCGATCTTATCCTGGTATTTTAATTCTTTATCATAATAATCAGTTGTTACCAGATCAGTTTTTTGCATAGATGATTTGAAAACCATCAGCAATATGCCCGATATAAAAACAACATACACAATAAGTATTTTAGTTCCCCAGCTCATAAATTATGTTTTAGATTCAAAATATTTGAATTAGTATGCTATCAGCCCGAGCCTGTCGAAGGCAGTATATCCCATTACAACACGGCTTCGACAAGCTCAGCCTGAGAACTTTTTAGTTATATACTTCCGGGCCGATGAATTTGGCCGTTATTGTTTTAATTTTTTTGTTGCCTTCATACATGCCGATCTTCACTTCTGTCTTCCAGTTTGTAACATCTGTTTTTTTAAGTTTTACAAAAAATTGTAGTTGCGAATAATCTTCTTTTTTAACTTTTAATTCGCCGCTTCCTACCAGGGTTATCTCGCCGGGCAGATTTTCCAGCTTTAAACTAAAGGCAATATCCTCATGGGTTTTATTGGCGAGTTTTAAATTATACAGGTTACTTAAGCGGCCGTCCGGTAAAGTGGTGTAGGTCATACCTGCAGTACGCATCAATGTTACATCAAGGTCTGTTCGGCTTACCAGCAAAAATGCAAGCAGTGAAAGTAAAAGAACCAATACGGCTGAATATGCTTTTATCCGCCTGTTCACTATTAATTTTACTCCGTTGCTGATACTGTTTTCAGATGCATACCTGATAAGCCCTTTCGGTTTGTGAACCTTTGTCATGATATCATCGCAGGCATCAATGCAGGCAGTACAGTTAACGCATTCCAATTGTGTGCCGTTACGGATATCAATGCCGGTAGGACAAACCCTAACACAGGCAAAGCAGTCAATACAATCACCCTGCCCGGTATAGGCTTCAATTTTTTCTGCAATACTTTTGCAGGCACTATCTTCTTTGCAGTCGGTACTTTTACAATCGTGGTCATCGGCTTTTTTAAGCTTGCCTCTTGGTTCTCCGCGTTTATGATCGTAAGCAACAACAATAGAATTCTTATCAAGTAAAACACCCTGCAATCTTCCGTAAGGGCAAACCACAATACAAACCTGCTCCCTGAACCACCAATACACAAAAAAGAAAATAGTAGTAAATATCATTAGTGAAGCCAATGTTCCTATATGCGCAATCGGGGTTTTTATATCCCCGATCAATGCATCCATACCAATAAGATAGGCGAGGAAAAAATTGGCAATAAGAAATGATATACCAAAAAAAGCAATAAATTTAATGGTTCGTTTCCTGATCTTTTCTGCATTCCAGGCCATGGTCCTTAGTCGTTTTTGTTGGGTTGAATCTCCGTCTATCCAATATTCTATTTTACGAAAAACCATTTCCATAAAAATGGTTTGCGGACAGGCCCAGCCACAGAACACACGGCCAAAGACAACTGTAAACAGGATCACAAAAACAACAAACGTGAGAAACCCGATAGCGAAAATGAAAAAATCCTGCGGCCAGAAGATCATTCCAAAAAAGATAAACTTACGCTCCAGTACATTGAACAGGAAAAGAGGTGCGCCATTAACTTTAATAAAAGGGAGTGTAAAAAAAACAAGGAGGTATGCTAAGCTGAACCAGGTTCTCAGGTTAAACAACCTCCCTTTTGGTTTTTTAGGATTAATAAAATTACGGGTGCCTTCGCTGCTGATGGTAGCAACTGAATCCCGGAAAGATTCCTGTTTTTGTATGCCTGTAGTTTCTGTCATTATTATTTTTTGATAACTGCAGAATCATTTTTTGCAACTGCAGCAGAATCGCTTGCTACCACTTCGTCAATATACAGATCGCCCTGTGGATCCTTTGGCGTAGCGGGTTTACTGCCCTTAAGTGATTTTACAAAACTGGCCAGGAAACTTATTTCTTTGGGCGAGAACATAGTACCCCAGGGTTGCATGCCTTTATCCGGGTAACCATTTTTTATCGTGTTATAAATATCATTCAGTGAACCCTTATGCAACCAGTAATTATCAGTGAGGTTGGGGCCAACCATTCCTCCGCCATCTTTTAAATGGCAGGCCACACAGTTTGTTTCAAATAAATTTTGCCCGGCTTTAATACCGGTTGCATCTGCCATGGGTACATTTTTCTCATCGATCCTGTCTTTATTGTTTGCCTCGTATATCTCTTTTTCAATTCTTGCCTTGTCCATTTCAGCATTGTATTCCTGGGTTGGATTTAAGCCTGTACCAAACACATGAAAATTTAATAAGTATATAACGGCAATGCCGATGGTAATATAGAATCCGTATTTCCACCAGGGTGGTAATGCGTTATCCAATTCCCTTATTCCATCGTAATCATGCTCCAGTAAAATATCTGCTTCTTTTTCAACAGCTACTGCTCTCGTAAATAATTTTGAATCCATTTTTGTCCACCAGGCTGCCAGCTTCGATCCCTCTGATACCGGTTTTACTTTTTCGGGCAATAATTCGGTGTACATCCTCCGAATAGAAAATGCCAGGAATAAAATAACGGCCAGCTCCACAAAAAAAACAGTAAGAAACACATAATACGCTGAAGCCGTAAGACCTCCGTAATTGGGCAATGTTGTTACGGCAGGCGTAATTGCGTTCTGTGCAGCAGAAACCTGCGATAGCAACGTAAATCCAATAAGGAAAATAATACCAGGGATCTTTGTTTCATTTTTACTTTTATCAAGCAATTGCCTGCCCAGGGCGGTTAATACGTGTCCCATTCCCCAGATCACAAAAGCCAGTACAATGATCAGTATAATTAAGAGCACAGCCAATTGATTATACCCCGAAGCTGTCGCCTCTGTTGCAGCAGGGGTTTTGGTTTGAGCAACAAGCATGGATGCTGCCATTGTAAAAAGTACAGTTAATGCTGTTTTAATTTTTATAGATTTAAAGAATAGCATACTATAAATATTTATAAGTTTGAGTTGGTTAATTCTTCATTGTCGAAAGGGAGGTTCGCTAATTCTTCCACCCTTTCTTTTCTCATTTTTTTTACCAATACTATCAGCACTATAAAAAAAAGAAAAAAGATGAACAGTGATATCATTGGATAAACATCCACATGGCTGATCGTTTCGGCATATTGTTTTATGAATTTGAACATGGCTTATTTATTAAAAGTTGCTGTTTTATTTTGAGATATATCTTTTCCCAGGCGTTGTATATAGGCGATGAGGGCAATCACTTCCCTGTTGACCGGTATCTGTATGCCTTCGGTTTTTAAATTGATACGGATACCATTTGCCTGCATCAACAGTTCATTGTTGGCTTCCCGCTCATACCCTTTGGCGTAAGGCACACCCAGTGTGCGCATGGCATTGATCTTTGCTGCGGTAGAATTTGTATCAATCTCCTCCTCCATCAGGAATGAATAGGAAGGCATTACGGAACCTTCACTCATGGAAGATGGTTCCCTGAAGTGACGGAAATGCCAGCCATCGGATTTTTTCAGTATACCGGTTCCTTCCCTCGCCAGATCGGGGCCTGTACGTTTACTACCCCATTGAAATGGTTTGTCGTACACAAATTCGCCGGCTTTTGAATATTCACCATAACGCTCCGTCTCACTACGAAAAGGACGTATCATTTGTGAGTGACAGGTATAACAGCCTTCCCGTACATAAATATCCCTGCCCTGTAACTCAAGCGGGGTATAAGGTTTAACGCTGCTGATGGTGGGCACATTTGATTTTATCATGAAAGTGGGCACCATTTCAATAACACCGCCAATTAAAATTACTATCAGGCTCAGTATCATAAACTGAATAGGTTTTCTTTCAATAACCCGGTGCCAATGCTCTCCTGTATGCTTTACATAATCTTTAACTAATGGTGCAGCTTCGGCTTCTTCATTGGCAACCAGCTTACCTTGTTTAACAGTTTTATAAATATTATAGAACATGATGAATACGCCGGTTAAATATAATGTTCCGCCCAAAGAGCGCATGGCATAAAAAGGTTTCATGTAAGTAACCGTTTCTAAAAAAGTATATTTCAATTGCCCGGCATCGGTAAACTCTTTCCACATCAGGCTTTGCTGTATGCCTGCCCAGTACATAGGAATAGCATAAAATAAAATACCCAGCGTTGCAAGCCAGAAATGATTACTGGCTAATTTTTTTGAGTAGAGTTCAGTTTTATAAATGCGTGGTATCAGCCAGTATAACACACCAAAGGTTAACATACCGTTCCATCCCAATGCGCCAACGTGTACATGGGCAATGATCCAATCTGTATAATGCGAAATTGCACTCACGCTTTTTAAAGAAAGCATGGGCCCTTCAAAAGTTGCCATACCATAAGCGGTAACAGCAACCACCATAAATTTCAGGATCACATCATCCCTAACCCTGTCCCAGGCACCACGTAAAGTAAGCAGCCCGTTGATCATACCGCCCCAGCTTGGAAATATCAGCATGACTGAAAAAACAATACCCAGAGATTGGGCCCAGTTTGGCAAGGCTGTATATAATAAATGATGCGGTCCTGCCCAGATGTATAAAAATATCAGCGACCAGAAGTGAATGATAGATAACCTGTATGAATAAACAGGCCGGTTGGCCGCTTTTGGTAAAAAGTAATACATCAGTCCCAGGTAAGGCGTTGTTAAAAAGAACGCAACAGCATTATGGCCATACCACCATTGTACCAGTGCATCCTGCACACCAGAATACCAACTGTAACTATGCAGAAAAGAATATGGCAATTGACCCGAACGTACAATATGCAGCACCGCAACAGTTACAAAAGTGGCAATGTAAAACCAGATGGCCACATACAAATGTTTCTCTCTTCTTTTAATGATGGTGCCAAACATGTTCCAGCCAAATACAACCCAGATGATGGTGATGGCAAGATCTATTGGCCAGATCAGCTCAGCATACTCTGCTCCCTGTGTAAGGCCAATGGGCAATGAAACAGCAGCCGAAACAATGATCAACTGCCAACCCCAAAAATGTATATTACTGAGTTTATCACTAAACATTCTTGCTTTACAAAGACGTTGCAGTGAATAATACACACCCATGAATATTCCGTTACCAACAAAAGCGAAAATCACGGCGTTGGTATGCAAGGGACGCAGGCGGCCAAAAGAACCGTACTGTGTGAAGTTTAACTGTGGAAATACTAATTGCAGTGCTATTATTAAGCCAACTATCATACCTACAGCACCCCAAAGAATGGTTGCGAATGCGAAATTTTTTACAATCCGGTTATCATAATAAAATTTTTCTACCTGCATATGATTACTTGGTTTTGGTTATTTTTTTAAAAGGAGTTGAAGTTTTTTTTACCGCTTTATCATCATCAAACAACATTCGTATGGATGGCGTATAATCATCATCATACTGGCCGTTTTTTACGCTCCATAAAAAGGCAGCAAGAAAACCACCTGCAACAAGGATACTGATACCAATAAGAATAAATAAAGCGCTCAATGAAGATGTTTTAAATGATCTTCAAAATTACTTTAGAGCGAAATTTTTAAGACTGACCAGCATCAAACTAAAACATGATTATAATCAGTTAGGAATTACAGATTTTTTCTGCGGGCAACCAGTGAGGAACATGCACTTACAAACAGCACAATACTGATACTGCTTAGCGGCATGAGGATAGCTGCTACTATGGGGGATAAGATGCCCTGTACTGCAAATGATAAACCAACGATATTATATAAAATAGAAATTATAAAGCTGGCCATCACTATATTTTTGCCGGCTTTTGCATAGCTGATAAATTTATCCAGCAGCAAAACCTTACTGCCGTCAAGTATGGCATCACTGGCTGGAGAAAACTGTGCCGAATTTTCACTCACTGCTATACCAATATCAGCCTGCATCAATGCACCAGCATCATTTAAACCATCGCCCAGCATTAATACATGTTGTTTATTATCCTGCAGTTTTTTTATGAAGTCGAGTTTTTGTTGCGGAGACTGGTTGAAGCGCAGTGTTGTACCACTACCGAATATCTTTACAAGATTAGCTTCCTCTGAATCATTATCACCAGAAAGCACATACAACGCACTTACCTGTTCTTTTATATCATTCACCATCGCAGCAACTCCTTCCCTGTATTGGTTTTGTACACTGAATTTACCAACATGAATCTTATCCATTTCCACGTGTACCGATGTACCGGTATCATGACTTAACAACTCCGTGCCTGCCTGTATAAAACTTGCAGAACCCATTCTTACATTAATATTATTTACAACAGCTTCAAGTCCTTTACCGGTATATTCTTTAAACTGATCAACCTGTAATGATTTTTCTGCTGAAACACCGATCGATCCCGTAATGCTCTTACTTAAAGGATGTGCTGATTGCCTGGCAACTGCTTTGATCATAGCAAGTACACTGTTCGAAAGTTTCGGTCCTTCATAATTAACAACTGCGGCATTGGTTTGTGTGATGGTGCCGGTCTTATCAAAAACCACTGCATTTATTTTTGCCAGGGCTTCAATTACACCGGCATTTTTCAGATACAGCTTATTGCGGCCAAAAATACGGAGCATGTTACCGTATGTGAATGTTGCCGAAAGGAGCAACGAACAGGGGCAGGCAACAATTAAAACCGCTGTAACTGTTGGCAATATTTTAGTAGTATCAACAATTGACCAGAAAATTAATGTGGCTGCTGCAATGGATAATAGCCCCATGGTAAAATAGCGGCTCCACGGATGTATAAATGATTTTTCGGCATTTTTTTTATTACTGAAAATATCATTGTTCCACAGTTGGGTTATATAACTCTGCGATACTTCTTTAATGATCTCCAGTTCAATGGCACTGCCCATTTGTTTTCCACCTGCATAGATCAACTCTCCTTTCCTTTTTTCAACCTGGGCATTTTCGCCACTTACGAAACTGTAGTCAATATTGGCTGAACCGACCATCAACACTGCATCTGCCGGTATCATCTCTTCGTTTCGGATGATTATACGGTTTGATTTTTTTAATGCTGTAACCGGAATATTTTTTTCTGTCCCATCTTTAATTATTGTAACTCCCAATGGAAAATAAGAACGGTAATCTCTATCGAAAGAAAAGGAATCGTAGGTTTTATTTTGGAACCACCGGCCGATCAGCATAAAAAAAACGATACCCGAACCTGAGTCCAGGTAACCTGCTCCATGGCCACTGATGATCTCGTAATAACTTCTTCCAAAAGTTACGATGATGGCCAGTGCAATCGGTGCATCAATATTTAAAATTCTTTGCCGAAATCCTTTCCAGGCCGAAATAAAGATATCTGCAGCACTGAAAAACAGAACGGGTAGAGATAAAGCAAAAATGATCCAGGAGAAAGCTGCCTTTAAACCGGCTTCATCAATATTGCCGCCGGAAAAATATTCCGGAAAACTAAGCATCATAATATTGGAAAAGCAAAACCCCGCAACACCTATTTTATATATCTGCCTGCGGCTGAAGGAGGAGACTTTTTTTTCTGAACTGTCTTTTAAACTCAGATACGGTTCGTACCCAATAAAAGCCAGCAGTTCTACAACTTTTCGCAATGTTGTTTCCCCCGGATTATAAATAATAAAGACTTCTTTTTTTTGAAAATTAACCTGCGATTGTTTTACACCGGGCTGAATACGATGGAGATTTTCGAGCAAATAAATACAGGAAGAACAATGCATCTGTGGAATAGAGAACGTTACATTAACCTGCTCGCTGCTTTGAAACTGGATCAGTTTTCGCATGGTTATATCATCATCCAGGTAGGCAAACCGGTCAGACACGAATTTGCCCCTTGCTTTTAACCCCGGCGTTTTATCCAGGTCATAGTAATTGCACAGGTTATTTTCATTCAGCAAAAGATATACCTGTTTACAGCCCTGGCAGCAAAAATAGTTCTCTTCAACCGAAATGGAAATATCATCGCACAAATCGCCGCAATGAAAGCAGGTAACCGGTATGGATGCTGATATATTGATACACTAATCTTTTATAAAAAAAGCCGCCGCTCTGGAAAGAGCAGCGGGGTAATTAAACAGAAACTACTGAACAGTTTTACCTGGACAGGTATTAAGACCTAAAATAGAATACAAAGGGCAAAATTTTATAAGGCCTGTTAATAACGGAATGATGGCAACCAGGCCCCACCAGCTTTTAAAATAAAAACCAGCAACTCCAATAATAATTGCAAGGGTAAATCTTATAAGGCTATCTGTATTTCCAACATTACTTTTCATAATCATTTATTTGAATTACAAAAGTTGAAAAAAAAACAGTCTCATTCAATGATGGGCATCAAAGTAAAATATGATTTTTGTCATAGGCGGAAAAAACGGAAAATTGGCAGGAAAAAGTTCTATTATTTTTCGAAGAGCCATTTAAAAGGCCTCATTTTCTCTTGTTCATGCTTCAGGTTATACTTACTGATCGTATTGTTCTGGATATAAGTTACGGCTTCATCAATATCATCAGTAAAGAAAAATAATTTCGGATCATCTAGAGAAATGGTACCTGCGGTTTTCATCAGGTCAATATGTGCGATAATGTTTTTATGAAACTCCTTATCCATGATTACCACTGGAAAATCGCTTACCATTTTTGTTTGTATCAGCGTAATGGCTTCAAAATATTCATCCATGGTTCCAAAGCCACCGGGCATTACAACAAAAGCATAGGAATATTTAGAGAGTAATGTTTTGCGTACAAAGAAGAATTTTATGTTAACCCATTTATCCATGTAAGGATTCGGGCTTTGCTCGTGTGGTAATTCAATATTACAACCTACACTCCTGCCTCCTGCTTCCCTGGCACCGCGGTTTGCGGCTTCCATAATACCAGGACCACCGCCTGTCATTATAGTAAAGCCCAGTTGGGCGATCTTGCCCGACAATGTACGTGCCATTTCATAATCGGGATGGCCTTCTTTAAAACGGGCAGATCCAAACACGGTAACACAAGGGCCAACAAAATGCAGTGTGCGGAATCCTTTAATAAATTCCAGCAGCACACTTACTGTAAACTTAAATTCCTTCCAGCGGCTTTGAGGCCCTCCCAGGAACTTTATTTCGGGTTTTATCATAACAAAGCAATTCTAACAAACTTAACTTTTTTTGCTCAGACTGAACTACAGAATTTATTCTTTTAATTAATACTCATCGCAAATTGAAAGCCTGCTCCTGGAAATGTTGCCCATCAAGAAAAATGATCAATTTCTTAATTCAGCTATTTTTATTATCCATACAAATTAAAACAGCTGCCTATTGCTTCTAAATGATGCAGGCATACAAAAAAATGATTGTTATCATGGATTGTATAATGCAACCATGATTCCAGTAATAAAAACAGCCGGATTAAATGTTTGTAATCATATTTTAACTGATTGTGATTCCAATCATAAACCGGCTATTTAGCAGGGCATAGATTTATGCTATAAAATTTATCACAAAAAATATAAAATATGAGAAATAAATTAAAAACTGTACTGGCTTCTTCATTATTGTTGCTTGCGGCAGCATGTAATAATGGCGAACTGCAAAACAACACTTCAGCAACAGCAACTGATAATACTGCACCAACTGGTCAATCTGGTGTAAAGGACGATGCATCTGCAAAAAATGTAGTGCAGGTTGCCATTGGCAGTAAAGACCACACTACTTTAGTTGCAGCCATTAAGGCCGCAACGCTTGTTGATGCATTAAGCAATGCAGGTCCGTTTACCGTTTTTGCACCAACTAATGCTGCATTTGATAAATTACCTGCGGGAACAGTTGACGGGTTATTAAAACCTGAAAAGAAAGACGATCTGACAAACATTTTACAGTACCATGTTTCGCTTGGCGTTTTTAAACAAGAGATGTTTCAGGATGGCCAGATCATCGGACAGGTTAATGGAGATAACATAACCATCACTAAAAAAGCAGATGGTATATATGTGAATGGTACCGCAAAAATTATTGCATCCATTCCTGCTTCAAACGGAATTGTACATGTAATTGACGGCGTTTTATTACCGGCAACAAAATAAATTATCTCCAATGGGAATGTATAGGATACTAACATATTGTTGGTACCCTTTTTCTTAGAAAATTTTATCTTCAGGTGAAGTTGTATTGAGTATTTTTATTTGCATAACATCTGAAATGCTTTTTGCCCTTTGTTTTACGAGGTCTGACTTTTCACCGGCAAATAATTCATCAACAGTATTGGCAAATAAAAGATTCCATCTTACAAAATGCGCTGCGGTTAATGGATACAGGCGATTTATATGTTTATGGAGTTCCATTGGATTACCGGTATAAGATCCGGTATAAAAAAGCATATTCTCAAAAAAATCGTACATGATGGGTAAATGTTTTTCCCAGTTCACCTTCGCTATATCAGAAAATATAAAGCCAATCTGTTCATCTTTTTTTATTTTATTATAAAATTCATCAACCAGGGTTTCAATATCTCCTCTTAAGGCAATGTCGTTTTTCATACAGCTTTATTTAATGCAACAGTTTATAGATACCCTGCAATTGCTCATCACTGCAATGCAGTTGCAGCAATGGAAATAAAATTCTTTCTTCTTTTCGTATATGCTTTTCCAATGCAACCGCCAGAGTATTCATGGCGTTTTTAAGATCAGTTGCAGTTTCAAGTAATTGAAATAAAACAGTTAATTCCTTATGTTCAGTTTTTATTTCTTCTTCAATGGCATTTATTGAGGCATCACAATCCCTTGCTAAATCCAGGATTGCTTCTTCCTGTTCAAAATGCTTTTGGATTGAGTTCCTGAATAGTTCCATTGCATACGTTGCTTTTTCAGGGGCTGTATCAGGTAACCCTGTATATGACGGTGCATTTTTTTTCAGTAACTGTACAAGTATCAAAGAACCGTGATGATCTCTTGATAAAGGAGCTAAAGCTTCATGTCTTTTCATACTACAAATCTTTGTGATTAAATTTTCTTAAAGATAACCAGGTTGGTATAATCACCCAGGTAAGCAATACCAAAAAAGAGATAATCAATCCGGTGCCCGTACCAAAAGAATCTTTAAAGATGGCACCGGTATAACCCATTAGTGCCGAAACATCCATTTTTAATAAGATCAATATCCTGCTTAAATCAATAGGGTTAAAAGCTGTTATGCCTACCATCATTTTTTCCAAAGGGTAATCGGCAAACTGAAAAAGGATGAATAATACAAGGCCGTCGAAGATGATTGAAAAATAAAGCCACAATAAAATAACAACCCCAATTCCTTTGGCTTTATCCCGGGCCATAACAGCAGCCAGCATGGCAATGGCTACAAAAATTACAGACAATAATAACCCGGTGCCCAACATCATAAAACCTGTTGGAGTTGCTTCGTAAATAAGTATGGGCAACCCTGCACCAATAAAAAAAGCAAATGCCATGGATGCTGCCAGGCCCGAAAAAAGGCTTAGCCAGATTGTTCTACGTTTTAAAGGCTGGCTAACCAACAGTTCCAGAAATTCTGAACTATTATATACATAGATGGCAGAAAACAACAAACTTACCAGGGGAACTATAATTAAAATAATATTGAGTAAACTGAGTAAACCCTTTGCTGAGTTATCTTCCAGGCTGAAGATACTAAGGGATATCAACAACAGGAATACGGTATAGGCCAGCATAATTTTATTGCGGAGAATATCTATAATTACATATTTGATGATCTTTTTCATGCTTTACATTTTTAGATTGTCAGCCTGCCTGTCCCGATTATTTCCTATCGTGTAGACACATCTTCGAAGTGAAAAATTGGAACACGGATGAACATGGATTTTTTTCTGCTTTGCAGAAAAATTTTGATTTTTTTCCTGATCCGGCATCCTGCGAAGCAGGATAATTCTGTTTTTATATTATTTAAAATCTGATTCTTGGGTTAGTAAACAGTTTAACCAATTATAGAATCATATAAATCCATCTAATCCGTGTACTGAGCCTGCCGAAGTATCCGTGTTCCTATTGTATTTGTATCTATACGATAGGAATATTCCGGGGAACTTGTCGAAGGCGGGTTCATTCATGGCACCGGGTTCGACAGGCTCACCCTGACAACTTTAATTATTGTTATTTTTTTTCATTTTAAATAATTTAGATCCAGGGTCAAATCGGTGAATTCCTGGTAGTGTTTCACTTTGAAAAGTTGTCAGGCTGAGCTTGTCGAAGGCGGCTTTCAAGTTAAAGACAAGCCGGTTTCGACAAGCTCAACCTGAGAATTTTTAATACAATAAAAATTCCAAACTGACACACTACTGAGTTTTACAACCTATCTCTGTAACATAATATGTGCAATTGCCTTTGATAATTTTTCTTCGCCGGTATCCGTTCTTAGGTCCTTAATATTTTTATGAAAGCAAAGCTTTCCATCCTGCATATAAATTACCTGCGAGATCAAATCGTCCAGTTCACTTAAAATATGTGAAGTAATCAGCACAAGCTTTCCTTTCTTTTTTTCGGCTATAATTTTTTCTTTTAAAATTTCTGAGGCAACAGGATCCAGCCCTGCAGTTGGTTCATCCAGTATCAACACATCCGGATTAAAAAGGAAAGCCAATGCAGCACTTACTTTTTGCCTGGTTCCGCCCGAAAGGGTACGCATACGCTTGGTTAATATTTCAGTTAATCCAAATTGACTGATGAGATCTTCATCAAGCTGCATATCTTTCTTACCCCTTATATCCTTCATCATATTTATCACCTGCCCGATGCTCATATTATCGGGGTAACGACCTATCTGAGGCATATATCCAATGTTCTCCCGGTATAGCCAATGGTGCTTTATGTTTTTGCCATTGAATGCAATAAAGCCGCTGTCGCATACAACCATACCCAATATGCTTTTGATAAGCGTAGTTTTACCCGATCCATTAGGGCCAATCAATGCAATACATTCACCCTTTGCACAAGTAACAGAAACATCATCCAATGCTTTCAACTTACCAAACTTTTTCGAAACATTACTTGCTATTATCATAATGGTAACGGTTTCATTAACGGGTGCTCATCTTTTAAATTTTCTGGCGTAAGCGACGGTAAAATCTTTTCAGTCTTATCCAGCAAAGACGTCATAAAACTTCTGAACAGGATCATTGCCGAAGGATTTTTTTCAACGATCATTGCAAACATACTCACCGGCCGGTAAGGCACATCACCCAGTCCATCCCTGTTCAGATCATACCCCTCATATTTATCCCAGTAATTACGATTGAACGTATTTAAAACAAGGGAACCGTTTGTACCGATATCGTATGTATTGGCAAGAAAATTATTTGCTGTCATGGTTACATTTGAAGAACTGGCTTGTATTTTGAAAGCCCAACCGTTGCTGAGAAATTCATTACGCTCTACCTGTACATTGGTAGCACCTTCCATAAAAACGGCTACCGTGTTTTTTGTAAACTTGTTACCCAGTATGTAACTGTCCGACATTTCTTTCAGGAATACGCCATAAGCGCCGTCTCCCCAGTTATCCTGAAAAAGGTTATTAAACATTTTTACACCATGCGAAAACATAACAGATGCGCCTGCACCATTGTGCTGAAAAATATTTGAAATATAGGCATCGTTATGAGAAAACATAAAATGCAAACCATAGCGCATATTATCAAAGGAATTATTGCGCCAGATCACCGAATTTGTCACAAACTCAAAATATATTCCATCGCGGTGGCCGGTAATGCTATTGCCGATAATCTGCAGGCTGTCGCTTTTCCAGCAATGAATGCCATTACCGCTTTCCTGTTCTGTTTTTGCTGAGGCAATCAGTTTGTTATTTTTAATAATGCAGTTCGTTCCATCCTGGATATAAATTCCAAAAAAAGTATCATCAAGTATATTACCGGCAATAAGGATGTCACGGCAATCATACGTTTTTATACCTGCAATATCTACAATGCTTGATACACCCGACTGTACAAGTTTAAACCCCAAAATCGAAACATGATTCGCTTTTACAGATATTATTTCATATTTAAATTCGCCGTTAAGCACCGGATAACCGATACCAATAAGCGTTACAGATTTATTTACGACCAGGTTTTTTTCATAATAATTTCCGGCTTCCACCATAATACTATCGCCAGCCAGGGAAGCATTTATGGCTTCCTGTATTTTTTGATAAGCCTTATTTTTTCCTACCCTGATGGTTTTTGCAAATACGGAATTGCAAAAAATAAAAAGTGCCAATATGGAAAACGATATTTTCATGGCAGTATCAGTTCATTCCAGGTAATCACAAAACCACTGTCCAGTTCCTGTATTTTTTTCAAACTATCCCGGTTGTCAAATGCGGCAATATTACCTCCCATCGGGCTTCTTAATAATTCACTCTTCATCATCAGCGCTTCTGTCTCCGGTATCAGTTGATGATTCCCGCTGTAGTTTGTCAGATAAATATCTTTGATTTTATCCTGCGGTAATTCATTCTTTTTCAAATATGCCAACAGGCAGTGCATATCATCGAACTTAAATACTTTCCCCTTTTTTGAAACAATTTCGGCTCCAAACCTGGCGTCGCTGACACCCATTTTACAGAAATAGCAATTATCCTTACCAGCTATTATTGCCTCGGGGCCTGCATTGCAGGAACTAATACTCAATAATGATAAAAACAAAATGATTGCAACCGGAAGATTATTTTCTATCTTTTTTTTTCTGCTGCGCCAGGCTGCCACGGTACAAAAAAGTACAGCAACGCCAACAAAAATAAATATCCATCCGCCAATATCAGGTATGGAATAGGCACCAAAATTTAGTAATTGTTTATACCCGATCAACGGTGGCTGGTATGCCATGCCCGGTACAATGATGGCTGCATCGGGGTTAAGGTTGTGGCCGTAATTATATTCCCAGCGCCAGAAATCAACCATGGCTAATATGGCGAAGCCTATAAATAAAATGAAAAGCAGGTATAGCAATTTCTTTCTGCCAACAACAGCCGTAACAGCAAAGAAAAGCGCAAAAAAACTAATGATATAAGGCAGTACTGTGAATTCGGTAAAATCATTGGCATGCAATGTTTTCATGCCGATATAATGATTAAGGCCGTTAATAATATTAACATTGCCACCCAGTTTATTGGGATAAATCAGCATAACCAGGCCTTCAGGATATTGCGGAGCGCTTAATTGAATCTGCCACATCGGAACAAATAAAACAATTACAAGTGCTGCTGCACATACCATCAAAATTATCCTCATCCAATTTGCTAATCTATCTTGTTTCATCGTTTGAGTTTTATGTTGTAGTAATCATTCAATATGCAGATAAAAAAAGAACAGGCAATCAACTGCCTGTTCTTATTCAGGCTTTTCATTTATTTATTAATAACCGAATCGGCTTTGGGCATATTTTTTCCTGTACTGAATAATAACGGAACATTACTTCCTGCAGGAGAAATCCTGATATATCCCTGCATTTCCTGGTGCAGCGCACTACAGAAATCGGTACAATAGAAAGGATACATACCTGGCTTTTCCGGTGTCCATTTCAACGTTTGTGTTTCACCGGGCATAACTAATAATTCACCGGTTAATGCACCTTTGATGGCAAATCCGTGAGGCACATCCCAATCTTGTTCCAGGTTGGTAACATGAAAATAAACTTCATCCCCCATTTTAACGCCTTCAATATTATCAGGTGTAAGGTGAGAACGGATGGCAGTCATATATACATCAATTCGGTTTCCGGTTCTTACAACTTTTGTTTCGCCTTCACCTTTGGAGGCATAAGGATTTGCATTTTCTTCTATCTTGAAAAATTTCACCGAATTCTTTCTAATAACATCTGCATTAACTGCCTGTGCATAGTGTGGCTCTCCAATTGTGGGGAAATCTAACAACAGTTTCATCTTATCTCCGCTGATATCAAATAACTGTGCACTTTGGGCCAGTTCCGGGCCTGTTGGCAGGAATCTGTCCTTTGTAATTTTATTATAGACAATAACGTATTTGCCATTTGGTTTTTTAGAATCCCCTCCGGGAATACAAAGGTGACCTGGAGAATAATAGGTTGGTTCCCTGTCAATAATTTTTAAATCCTTTATATTCCATTTAACAATTTCGGATGATACAAACATGGTGGTAATGGCATTGCCGCGGCCGTCAAACTCTGTATGCAAAGGCCCGAGGCCTGGTTTTTTCAATTCACCGTACAAGGCACTTTCATATTTGATAATGGGAATACCACCATAGGTGCCAATAAAATCTTTGGCTGCAATCGCTTTTTGTATCTTATCGAAACTGAAAACGGGTACCAAAGCAGCCAGTTTACCACTGCCTACAATGTACTCTCCCGTAGGGTCAACATCACAACCATGTGGTGATTTAGGGCAAGGGAAAAAATAACAAATATCCGGTAACTCCGCAACATCCAGTACTGTTACTTCAGTTCTGATTTCCGAAGTGGCAGTATGTGTTTTCTCATTATACACGTTATGGGCATAGCGAACGGATTCTTTTTTGCCTTTGCCTGCTTTCAGGTATTCCTCGGCTTTTTTCCAGTTTACCGCCATTATAAAATCTTTGTCTCTTTGCGATGCGTTAACCTCAAGCAAAGTGTTGGCCTGTTCGGTATTATAACAGGAAAAGAAAAACCAGCCATTTGATTTACCCTTGCCAGCATGACTGAGATCGAAGTCAACACCCGGCGTTCTTAACTGAAAGGCAATATCCATGGCACCATTATCTTTATTTACACTGATAAAACTGATGCTTCCTTTAAAATTTTGTTTGTAACTGTTAATGGGTACGTCGCCGTTTGCATTGTCTGGTGGTACGCTGAAACGTGTACCTGCAACAACATATTCCGTATTCTCTGTAATAAATGGTGAGGAGTGATTACCGGCGCTGTTGGGTAATTCAATAATCTCATTGGTTCTAAAAGTTGTCAGGTCAACCCGAGCGACTCTGGGCGTATTGTTTCCATTAACAAAAACCCAACGCCCGTCAATTTCGCCATTTGTTTGCGACATTTCCACGTGATGCAAATCATCCCAGGGAACAAAGCCATGAGATGTGTTCAACATTGGTTTTGTTTCTTCGCTGTACCCATAACCTTTTTCAGGATCAACAGAAAATACAGGAATTACTCTTAGCAATCTTCCCGATGGAATGCCATAAACGCTTAAACCGCCGCTAAAACCGCCCGAAACGAAATTATACATTTCATCATACTTGCCTGGAGCCACATAGGTTTTTGCGGCCGCATCGCCACTAACAGCATCGCCGGTATTTTTTGGCTTACAACTGTTTATACTTACCAGCAGTCCAGTGCAAAGGAATGCTATGGCAAGCCTTGTTATTTTTTTCATTGTTATTATTTTTAATGATCGCATTTAGATAACACTGTATTTTTTATTTAGCCTTCTATTTAGCTCCGTCGTTCCTGCGCATAAATTCATACAGATTTCTTGCATCGGCATCAGCAACATTCTGGTTAGGCATACGCACCAGGCAAATTTCTAACTGTGCCTGTGCTTTAGGATCCTTATCCAGCATGGCATCGGTATTAGTTACAAAATTCATGATCCATGGTGCAGCATGGCGGTCAGTAACACCCAACCAACCCGGCCCTACCAGTTTTTCGCTGGTTAGTTTATGGCATGCGTTGCATTTTACGTTATATATCTTTTCACCTGCGGCTGCCATTGTTTGATCTACTGTTGCACCAACAGCTACCTCTGTAAATTTTCCTTCGCCTCTTTGAGGATCGTAAGCGGGATTAGCCTTTTCGGATTTTGGTGATTCAGTTGAAGATGATGGCTCGGAAGAAGCGGTACTTTTATCGCTATTGCCGCCGCAAGCTGCTATGCTAGCGCTGATAATCAAGATGATTGCAAATTTTTTCATGTTTTGTTAATTTTAAAGTTGTAATTGATTGCACAAGATTACCTGCATAAGGGAGATTATTTTATGCGTTCAGTCATAACTACAGCAAAACAGCAACCCACCACAGAAAAAAATATTGCAGGAATCCACTACCAGTAAGCCTTTTAAGTAAAGTCAGCTTTTGAAATCCATTCTTATGATTTTAATCATATAACATACCATTTTAGGTCATAACTCCCCAACCCGATGCTTACTATTTTTGAAATAAGCAGAAAATGTTTTTATGAAAATAGATATCGATATTTTACTTGCCTGGGGAGGCGCTTATAAAAAAGTATCCGCAGGAGAAATTATTTTTCATGAAGGAATGGAATCTTCTTTTTATTACCAATTGGTTTCCGGTAAAGTAAGGTGGGTGAATATAAACAACGCAGGCAAAGAATTTATACAAACCATTATTGAACCGGACGAATGCTTTGGTGAATTGCCTTTATTTGACGGGGAACCATTTGCAGCCAGTGCTATTGCCGATCAGGATTCGGTGATAATAAGGCTGCACCAATCCACTTTTCATCAGCTAATGAAAGAAAACCCAGACCTGCATTTTGACTTTACAAAATTGCTTAGCCAAAGACTGAGGTTCAAATTCTTAATATTAAAAGAACTGGCCAATCACAACCCCGAAAACAGTATTTCCACTTTGCTGGGTTACTTTAAAAAAACAAAAAAAAATATCTGTATCAAATGTAACCTGATTAAACTTACCAGGCAGCAAATAGCAGACATGACCGGGCTGCGGGTGGAAACGGTTATCCGTACTATGAAATCAATGCAATTGAAAGGACATCTGCAAATCACAAAAGGCAAGGTTTATTGCTGATTGTGATTCAAATCATACGCTCCTGTTAAACAGATGAGTTTCTTTACAGCAAACAGTAATTATGGTGTTTCCCTTATTCAGGTGGTTGAAAATCTCATTGATCAACTTATTGATTGTTGCCTCGCTGGGTGTAACCTTAAGATACAAGATACTTTATTACCTGCCCTTCGTCGATCAAAAACATCTGCTACATGGCCATTCGCATTTTGCATTTGCCGGCTGGATAACCCAGGCACTCATGACCTTGCTGATCTCTTACCTGCTAAAACAACCGGGAAAAATTCGCCATAAAAAATACACCTGGCTTTTATATGCCAACCTCATTACAGCTTACGGGATGCTTATTGCCTTTCCGATAGAAGGTTATGGATTATTCTCCATCATTTTTTCAACTTCATCTATTATTGTTTCTTACGCTTTTGCATTTTTTTACTGCCGTGACCTGAAGCAGCTTGGTACAGGTTCAGCAACGCATTCCTGGTTTAAAGCAGCAGTAATATTTAATGCCCTTTCTTCGTTGGGTGCATTTGCCTTAACCATCATGATGGTTTCCAAAGTAATACACCAAAACTGGTACCTGGCAGCAGAATATTTTTACCTGCATTTTCAATACAACGGCTGGTTCTTCTTTGCCTGTATGGGGCTATTAACTGCATTTGTCAGCCGTAACACAAATTCGGAAAATGCACTTCGTAAAATATTCAGACTTTTTGCTTTTGCTGTTGTTCCTGCATATTTTTTATCCGCTTTGTGGATGGATATTCCGGTATGGGTCTATATACTGGTTGTTATAGCCGCCATAGTACAGCTTATTGGTTGGTTTTGGTTTATAAGCCTGATCAAAAAAAACTGGAACCTGTTGAAGCCAAAAATTTCAACCACCTCAAAATATATTCTTGCCTGTTCGGCTGTTGCACTCACTGCAAAACTCTTTTTACAACTTGGCTCTACCATCCCCTCATTAAGCGATCTTGCATTTGGTTTCAGGCCCATTGTAATCGGCTACCTGCACCTGGTGCTACTGGGTGTTATTACCTTATTTATCTTAGGCAGTATGTTCTGCGATGAACATTTTCACAATAATAAAATGAATGTAACTGGTGTATTTATTTTTACCGGTGCGGTAATATTGAACGAGGCTTTGCTAATGACACAGGGAGTTGCCGCAATTACTTACACATCAATACCTTTCATAAATGAATTACTGCTTGGGGCAGCAGGCCTGCTTTTCACCGGGGCGCTGCTAATGACATGGGCAAAAAAAAATATTTTTCTAAAGTGATTTAAATCATAGTCTGCTCTTTTTTATCCCCGCAACTTTGTGAAAAATATAATCATGACAAACATAGCAGAACAAACACTTGCAAGCATTGTAACCAATAATCATTTTACTGTTCCTGTACTGGAAAAGTATGACCTTGATTTTTGTTGCAAGGGAAAAAGGACCTTGGCCGAGGCCTGTACCGAAAAAGGCCTTTCGGTTGAAACCATTTCTGAAGAACTGGAAAGATCAAACACAGAATTACAAAATAACAAAATGCCTTTTACACAAATGAATGTAGAACAACTGATCAGTTATATCCTCATTCATCATCACTTTTATGTAAAACAATCTATGCCAACAATACTCGGGCACTTAGAGAAAGTTGCAGCCAAACACGGCGAACGTTTTCCGTACATGATTAAAGTGCTCAAATTATTTAAGGAAATAAATGAAGAAATGACATTGCACATGCACAAGGAAGAAGTGATCCTTTTTCCAAGGATAAAAGAGATATCGGCATTACAGGATGCCCATCAACAAAGAAACATGTTTGACGGTTATGTTGCAGCACCAATACAGGTTATGGAGCAGGAACACGAGCATGCCGGGGATATTTTGTATCAGATCCGTGAGTTAACCAACAACTATACTCCGCCAGCAGAGGCTTGCACAACCTTCCAGGTAAGCCTTGCAGAATTAAAAGAATTTGAAGAAGATCTGCACAGGCATGTTCACCTGGAAAACAATATACTGTTTCCACTTACAGAAAAAATATTGTTGCAGCAAAGTCAATTAAACTAAACTCCGTCAATCAACTTTTTCCTGGTATCCGCTTTAAAGTTTCCAGTAAATATGGCCAGTATTTTTGTACCGAGCTGATCTGTACTTTTTCATCGGGGGAATGTGCACCACGTATATTGGGGCCGAAAGAGATCATTTGCATATCAGGATAATTAGTGCCTAAAATGCCGCATTCCAAACCGGCATGTACTGCATTTACTTTTGCTTTTTCTTTATAACGCTCTTCATACAAATCGCTCATCAGCTTAACGATGGGTGCATCTGGTTTTGGTGCCCAGCCAGGGTATGAACCGCCAAATTCAGCTTTAGCACCTGCCAGTTCAAAATTATAACAGATGGTTTTTGCGAGGTCCATTTTCTCACTGTCTACCGAGCTGCGTGTTAAACAAAGAACAGCAAATGTACCATCCTTAACAAGTACCCTGGCTACATTATTTGATGTTTGTACAAGCCCGGCAATCTCCGGACTCATCCTGTAAATGCCATTAGGACAAGCTGCCAGTGTTCTTAATAATTTATATTGAAAGTCAGCATCCAGAATAGTTTCAGGCATTCCTGTTTTTTCTATACCAAGATTAAAATTAGGGTCGGTACTTTGATATTCATTTTGTAAAACAACTTCCTGCTCTTTTAAAAATAAAGTGAATGCAGCAGTATTATTAGCAGGAACAGTAACTATTGAAAATGATTCCCGTGGTATGGCATTACGCAAACTGCCGCCGTCAATACTACTTATCCGTACGCCAAATTTATCTGCCACTTCCAGTAAAATACGGTTCATTAATTTATTGGCATTGGCCCTTCCTTTGTAAATATCCATACCCGAATGTCCGCCGGTTAATCCACGCACCGTGATCCTGAATGCATCAGCGGCAGCATCAGTTTTTGCAGCCATGTAATTTCCGGTAGCCGTTACATCAATACCACCTGCACAACCAATGGTTAACTCATCATCATCTTCTGTATCTAAATTCAATAAGATCTCAGCATCAAGTAATCCTCCTTTTAAACCCAGCGCACCCGTCATACCTGTTTCTTCATCAATGGTAAAAAGCGCTTCCAGTGCAGGATGCGGAATATCATCAGCAGCAAGTATGGTCATGATAGATGCCACGCCTATGCCGTTATCTGCTCCCAGCGTTGTACCCTTTGCTTTTACCCAGTCATCTTCAACAAACATATTAATACCCTGCGTTGCAAAATCAAAATCGGTATCTCCATTTTTTTGATGCACCATATCCAGGTGACTTTGCAGACAAACCGTTTTTTTATTTTCCATACCGGCCGTCGCAGGTTTTTTAATGATCACATTGCCCACATTATCTTTACTGGTTTGCAGGTTTAGTTTTCTTCCAAAATCCATGATGAACTGTATAACCCCTTCTTCTTTTTTAGATGCACGTGGCACAGCATTCAGATCAGCAAAATTTTGCCACAATGCTGCCGGAGATAATTCACTTATATTATTCATACTGATCAGTTTTTAAATTTATTTAAGATTGCGTTGTATTTTTTTATAAATGTCCGTCATCTTATCCCGACTATCATTTGAGTGTATTCTTTTTCAGTAAATTTTTTGATTTGGCAAATCCCGAAAAGGAAAGGAAAAGAAAAATGGAGCCGATAAAGTTTTTTATCATAGTGTTTATAATGTAAGCACTAAAGATAATAAGTTTTGGGCAGACGAATGTGCCGTTGTATTCCAGGTAACCGATTCTGTTAAAGCACTGGCTGCTTCTACGGCACATTATTCAACAGGCTGGAGTAATGCATCTTTTGCAGGGAAGCTGGCCGTTAACACACAGCCATTACCCGGTGTGGATTCAATGGCTACTGTGCCGTGATATGCACCTGCCTGGCTTTTGATATCAGGTATTCCAATTTCCCTAAGTTTCTTATGTGTGTCAAACCTGTAAGATATCTTAATAATACAACTACCCTGTTGCACAATGTTGAAAAAAAATACAAATTTTAAAATTTTAAACATTACGCAAAAAAGAACGTTTCAGTTGCCTGAAACGTTCTTTTCAAAAATTATAATTCTACATGCTTATTGCTTCGATTCTGTATTCTCTTTAACCTTTGAACCGGTCCTGTGTGTTGCTTCTATAGAAGCATATCTTATTTTTAATCCGGCAATTTTTAAGTTATCAGAAGTTTTAAGATCTTTTTCAACTTCATTCTTACGGGTGTCCAATGCTTCATACAATACTTTGATCTCGTCCCAGTCTTCCCTGGTGTAAGTATTCTTGTTATCTGAAACAACATCTACAAAATTCTTATAAATACCAAGTATATTATCACCGGTAACAAATGCAAACTTCATATCATCACCAATTTTTCCTTCACCAAATAACCTGTCTCTCAAAACTTTTCTGAAGTTTGGAGCTGTATTGGCCGCTTCCATTTTCGCTGCGTTTTCAGCCTGCTTCATATTCAGTTCATACTTAGCTTTTAAAGCTTCGTACTTAGCTTTGCTTGCATCAGCTTTGGCTTTTTGTTCAGCATCAAGCGTGGCATATTCAGCTTCGGCTTTCACGGCTCTTTCCTGGTAACCATTGTCAATCATAGTCCAGTTCTCCGTTGTGTAAACCGGTGTAAGGCCTTCAATTGAATCAACATATACATTCAGCATTTCAGCATCTTTTGCTTTACCGGCGTTATTACAGGCTGTAAATCCAATCGATACGATGGCTGCTGCAATTAATAATTTTGTCTTTGTCATTTTATTTTTTTTAGTTAACCCTCTTGGGCAACATCCATGCCACAATGCCCGGGGTGTTTGTTAAGTGTTGTTAAGGTAACTGCATGTTGTATTAATATTGGAATGCAAATGTATCTTGTATAAGAGGCTCCTGCATTACACAATTCTTTACATTATTTACATCATTCACACATTTAGCATTACCCGTGTTTTGCAAATCTTTATTAAGTTTACTTTGTACAAAATATAATTATGGAAAAGCGCATACTTGGAATTATTTTATCCTTACTTGGCATTGCCGGGTTAATTTATGCCGGAGTTTGTTTTATGAATGGAGGTAATGGAACAAGAAATATTAAAGCCATAATTTTCACAGGCGTATTGGGTGCCATATTCTTTGTTGCAGGTATCGGCCTTATAAAAAACACCAGCGATAAAGCAACTTAATAAGATCAACTTCAATTTCTAATGTCAACATGGTTCGTAAATACGAACCATGTTTTTTTTGTTGTCAATTATGTTCACTGCCTTGTATTATTACCTGCGTACAATCACAATACATGTGAATATTGCAAGTAATTATACGATTGATGTAAGTTTTTTAAACTATGTATTTCCATCTTTGTGTATGCCCAAAAATACCAACCGGTAAACTGATATTAAAAGATAAAACCCTTATCATGCCTGATACATGCTCCCCAACAATAAATACATCTAACCAGGCAGTCAATATTAAAAATTACCGGGCAGCACCCCTGGCCGACACTTTAAGGACTGGTTATTTTACAGTAGATGCCACATGGGTAGTTCTTAACTGGAACAGGGCTGCAGAGATAATGTTAAAAGTTGCTGCAAAAGATATTGTTGGCCAGGATCTTTGGTCAAAATTTTCCGGAATTATACCGACAGAACTATTAAGCATACATCAACGGGGTTTTCAAAAAGATGTTCATGTACATTTTCAGGAATACTGGGGAGAACTGGGCGGCTGGTTTGATGTAATTACTTACCACTGCGATAACACATTTTCAGTTTCATTTAAATCCAATCGTGCACAGGCAGAGCTGCCCGAAGGCCCGGTACAACGGCTGAAAGTATTGACAGAACTTTATCGCTTTGTTACAGAAATAACCAACGACTGCCTTTGGGAATGGAACCTGCTTGCAAAGAATATTTTCTGGATAGACGGCGGGCATAAAAGAGTTTTTGGTTACCAGGTAGAGAACGCACTTGTTCCCCAGATTTTTTGGGAAAGCCTTATTCACCCTGATGATAAAGAACATGTATTGGAAGCATTACGGCAAATTATGGCCACAGGAACTTCTTCGCATTGGGAAGTGGAATACCGGTTTAAAACCAATGATGGAAATTACCTGCATGTACACGATCGTGGCCACATCATATATAATGAAGATGGAAAAATAAGCAGGATAATAGGAGCTACCAATGATGTATCCGAAAAAATATTATTAGAAAAAAAGCTGGGCCGGGAAAGACTGGCAAAGCAACGTGAAATAACCGATGCCGTATTAAGATCGCAGGAAAAAGAACGGGAAATTATTGCAACTGAACTGAATGAAAACCTGAACCAGTTATTGGTTACTGCCAAATGGAATATACAGTTGGCACAGTCTGATTCAGCTAAAGCAGATATCTGCCTTGATAATGCTGTTGAATATTTAAACAAAGTGATTGGTGAGATCAAAAGAATTTATAAAACCCTGGTGATACCTGATAAAGCTATATTTGGACTGTTTGGAAATGTAAAAAAATTGATTGAAGACCTGGGTAAGAATTACCCGGTAATATTCAAATTCAATGAAGGCGGCATTGATGAAGAAGAAGACCTTCCCGAAAATATGCAACATGATATTTTCAGAATAATACAGGAACAATTGAATAATATAATAAAGCATGCCCATGCCGAAAATGCCTGCATTGATTTAAAAAAGCTGCAAAACAAAATAATACTTACCATTTCAGATGACGGCATAGGTTCCAAACCCGGTACAGAAAAAAAAACTGTTGGCTTGATCAATATCAGGAGCCGCGTTGAATTATATGATGGCACGCTTACAATAGCTTCAAAAACCGGGGAAGGATACAACTTAAAGGTTGTACTTCCATGTTCTCCCGTTCAATACAGTCATAATTAACCTGCCTCTTGTCGGTGTTTATGGGTATATTGTATTGATTATAGATTTACGGGTACATTTCAATATTGCAGATTCATAATATACCGCTTCTTATTTAATCCAGATGGTTAAACTTGTCATGGCAGCCTGTTATTTATCATCCTTCATACTGCAGCATTTTAAACCCTTCCGGCTGCAAATGGCAACTTGGAATGGTTTATAAATATTTCTTAAAGGGGCCTTAACAGGTTTTGGCTATCTTTTATTTAATAACCCGATACCACCTAAAGTATAATGTGTGAATTGTGTAAGTATTTTAAAATGTTTTGTAAGAATTGCCTTTAAAAGCAGGGGAACTTTGTAAGCATACGATAAAAAGAAAATAATTGAAACTGCATATCAAATATATGGTAAGTAACCGCTGTAAAATGGCGGTTAAAGAAGAGCTTAAAAAGCTTGGTTTACATTTTATAGTTGTGGAGCTGGGCGAGGTAGAGATCATGGAAAAGATTTCTGAAGACCAGCGTGAACTGTTGCAACAGGGCTTAATCAACTCCGGGCTTGAACTGATGGACGACAGACGTTCGGTGCTGATAGAAAGGATAAAGAATGTGGTCATTGAAATGGTTCATCACAGCGATGAAGTGATCCGCATAAATTTTTCGCATCATTTAAGTGAAAAATTAAACCACGATTATACTTACCTGGCCAATTTATTTTCTGAAGTACAGGGAACTACCATTGAGCAGTTCATTATTGCCCATAAGATTGAACGCATCAAGGAACTCATCATTTATGGAGAGTTGAATATTACAGAAATTGCCTGGAAGATGAGTTATAGCAGTGTGGCTCATTTATCGAACCAGTTTAAAAAAATGACCGGCCTCTCCCCTTCTCATTTTAAAAAATTAAAAGACAAGAGACGAAGCCCCCTTGAAGAGATTGGTAATCTGCACGAAAAGCTTTAACCCAAATAATACTGATTAACAAATGCTGTAAACAGCAATAAAATATTTTGTAACACAGGTATATGAAAGCAAAGAAAATTGTCAGTAAAACTGGTGAGCCGCTCATTAAATCGCCTAACCTTTTCCCCGTAGTGGGCATTGGCGCATCTGCAGGCGGCCTCGATGCTTTTAAAAAATTATTAAAAGCCATTCCCGAAGATTCAGGAATGGCCTATGTGCTGGTGCAGCATTTAGACCCCAAGCACCAAAGCCTGCTACCTGAACTATTGCAGAAAGTAACAAAGGTGCCTGTACTGGAAATTACGGATGATATAAAAGTGCATCCCAATCATATCTATGTTATACCCGCCAATAAAATGATGGTGGCAACAGACGGTGTCTTAGTACTTACCCCACGCCCTGACAAAAGTAAAACAGAACGTAACCTGCCTATTGATCTTTTTTTTACATCGCTGGCAGAAGTACACCAGGAGCATGCCATAGGTGTGGTATTATCGGGCACAGCATCAGATGGCACACAAGGATTAAAAGCCATTAAAGAACATGGCGGTATCACTTTTGCGCAGGACGAAGCATCGGCAGAATATGATGGTATGCCCAATAGTGCGGCACAGGCCGGTGTGGTTGATTTTATTCTTCCGCCAGACGAAATACCAAAAAAATTATTGGAAGTAACCAGTAAAATAGTACTAAGTGATGAGGAACTGCAAAACATTCCAAAGCCGGATGAAGATGTTTTTAAACAAATACTTTCGCTGCTGCGCATTCGCAAAGGGGTAGATTTTACCTATTACAAACAAACCACCATACGCCGCCGGATACTCCGCAGAATGGTGGTAAACAAAAACGAAGAACCAGGTGACTACCTTAAATTTTTAAGAGGCAATAACCCCGAGCAGGATCTGTTGTACCAGGATATGCTGATACCGGTAACTTCTTTTTTCAGGGATAAAAAAGTATTTGATAATTTATGCGAAAATGTTTTCCCTGCAATTTTAGAAAATAAAATACCCGGCGAAATAACCCGGGTATGGGTGGCGGGCTGCAGTACCGGCCAGGAAGTTTTTTCTTTTGCTATGTGCTTTCATGAATTTTTAGGCGACACCCATGAACGAATACAGATTTTTGGTACCGACCTCAGCGAACCTGCCATTACAAAAGCCCGTACCGGGCTTTATGAAAAAAGCGAATTAGAGGGGGTATCGCCGCAACGAATTAAAGAATATTTTACAAAAAACAACGGTGGGTATCAGGTAAATAAAACCATCAGGGATATGTGTGTGTTTGCCCACCACAATTTTTTAAAAGATCCGCCTTTTGGTAAGATGGATGTGATAACCTGCCGCAATGTGCTGATATATATGGAGCCGTACCTGCAAAAAAAAGCTTTAACTACTTTTCATTACGCATTAAACCCCAAAGGATTTTTGTTGCTGGGCAGATCGGAAACCACCGGCGGTGTTCCCGATCTTTTTGCTGCGGTGGCAAATGCAGACAAACTATACACCCGTAAAGATGCACCGGGCAGGTTTATGCAAGTAGCCAGCCAGCGAAGCGAACAAATTTTAAACCGCACAACTGACAGTTCTAAAATCGAAAACGTCCGCAACGACTTTCAAAAAACGGCCGATGATATTTTGCTTACTAAATACACCCCCGCCGGTGTAGTTGTAAACGAAACCATGGATATTGTACATTTTAGAGGCAATACCGCTAACTATTTAGAACAGGCCCCCGGCAAACCCAGCCATAATTTATTAGTGATGGCAAAAAGCGGTTTGGGCTTTGAGCTGCGTAATATTTTGCATAAAGCCAAAACTGATCAAATAGCAGTTGTAAAAGATAATATACCATTAAACATACATGGCAGCATCTGCAATATTTCCATAGAAGCCATGCCACTGCCCAATACGCTGGAGCCTTATTACCTGGTACTCTTTCACGACAATAATTTAACCGACACCGATGGACCTGTAACAGGCAAAAGAAAAAAAGTTTCGGCTAAAACAAAAAAAGACGAAAAAGATATTCAGATACAGTTGTTAGAACATGAACTGGCACAGGCCCGTGAAGATATGCGGAGCATTACCGAAGACCAGGAAGCAAGCAACGAAGAACTGCAGAGTGCCAATGAAGAACTGCTTAGTGGCAGCGAAGAATTGCAGAGCCTGAACGAGGAACTGGAGACAAGCAAAGAAGAATTACAAAGCACCAACGAAGAGCTTACGGTTTTAAACCACGAATTGATAAACCTGAATGAGCAGGTTACCGATGCAAGAAATTATTCTGAAAGTATAGTGAGCACCCTTTACCAGCCTTTGCTGGTGCTTGATAAACACTTGCGGGTAAAAACTGCCAACAATGCTTTTTATAAAACGTTTATGGTAAATGAAGAGGTAACAGAAGGGCTGTTAATTTACGACCTGGGCAACCGGCAATGGAATATACCCGAACTGCGTACCCTGCTGGAAGAAATTTTGCCACAAAAAAAACGGATTACCGATTTTGAAGTAACGCATAATTTTTTAGTTATTGGCCAACGCACCCTTTTATTAAATGCGCTTGAAATAATCAGGGAAAAAAAGGAAGAAAAACTGATCCTGCTCTCCATTGAAGATATTACCGAAAAGAAAAATGCACAAAGAAAGCTTGAAGAAAGCGAAGAACAATTCAGCACATTAGCTGAAAATATGGAGAACCTGGCCTGGATGGCTGATGGCGATGGTTTTATTTATTGGTATAATAAACGCTGGTATGATTACACAGGAACTACACTGGAAGAAATGAAAGGCTGGGGTTGGCAAAAAGTGCATCACCCCGATCACGTTGACAGTGTAGTAAATTTTGTAAAAAAAGCCTGGCATAAAAATGAATCCTATGAACTTACTTTCCCGCTCCTGGGTGCTGATGGCGAATACCAATGGTTCCTCACCCGTGCGTACCCCATTGCAGATGAACAGGGCAAAGTAACACGATGGATTGGAACCAATACCAACATTGATGATCAAAAGAAAGCGACCGTAGAAATTAATTACCGCAAAGCCTTACTGGAAGCGCATAATGAAGCCAGCATAGATGGCATTTTACTGGTAGATGCCAAAGGGAAAATTCTTAGTTATAACCATAAGTTTATTGAAATATGGAATATGCCAGCCGAAATTGTGCAGGCAAAAGATGATGAAGCAGCCCTGGCTTTTGCCATGCAACAACTGGCGCACCCGCAACAATTTATTGAAAAAGTAAAATATCTGTATGAGCATTCAGCCGAAACCAGTATTGACCTGTTGCAATTTACAGATGGTAAAATAGTGGAGCGGCATGGATATGCTGTGATGGCTGCAGATGGCAGCTACTATGCCTGGTCATGGACGTTCAGGGATATTACCATTCAAAAATTGTACGAAAAAAATATAAAACAAAGCGAAGAGCATTTTAGATTTATGGCTAACAGCATGCCGCAAAAAGTGTGGACAGCCGATGCAGCAGGCAATAAAGATTATTTTAATCAAACACTACTGGATTACACCGGGTTAACCCTCGAAGAATTAAAAGGCAGTGGCTGGCATAAGGTAATTCATCCCGAAGATTATAAAAATAATAAAATAATATGGGAGGAATCCATGAGCACCGGAAAAGATTATGAAGCCGAGAACAGGCTGCTGCGTAAAGATGGGAAATATTTATGGCACCTTACCAGGGCAGTAGCTTTAAAAGATGATAATGGCAATATAAAAATGTGGGTAGGCAGTAAAACAGAAATACATGAGCAACGGCAGCAAAAAGAAGAGTTAGAAAAATCGGTCAAAAAAAGAACGCAGGAATTAGAGGAAGCTAATAAAGAACTGCTGCAGAAAAATAAGGAAGTAGAAGAAGCCAGGGAAAAATTAATGAGCGAATATGCCCGAAGCCTTATTGAAGCAAGCCTTGATCCGTTGGTTACTATTAATATGCAGGGTAAGATAACTGATATGAACCAGGCTACCCTCGATATTACTGGTACAACAAAAAAAGAACTTACCGGCAGTAATTTTTTCGATTATTTTACCGATCCGCAAAAAGCGCAGGAAGTTTACCAGCAGGTATTTGCAAAAGGTTCTGTAAACAACTCCCCGTTAAAACTTCAACATGCTGATGGTACATTCACCGATGTATTTGTAAACGGGTCGGTTTACCGAGATGCAAAAAACAACGTGGTTGGTGTGGTACTGGTGGCAAGAGATGTTACAGAGCAGCAAAGGATCTCTACGGAATTAACCGAGGCCATTATTTTTGCTGAAATGGCAACCGTTATTGCTGAAGAGGCCAAACTTAAAGCCGAACATGCAACCCAGGTTGCAGAAGATGCCGTAAAATCGAAACAGCAGTTTTTGAGTAATATGAGCCACGAGATACGCACACCCATGAATGCCATTATCGGGTTTACCAAAGTGATTTTAAAAACCGAGTTAACTGCCAAACAAAAAGAATATTTAACTGCCATCAAGCTAAGCGGCAATTCGTTGATCGTACTTATTAATGATATACTCGACCTGGCCAAAGTAGATTCCGGTAAAATGTCTTTTGAAGAAATTCCTTTTAAAATGTCGGTATCCATAGCGGCCATGATGCACCTGTTTGAACCAAAAGTGCAGGAGAAAAATATAGCACTCGTTACAGTATACGATGATGCCATACCAGATACGCTGCTTGGCGATCCCGTACGCCTGCACCAGATCATTTTAAACCTGGTAAGCAATGCGGTAAAGTTTACATCAACCGGCAAAATAACGGTAAGCCTGCGTTTGCTTAATGCCGATGAAGAAAAGGTAACCATTGAATTTGCCGTTGCCGATACCGGCATAGGCATACCTGCGGATAAAACTGATAAGATCTTTGAAAACTTTCACCAGGCATCAACCGATACAACAAGGCTGTATGGCGGCACCGGCCTTGGGCTTGCCATTGTTAAACAATTGGTAGAATCGCAGGGGGGAATGATAAGTGTAAAAAGTAAAATAAATGAAGGTTCTGTTTTTAGTTTTACGCTAAGCTTTAAAAAAACAGATGCCATAGCAGAATCCGGCCTGGAGATTGCAGAACTGGATTCGGAAAATAACAATATCAAAGTATTGGTAGTGGAAGACATTGCACTAAACCAGCTTTTGATGAAAACGCTGCTTGATGATTTTGGATTTGAAAGGGATATTGCAGCCAATGGCAAAATAGCCATAGAAAAATTGCAGGAAAAAGAGTACGATATTATTTTAATGGACCTGCAAATGCCGGAGATGAACGGGTTTGAAGCAACAGAGTACATACGTAATACAATGCATTTAAAAATTCCCATTATTGCATTAACGGCAGATGTTACCACCGTTGACCTGGAAAAATGCAGGGCAGTTGGCATGAACGATTATATTGCCAAGCCGGTTGACGAATCAATTTTGTATAGTAAGATAGTTAGCCTGGTAAAAAAGCCTGTAGAAAAAAGAGATTATATGCCAATGGCAAATGAGGAGCCTTTGCATAAACAAATAAGGGTTACCGACCTGGACTATCTTACAGGTATAACAAAATATGATGCAAAACTGATGATGGAGATGATTGCACTGTACCTGAAGCAAACCCCGGCACTGATGAATACCATGAAAAAAAGCCTGCAGGATGAAGATTGGGGTGCCCTGAATGCTCTAGCGCACAAAATGGTTCCTTCTTTTGCCATTATGGGCATTAATAAAGAGTTTGAACTAATGGCCAAGCAGGTTCAGGAATATACAGGTTCACCAGCAGGCATAGCTTTAATAACCCGCCTGGTTACCCGGCTTGGGCATATTTGTATGGCAGCATGTGCAGAACTGGAAGAAGAGTATAATACACTTAAAAATACCATAGCATGAAGAATGAAAATAAAATACAGATTTTCCTGGTAGATGATGACGCCCTGTTTTTAAAATTACTGCAGATCGAATTTCTAAAGCATGCTGACTTCAGCGTTGAAACATTTGCAACCGGCGAACTTTGCCTGCAGCAGATAGCAAAAAATCCCGATATCATTATTTTGGATTATCACCTGGATGGTATAAACAAAAATGCCGTGAATGGTATAGAAACATTAGACAAGATAAAAGCATTTAACTCCGATATCCCGGTTATCATGCTTTCATCTCAGGATAAAATAGAAGTTGCCATCGAATGTATGCACCACCGGGCATATGACTATGTTGTAAAAAGTGAGACCGCTTTTATACGTCTGCAAAAAATAATCACTTCTATTTTCAGCTACAAAAAAATGGAAAAAGAACTGAATTGGTATATGGAGCGGATGTAATACCCGTTGGATTTTGTACATTAGTCCAACCGGTATTTACCAAACACCAACGTCAAAAAGGCCTGTCGTGAATTTCAGTCTTGCTACATTGGCCAAAAATGAAATTTGGTTTGGTAAAATAAAAACAGTTTGTTATCAGATTTTTTCAGGCAGACAATAATAAAGTAACTCATAACTCAATTTATTCCACCTTATTCAATAGCTCATTAAGCTTGTTTGTGATAGTTGACAATTCAAAGGGCTTTTCGAGTATATCATCCGCATAGCAATCTTTAAAATCAGCCAGTGATTCGGCACTTGCTGATGTTAATAAAACAGGTATATTTTTACCGGCAGGGTTTGCCTTAATATTTTTGCATACTTCTCTTCCATTATAGTTTCCAAGATTTACATCCAGAACAATTAAGTCTGCATTGTATTCATCAAGCTTTTGCATTAATTCAACAGGTGATGTCAGCGGGATTGGTTCATGCCCTTCCCTTTTAATAATAATACTGATTAAAAGAAGCAAATCAGGGGAATCATCTACAACTATTATTTTAGCCATAATATATAAAACATAGCCTGAATCTGGGCCGGAAATGTAATATACCGGTAATAAGTCCGCTTCTGACATACAAAATACCAATTCATATCAGTAAGTGTGAATTCTGTAATTCATTTACATATTTATGCAAGTAGTAATTACCCGTATGGTATTATTTTAGCCCTATATTTACTCAGATACAGATAATCTATGGCTGATGTGATAATCCGCTGCCACATTAAGTAAGTGCTAATGAAAATTAATCAGGAAACTATCACACCGCTTCATATCCTGCTTGCAGATGACGATATCGACGACCGTTATTTTTTCAGCAAAGCTTTGGATGAAATACCTGTTGTTACCCGCCTGGCAACAGTAAACAACGGCGAACTATTGATGGAATACCTGGCAAAGCATGAAAACGACTTGCCAGATGTCTTGTTCCTGGATTTGAGTATGCCCCGCAAAACAGGCTTTGAATGCCTGGCAGAAATAAAAGAAAATAAAAAGCTGGCAAAACTGTTTGTCATAATGTTTACAACATCCTTTACAAAAAGTATTGACCTGGAGAATAATCTCAAAAAAACGCTGATCAGCATGGGTGCCGCAGACTACATATGTAAGCCCACCGGTTTTGATGCATACAAACTGATCATTCATAACGCACTTAACGGGTTGCTGGAAAAATAAAAAGTAAAAAAAAGCAGATCAGTTTTTCACCAGTTCACCTGTTACCTGTCGCAGATAAATTATTTTTTGTAACGAACCTCAGCCCCACCACTACAACTTATATTGCTAAACAATATACCCAACGCTAATGGTGTGAACTTTGTAATCTTTCTTTAGCATAGTGTAACAACGATCAATTAAATGATAGCTACCTTACCTGCAAATACCACAACTACAAATAAATTCAACTACGGCAAAATTGAAAAAGATTTTACTTATTGAAGATAACTGCAATATCCTGGAAAACATGGTTGAATACATGGAACTGGAAGGATACCAGGTAATTTCAACAAACAAAGGCAAAAGAGGAGCAGAACTTGCCAGTGAATTTTTGCCGGATATTATTATATGTGATATGCCAAAGCCGGGCATTGACGGCTACGAAGTTCTAAATTCGGTTTTAAGTAATGCTGATACGCAGGCAATACCATTTATTTTCTGTTCCGCACTCGCTGAAGCAATTGACAGAACTGACGCACTTGAATCAGGTGCCGATAATTATATCGTAAAACCATTTGAACTGGAAACAGTTTTGCAAATGATTAAAGACTGCATAACCACAGGAAGCAAAAGACTAAAATTAAGCATGTGACCAATTCAGCTTTAATAAGAAATAACCCACGCAATTTAAAAAAACTGCAGCAGCAGAATATATTGCTCGTAGAAGACGATTTGCTGAATGCAAAACTGGTTTCTATTTTATTTGCACAGCATGGATTAAGATTGCAACTGGCCAACAATGGACTGGAAGCTGTTGAAATGATCAGGACTAATCATTTTGATATTGTATTGATGGATATGGAAATGCCGCTGATTAATGGTTACCAGGCAACAGCTATGATCAGGAAACAATTGAAGATCGATATGCCCATCATTGCTTTAACAGCCCATGCATTAGCGGGTGAAAGAGAAAAATGTTTGTCTTATGGTATGAATGATTATGTTGTAAAGCCTATAGACCCGGACCTGCTTTTTACATCCATGTACCAGGCAATGTGCGGCAATAAGACCGCTTCAACAAAAAAAAGAGTCAGCAAAATACCTGCAAAGCCGGTTGATGTAGAGAAAGTATGTAATATGGATTACCTGGTAGCGATAACGAGAGGCAATAAAAAAAACATACAAAACATCGTATCGGTTTTTTTTAAAGAAACAAGAAAAGAACTGATATACCTGGATAAAGCCATAAAAAAAATAAATTATCCCCTCATCAGCGATATCTCCCATAAAATAAAAACTGCTTTTTCAATTCTTGGCATTTCTGTACTGGAACCGGTTTTTAAAGAAATGGAACAATTGAGCAGTGCTACTTCTCCCATTAAAAGAATAGAACAATTAAACCGCAGGGTAAACATTGTTTTTAAAAAGGCTAAAGCCGAAATGAAAGCAGTGTATTAACTTATAAATAATATTTTTTCTAATAAACCCTGATCATTTAAGCAGCAAACAAAAAACCTCCGGCAAAAACCGGAGGCTTTTTTTACTAAAGCTATCCTGTTATCAATAATTCCTCAATGTTATCTCTATGCGCCTGTTTTTATCACGTCCGGCAACTGTTTTATAGTCTGCAAACGGCATGCTTTCGCTATAAAATCTTAAACAGCAGTTGCTGATGTGTGAATAATATAACTAATTATCACCTTTATATAACAGTACTTTAAACAAACGGACTGACTTTTGCAATGACCATTTTAAAAATAATTATTATGCCTATACTTACAATTTTACTTGTGCTGGTTATTGTTGGGGTTATTCTCTGGCTTGTAAATACCTATATCCCAATGGATAGAAAGATAAAAAGCATCCTCAATGTGGTAGTAGTGGTGCTGGTTATTATCTGGCTTTTACAGGCCTTTGGTCTTTTCAGCTCCGTTAAAAATATACACCTGTAATTCTCAGCTGGCTACATTCCTTTAAATATTTACACCGATGAACACATTATTAAGCAAAGCGCACATGAAAACACTGAAGAAGATAACACTGGCTTATACCCTCCAGGTTTTTGCTGTGATCATTCTTTTCTTTTTCGCCGGATCTTCTTCCGCAAAAAAAAATAAAGAACCGGTCACAGATATAGCTTCACCCCTTTTAATTAATAAAATAAATTCATCAGCACCTTCTGCAGATTCGTCATTTCGGGAAAAACTAACTACTTTAAAGCAGATCTTTTACACACAAAGGCAGGTGACTTTAAAATAAAAACATAATGGATGAAAAATATAATGAAGCCACCCATAATCGTGCGCAGGGGCAGCGCACTATGGATGCTCCGCTCGTTACAATTGACCTTCGCTTTTTTATTACACAGATAAAATAAGAGGAATAATGGGAAAAAAATGACCGTAATGCCATAACCATCTTTAAATCGCTGGTTATGCGTATTGTACTGATTGCATTGCAAGGAAGCCGAAATGAAACCCCACACCGCCACCGGAACAATAAGGGTACAGGTCATATAGGGTGTAGTTCAGTTTACAACAAACGACCAGGCAATCACTTTATCTGCAGGTCAAATGTTGGTTTTACAGGAAGCTGTACCACATAGTGTGCTGGCAAAAGCAGAAACAGTTTTTTTGTTAACACTCACAACATCCTGAGTTAAAATTAAGTATGAAATTTTTGATTCTGATTTTCGTTATTCTGTTTAACCCTGCACATGGGGTGCACGGCCGTTTGGTACTACTATACCCATCAATTTTTTTAAAATGAATGTCGACAGTTCTTTCCCATATGCATTGATTGCAGGCGGTAGTAAAGGAATTGGTTATTCCATAGCAGAAGCATTGGCTAAACTTAATTATAATCTTATTTTAATTGCCCGAAACAAAGACAGCCTGATTACTGCCAAAAACAGATTGGAAGCAGCTTATCCAATTCATGTAGAAATTCTGGCGAAAGATCTTGCTTTCGAAAATACGGCAACCGAAATAGCAAAATGGTGTACCGAAAGAAACATCCATTTAAAAATGCTTTGTAATGTTGCGGGCCTGGGTGGCGAGCATGATTATTTATCACTGCCGCTGGATTCATTGCGCTATATGGTGAGGCTTAACCTGGAATCTGTAATGGCACTTACTTTAACGCTGCTGCCTTTACTGGAAAAAAATGCGCCTTCTTATATCCTGAATGTTGCCAGCATGGCGGGCTTTGCTCCTATTCCCATCAAGAATTTATATGCAGCCACCAAATCAGCCGTTATCTCATTTAGTTATTCACTCCGTTATCAGTTAAAAGATAAAAACATAAGTGTGAGCTGCCTTTGCCCGGGGCCAGTTTTCACTAAACCGTCAATTGTAAAATACACCAAAGAAAAGCTGGGCAACCTGGGCATGAAGATGGCTGTGCCTGTAAAAAAAGTGGGAGAAGTTGCAGTAAAAAAAACCTTGCATGGCAAAATGATCATTGTTCCGGGAGGGCTTGCAAAGACATTATCGGGCGTAGTCCGTTTTTTTCCACGGCGTTGGGTTGCGTGGTTTTATTATCGCTTCGCAAAATAAAACTGATTGAATATTTCATTTAATAAAAAAACATTTTTCAAATTTGTTCCTCTCTCTTAAAAATATTTTTAACGATGCCGGCAGTATAACCCTGTTTACCAGTCGGTTCTTCAAAGAAGTTTGTAAACCTCCGTTTGAGATCAGGGAATTCGTCAGGCAATGTTATCTTATTGGATATAAATCTCTGCCACTGGTTGGCATCACGGGTTTCATCATGGGCCTGGTACTTACTTTGCAATCCCGTCCCACCCTGGCTGAGTTTGGTGCCGAATCATGGTTACCAGGTATGGTTGCTTTATCACTGATAAGAGAAATTGCCCCGGTAATTACCGCCTTGATCTGCGCCGGAAAAATTTCATCCGGCATTGGCGCAGAGTTAGGGTCCATGAAAGTAACAGAGCAGATTGATGCTATGGAGGTTTCAGCCATAAATCCTTATAAATACCTTGTTGTAACACGTATTCTCGCTGCAACCTTAATGGTTCCTGTATTGGTTGTGTTTGCAGATGCAGTAGGTATTTATGGAGGTTATGTTGGTGTGAACATTCACAGCGACCTTAATTTTTCAAGATACTTTACCCAGGTGCTTGAGTCATTGGATTTCCTGGATATCGTTCCTGCCACCATCAAAACTTTTTTCTTTGGCTTCTTCATCGGCCTTATTGGGTGTTATAAAGGGTATACCGCAGCTAATGGTACCGAAAGTGTGGGCAAGGCTGCCAACTCAGCGGTTGTTGCGGCATCACTTACTATTTTTATTATAGATATGCTGGCAGTACAGTTAACAGATCTTTTCTTTTAAAGCATGACAGAGCAGAAAACAAATATCGGGATTCAGCATAAAACGGAGAGCAATTCTCCTGTTATAAAAATAAAAGGCCTTTATAAGTCTTTTAAGGATAATCATGTTTTAAACGGCGTTGACCTGTTTGTAAATAAGGGAGAAAACCTGGTGGTATTGGGTAAATCAGGTTCGGGCAAATCTATTTTAATAAAATGTCTGGTAAACCTGGTTACTGCCGATAAAGGGTTAATAAAAGTGTTTGATACAGATATTTCAACACTGGATAATAACCAGATGAATGCAATCAGGATCAGGATTGGTTTTCTTTTTCAAAATGCGGCCTTATATGATTCCATGACCGTGAGACAGAATCTTGAATTTCCGTTGAAACGTCATATGAAAAAACTTACAGGCAAAGAAATTGATGAGACTGTAATAGAAGCACTGGAAAGTGTAGGGCTTGCAGAAGCCATAGATAAAATGCCCTCAGAACTTTCAGGAGGTATGCGTAAAAGAATAGCACTGGCACGTACGCTCATTTTAAAACCAGAAATCATATTGTACGACGAGCCTACTACAGGTTTGGATACGATCACTTCAAGAGAGATCAGCGAATTGATACTTTCTATTCAGCAAAAAAATAAAACAACTTCAGTTATTATCACACATGATATGGCTTGTGCAAAACTAACCGGTGACAGGCTGGTTATTTTAAAAGACGGACTTATTAATGCAGAGGGCAGTTATGAAACATTGGAAAAAAGTGATGATGAATGGGTGCGCTCATTTTTTATCTAACTATTTATTAAAAAATTAAAACTATGAATAAGGAATCTGGCTTTACCTGGAAACTGGGCATGTTTGTAATAATTGGCCTCGTACTGTTTATTGGTACTATCTATTTTGTAGGTAAGCAGAAAAATTTATTTGGCTCAACCTTTCATTTAAAATCGAGATTTAAAACAGTGAGCGGTTTAAAGGAGGGAAATAATGTACGCTTTTCAGGTATTAATGTAGGTACCGTAAACAGTATTGAACTGGTAACAGACACATCGGTGCTGGTTGATCTGCTGATCAGGAAAGAGGTACAGCAGTTTATAAAATCTGATGCTGCCGCCAGTATTGGTTCAGATGGCTTAATGGGTGATAAAGTGCTGACAATTACACCAGGTAAAAATTCTGCTCCACAAGTAGAAAATAACAGCCTGATAAGTTCAACAAGCCCGGTTGAAATGGCAGACATCATGAATAGTTTAAAAACCAGCGTGGATAATGCTGGAATAATTACCGCCCAGCTCGCAACCTTTACATCCACTATGAATAACGGAAAAGGCGCACTGTCTAAACTGGTTTCTGATGAAACATTTTCAAACAGTTTGCAAAGTACATTAACCAACCTGCAAACCAGTACCAGTCAATTTTCGAGGTTTACAACAAACCTTAACCAGGGAAATCTCGGCGGAAAGCTTGATTCAACCATGAGTAACCTGCAGTCCGGGACAAAAGGCCTCAGCGATAATATGGATGCGGTAAAGCATAGTTTTTTATTGAGAGGTTATTTTAAAAAACAAAAAAAAGCTGATGCAAAAAAAGCAGAAGAACTTAAAAAGAAAAATGAGATGAATAAAGAGAACGACCCAAAGAAAAAAAATGCGACTAAAGCCACAAGCCCTGCCACCAAAGACAGTACCAGGTAATAATGCCAGTTCTATTTATTATTCAGGAGGAACATTGGCGAATGTTTATCCTTTTCAAAGAACTTTAATTATTTTACAATCTGGCACTAACAGTTAAAATTTAAATGTGTGAATGATATAACTTAATTGAGAGATTGTGTAACGATCTAGGATAAACAGGCCTCATCTTTGTACTATAATAACATAATCAAAAAACTATTCGTATGAATAACCTAACAGAATTAAAGGGCAACTGGAAAGAAATTAAGGGCAAATTAAAACAAAAATTCGGGATGCTTACGGATAGTGACCTGCTTTTTGCTGAAGGTAAGCAGGATGAAATGCTTGGAAGGTTACAAACCAAGTTAGGTCGTACAAAAGCTGAAGTACACAAGATTATTTCTGAATTATAAATTGAAAATAAGATGACAAAATTAAAATATAAAATAAGTCTCTTTAAAATACCTGCAAAGAATAGTTGGTGGATTTTAAAACTAACAGGGAAAAACATCATCAATCCGGGAAAATAAACCCCGCATTGCGAATTTTAATAATAAACTTTAATCAATAGGGCTATGGGAAATTTACTTTATATCATTGCCGTAATACTGGTTATTTTTTGGCTGGTAGGATTTTTAGGATTTCATGCGGGGGGAATAATACATATTCTGCTGATAATCGCTATCATCGCTGTTTTACTCAGAATACTACAGGGAAGAAAGACTCTCTGATACAGGTGCAATACCAGAAAACCTATACAAAAAAATTGCTCCGTATATTACAAACTCAGCAGTTTTTTTAAAAATGGCATACATTTTGGAATTACTTTTTTGTTGCATTAATTTATTGAGCAACAAGTTTAAAAAAATCAATCACTATTAAATTAAAAAAACATGGGAAATTTATTGTACACCATCGCAGTAATCTTAGTAATTATTTGGGCAATAGGGTTTCTTGGCTTTGCTGCCGGGGGATTAATACATATTCTTTTAGTAATTGCAGTGATTATTGTTTTAATAAGAATTATCCAGGGCCGGAAAGTGCTTTAACCCTGTCTACATTGTAAACACTTAAAATAAAATAAAATGGGAAACTCAAACAACAACGGAAAATTACTTAGTGCCATATTAATGGGTGCTGCAATAGGCGGAGCGCTTGGAATTCTTTTTGCACCTGATAAAGGCAGCGAAACCAGGAAGAAGATCTCTTCAAAAGGCAACGATATTACAGATGCTGTAAAAGAAAAGTTTGATGCAATAGTTAGCAAATTTAAAAAAGAAGTTGAGGCTGTAAAAGACCAGGCTGGCGAATTTGCAGAGAATGGAAAATCAGTGGTAGAGACTCTGAAAAAGAGTTAAGCAGTAACGGCATATACCGGAATCAAAAACATAGCCGGGTAATTAATTCCGGCTATGTTTAAAAACCATTAACATGGAAACGAAAACAGACCTGATTGAGCCACTTTTAGAAAGAGCTGAATCTTACAGTAAAACAAGCTTTGAGTTATTAAAACTAAAAGCACTTGATAAAGCGGCAGATGTTTCTGCAACTCTATTTTCAAGATCACTCTTTATTCTTATTGTCTCATTTTTTGCTATTTTGTTAAATATAGGTATAGCCCTATGGCTTGGTGATTTACTTGGTAAATCATATTATGGATTTCTTATTGTTGCTTCATGTTATGCACTTGCAGGAATAATCCTGTTAATCATTCATCCATTTATAAAATCACGTGTTAACAATGCTATAATCAGGCAGTTGTTTAACTAACATCATATGAAACCAATTACTACATCTGCCGGATTAAAAATGGCTATTCAGCAATTGGAACTGCAGCAGGCAACTGAATTGATTTTGCTTAAGGAAGAATATGCAAGAACAAAAGAGAGCCTTAAGCCTTCCAATCTTCTTAAGAGTACATTAAAAGATGTTGTTGGATCCCCTGGCATAAAAATGGATGTTTTTAATGCTGCGATAGGATTAACAACCGGGATCCTGGCAAAAAAACTGGTTATTGGGAAAACCATAAATCCTTTAAAAAAGATATTGGGTGTTATAGTAGAAATGTTTGTAGCAAATAAGGTTTCAAAAAATGCTGATGAAATAAAATCTACAGGCAGTTCAATTTTTAATACCCTTTTCAGAAAAAAGGAGCATTCGGTTAACCCATAATGGACATTTCATTTAATATTCCCTTGTGCCAGATCTACACTGATATTTGTCGGTGTTTTTTCTTTTGTACCCGTCATAGATAGGCAGGTCTTATCATTGCGATTTTTTAAAACAAAAAATAATTACCCACAATTAAACCAATAATATGAAATTAAATATTGGGATTTCAGAAAAGAATTTAAAAAACAGCGCAGACCTGTTATCAAAATGTTTAGCCAACGAAATGACCCTGTACATTAAAACAAGAAAATTCCATTGGAATGTATCCGGTGAAAGTTTTATGGAATTGCATAAACTATTTGAAAAGCAATACAGCCTGCTGGAAGAATCAATTGATGAAATAGCGGAACGTATTGGTAAACTGGGACATAGAACAATTGGTACCATGCAGGAATTTTCAAAGCTTTCTTCTATCAAAGAAAATCCCGGAAAATATATTTCATCAAAAGATATGATAGCAGAATTACTAATTGATCATCAGACTGTAATTACATCACTGCGGAAAGGTATTGATGAAGCTGCTGACAAAAATAAAGATGCAGGTACGGCCGATTTTCTTACCGGTTTGATGGAACAGCACGAAACAATTGCGTGGACACTAAGAAGATATCTTAATTAATAATTTACCCTACTATATTTAGCTCAGAATAAATGTGTGAATAATACAACTTATTCATTGAATTGTGTAATGCACGGCTGATTAAATATGCTCAACTTTGCATTAATATTATTTACTTGATAAATAAATAAATCAAAAAATGAAAAGCAAAACCATTATTACAAATTCGAAAAAAATAGTGTTAGCTATTTCTGCTTTCATGATGCTAAACTCTATTTATTCCTGTGCAAAGAAAACAACTGCAGTAACTAAAACGGAATCTCCTGCCGCTGCTGAAACTTCGGTTCCTGTAAACAAAGGCCAGGTCCAGATCAAAAGAGATATTAACAGCAACTATGTGATACAGATCAATTTAAGAGAACTTGAAGAGGTTAACAAGCTTGAGCCTGAATCTAAAAAGGCATATATAGTTTGGATGAATGCTAAAGGGCAAATGACAAAAAATTTAGGGCAGATAAACAGTAATTCTGGTTGGCTTTCAGATAAATCAAAA
>JBBRQF010000009.1:0-127807 GCA_038226715.1 Chitinophagales bacterium
AACAATGGCAACAAAATACTTCATCAAACATAAAAATTTGTAACTAAAATAATTCATTTATTTGCCAACCACCAGCACCTGGAAACTACCCGCTTTCATTTTTGGCCTTCCTTTTTGGCCTGCTTCCATTGGTTCAAAATCTGCAGTGGGCATATAAATTAAATGAGATTGTTTGTCTAAGCTGATTGTTCTGGCACCACGTTTAGTAATAACATTTTCCAGTACTGTAAATTTATTGGCATTATCTTCATGTATTACCGTCATCGTGCCTTCGCCGTTTGATGTGTAAATATTTTTTGTTCCTGCATCAAATGCCACACCGTCGCAACCATCGCCAATAGCAAGTTTGTCAATTATGTTTCCGTTTGTTGCATCCATTACAACCAGTAATTTATCGCAGCCTGCAAATAATCTTTTTGTCGCTTTATCATATTCTAAGCCTGTTGGCCCCTCTGCCGGCGACAGGCTCCAGTGGCCAAGCACTTTAAAAGTTTTTGCATCAATAGCTACTATCTCGTTTTTATCTTCTATGTTCACGAATATTTTACCAGCTTCGTCAGAAACTGCAGTTTCCGGTTTACCGCCAACATCAACACTATCAACCAGTTTATTATTTACCGGATCTATTATGCTGAGGTTATGGCTGCGGCCATTGCAGGTAATTATTTTTTTAGAAAAGGGTTCATACATAATTGCATCAGGATTTGCCCCTGTTGAAATTTGACCCAATACCTTGTTTGTATTTAAATCGAAAACAGTAACATTATTAAGCCTGCCATTGCTGGTGAAGCCTTTTTTATCAGCCACATCAAAAGCAATACCATGCACACCGGTTGTGTTTTCTATTACGCCGGCAGAGTCACCGGTTTTTTTATTTAAGATATTTACCTGTGCGCCATGGCTTACATACAGCCAGTCGTTAACCGGTCCTACAGCGAGGTAATCCCATCCGCCGGGGCTGGCAATGTGAAAGGTATTGGTAATGTGCAAACCGGTGGCGTTTTGCGCATTTGTTGCAACTATCCCTGCAAAGAGGGCAGTTAACAGAAGTGTTAGTTTTTTCATTTTTTTTGTTTTATAGTTATACCAGAAAATAGCTTTTCCGGTCTAACATCTATTTTTAATTTTTATTTTACAATAATACCGTCGGCTTTTAAAACCAATTCCATCTTTTACTTTTTGTTTTAATTTCGGGTTATGCAGAAATCTAAATTACATCTTTCTTTGTTTTGGTCAGGTATATTACTGTAGCCAGAATTGCAATAAGAAAAATGACACTTGTAATAACAGTTCCAAGCCCTAAGCCACCATCACTATTTGATTGAGAAAGATAGTCGCCGATTGAGGCGCCGAGCGGCCTGGTTAAAATGTATGCTATCCAGAAAGTAAGTACAGCATTTAGTTTTAAATATTTATAAGCAACCCACGACAGTAAGATTAATGCTGCAAATATACCGGCAGATAATAGATATCCAAGCTTGAGGCTCTCGGCTACAAGGTCTCCGGCTGCAGTACCCAATGCAAAAGTAAAGAGTATAGCAAGCCAGTAAAAAGCTTCCCGGCGAACGGTATTTATTTTATGTACTGACAGGGTTTTCTCAACTACAAACCATATAATAAAAGTTAGTATTAATGCTGTTGCAAAAACAACGGTAGTTAATTGAAGGGAAACTCCAAAATTATCGGTTAGGTTGTCGGTAATTAAAGTGCCCACAACACTTATCAAAACAACAGCAAGCCAATAAACTGCAGGAATATATTTATTTGATCTGAACTGGAAGAAGAGTGTAATAAGAAGCAATACCCCCATTACCACAGATGTGCCTGTAAGGCCGAGGTTCAGGCTTTCATTTAAAAAATCTGCGGCAGTTTCGCCAACAGTAGTACATAAAATCTTGATTACCCAAAAATAAAGCGTGATCTCCGGTACTTTATTCAGAATTTGTCTTGCTGTTGTTACGCTGTCCGTTTGTTGTATATTTTTTGTGTCCATCAGTTATCAGTTTGTATTAGTTAATAATAGTGGCTGCCACTCAAATACATGCTGCTTAATATTTTTTATATTCCGATAAAATAAAATCCGCCTTCAAATCCTGAGGCGGATTTTATTACTCTTTCCGGAATAAATTATTCTGCTTTTAAGAATTTTCCGTCCTTGTCAAAAACTAATTCTTTCCCTTTTATTTCAGCTTCATAGGTAACCGTACCTTTTGCATCAGTAACCATTCCTGCTTCTTTTATTTTTGCTCCATGCTCATGTTCTTTCACATAAGTTAAAACCGATGCAGGCAGTTGACTTACCGTGATTGCTTTCACAATTTCAAGAAAGTTTGCAGATGGGGTGAACATAGCTGAATTGTCTTCACCAGATTTGCCTCCCCAATTGGCTTCAAAATTCCCTTTTTCTTTTTCCCATGAAACTTTTGCCTTGGCTGTTTCTGGATATTTTTGCATTAATGCCGATTTAACATTTGCAGGAACATCGGCTGTTTTTAAATCCTGTGCAAATGCACCAAACATAAAAAGGCTTGATAACGTAATTGTTGCTAATAACTTTTTCATAATTTAATTTTAAGATTATTGTTAATTGTTAAGAAACAAAACTATTACCATAATCTGTGGACAAATTGAAGTATTTATAAAAGTTTAGTTAAAGCTATTTTAAATTCATGGAGGTTATTGAAATATGAATAGCTGATATTATAACCGGCCATAGTACATATCTGCTTAACAATGGAGAGGCCTAAACCATTACCATCCTGCTTTGTATCGGCATGACGATAAAACCGTTGAAAAACCTGTTCTGCATCCAGTGCCGGAAGAAAAGAACTGTTGGAAATAATGAGCTCATCTGCATCAAGCTTAACTGTAATGCTGCCGCCTGCTACATTATACCTGATGGCATTGTTTAAAAGGTTTCCAATCAAAATATCGTTCAGTTTTTTATTGCCGGAAATATTTACCGGTTGTATGTTAGCTGTAATAACCAGCTTCCTGGCAGCACTCAATTCTTCAAACTGAATAAGTTTTTCCCTCACCAAACCGTCCAGCGAAATGTTTTCCTGTTCATTAAACTGGCTGTTCTCAATCTTAGTTAGTAATAAAAGTGACTGGTTAAGATTGGATAGCCTGTCTAAGGCATCGTACACGCCCTGCAACTGCCGCATCTGAAATTCACTCAGGCTTTCGTCCTGTATCAACACATCTAATTTTGAATTTATGATGGCCAGCGGCGTCTGCATTTCATGCGAAGCATTGTCCGTAAAATTTTTCAGCGATTCGTAATCCTGCTTTGCCCTTTCTGTCATCACCTGCACAGTCTTATTCAATTCGGCAAATTCTGTTGTGCTTGTAGGTTGTAACTGCACGTTGTTTTTTGCTGATAAATTAAACTGTTTTAATTGAACAAGCGTGTTATTGAAAGGCTGCCACAGGCGTGATAACAAAAACCGGTTGATGAAAAAAAGTATGAACAGCAGCAAAACAACAATGCCCGATGTTATCCAGGCAATTATTTTTATCAGGTCTTCGGTTTGCTCCTGCGATTTACGAATGAGCACAGTGTACCTTTCACCATTAACAGCAATTGAAAACCCGTATTGCCTGTACAATTCTTCCTCTTTGTGCTTATGATCCTCTTTAACAAGCACTACGGATGTGAATTTTTTTTCGGCAGTAATGTTGCCTGCTTTTATGAATTCAATTTGCTGGTCTTCGTAGTTGCTTGGGTCTGGCAGCTTATTGTTTGCATTTACAAAATCAATAACCTCCTGTTCTTCCACCTTTAAGTCTTCGTCGAGCTGGCTTACTAATACATGCCGTATCATTACATAAAAACAAATACTGCTTATCAACAGAATCGAAATGGTTACAAAAATATTTATACGGTTATATTTTGCCAGTAATTTCATTGGTCGGTAAATTTGTAGCCCATTCCGTAAACAGATTTGATATAATCAATGCCGCCGGATTCTATCATTTTTTTACGCAGGTTCTTAATATGCGTATAAATAAAATCATTATTGCCTTCCATATCATCGCCCCATAAATGTTCGGCAATGGCATTTTTAGAAATTACCCTTCCCTTATTGCTGATGAAGTATAGCAGTAGCTCATACTCTTTCCTGGTAAGCATAAATGGCTTCTTTTCAATAACCGCTGTTTTTGCAACAGTATCAATTTCTATCTCATTAAATTTTACCAGGTTGCTGCCCGAGAAATTTTTCCTGCGGATGATGGCTGCGATCCTGGCACTCAGTTCAGAAAGATGGAAAGGTTTTGGCAGGTAATCATCGGCACCAAGTACCAGGCCTTCCACCCTGTCATCCAGCGAGTTTTTTGCCGAGATAATTAAAACGCCATCTGTTTTGTTATTGGCTTTAAGTTCTTTTAAAATTTTTAGGCCGCTACCACCCGGCAGGCCAATATCCAGTAAAATACAATCATAATTATACAGCTCTGTTTTTTCCAGTGCTGTGTTATAATCGCCGGCTGTTTCGCACAGGTAATCCTCTCCTTTAAGATAATCGTCAATACTTTCTGCCAAAGCTTTTTCGTCTTCTACAATAAGGATCTTCAAAATAAAAATTTAAAGTAAAGTACGAAATCAATTTTGAAGAGAAACTGAAGATATTACCAGCCATAAAAGCAGCTACGGATTTTCTACAATATTTAATAGGTACTTTTGCCTGTAAATATTTTTTACATAAAAACATTTTTATGTGGTGGATCTACGCTTTACTATCAGCCTTATTTGCTTCTTTAACTGCCATTTTTGCCAAGATTGGTATTGCCGGCGTTAATTCAAACCTGGCAACTGCTATCCGTACCATCATCATACTGTTTGTTGCCTGGGGCATTGTGCTTGCCAGGAACGAAACCAAAGGAATAGCAACACTCTCTAAACAGAATATTATTTTCCTGGTTATTTCCGGTATTGCAACCGGCCTATCGTGGATATTTTATTTTAAAGCATTGCAGATTGGTAAGGTATCTCAGGTTGCACCGGTAGATAAGTTAAGCGTTGCTTTAACAATCATTTTATCTGTGGTATTTCTTGGAGAGGCGCTCACCATAAAAACTGCCATCGGCGCCTTGCTCATCATTGCAGGAACTTTGGTTATGATCTTCTAATACTAATTTCAATAATATACTTTTCCAAAATCAGAATTCCTTCAGAATTGCAGGAGACATTTGCCGGCACAAAAAACCTCATGAAAAAAATAGTTGTTCTTATTTCTTGTTTTATAGTATTTACTGCAGCCATGGCTCAAAAGGGCGGAGGGATTACCTTAACGGGAAACATCACCGATTCTTTGAATGGTAAACCGCTTGAATATGCAACCATTACTTTATTTACACCCGCCAATAAGAAACCTGTAAATGGCACCGTTACCGATAAGTTTGGCAACTTTACTTTAAACGATGTGGCAGAAGGAAAATACCGCATAGTAGCGGAATTCATCGGTTATAAACCTTTTTCCATTAAAGAAATAACTGCTACCAAAGGAGAAGCAATAACTGATTTAAATAAAATCAGCCTGTCACCAATTTCGGGCAATATGCAAGGAGTTACTGTTGTTGCACAAGGCAAACTGGTAGAAAATAAAATTGATAAACTGGTTTACAATGCCGAAAAAGATATTACTTCCCAGTCTGGTGTTGCTACAGATATCTTAAAAAAAGTGCCGCAGGTTTCTGTGGATATAGATGGCAATGTGCAGCTTGCAGGAAGCGGCGGCGTTCGTTTTCTTATTAATGGAAAACCATCCACTGCTTTTGGCGCCAGTATCACCGATGTGTTGCAATCAATACCTGCCAGCCAGATTAAAAGTATTGAAGTGATCACCAACCCCGGAGCTAAATACGATGCACAGGGAATGGGTGGCATTATAAATATTATCCTGAAAACCAGTAAGGCTAAAGGTTATAACGGAAACCTGTCGTTAACTGCCGGTAGCCGTAACGAAAACGGTTCCTTTAATTTTAATGTGCGTAACAATAATTTTGGCATGAATGCTTTTGTAGGATTTAATAAAAGACTAAAAGCAAACACGATTAATATGTACGACCGTACCTCAACCTATGGAACCCAGGTTAGCCTGCTGCAGCAACAGGGAACCGGGTATCAGGAAAGGCAAGGTGTACAGACCGGTTTTGGGTTCGACTGGACCTATAAAAAGCTAAACAATTTTTCCGGGGCATTTTCCTACAATACTTTTTATAATAAAAACGGTGTTTTTACCAACCAGCAATTTGTAGCGGATAAAAGCAGTACGCAGCCTGCTATGCTTACCACAACAAATACCAGCAACAAGTCTGCATTTAATAATATTGACGCAAGACTTACTTACAAACGAACCTTTGCCAAAGAAGACCGGGAACTGGAGATAGGATTGAATACAAGTGCAGGTAAGAGCAACGGCCGGGCTTACGGCCAACAGTTTGCATTGCCACAGGATTCTCTTTTTTATGGTAGCCAAACAACCAACCCCGGTAAGGAACATGAAACAGAAATTACAGCTGACTATACCGATCCGCTGGGAAAAGATTTTGTGCTGGGAGTTGGCGGTAAAGCCGTTTTCTATAACATAGCAAGCAATGTAGATGTACTTAGTTACAGGCCTTCTTCTCAAATATATGTGCCTGATACGGCCCAGAACAATAATCTTAATTACAAACAAAAAGTTTATGCTGCTTATGCAGAATTGAGCTTTCCACTTGCGAAAACTATCAGCGCAAAAATAGGAGGCCGTTACGAACGCACAGAGATCAATTCTTATTTTGCCAATGCACAGCAACAGGCAAAAGTGCCTGGTTACAATACTTTTGTACCTTCTGTTTTTTTATTAAAGAAAATAAGTGAATCTCAAAGTCTTAAACTTAGTTATTCAAAAAGAATTGAAAGGCCTGATTATGAAGACCTGAATCCCTACGTTAATATCAGCGACGCTAAAAATTTGTCCACCGGTAACCCGGCACTTAAACCAGAAATTGGTAACCGTATAGAATTGGGATACAGCCGGGAACTGGGCAAACGCGGTTCAATGGCGGTTAACTTATTTTACAGGATAAATGATAATGACATTCAGTCTTACGTTATCTATTATCCAACATATAAAGTGGGCGATTCTGTTTTTACCAATGTATCTGTAAGCAGCAGGCAAAATATCGGTATGGAAAAGAATGCCGGCCTTAATATTTTCGGCGATCTGCACCCCAATTCAAAACTCAGTCTGCGGGGCAATGTATTTTTATTCAGACGACATACGATAAATATTATCGACAAAGGATTTAACACCACCAGTTTCAATTACCGTTTTAACATAAACAGTACGTACCAGTTCACCCCAACTTTAGTGGCAGAGTTCTTTGGCAATTTTAACAGCGCAAGGCACGAGGCACAAGGCTCCTACCCGTCATTTACCAGCTATAGCCTGGCTGTAAGAAAACAATTCTGGAACAAGAAAGGAAGCCTTGCATTAAGTGCCAATAATTTTTTCAATGCATACATCAATCAACCTGTTACTTTGTATGGCCCGGGCCTTTCAGTGAACAGTACACGTAGAATTCCTTTCCGTTCTATCGGGCTTAATTTTACTTGGAAATTCGGTAAGCTTGAATTTAAAAAGGACAAAGCCGAAAAAGATAATAATCTGAATGGGCCGGTTGAGTAATGTGTATGAATAATTGGAGGAAATTGTTTTATTAACTTTAATAATTCAATAGCTTTTTAACTGTTTCATCCAGCCGGCTGTAAGCCATAAAATTTTTCTCTAACTCTAAATTAAAAGGAATTGGTGTGTCTAAAGATGCGCAACGGAGCACCGGTGCATCTAAAGCATCAAAACAATGCTCACCTATCCAGGCAGCAATCTCGCCGCCAATACCCCCAATGAGTGTGTCTTCATGCAGCAACAACACTTTGCCAGTTGCGGTAACTGCCTCTTTAATGGCTGCATAATCCAGCGGCAGCAATGTTCTTAAATCTAAAATGTGTATCGAAATATCCGGGTGATTTTTTGCATAATCCATAGCCCAATGCACACCGGCACCATAAGTTATAATACTGATGTCATCACCGCTGGTAACCAATCTTGCTTTACCAATTTCTACTTCGTAATATGCTTCGGGCACCGGACCGCTAACACTTCTGTATAAAGCTTTGTGTTCAAAATATAAAACAGGATTAGGGTCGTTAATGGCTGCTATCAGTAATCCTTTTGCATCGGCTGCTGTGCTGGGATAAACAACTTTCAATCCCGGTGTATGCACAAACCAGGCTTCGTTACTCTGGCTGTGAAATGGCCCTGCGCCCACACCGCCGCCAGTTGGCATACGTATTACCACATCGGCATTCTGTCCCCAGCGATAATAAATCTTTGCAAGGTTATTAATGATCTGGTTAAAGCCAACAGTTGCAAAATCGGCAAACTGCATTTCCATGATGGCTTTGTATCCTTCTAAACTTAAACCTAATGCGGCACCCACAACAGCACTTTCGCAAATGGGTGTGTTGCGTATTCTTGCTTTGCCAAACTCTTCCACAAATCCTTCGGTAATTTTAAAGGCGCCGCCGTATTCTGCAATATCCTGTCCCATGATGATGAGGTTTGGATGTTTGACCATGCTTTGATGCAGGCCTTCCTTGAGGCCATCGATAAATCTTTTTTCAATACCAGTTTTTGGTTGTTGATTGTTTGTTGTCCGTTGTTCGTTTGGAGCATACACATCATTCACTTCTTCTTTTGTATCTGGCACAATCGGTTTTACATTTTGTGCTATGCTTAGTTCTGTTTCTATGTATGATTTTGTTTCTGCTTTAATATTTTCAACCTGTGCAGTTGTTAAAATATTTTCTTCAATAAGATATGCTTCATAGTTTTTTACCGGGTCCTTCTTTGCCCACTGCTCAAACATTTCGGGTGGTACATATTTAACACCGCTTGCTTCTTCATGCCCACGCATTCTGAATGTCATGCATTCTATTAAATATGGTTTTTGATTTTTAATACAATAATCACGTACGCCTTTGATGGTATCATACACACCTAAAATATTATTACCGTCGATCTGTATTCCTTCAATGCCATAACCAATGGCTTTATCTACTAAATTTTTGCAACGGTATTGTTCGCTCGTAGGTGTACTTAAACCATAACCATTGTTCTCAATGATAAAAATTACCGGCAGGTCCCACACCGCAGCAATATTTAACGCTTCATGAAAATCGCCTTCGCTGGTACCGCCATCACCTGTAAAAGCTAATGATGCTTTTTCATCGCCACGTAATTTATAAGCCAGTGCTACGCCATCTGCAATGGCCATTTGCGGACCAAGATGCGATATCATACCACAGATATGATGTTCTTTATTACCAAAATGAAAACTTCTTTCTCTCCCTTTGCTGTATCCTTCTTTATTACCCTGCCATTGCATAAATAATTTACTCAACGGCATTTTACGGCTTGTAAATACACCCAGGTTGCGGTGCAACGGCATGATCCACTCTTCCTCCTGCATGGCCAGCGTTGCGCCAACAGCAATAGCTTCCTGGCCAATACCACTGAACCATTTACTGATTCTGCCCTGCCTTAATAATACCAGCATTTTTTCCTCTATCATACGCGGCAGCAGCAGTTTTTTATATAGCGCTATCAGTGTTTCATTACTTAAATTTTTTCTGTCGAATTGCATAATATTTGATCTGGTAAATTATTGGTAAAGTTAGCAGTTGTTATTGGAGCTTACCAAATCGCTTTTGTAATTTAAACCCATATTTAATTTGTTAAACAAATGTAAATAGCATTTGAAACGTAAACATATCATGTGCAAATAACAAAACACCTGCATCTTCGTAAAAACTATAATTTATGAAACAACGCTTAAAACCCGCCGCTGCTTTATTCTTTATCCTTACGGCCCTGGTGATCGTATCTTTTACCAATATTAAAAAGCTGCAGACTGCCACGCCCTCAAAAAACGCCAACCCCAAAATACAGGTTGCCATTTTATTAGATGTAAGTGGCAGTATGGACGGATTGATTGAACAGGCCAAATCGCAATTATGGAATATGGTAAACACCATGGGCAAAGCAACATGCAATACCAATGTTTCGCCACAGATAGAAATAGCGTTGTATGAGTATGGCAGATCAACCAATGATGTGAAGGCCGGTTATGTAAAAAAGATAAACGGGTTTATTAATGATCTTGATTCTTTATCGCAAAACTTATTCAGTTTAACGACAAATGGTGGTGATGAATATTGCGGCCAGGTAATATTTACTTCATTGCAGGACCTGCAATGGGATGCATCACCCGAAAATTATAAAGTGATCTTTATTGCCGGCAATGAAGATTTTTTACAGGGCAGCCTGCATTATACCAAAGCCTGCGCCGAAGCAAAAAACAAAGGAGTGATCGTGAATACTATTTATTGCGGAGATAAGATGCAGGGCATAAAAGAACACTGGAATTTAGCCGGAGAATGTGGCAATGGCAGCTTTACCAATATTAACCAAAATGCCAGGGAAGAAGAAATTCCAACACCCTACGACAGCCTGATATATACGCTGAACAACCAGCTTAACAATACTTATATTACTTATGGTTACTGGGGAGCAGGTAAAAAAGCAAAGCAGGAGCAAATGGATGTTGCTAATGCTAATATGAGTAAATCGGCCGGACTAAAAAGAATTCAGGTAAAAAGCAATGGGGCTGTATATAGTAATGCCCAATGGGACCTGGTAGATGCGAAAATTAAAGACGGTGATGGTTTTTTGGATAAAATTGACAGGAAAGAATTACCCGACAGCCTGAAAAATAAAACCACCGAAGAATTGAAAAAGATCGTGAATGAAAAAAGTAAAGTGCGCGGCAATATTCAAAAAGAAATTACAACGCTTAACACACAAAGAGACACTTATATAGCAGCTGAAAAAGCAAAAAATGCAGTTAAGAATAATACGCCTACATTAGAAACAGAAGTAGAAAAAATTATTAAAGAACAGGCGAAGCGTTACAATATGAATATACAGTAAATATATTTTTGGGGTTAAGAGCACATACTTCGACAAGCTCAGTAGAGAAAAGGAGGAAAAGGATAAGATTTCTCATTCAGCTCTTTCTCTCCAGGGAACTTGTTGAAATATGTCCGCTTAGTTAAATTTCTGTTTTTTTCTGCTTATCCGGAAAGGCCCGTTTATGAACTATAGAGTTAAAGAATGAAAGCAGGGCTCCAAATAATAATGCATGCCAGAAACTATCCACTTCAAAACCATGTACAAAATGAGCATCTATTAAAATAATACCGGCGTTTATAACAAAAAGAAAAAGCCCAAGGGTTAAAATGGTTGCCGGTAAAGTAAGTAAGATCAGCAATGGCTTTACAACCGCATCCAGTAAGGATAATACAACTGCTACAATAATAGCTGTAAAAAAATCAACAATGGCAATACCAGGTAAAATATAGGCCAGTATAAAAACATTGACTGAACAAACCAATACTTTAAAAAACCATTTTTTCATATTATCAAATTACAACTAATTCGTAAAATTGTTCGGGGTTAAGGTATTTTTTTGCCAGCTCACGCAATGCTTCTGCCGAAATTGTCTTTATGGTTTCTATTGATTTGTAAAAATAATCTTCAGTAAGATTATTCAAAACCAGGTTCTTCCACCTGCCCATAATATGAAAGGGGCCATCCAGGTCGCCCAGTATGGTTCCAATTAAATAATTACGTACCAGTAACAATTCTTCATCATCAACCAGGTCTTCCCGCAGCAATTTCATTTCTTTATACACTTCATCAATCGTTGCTTCACAAACATCTTTGCCGGCATCGGTACTGATCATCCACGATGATTCGTGAATATGGTTTTGTACATAGCTATGTATGCCGTAGGTGTACCCTTTGTCTTCACGGATATTACTCATCAGCCTGGAACCAAAAAAACCACCAAACACCGTATTCAATACCATCACTTTCATAAAGTCGGGGTGATGCCGGTTAATGAAAGGCCTGGCAATACGTATGGAACCCTGCACACCATTAATATCGTTTTGAATACGGTATTTTTTTTCTGCTGCCGGTAATTGATCAATGGTTGCAAGCTCTTTATTGAATGGTTTTAATGACAGGTCTCCAAATGCATTATTCAACTGCGCGTCTATATCCAGCGGCACTTTACCACTTACAAAAATTACACATTGCCCGTTAAGATAATACTGTGCAAAAAAATCTTTAAGCTGGCTGCTGTGTAAAGCATCCAGGTCTTCGGGGTTGGTAAATTTGCCGTAAGGGTGTTCTTCGCCGTACAGGTAAGCATCAATTAAACGGGTGGCGATAAAATCACTTTTCTGCAGGTTTACCTGTAATCTTTGTTTTGAATTTTGTTTGTAAATATCCAGTTCTGTATCGCTGAAAACAGAATCGGTTATCATCTCCCTTACCAGCGGCAAAATAGCAGGTAGTTGTTTGCTTAAAGAAGATAAGGTAATGACAGCCGTTTCGTTGTAGCAGGTACGGTTGCAATAAGCGCCGTAATATTCAAACTCTTCATTTAACTGAAATGCCGATTTACAGGAAGTGCCGTTCTTTAAAAGATAGTTGGTGGTAGATGCAACCGCTTTCTGTTGTTCAAACCAGTTGCCTGCGTAAAACACCAGTTCTACCTGCAGCACATCCTGTGCGCCGGCATCAACAGTATAAACCGGTACCGAATTCTTTAAATTGAACTGCTGGTAAGGTTTAAGTTTAAGATCAAATTCAATAGCATCCTTTATAGGTGGGGCTGTTTTCCGGTTCATTGATGTTAATTATTGGAATAGTAATACAGCGTATTAACATTCTTCCCGTCAAAAATTATTTTACTTTCTTTTTGTATTTCCGCTGCGGTTACCGCCTGGTATCTTTCCAGTTCTTTATTGATGAGGTCGGCATCGCCCATCAGCTCATACATAGCTAAACTGGCTGCCCGGTTGGTAATGCTCATGTCTTCAAAAGCAATCATGCTTTCAGTTTTATTTTTTACCTTATCCAGTTCACGCTGGCTTATACCATCCTCCTGCAGTTTAACCAGCTCTTCATTAACAGCCGCTTCCGCATCTTCCATTTTTACACCTTTAACCAGCTTGCCTTCAATGGCAAGTAACCCGGCATCGGTACTGCCCATGTGGTAACATTCAATATTGCTGAATAATTGTTTTTCTTTTACCAACGATTGAAACAAACGTGATGAACCGCCACCGCTTAATATCTCGGTAATTAAATCGGCGGTGTAATAACGCATATCTGTGCGGGGATAAATATGCCAGAATTTATATAATGCATCTAACGGGACATCAGCTCTTACCTCTACAGATTTAGACGCTGTTTGTTTTGGTTCAACCGGCAGGTTACGGTTATACTTTTCCCCGGCAGGGATCGGTGCAAACCATTTTTCTGTCAGGCGTTTTACTTCTTCAACAGTAACATTGCCTGCAACAACCAAAATAGCATTACTTGGATTATAATGCTTTCTAAAAAATGCTTTTACATCATCCAGTGTTGCATTTTCTATATGGCTTAATTCAGCTCCTATCGTCATCCACCGGTATGGATGGATTGTATAACAGAGCTCTCTCATTTTTTTTTCTACATCACCATATGGTTTATTGATATATCGTTCTTTAAATTCTTCACAAACAACTTTGCGCTGTACTTCCAGGCTTTTTTTACTGAAGGCCAGCGAAAGCATTCTGTCGCTCTCCAGCCAAAAAGCCGTTTCCAGGTTTTCGGCAGGCAATTCGCAATAATAATTGGTAAGGTCGTTGGTCGTAAATGCATTGTTGTCGCCGCCGGCCACCTGCAACGGTTCATCATACACGGGAATATTGACACTGCCACCAAACATCAGGTGCTCAAATAAGTGAGCGAAGCCTGTCTTGGCAGGGTTCTCATCACGTGCGCCAACATCGTATAACACATTCACCACGGCCATGGGTGTACTTTTATCCTGGTGAACCAATACTTTTAAACCGTTGGCTATTTCAAATTTTTCAAACTGAATCATGTGCAAATGTACGGAGGAGAATACTACTTTGCTCATTACATGAGCTTCGCAACTACCAGTAAACCCGTAGTAGGTTTAACGGATACTTATTGTATTGATGGTTACCTGGCTGATAACGCCATTACGGCTTAGGATCACATTGACAGCTTCATAAGGTTTCTGCAGTATGTTTTTATAGGCCTGTATGTTCATTGAAAAGTTTTTGTTTACGGCGATCACTTCATCATTTACCTTAAAGCCCGCTTTATCGGCCGGCGACCCCTCAATCACATCTTCGACAATTATTTTGCCGTTAACATAATAAATTCCCAGACCCGTGTAAGCATAATCAAAATCTTCACCAAAATGCGAGTTGGGCGACAAATGTATTTCGCGGTTTGGATAATTAAAGATAAGGTTAAACCTCCGCAGCAGGTCGTTGCCCAGGAGCCCTCCCGTAAAGGGATACGAGGTTACATTATAATCATCTTTGTATATGTATGTAGGCACGGCCCTGAACCTGTAAGGACCAATCTTCAACTCTTTTATAAGAGTTAGCTGCATTTGCGATTTACCGCCCATACCCTGTGCCTGCGTAAGTACCGGCTTTCTTTTTTTAAGCAATATGGCGCTGTCTTTTGCAAACTTTTCACTTAATAATAAATATAATCCTGCGCCTGTATCAATATAAAAATTAAAGCCCAGGTGCTTTTTATCCTTAATATTCAGCCATTGGATAGCCAGGTTGGTAAAAGCAGGGTGCAGCATGGTGCCCTCTTTTGGGTAATCAATCTTTCCGGGGCTGTACACTTCGATCATGCTGCTGTCGAAATTGATCTTAACAATATAACGGCTAAAAAAACTATATCCTATAATGCCATCCACTTTTTCGCCATACACACTGCTGAGTACCGAATAGTCGTTCACATGAAAATTAAGGTGTTCAACTGTAAGCCCCGGCAGGGTAAGGCTTTTATCAAAAGCAAAAGAAACTTTACGCATACCGCCAATACCGGTAATGGTAGTATCGCTGGGTTTCAGTTTAATTTTGAATTGTACACAGGTGGAAGAGTCAAGCGATATTCCCCCGCTGCCGGTATCTAAAATAAAATTTAATGTATCCGGAATATCTGCAAAAAGCGCTTTTAGTACCATTACGCCACCACTAAATTGTTTAAATGGGAAACGGGTAATAAACTTTGCTTCCTTTTGTGGCAATATTTCCTGCGCCTGCACGTGAGCAAGTGTAAATAAGAGTAATATGATGAAATAAGGTCTTCTCATGCTATTATTCCGTTTTGGGTGCAACCACATTAGTAGATATTGAATTCCATACATTTAGGGGGTTTGAAATTGAGTAAAAATCTTTAAGATTTTGTATATAAAACAAATCCCATAGTATTCCATTATTTCTTTCTAAATATATTGTAACTGGCCCATATCTAACACCTGAAAGAAAGCATCTTGGGCCATCTCCAAAAATTACAGACTTTAATAATAACTTATAACTCTGTCCTGGTTTGATATTAATTGGGCAATCCAATAAATCTTGAAACAGCACAATTTTAAAAGTAAATTCTTTTTTTTTCGCAAAAATTACATTGATATTTTTTATAGTATCAATTTTAATTATTTTGTAAATGAGGGAAGAGTCTTGGGGCAATACCTCCTGAGCCTGCGCATTTACAAGGACAAATAAGAGTAATATGATGAAATAAAATTTTCTCATAGCAGGCTAATTCGAATTTACAACCTATTGGATGTACTTTTGTTGTTAATTACATAAAAGGAAAAGGATGGAATTAAATGACCTATACCAAAAAGCATTGCGCTTTGAGTTTTTAACTGTAGAAGAAGGCATGTTTATGTTTGAAAATGCTGCATTAACCGAACTGATGTTTGTTGCAGCCGAGCTAAGAAAAAAACAGGTGCCGCATGGAAAAGTAACCTGGCAGATAGACCGGAATGTGAACACTACCAATGTGTGCATTGCCAATTGTAAGTTTTGTAATTTTTACCGCATACCCGGCCATGCCGAAGCCTATATTACAGATATTGAAACTTACAAAACAAAGATAGAAGAGACCATAAAATTTGGTGGCGATCAGCTTTTGCTGCAGGGCGGCCATCACCCCGAGCTTGGATTGAGTTTTTATGTAAATCTTTTTAAAGAACTTAAATCGCTTTACCCAAATATTAAACTGCATACACTTGGACCGCCCGAAGTAGCGCATATTACAAAGCTTGAGAAAAGTACACATCGTGAAGTGTTGATGGCATTAAAAGAAGCAGGCATGGACAGTTTGCCTGGTGCCGGCGCAGAGATATTAACCGACCGTGTAAGAAGGTTAATAAGTAAAGGCAAATGTGGTGCGCAGGAATGGCTGGATATTATGCATGAAGCACATAAATTAAACATAACCACTTCGGCTACCATGATGTTTGGCCATGTGGAAACCTTACAGGAACGTTTTGAGCATTTGGTTAAAATTAGAGAAGTACAAAGCCGTAAACCTGCTGCTGCAAAGGGTTTCCTGGCATTCATACCCTGGACCTTCCAGGATGTGGATACCCTGCTGGCAAAAATTCGCGGTGTTCATAATTTAACTACAGCCGAAGAATATATACGCATGATCGCCATCAGCAGAATTATGCTGCCCAATATTTTAAACATACAGGCAAGCTGGTTAACAGTAGGTAAGCAGGTTGCACAAATTTGTTTAAATGCAGGTGCCAACGATTTTGGCAGTATTATGATAGAGGAAAATGTTGTGAGTGCTGCAGGAGCGCCGCATCGTTTTACAAGCACTACTATTCAGCACGCCATTAAAGAGGCTGGCTTTGAATCACAACTCCGGAACCAACAATACGAATGGCGCGATATACCCGAAAGCATTGTTGAACAGGTTGTAAATTATTAAATATATCCCCGACTCCCCAAAAGGGGAACGAACATGATAAAAAATAACTCAAAAAAATTATTGCACCGTTTCAGGATGATCGGCATTGCAGAAGGTATTTCGTTTTTGGTTTTATTGTTAATTGCCATGCCGCTTAAATATGTAATGCACATTCCGGAAGCGGTGAAATATACCGGTTGGGTGCATGGAGCGCTCTTTATTACATTCATTTATCTTGCTTTTGAAGTAATGGGTTCTTTAAAAAAGAATTTTTTGTGGTTCTTAAAAGCGCTTGCCGCTGCATTCATTCCCTGCGGTACTTTTATTTTCGACAGGCAATTAAAAAAAGAAGAAAGTTTACTGGAGCTATAAGCTGCCTGCACATTACGCAACTATCCTATTTAATATCCTTTTGCTTTTTAAGTTGAATAAACCGGCATTTTAATTTAAATTTGGTAAGATTTTTTATCAAACCAAATTGAAATGCTTAAACAACCACATCTAATAAGAGCCTTCTTTTTAATAACTATATTAACGGGCTTCAATTTTTATCAGTTAAAGGCACAGAACAAGGCAGAAACCTTACACCAGCTTAATTCGCTTTTGATCAATACGGTAATGGTTGATTTTTTTACGCCGCCGGTTGCCAGCCGCATTTATTCTTATCCCAATATTGCTTTTTACGAAATCATCCGGCTCGATGATCCATCCCTGTCCTCTTTATCCGGCAAACTAAACGGACTTGGTATTTTACCTGCACCGGCAGAAAATAGCAACATTGATCATTTTATAGCAGCCTCATTGGCTTTTTCTTTTGTTGCACAAAACCTGGTTGGTTCCGAATATAAAATTGAAAACTGGCGACAGGCTTTTGTTGATTCACTTTTACTAAAAGGCAATGCAGAGCTTATTAAAAATTCCATGCTATATGGTAAGCTGGTGGCCGACAGTATTATTGCCTGGACTAAAAGAGACAACTACAGCCAATCCCGTGCCATGCCAAGATTTACACTTTCAAAAGAACCGGGCACATGGCAACCTACACCAGCCGATTATGCCCCGGCCATAGAACCTTTCTGGAACACGATCAGGTCCTTTACATTAAATTCTCCCGCCCAGTTTTCACCAAATGATAAACTTCCTTTCAGCCTCAAAAAAGGTTCTTCTTTTTATAAAACGATGATGGAAGTTTATGAAATTGGCATAAAGCTGGACACCACACGAAAAGCAACTGCAAAGTATTGGGATGATAATCCAAATGTATCCACCAATTTGGGGCACCTCAATTATTTCATTCATAAAATTTCGCCGGGCGGCCACTGGTTAATGATTACCAAACAGGCATGCCAGGCAAAAAATGAAACGGTAAGCCGCTCCTCGCTGGCATACACACTTACAGCCATTGCTTTGTTTGATGGTTTTATTGCCTGCTGGGATGAAAAATTCAAAAGCAACCTTATTCGCCCGGTAACCGTAATAAATGACCATATTGATAAAAACTGGCAACCCTACATTCAAACACCCCCGTTTCCTGAATTTACCAGCGGACATGCTGTTATTTCAAATGCTGCAGCCACCATTCTTACAGGTCTCTTTGGCGATAACTATGCATTTACCGATGAAACGGAAATTCCCTTTGGAAATGATAGCCGTCATTTTAATTCGTTTTATGAAGCGTCTAAGGAAGTAACCTGGAGCAGGGTTTACGGAGGCATTCATTATCCGGAAACAGCACGTATCAGTATCATACAAGGTAAAGAAATTGGAAACCATGTACTGCAGACCTTATACCCTGCTGCTAATAAATAAATCACATTATGTCAGTTACCAGTCATCGCATTTATACAGCATTGCTTTTTATTTGTTTTAGCATTAATGTATCTGCACAGCAGGGAAATGTAAAGAAACAGTTTACTTTATTGCCCGCAAGCAGTACCGGCGTAAACTTCAGAAACGACATTGTTGAAACCGAGAATATGTTCCTATATATTTATGAATACCTGTACGTGGGCGCCGGCGTTAGCGTTGGTGATATCAATAACGATGGCCTGGCAGACATATATTTTACATCTACCCTTGGCAGTAACAAACTTTATTTAAACAAAGGCAATTTTCAATTTGAAGATATAACAGAAAGCGCCGGCGTTAATGGTGGTGATGGTATTAAGACCGGTACAACCATGGTCGATATCAATAACGATGGTTACCTGGATATTTTTATCTGCAAGTCGGGTTATAAAGATCCCAAGCTTCGCAAAAAAATTCTGTATATAAATAATAAGAACAACACGTTTACCAATAAGGCTGCCGAATATGGCCTCGAAGAATCAAGCTATACCATGCAGGCTTACTTTTTTGATTAAGACAATGACGGCGATAAGGATGTTCTTTTTGTAAATCACCCTATCGACTTCAGTAAATCAATGACCATACCTGCGACTATGGTAAATGGAAAATCGGTTTATGCTGCCGATACCAACACCGTGTATGTAAGCGACAGGTTGTTTGAAAACCGGAATGGGAAATTTGTTGATGTAACAAAAAAAGCCGGGTTGCTTACCCACGCATTCGGATTAAGCGCTTCTATTGCCGATATTAATAAAGATGGCTGGCCGGATATTTATATTGCCAATGATTTTAATAAACCTGATTTCCTGTACATCAATAACCGAAACGGAACCTTCACTGACAAACTCAGTTCTTACGTTAATCATGTAAGCTTCTCTGCTATGGGCTCCGATATCAGTGATATGAATAATGATGGTAATGAGGACATACTGGTAATGGATATGGCGGTGGAAGAACCGGTAAGACAAAAACAACTGTTTGCTGTAAATCAAAACTACGATAAGTTTGATCTGCTGCTGAAGTATGGTTTATATTATCAATATCCACGTAACAGCTTTCAACTTAATAATGGCAATGGCACATTCAGCGAGATAGCAAATTATTCGGGCATTTCAGAAACAGACTGGAGCTGGAGCACATTGGCAGCAGATTTTGACAATGATGGGTGGAAAGACATATATATCACCAACGGCCTGAAAAGGGATATGACCGATTGGGATTATAAGGTCTTCGTGCTCGATTCTGTTATCAACGTGATGAACAGTGGAAAATCGGTTGACATGAACACCTGGTTAAAAAGTATGCCTGAAGTACCTGTTAAAAATTATTTTTACCACAATACCGGTACCCTGAAGTTTGAAAATGTGACAGATAAATGGAGCGATTCTCCTCCATCTTTTTCCAATGGCGCTGCGTATGTTGATCTTGATAATGATGGCGATCTGGACCTGGTGGTAAACAATGTGGATGGGCCTGCTTTTATTTTAAAAAATAATGCAAGAGAAAATACAGATGCTTCTCATTTTTTGCGTTTCAAATTTTACAAAAGCCCTGGCTCGTTTGATGAAGTATATGGGCCACTTGTAACCTTAACCAATGCAAAGGGCCAGATCCAGGTACAACATTACAGTCCGCAAAGAGGATTTTTATCTTCAGCCGAACACGTACTGCATTTTGGTACAGGTAACGAAACAATAATTCCTAAAGTCGAGATCCTGTTTGGTGCTTCAAAGAAAATAACATTAGAGAATGTGAAGGCGGACCAGGTCTTAACCATTTATGAGTCTGATGCAAAAAATACAGGTCCTGCGGTAGTTGCAAAACCTTTAATCACTTTTACAGATATCAGCAAAACAGGAAAACTAAGGTACACACAGGAAGAAGATGATTTTATTGATTTTAAACGGGAGCCTTTAATACCTTACAAATGCAGCCGTAAAGGGCCTTATTATGCAAAGGCTGATGTAAACGGAGATAAGCTGGAAGATCTGTATATCGGTGGCGCTGCAGGTTTTCAGGGAAAACTGATGATACAGAATGCCTCCGGTTCTTTTACCGAACAAAAACAACCCGATTTTATTGCCGATAAAAATTTTGAAGATATGGGCGCTGTTTTCTTTGATGCTGATGGCGATGGGGATATGGACCTGTACGTAGTTAGCGGTGGAGCCGAATTTAAACAGGGCAGCAGTTTGTACCAGGACCGGTTGTACATAAATGACGGTAAAGGAAATTTTAAGCGGGCATTAAATGCATTGCCAACCGAAGGCTTTAATGGCAGCAGTGTTACCGCCCTGGATTTTGACGGAGACGGTGATATGGATCTCTTTGTTGGCGGGCATGTTATTCCGGGTACATTTCCCAAACCTGATAGAAGCATGCTTTTACAAAACAATAAAGGGGTTTTTACTGATGTAACTGATCAGTATTCAAAAGCGTTGCTTAGTCCGGGCATAGTTAACCAGGCTGTTTGGGCCGATGTGGATGGAGATGGTAAAAATGATTTATCAATCACCGGTGAATGGATGCCTTTGGAAATTTTTAGTTTTCAAAACGGACAGTTCATAAAAAAAGAAAGTTCAGTTCACATCATTTTACCCTCAAAAAAAGATACGCTTATCAGCATGGATGCATTCAGCGGCTGGTGGTATAATATGAAGGCAGAAGACCTGAACAATGATGGCCGTATGGATTTTGTGTTAGGCAACCGTGGTTTAAACGCTACCATCAAAGGAAATATAAATGAGCCCTGCACCATTTATGCAAAGGATTTTGATAACAACGGAAGTTACGATGCCGTGCTGGGTTATTACATCTGGGGCAAGTGTTACCCGTTGTATAGCCGCGATCAGTTAATTGACCAGATCCCTTCCATGCGCAAAAAATTTGTACGCTACAGGAACTATTCCGGTAAAACACTTGATGAAATTTTTACAGAATCCGAGAAAAAAAATATGGAAATTTTTAAAACCAATTTTTTTGCATCGGGTGTATTAATGAATGAAGGCAATAATACTTTCCGTTTTATTCCTTTTCCCGAAAAGGCACAGTTCTCCACCATTAATGATATGGTTATTGATGATATTGATAACGATGGTATAAAAGATATCCTGGTTTGCGGCAACTCCAACGACCCCGCAGTAATGGTTGGTGTATCTGATGCTACATCGGCCCTGTTTTTAAAAGGCGCCGGTAATGGTAATTTTACAGCCGTATCTCCGGCCGAAAATGGTTTAACAGTAAGAGGCGAATCGCGTAAAATGGTTTACCTGAAAGACAAAGGCAAAACAACATTGATCTTTTTAAAGAACAGTGAAGCTGCACAGGTTTTTATGAAGAAGTAAATAATTGTATTAAATAACTCTTTGAACATTATTAAAAATAATTCCCCGAAGTTTCGGGGAATTTATTTTTTACAGCAGCTGCTGCTACCAATAAAATACAATGGCTGCCTTTTATCAAAAACTAAAATCAGTTAAAAAGAATACGGTTATCTTACTGTTATAAAAGTATAAGCCATGAAACAAACTATTTTATTTGCAATGATCACCATGTCTTTTTCATCCACTAAAGCCCAATCATTGTATATGCCCCGTGATATTAAGGCGGCATATAAAAAAGGAACAAGGTCGCTGGATGGAATGCCGGGGAAAAATTACTGGCAAAACCGGGGCGTGTATAATATCACAATAACCGCCATGCCGCCGGACAGGAACATTAAAGGAACAGAAACCATTACTTATTTTAACAACAGTACCGATACCTTAAGGGCGCCTGTGATCAAACTTTTTTTGAACATACATAAGCCCGGTGCACCACGCAATGGCGGGGCTAATGCCGATTACCTTACTTCCGGTGTACATATTGATGAAGCCACCGCCGACGGTAAAAAGATAAATGTGCGGGATAATGCTTTTACCTGGCAACAGGTACGCCTGCCAAAACCATTGCCTCCAAATCAATCTGTAAAATTAACTTTCAACTGGCATTATCAAATATCGCTGGAGAGTGGCCGCGAAGGGATGATCGATTCCACAACTTATTTCCTGGCCTACTTTTATCCACGTGTTGCTGTATTTGATGATTACAATGGTTGGGACAGAATGAATTTTATGGATGATCATGAGTTTTACAGCGACTTTAATGATTATGATGTAACCATTAATGTTCCCAAAAATTATGTTGTTTGGGGAACTGGAACTTTACAACAACCCGAAAAACTTTTGCAGCCCGGTATACTGCAACGTTTTAATCAATCATTAACTTCAGATGCTACCATACAGATCGCTACAAAGGATGATGTGATGAATAAAAAAGTTACCACACAAAATGCAGTAAATAGCTGGCAGTTTAAAGCAACAAATATTCCGGATATGGCTTTTGGTGTAAGCGATCATTTTGTATGGGATGGGTGCAGTACTGTGGTAGATGATGCAACAGGCCGCAGGGCAAGTGCGCAGGCAGCTTATAATGATACCGCCGCAGATTATCATCATGTGGCAGCATATGCCAGGCATTCGCTTGACTGGTTATCGCATAACTGGCCTGGCATTCCTTATCCTTATGAAAAAACAACTGTATTCCAGGGATTTGCCGGCATGGAATATCCCATGATGGCCAATGACGAAACATATGAAGACACGGCTTTTTCTAAATTTGTAGCCGAACACGAGATCGCACATACCTATATGCCTTTCTATATGGGCATCAATGAAACCCGCTATGGATCAATGGATGAGGGGTGGGCTACTACTTTTGAAATTTTAATCGGCAGGTCCGACATGGGGGTTGAAAAAGCAGAAAACCTGTATAAACAGTTTAGGGTTGCAGGATGGATAAACAATCCTTCGGCCGACCAGGATATTCCTATCATTACACCTGGTGATGCTTTGAGCGGAGGTGGATTGGGCAACAATGAATATGGTAAGCCCTCTCTTGGTTACCTGGCGGCAAAAGATATTCTGGGTGATGACCTTTTTAAAAAATGTTTACACGCTTATATGGATCGCTGGCATGGTAAGCACCCCATACCCTGGGATTTCTTTTTTACCTTCAATGATGTAGCCAAAAAGAACCTGGATTGGTTTTGGAACAACTGGTTTTTCAGCAATAACTATATTGACTATGCTTTGAGCAATGCAGTAAAAAAGGGAAATAGCTATGTTGTAACTATTGATAATATTGGCGGCATGGATGCGCCGGTAGATATTATTGCAATTTATGAAGACGGAAGCAGCGAAAAATTTCATCAAAGTCCTGCCATATGGCAAGTTGATCAAAAACAGGCAACGGTAAGTATCAACACAAAAAAGAAACCGGTATCAATTAAATTAGACGGAGGGATTTTTATGGATGCAGATGAAACCAATAATTCTATAAAAGTAAACTAAGCCTCTACCTCAACAACAGTTTTTTAAACTTTTCTATCTCTGCTATTTCTATAGCAGAGATATTTTCGTTATTGCTGTATTTAGATTGCAGGAACAATATTCTTTTGTGTTGGGGATATTTGGCAAGTATAGCAGAAAGGGTAATGCCAACTGATTCATCTTTTAGTGGCATTGGCGCCGATACAGTAGCGGCGGCCCTTTCCCGTGTTGGCTTTTTTTTGATGATGGCTTCCAAAGTGGCCAGTTTGCCCTGCGAAATAACAGTAGCTTTCATGGCTTTGCTATGCAGCCCCTCCAGTTGTTTTTTACTTAACCCGCCACGATTGCAGTATTGCTCATGTAAACTTCTTAAAAAATCAGAAGCAGGGTAAGCCTTCGCCATGTCATTCAGTATATCTAAAAGTATATCCATGTATAGTTACCGTGAAAGTAATGCAATTCGGTTTAACAATTAAATAAGGCAACTATCTGTAAAATACAAAAGCCACCCGAAAGTGGCTTTTGTATCCTTGTTACTATAAAACTAATCGCGATCCTTACCGTGACGCTTACCGTTTCCCTTTCCTTTCTCATTCCCTTTCCATTTCCCGTTTCCGTCATTTTTATATTGGCCATAATGATTTCCATTATCGTGTTTATTCTTAATGATTACCTGCCTGTCGTTATAATTTTTATACCGTACATATCTCACCCTGTCATCATTAAAATACCTGTACGCATTGTGTTTATTAACAACCACTTTATAGCCTGAGTATAAATTATAGTTTGCATAAGTTGGTGGTAAGGCCGAAGAAAAAACCCACCTGTTACCCGAATAATAAACAAACTGGTGTTTGGGTACATAATAGTAGGATTCAATGTCGGGCAAATAGTAGTACTCTGCATAATCGTAACCTGTAGGGCCCCATTCGGGTTGGGTACCAATATTAATATTTACACCTACCTGGGCCTTTGATGTATTTACAATTGCAAGAGAAGCACTTGCAAACAACATACTTAACACAATCTTTTTCATCTTATTCTTTTTGTTCATACTGTAGTTTTCAAATACAGTGCCAAAGAAAATAATCAGTAACCTGTTTTGTTAAAAGAAAGACAGATCACACTAAAGATTTTTTTCCGGTAATATGTAGTTCATCTCCTACGGCTATCCATTTACCAGATTCTGATGGTGGAATTAAGCAATCAACAGATAAATAATATCCATGGCCATAATCTTCCAACACAGACCAATGGGGCAGGCTTGTAATTCTTTGTTTTGAGAACTGTTTTGGAAAACCATGCAACACGGCACCAGTTTCGGGATGCCTGGTTGGTACCACGCATCTTGCACGCGGGCTCATACCATATAATATAATTTCGCCGATCCTGAATTCAATTACAGTTTCCTGCTCATAAAACAACCTGTCTTCCCAAAATGCAGGAACATTCTCAATTTCAATGGTAGCCCTGAAGCGTTTCCTGGTTTCATCAAGCGGCATATTATTAAACCAGCCGCCAACAGTTTCCAGGCTGGCAGTTGATAAAACCGTTACACCACTTATAACAGGGATATCTAAAAACTCACCTTTGATATTTTTTTCCAGCGTTACCGGTATTTTAAAAAAATCAGAGAGGTATTTATTAATGCGTTCCTTATCTTTTTGAAGTTGGAATTCATTCCATCCTGGTTCAGACTCATGCCTGAATGAGATGAGTTCCTTTTCAAAATCAATTGTTGATCTCAGCAGGTGTACCAATGCATTTGATTTTCCATTTACAAATCTTCCTTCGTTGTCGAAAATGGCATATTCCCTGTCGTGCTCTATACATCCACCTGTACCAATTTTTGCCCTGGTTAAAGAAACACCGCCCAATGATTTTATCGGGTAAATGCTGATTTTTTTTATTACCGGGTTTATTTCCATTGTATTTTTTGTTTTTACCGTATCGTTAAGAAAAACATAAAGCCATTTATATTTTAAACCAGTATTAGCTGGTACCGTCTATTATGTATAAACAATTTAAAACATTAATTATGAAAAAGTTTTTACAAATCGAAATTTCAAAAAAAGAAACCATCGCTTTTATTGCCATTATTTGCTGGATAGCAGCATCTTTCTTTGTTAAGTTACCAGAAGTAAGCTCATTGGGCCTGTAAGTATTTTAGAGAAACAGGCTTTTTCTGCCTGGCCGTAAAACTCAGGTTTACCATGCAATAATTGGAAGGGTACGCCGTTAAGTTTAATACTAAACAAATATCCAAATGAACAGAACCCCATACCAGGCAAAACCAGGCCACATTGTGTTACAGTTAATAAGAAATTTTATAGGTAAGATCAGGCAAAATCCGGATATATACCCAATTCGTTATTACAAAAAAAGCCGCAGGTTTCGCAGTAACTTTAATGGGCAGCACGTAAAATGACAATTCAGGTTCGGAAATTACCCTGTCAAATATCAAGGAAAACTGCTCTTGACAACATGTGTAATGAAGTTGTACTTTTGATACTGAAAAATCCAATGTATGAAAAATAACACACCAACACCACATGGCGCTACATTTAATGCTGTTTTAAAGCTGCTCGGGCAGGCCTTTAAAAGTTTATTTCAATCTCCTAACAACAGGGAATTTAAACGTTTGAAAGATTTTATCGCTTCGTAGTGTTTCAGCACTCACAGATCGTTTTAACTGAACAGGTATTCCACATCCGATTTGGAAAGCGCTTTTACAAAGCTGGCATCGTCGGCAATTAGTTCGCTTGCCAGTTTACGTTTACGCTCCTGCAGTTCCAGTATCTTGTCTTCAATTGTATCCACACAAATCATCCTGTAAGCAAAAATATTTTTAGTCTGGCCAATACGATGTGTCCGGTCAATAGCCTGTTGCTCAACCGCCGGGTTCCACCAGGGATCAACAATGTATACATAATCGGCTGCGGTTAGGTTTAAACCCACACCACCTGCTTTTAAAGAAATTAGAAACACCCTGCACTCATCGTTATTCTGAAAATTCTGTATCGCTTTTTCCCTGTCTGGCGCCGATGTGCTGCCATCAAAATACTCAAACGGAATATTATCCTTGATCAGTTTCTTTTTAATTAAAGCCAGCATTCCCAGGAACTGGGAGAATATCAATGCCTTATGGTCGCCGATATTTTCTTCGATCTCCCGGGCAAGTTCATCCAGTTTGATCGAATTATTGGGATACTTTTCTTCCTCATTTAAAATAGCCGGACTATCACAGATCTGTCTCAACTTCATAAGGCCCTGCAAAATTGTTAGCTGTGATTTACCAATACCCTGCTGATCAATAGTACCCAATATCTTGTCGCGGTAACTGTTGCGGTAAGCTTCATACACTTTACGTTGTTCTTTCTCCATTTCGCAAAACAAAATAGTTTCTGTTTTTTCGGGCAGGTCTTTAGCTACCTGTTCTTTGGTACGTCGCAGAATGAACGGGAACAATAATTTACGCAAATGTTCTTTTTGCTCCTGCTCACCAAATTTATCAATAGGTGTGGCGAATTCATTTCTGAAAAATTCCATATTGCCCAGCAGGCCGGGATTGAGGAAATTCATTTGTGCAAAAATATCGAAGGTATTGTTCTGCAAAGGTGTACCACTCATGCAAAGCCTGTTTTTTGCATTCAGCAAACTCGCTGCACGGGTAACTTTTGAAGAAGGGTTTTTAATGGCCTGGCTTTCATCCAGGATCACATAATCGAATTTCATTTTCAGTAACACCTGTATATCACTACGCAGGGTGCCGTAAGTGGTAATGATGATATTATGTTTCTCCAGTTCTTCTATATTGCGGCTACGTATACTGCCATGATGGATATGAAAAGATAAGGCAGGAGAAAATTTCTGTACTTCATTCCGCCAGTTATAAATTAATGTTGTTGGACAAACCACCAATGCCATTAATGAACCGGTTACTTCTTTATAATGATGCAGCATACTCAATGCCTGGATGGTTTTACCCAAACCCATATCATCGGCTAAAATCCCACCCCAGCCTACATCATTTAAATAATTAAGCCACTGGAAGCCGGATGTCTGATAAGGACGCAGAATAGCCTGCAAATGTTCAGGAGCAGGCGTTTCCGGAATATTTTTAAATTCCTTCAGCCGTTCATATTTTTCATCCAGCTCAAAACTTAATTCTTTTTCATCCCTGTTTTCATACAACTCATCAATCACACTCATGTGGTATTTTGATAAACGCAACTGGTTGCTTCTGCCATCGCCAACTTTAAACAGCAATGAATATCTTTTCAGCCATTCATCAGGCAGTATACCCAATGTACCATCGTTCAGTTGCACAAAAGACTGTTTATTTAACAGCGCGGTTTTTATTTCATCAATACCAACGCGTTGTTCGCCAAATTCAATTTCTACTTTGGCATCAAACCAATCCAGACCGCTGCTTACATGAATATGTGTATTGGGCCTGGCTGTATTAAAACGGAAATTGCGCAATGCCTCAAAACCAAATACCGGCACCTTCATCTCATTCATGGCATCAACAAATAAAAAGAACCAGTTATTGCGCAACACATCGGCTCCTCTTAATACCAGGTTATTCTTATTATTATCTGGCCTTACAAATAGGGAATGCAGGCTTTCTAATTTTTTCAGAAAATTTTCTTCTGCTTCCAGGTTACGCTCAATGATGAGGATCTTATCACCATCAGGTATGGTAATATTTTCTTTATCGGTAGGACGGGTTTCAAATCCTTTGTACGTAAACACCGGCTGAAATACAAGGTAGTCGCCCTTTTCCTGCAACTGTAGTTTTACTTCGGGTTCGCCACTTTTAATTTCTTTAACCAGGCTTTTATCAAACTCTACTTTGTACTCTTTCGTAAGTGGCAGAATGATCTTTTGCATTTTTTCGGCCCAGTTATCTTTACTGAGCTGAATATTTCCCTCTTTCAAAAATTTCTCGGCCTGTAAAACATCCTCTGCTTTCTGCCACAGGTACAATACTTTATCATTTAAGTAAACCAGGCTGCTGTTACATTCATTTTCGGTAAAAGGAATGGTATCGCCCATTAATTTTACAGTACAGGCAATTTCAAAATGATCTGCGCTGGCCTGTACTTTAAAGACCGGTGCAATAAAATGATCACTCAATTCAATATCAACCAGGTTGGCCGTAGTAAATTGTTTTGCCGTTGGCAAACAAAAAACAAAATTACTTTTAACCTGTTCTTCAAATATTTTTTTCAGTTTAGGTTGCAGGTATTCTGCTATCAGGGCTTTTGTTTCTTCGGGCAGATCATCACCATCGGTATGAATAATATTTTCCCAGATGCCACTGAATGGTGAGTTCCGGTCGAGGTATTTATTTATTTCACTGCTTTGTAATTTTCGAACCTGCTGCAACAGTTGTTTGTCTTCTTCACTAAATAACTCTGTATTTACAAATTTGGTAAGATCAAGTTTTTCAACTTTACCCAAATATTTAAGTTGTTCTTCATCTGCATCTCCCTGAACGGCATCCACATCAAAATACGGATACATGCCTGCATTGAAATTAAAAACAACACCCAATTTTTTTGCCGGCAGCTCTTCCACAAACACTTCAGCTTCGGGCAGATCGGGCACAATGAAAGCCTCTGCCGGCCTGGCTACTGCAACACCCGCTGCCACTCTTTTAATAGAGCCGTCAAGTACTTTTAAAAAGGGTTTGCCATCCTTGTAAGTGAATTCAAATTTACCAACCAGGTCATCTTCAAGGCTGTAGCCATATATCTGGAGCAGCTTATTTTTTTCTTTATCCCAGTTGCGGATGCTGTCGAAGTAATTAGTGCCATAAGCATCAAGCAATTGTAAGAACAACAATGTTTTATGTTCGCAAAGCGGATGTTCCATTTCGCCGCATTTGCAGGAAGTGTCAAAATTCCGTTCGTCATTTTTTTGAATAACCAGCGGAAATGTTTCCCCTTCAATCACCAGTTCTGCTTCCACGCGTTCATCAGCAGCTTTTATAATATTTGCTTTTGTACTGCGTAAAATATTTTCGGCCTCGGCATAAATACCCGGAGATGAAAGCAGTTTGATCATTTTTAATTCAATATGCTTCATCTTGGCAACCGTGTGCCGTTGGTTATATTGAATATTGGTGTTGCCCAGCATATTCTTATCTACCATGTCCTGCAAGCGTATTAATGCTGCGGCTTCATGACGGCATATATCGCCTAAATTGTAGGGACAGGAACAACGAACCGTCATGGATTTGGCGTCGGTATATTTTTGAATATATACTTTATAGAATGTAGCGTAGCTGTCGTCTTTTACCCTGAATACAACACCGCCCATCAACTGGTCATGCTCTACCAGTTCAACGAAACCCATAGCGTGGATCTTTTTGCCCCGGCGTATCACTTCGTCGGAACCATTATTGTAAACATATTTAATAAGGTGCGGTAAAGCCATGCTGGATTTTAGATTGCCAATTTTGGATTTCAGAGCCGATGGTTTTTCTGTTTTAAGACATCCCCATTTCTGAAAAAGGCAATTTGCAAAAGTAACGAAAAAAAGTCGAGCACTGAAGTGTTATGGGAAGTTTAGGAACAAATTTGTGTTAATTCAATGTAATTAACGGAAAGGGTTGGGTTTATTATTTTGCCAGTAGTTTTCCTTCTTCATAAACAACGGTTGTATTTGCGATATCTTCTGTTAAACAATAGCGGATATCTTTCTCTAAGCCATAACCAGAAAGGCGCAGGTAATGCGAGGCTTTTTTCGCTTTCATAAATTCAAACAGATCTTTTTTGGCATCGGTGTACATGGTCAGTGCCATTTGCGAAGAGTCGCAGTTGATGCTAAAATGTTTTCCTATCCGGTTTATTACAGCACCGGCAAATAAAGTATCTTCTATATTCACCCGGTTTTTCCAGGCGGCGCAACCTAATATTACATTTTGATTTTGCGCCAGTAAAAAATCGCACACCGCGGATAAATTTGGAAACGAGCCGGTGATAATAGCTTTCGCATTTTTATCCAGCGCCATATGCAGCAATTTGGTGCCATTGGTTGTTGTAAGCACCAGGGTTTTACCTTCAATAAATTCACGGGGATATTCAAAAGGAGAATTGCCATACTCCAGGCCTTCGGCGATTTGTCCGTCTCTTTCACCGGCAGTAATGCTGTCTATTTGCTTTCCAATACGGATGCATTCTGCAACACTGTCAACAGGTATGATAGATTTAGCACCATTGTGTAAAGCCGTTACAATGGTGGATGTAGCCCTTAATACATCAATGATTACTACTGTGCTTTTTTCAACTTCATATAATTCCAAAAGTGAAGGCGAGAGGCAGGTATATAATTCCGGTTTGGTTGTTTGCATTGTTTTACATTTACATCAAAATAGCTTTCCACTTTTGGGTTTCTGCATATTCTTTAATTACGGTATTTCTTTTCTTTAGGAATTTTTCAAGATATGCTGCAAGAAAAATGCTGTTGGCCAATTTACCAATAAAGCCATAGGGACTTTCAAATTTTATTTTGTCAATTACTATCGTGCCGTTTTCAGTGGCTTTAAAATGATGCTCGTGGTAAAAACTTTTAAAATCGCCCTTTATCATTTCATCAATAAAAAAATCAGGCCTATGCATATCTGTTATCCTGGAAGTGAAACGCCTGGTTTTAAAAAGATGTTTGGCCTGCCATGTTACTGTTTCATTTTTATTGATCAACCCATTGATGACACCGTCTATTGCTTTTTCATTGGTAGATGCAGTTGATATCTGGTGCAGGTTAATGCTCCGGCTAAGATCAAAAACCCTTTCAACCGGCGCTGCTATAAAAGATGTAAGATGAATTTCAGGCATGGTTTAATTAATGGATAGTTGATAATGGAATAATCGATAATTTTTTAAATACAAAAGCGCTTGCTGAAAATGAAAACTGCATAATTCTAACAAATTATCAATTATCCATTATAAAATTATCCATTAAACAAAAGGCATTTTTACCACTTTAGCTTTAATTAAAGTATTACGGATGCTGATATAAATTTCACTATCAACTGCAGCAAATTTTGTATCAACATATCCCATACCAATTGCCTTACCTAATGTTGGTGATTGTGTACCGGATGTTACCTTGCCGATGATAACACCTTCAAAATCCTTTATATCATAATCGTGCCTTGCTATTCCTTTTTCAAGCATTTCAAAACCAACTAATTTTTTTGCAAGTCCTGCTGCTTTTTGTTTTTCAAAATAGCCGCTGTTTGTAAAAGGCTTGCTGAACTTGGTTATCCAGCCGAGGCCGGCTTCCAGCGGGGAAGTGCTGTCATCAATATCATTGCCATATAAACAATAGCCCATTTCCAAACGCAGGGTATCCCTTGCACCCAAACCAATTGGTTTAATGCCGCCTTTTTTACCTGCTTCAAAAATGGCGTCCCATATTTTTATTGCATCATCCCCTTTGTCCTCAAAATAAATTTCAACCCCGCCTGCGCCTGTATAACCGGTTGCGCTAACCAATACATTTTCAACGCCGGCAAATGTGCCTTTGGTGAACGTGTAATACTTCAGGTTCATGATATCCATTTCGGTAAGCGGCTGTAACATTCTTGTTGCATTGGGACCTTGTATGGCCAGCAAACAGGTTTTATCAGAAATGTTATGCATCTCCATTTTGTTATCATTAAACTGCTGGATCCAGTTCCAGTCTTTTTCAATATTACTGGCATTTACCACCAGCATATAGGCCTTATTTTCTTCGAGGCAATATACGATCAGGTCATCAACAATACCGCCATCTTTATTTGTAAAGCAACTATACTGTGCTTTTCCGGCTGTTAATTTTGAAGCATCGTTACTGGTTGTTCTTTGAATAAGATCCAGGGCATGTTCTCCTTTCAAAACAAATTCACCCATATGGCTTACATCAAACACACCTGCCGAATTACGCACTGCTGCATGTTCATCATTGATACCCGAATAGCTGATTGGCATATTATAGCCGGCAAACTCAGCCATTTTAGCGCCCAGTTCAATATGTTTTTGTGTGAAGGGTGTATTTTTCATGTAACGAGCTGTTTTATTTTATAATTAATTTTGAGCTGTAAAGGTAAGGGCTTCTTTATTTAATTATTCCCAGCTTTAAATATACCGGGAAGCAAATTTTTCGTTTGCCTGAATTACCCCAATGCTGCTTTATTTTATCCATGATTCCAGGCACTGGATCAACCGGGTTGACTGCCATATATTTTTGAAGCGCACTCCAGGTATGTAAGTATCCATTGAGTTCTTCTGCACTCCAATAAAGCTCTATATTGAAAGGTTTTGTTTCAATTGTTGTAAACGGAAAAGGAATACCGGCATATCCATCATCTACATATTTACGTTCGGGATCCCAAAAATCTGCCAACGTTTTAAAATGATATTCATGGATGATCGTATCGATTTCCGGAGAAATTTGCAACAGGCTATATGTCCACACTGCAATAATTGCACCCGGCCTTGCCACCCGTTTTACCTCTGCATAAAATTTTTCAAAATTAAACCAGTGTATTGCCTGTGCAACCGTAACCAGGTTAACCGATTCATTTGCCAGGCTTGTTTTTTCTGCCGGCTCTTCAGCATAAATAATATTATCTGCCTGGTAGGCATTTGCTAATTGTTTGCTGCTGATATCAGTTGCAAATACCTGTTGAAAATAATGGCTCAGCAACCTGGCCGATTGGCCATTACCGGTACCACAGTCCCAGGCCAGTCTTTTTTCTTTAACAAAGCCCAAAATATATTCAATTAATTCCGCCGGGTAATTGGGGCGGAACTGTGCGTAGGCTGAAGCCTGTTTGGAAAAATTATCTTTCATTTTTCAAAGATAAAAAAAAGAGTCCCCCGAAAATTCGGGGGACGTGGTTGCTTCAACTTCAACTCAACTATTGAAACGATGTTTAATTTTCTGCTAACAAATTTTTCAGGTCTTCGCAAACCTCCTTTATTCTTTCGCAGGACTCTCCGGAATTTTCTGTCTTGTCAACTTTTATCTTCAGTTCACCCGGTTGCGAATTTATGTAAAACTTTCTATTGTCTTCAAGGGTTATTTCTTCATCCATTGATTTGCTTTTGAACGATACCGAACTGTTTTTTAATAAATGCTCATTAAGATAAGTCCTCACTTCGTGTGTTTGATCCCTCCTGTAAGACGCTTCCATTTGATACGCATCATCATCATCCGATATGGAGATCGATATATTATGATTGTGAAAACAGGACGACATCATGATCAGGAAAATGAAGCCCGGTAAAGTTGAGATAAAATATTTTTTCATTAGACTTTTTTTAAGACTGATAAACAGGTTAATTAATACTCATCATCGGGTTACCGGCCGGAAACTGCGAACTTAATGCTGTTGGTTCATTATTATTGCCGATCTTTTCGAGCTGTTGTTCAATTTTTTGTTTGGCTTTTTCCAGTGAGTCTTTTACTTTCTGTTTTTCTTTTTCCAGTTTCATTTTTAAAGAGTCGATCTTATTAACGGGATCGGTTGAATTATTATAGCGGTAATTATCATCTCCGTCGTTGGTGATCACTTCTACACCGTTTCCATTAACCTTCACTTTTGTTTTTGTTCTGCCCCATCTGCTGGAAGGATTTCCATCCACATCATACAACCTGCCATCAGCTTTCATGATATACTCTACACCAGATTTCCATTCGTTTGGATCTACATCAGAATCATAATACCAGTCATTATCATTCCAGTCGTTGCCAATGTGTACGTTATTAAACCAGCTTATGCTTCTGTCTATTTTTATTTTTTTACCTACCGGTACATAAATAGTAAGCACCACCCGCTGATTACGGAACTTATCTGTTTTATTGATAGCGATGCCTTTATCCATCAGCAATACACTATCTGTTTGTACGCCGCTGTAGTGTATCAGTGCAGCATTATTTTCTGCAATGGTTCTTGAACTGCCGTACGCCATTTTGATAACGGTAACTTTAAAACTATCAGTATTCGATTTTAAAACACGAACATCAATATTGTTTACATAGGCGGTGTCTTCCTGGATACCCGTAAATGGTTCGAATCTTAAAAAACGACTTTGGGTGTACCTGCTTAATGATGACTTTGAAGTGATCTCCAGCTTATTTACACCCGGGTTGCTTAAAACAATTTCCTTTTCAGTAATCGTTTTACTGCTATAATTAAATTCGTGGTAGGCAGATGAGATCAATAGTATAAAACATATCCAGCCGATAACCCACATGGCTCCAAAAGAAAACCCGAGCATTTTACCATTGCTTTTTGAACGGGCAATTTTACGGATGATCCAGGTGATAATGCCGATGATTGGTACAGCAATAAAAAATACCAGTGTACCCCATGCAAAGGCATTTTGATAATCGCCACCGATAAGAAAATCTTTTAAAGGAAATAATCCGATAGAGGCAATAGCCAATCCAAATAATGCCATCACTAATGCAAATCCTACACAACCGATAATAAAGTAGGCAAATATTTTAATGATCATGGCAATTACATTACCCAATCCGCCACGGTTACGTTTGGCAAAGTTTTTCACGTCTCCTGCCACCAGGTTTGCTTTTTCTGTTACCAGGGAAGATGCTTCTTTGCCGAATTTCTCCGCTTTTTTCCCAACACCTTTCATCTCTTCCTTTACCGAAGCCTTAATGGAGTTCATATCCACTTTCTCTCCTTTCATTTCCAGTTTTTCAGATGTGGTAGATGCTTCGGGTATTACTATCCATAAAATAATATACACGATCAATGAAGTTGGGCTAAAAGTGAAACGCAGCACATCCCCAAAATCCCACATACCACCCCAACGGCCCCAGCGTGAAATAAATGACAGGAAAGGAAGCAGGAACAATACTCTTGGTATCCAGGCATTGATGCCGAAATAATTACCGATACCACTGCATACACCTGCGATCAGTTTTTCATCAGGGCTACGGAATAGTTTTTTTCTTGATCCGCCGATCTGTGTAGTGGCGCTGCTTGGCACTGCTATCCACATAATGATGTAGGTTAAAAAGCCGATACCCGAAAACAACAACACTACAAAAACGATCCTGGCTATCACCACATCCATATTAAAATAGTTGGCAAGGCCACTACAAACACCACCCAGCACTTTGTCGTTCTCATCACGGAATAATCTTTTATGCCCGGCAGGCTGGCTGCTGGTTGTTGATTGCTCCTGCTCTGCAGATGACGAAGCAGATGATTGTGTTTGTGTATCATCCATAGCTTCAAACTCTTCGGGCCTGCCCATGCTTTTAATAATAGCATTCACATCATCATCTGTAATGCAGGTGGCGCCCTTGGTTATTCTTTCCTGGAACAGTTCACCAATGCGGCTTTCAATATCATTGATGATCTCTTCTTTGCCTTCTTCATTGGCGAAGTGCCGGCTCAGGCTTTCGGTATAATTCTTCAGCAGGTCAAATGCTGTTACTTCAATCGGAACCACTCGTCCCTGGAAGTTTATATTTATTACTTGTTTCATGGCTTTAGTTTTTTCGTTTCTTTAGTTGTTGTAATCCAACAAAAAAATCATGGCTATACTTTTCCTGTTACCTGACTCACGGCAGGTTTACGTGTTGTTGAAGTTGTTGTTATTAATATTGTCCTGTTCGGTGTTAGTAAGTGCTCTTACGGCGTTGGCCAGTTCAAACCAGGTTGATTCCAGCTCTTTGTAAAAATCTGCGCCTTTTGCTGTAAGGGTAAAATATTTACGTGGTGGACCGCTTGTACTTTCTTCCCAACGATAAGATAATAATTCTGCGTTTTTAAGCCTGGTGAGCAGCGGGTATAAAGTTCCCTCCAGGATGTTCAGGTTTGCCGCCTTCATTTTTTCAATGATATCCGAAGGGTAAGCTTCACCCTCTTTTATAATAGAGAGGATGCAAAACTCCAGAACTCCCTTTCGCATTTGGCTGGCTGTGTTGTCAATGTTCATGGCTTCAATTTTTAACCCCACCCCGGCCCTCCATCCCGATGGCTGCCGGGAGAGAGGGTGAAGTGAAGATCATTACGGGAATAATTTTTCATGGCTAAACTTTCACTTCACCCCGATCCTCTCTTTTGAAAAAGGAGTTGCGAAGATCAAATCGAACCGTTGCTATACTTTAAGAACTCGTGATTAGAAATAACCGGTTTATCCCCTATCACAACACAAAGATAATATCTTTTTAGTACTATGCAACACATAATACTATCTTTTTCATAGTAGTTGGTGGTGGATAGGAGCCGATTTTAGCTGAAAGTCTTTACTGTATTGAGTATTAGCATTTAAAATTATTTTTTAATTTGAGCCTGGTTTTGATGAACGGTTAAATTTGGGGTGTTAGTGGCGTAATTTTAACGATTTTACCTGTAAACTATTTGTAAGGCAGTTGGCTGTTAATCTTTTTATAACAAAAAAATTAACTGTAACATTGGTCTTTCTATTGTTGTAGATTAAATAAGGAGGAAATAATTATGAGAACAATTTTTTACACAACTCTTAGCTTGTTCATATTAGTAAGCTGCAAAACCAGTAAGAATTATTTATCACGTACTGATAATGACAATACCCTGTTTGATGCCGTTAAAACTTTAAAGAAGAATAACAGCGATACTGCGGCCCTGCATGCTTTGCCCATTTTATATGCAGCAGCACAGGAAAGAAATTTAAGGAAGATAAACAGCTACAGTACTTCTAATGAGTTAACCCGATGGGATAAAATACTTGATGCCTACAATACCCTGCAGGAAATGCATGACGCTATTATTGAAGTGGATGCTGCCAGCCGCCTGGTAACGCCCGTTAATTATTATCAATCTATTTACGATCTTAAACAGCAGGCAGCAGCAGATCATTATGCAGAAGCCACCTACTTTTTAAACAAGCCTGGCCGTGATGACGCAAAAAAAGCGTGGAACTATTTTAAAAAGGCAGATAAATATGTACCTGGTTACCAGGATGCCGCATTGAAAATGGACGAGGCTTATCAAAATGCCATTGTAAACGTGGTCATTAACCCGGTACAGGATAATTCGTACTTTTTAAATTCCGGCTGGGGTAATTATGGTTATAACTACAGCAACGAATATTTTCAACAAACATTGGTAAGGGAACTTAAGGGTATAAACAGTAACCGCTACCCTGCCCGTTTTTATACTGACCTGGAAGCCAGGCGGGATAATGTGCAACCCGACTGGGAGATAAACCTTATCCTCAGAAATATGTATATACCCAGGCCACAAACCTATACCTATAGCCGCAATGTAAGTCAGCAGGTAGAAACCGGCCGTGATACCAGCGGCAAGATTATATACAGAACCGTTTATGCAACTTTAAATATTGCCAAACAATCTTTTACTGCACGTGCAGATATGGAGATTGGCATTACCGATTTTGTTACCCGTAAAAATATCAGCTACAATACATTCAGTGAAAATTATCGTTGGGAAGAAGAGCATGCTACTTACAGTGGCGACAGCCGTGCACTGGGGCCAAATGAATGGTCATTAATAAACAACAGCTATTATAACGAACCGCGAAAAGAAGATATATTGAATGAATTGTACAGGAAATTATATCCGCAGGTAAAAAACAGGATAACTTATTCGGTTGACTGGTAGGGCCTCTCCAAGCCCCTCCAAAGGAGAGGTTTTAGATAAAGAACATTTAAGACTCTTTTTATAAAAATGCAATTGAGCCAAGAGGGAAAAGGAGAAAAGGAGCTGAAGGAGAAATATTTTTTCTATTCTCTTTTCCTCCTTTTCTCTTTCAGCTCTTAGCCTCTTAGATAAACATTCTATAAATAATCCAGCTCATCAGGTACGCCAGCCCGGTCATGTAAACCAACTGTATCATGGGCCATTTCCAGCTACGGGTTTCTCTTTTTACAACTGCCAGTGTACTCATACATTGCATGGCCAATACATAAAAAATCAATAAGGATAAACCGGTTGCCAGGTTATACACTTTGCTGCCATCGGGCCTTACAGCCGCGGCCATTTTTTCGCGGAGCGTACTGTTGTTATTATCTGCATCTTCACCAACACTGTATAATGTTGCCATGGTGCCTACAAATACTTCCCGGGCCGCAAAAGATGTTATTAATGCAATGCCAATTTTCCAATCATAACCCAGGGGGCGTATAACAGGCTCAATGGCTTTACCCAATGTGCCGGCAAAAGAACTTTGCAGCAATTCTGTTTTGCGTTGTTTATTTAATTCGCCCGCCTGTTGCGGATTTTGTTTTATTAATTGCTCATACTTTGCAGTTACACCTGCCATTTTTTCTTTAGGGCCATAGGTACTCAATGCCCACAACAACAGGCTGATCATCATAATTACCTTACCGGCATCAAACACAAATATTTTTGCCTTTTCTATCATGGTGGTTAATGCATTCTTCCACCTGGGTGCCCGGTAAGTTGGCAATTCTAAAATAAAGAAACTGCGCTCGGCGCTTTTAATGAACCATTTCATTACCCAGGCTACTATCAATGCCATTACTGTTCCCAATAAATACAAGCCCATCATCACCAATCCCTGCAAACTTAAAAATCCAAAATATAATTTAGACGGAATGACCAATGCAATTAAAATAGTGTACACCGGCAACCTGGCACTGCAACTCATCAGTGGTGTTATCATGATGGTGAGCAATCTTTCTTTTTTATTTTCAATATTGCGGGCGCTCATAATAGCAGGCACGGCACAGGCAAATCCGCTGATCATCGGCATTACACTCTTACCATTCAATCCAACTTTACGCATCAGTTTATCAGTTAAGAAACTGATGCGGGCCATATAGCCGGTATCTTCCAGCACGGTGATCATCCCAAATAATATCATGATCTGCGGAATAAAAATAAGTATGCCACTGAGTCCGGCCACCACGCCATTGATGAGCAGATCGCTCCACCAGGTTACAGGCAAATTATTGCTGAGTAATCCGCCAAGCGCTCCAAAAATCCACTCAATACCATCCATAGGATATTTGGCTACCCAAAAAACACTTTGAAAAAGCAGGAACAGAACAACCATTAAAATGATATAGCCCCAGCGCCGGTGCAGTAAAATATCATCAAGCCGTTCATTAAACATGGCTTTTTGCAACGGGTCGGCTTCTACAACCGTTTGCTGCATAACATGCTTAATATGGCCATAGCGCTGCACGATTTCTTCGGCCTGTGTTTTGGTAGGGTTGAATTTATGGTCGGTTTCAATTTGTTCGATCGTTTCCTGCATTCCCCTATCGAGTGAAAAATGTTCGTGATTGATCAGGTAATGAATAGCCGTGTAGCTGCTGATGGCCGGGTAATGCTTTTTTACTTCTTCTATTGCATTTGCTGCCAGTGCGTGATTATCGATAAAATCACGTGCAGGTTGCTGGTATAAATTTTCGGCCGATTGTTCAATTACTTTTTTTAATTGTTCAAGCCCTTTATTTTTTCTTGGATTAATGGGAACGATGGGAACACCCAACTCTCTTTCCAGTCCGGGAATATCAATTTGTGTACCCTTGCGTTTGGCAAGATCCATCATGGTAAGTGCAACAACTACCGGTATATTCAGATCAATGATCTGGGAACAAAACAGCAGGTTGCGTTTTAAATTACTGGCATCGGCAACCAGTACAACCATATCAGGTTTAATATCTTTATCCTGGTTTAATAATACTTTATAAGCCACCCACTCATCGCTTCTTTTCGGATATAAACTGTACGTACCCGGCAGATCAATAATGGTGGCCGAAAGCTCAGTACTTATCTTACTTTGGCCTGTTTTTTTATCAACGGTTACGCCCGGAAAATTACCAACCTGCTGGTTTAAACCGGTTAAATAATTGAATAGCGAGCTTTTCCCACTATTGGGATTACCTACTAATGCTATGTTTATTTGTTTTGACAAGTTTATATAGTTTGCAAAAATAACGGTAAAGCCTTTTACAGGGTTACGAATTAAGAAAGATGAAACTTCAATGCGGAAATCTTTATTTATTATATATGTGGCTAAATTTTACAGTCCATTTACATATTTAGTGCTACACTAAGTTACCTTTGTTACACTTTATCAAACACATCTACATGAAACGCATTTTTTGGTTGCTGCTACTCATTTCAACGGTTGGTTCTGCACAAAAAAAGAAGAAAGCGCAAATAAAAGCCGACAATATTGTTTTAAGCAACCTGCAAAATCAAATTGGCTTTTTGGCAGATGATAAACTGGAAGGAAGAAGAACCGGTACTGCCGGTGAAAAACTGGCGTATGAATATATCAGCAAACAATTTGAAGCTGCAGGTTTAATGGCCAAAGGCGAAAATGGAACCTACATACAGGATTTTGAAGTGTATGAAGGAAAACAAATAGATCCATCGTCATCACTTTCCATAAACGGAAATAAGCTTGTACCCGAAAAAGATTATTTCCCTTTCGCTTTCTGTGCCAATGCAAAATTATCCGCTTCGGCAGCGATCGCTTTACCCGAGAGCGAATCCATCTGGTTCTGGGATCTGAAAGAAATGCTTGAAGCCAATAAAAACAATCCGCATTTTGATTTGGAAGATGCCATTGTAAAAAAAGTAAATGCCGTGGCCACTAAAGGTGCAGCAGCTTTGCTTATTCATAACAGTTCCGATATTAAGGACGAATTAAAATTTGATCCCAAATCTAAAACCGAAATTGCAAAAATTCCCGTGTTGTATATCACGAAGGAAACGAAAACAAAATTTTTAAATGATGAGACCAGTTTTGCAGATATTATACTGGAGGTTTCTATCAGTGAAAAAAAACGGACCGGGCATAATGTGATCGCTTATGTAGACAACGGCGCAGCCAACACCATTATACTGGGCGCACATTACGATCACCTGGGTTATGGAGAAGATCACAATTCTTTATATACAGGCAGTACGCCGATGATACACAATGGCGCCGATGATAATGCCAGCGGCACGGCAGCATTAATTGAGCTGGGCAAACAACTAAAAAATTCAAAACTAAAAAATAACAATTACCTCTTCATTGCTTTCTCAGGCGAAGAGCTTGGATTGTTTGGCAGTAAATATTTTACCGAACATCCTACCATTGATTTTACAAAAGTTAATTACATGGTGAATATGGATATGGTAGGCAGGCTTAACGACAGCACCCATGGCATAACCATTGGTGGGTATGGTACTTCGCCGGTTTGGGGACAGGAACTTACTGCAACAGATAATTTTTTAAAAATAAATTTCGACAGCAGCGGCACCGGTCCCAGTGACCACACTTCTTTTTACCGGAAAGATATCCCTGTTCTGTTCTTCTTTACCGGTGCACACAGCGATTACCATAAACCAAGTGATGATGCCGATAAAATTAATTACAAGGGAGAGTTGGTAGTGATAAAATACATTTATGGGGTAATTGAAAAAACAAATGACAAAGGAAAACTGGCTTTTACCAAAACACGGGAAACACAGCAAATGGGCAGAAGAAGTTTTAGCGTAAGTATGGGTATTATGCCTGATTATACTTTCAGCGGAACCGGTGTACGGGCCGATGGTATCAGTGAAGGAAAGGTTGCAGAAAAAGCAGGATTAAAAACCGGCGACATCATTATACAGATCGGCGAATATAAAGTTCCGGATGTGCAGGGTTATATGCAGGTACTTGGTAAATTTAAAAAAGGAGATGCAACAAAAGTTACGGTGAAGAGAGGAGCAGGGGAAATTGTTTTTGATATAATTTTTTAAACTCAGCAGGTAATGAGCATGAAATTAAAAATTGACAACGAAGCCATAGCTGAAGAGTTTTTTGAAGACGCTGTATTACTTGGTATTGTTGCGCCCGTTAAAGATTACCAGTTTAGCTGGCAGCTTAACCAGTTGCTGGGACTCGATTTCAGGGTGAATAACGATATTGAAATTCAGTTGAAGAAAAAGCAGCGTAAATATTTTTTCAGCATTTATGAATACGCTTTACCCGCTATGAGTCTTACCCACTATTTATACAACAATGAACATGATGGCGAATATTTGTTACCGGAATTTAAACACCTCGATTTTTTATGGCTTATAAAAGGCGATCCGATTGGAACTGAAGAATTAAAGATACTCATACAATCCATTAAAACATTACCGGGCGTGCAACTGGTTACAGAAATGACGAACGAGAAAATAAAACACAAGCAGCACCTGATCTTTTAGTGGCTTGATAATTGTATTACTGTTGCTGGTACAAAATTTTAAGTACTTGTTTAATCAATTATTATGTGGAAAGAAGAAAAAAACACCCTTTATAAAAAATTTGATTTCAAAAATTTTTCTGAAGCTTTTGCCTTTATGACGAGGGTTGCACTGGCGGCAGAAAAAATGGATCATCATCCGCTTTGGACCAATGTGTATAACAAAGTGGAGATCTGGCTAAGTACCCATGATGCCGGAGATATTGTAACCGATAAGGACCGAAAATTAGCCGGAATAATCGACAGCTTATTACCTGATCTTACGCAGGTAGTTGATTAATGCAATTACGGAAACTATTGTCCAGGTGGCTTCCAAAATTACGAAAGGAATATAGCCGATGAGACAGGATGCCAGACAGGCAAGCCCTGCACCAATTATATTCATTACAATATAGGGCAGGCTGTTAGATGTGATCTTCTTAAGGAGGTTTAATAAAAATGCCAGTAACAAAATGGCAACGCCGGTAAATCCAATACAGTCGTTTAAATTAAATGGCATACTGCAATTCTAACTATTTTGTTTTTATTTCCTTCAGTGCAATATAAAAACCATTCTGCATTTTAAGGATAATGGGCATTTTTGCAGATTTGGCAAATGTAAAATAAACACGGTCTTCGCCAGAAGCGGCACTCATCTCTTTTGCTTCAAACTGTTCAACTGTTTCTTTTTCACCATTTACCAGGATCTTCATTTCTGTCGCATCTTCCTGTTCAACGCCCATTTTCTTAGGCTTTTCATTCGTATTCATTTTCAGCATGGTTGTTTTACTTCCTTTTGTAAGGGCGGTAAAGCTATTCTTGCTTATCCAAACACTAAGTGTATTATCATCCAGTGTTTTTGACCCGGGTGCAAAGAAATTATACAGGGTATTGCCTGAGATCATTGCCACTGCTGTATGCGTAATGCTGCCGTTGATATTTACCGGATCGGTCATCTGCCAGTCAAACACCAGCGCCGGAGCCAGTGCCTTTACAGTAACTATAAAATCATACTTCTGCCCGTTTGCATCAACTGCATAGATCAGTTTTGTACCTGGCTTTATTAAAGTCTGGAGATTTACCTGGGCAAAACAAAGAAAAGAGAGGAACAATAAACTATTGAGAAGCATTATTTTTTTCATACCTTATTTTTTTACAAGATACAATTCCTGCAATTATAAAAAATACCCACTGCATGGTATTTATGGTTTTACAAGAACAGTTTTTTCGGTAGCGATGACAAATTTGCCAATTGGTGCTGCAAAATTTTCCAGCCCATTCTCTTTTAATAATTGCTGTACAGCTTCAACGGCATGTTCATCAACAGCAATCAGTAAGCCGCCATTGGTCTGCGGATCGGGCAATAAATTAAATGCTTCCATTACGTTAACGCCCTTTTCAAAAGCGGTCTTTGTACTGTAACTGTTCCAGTTACGGTAGGTGGCATCTGGTACAATACGCTGACTTAAATAAGCAGTAACGCCATCTGCAACGGGTAATGAACTATAATTTATTTCTGCTGAGCAATTACTGCCTTCAGCCATTTCTATCAGATGGCCCAACAAACCAAAGCCGGTTACATCCGTCATGGCTGTAACGCCTTCCAGTTTTCCCAATACTTCACCAATTTTATTCAGTTGTGTCATTTGGTTTATCATCACTGCTACATGTTCTTCCTGTATCAACCCTCTTTTTTGTGCAGTTGATAAAACACCAACGCCCAATGGCTTGGTAATAAAAATAAGATCGCCAGGTTTTGCGGTATTATTTTTTTTCAGATTTTTAATGGCTATTAATCCACTTACGGCCAGTCCAAAAATTGGTTCAGCAGAATCAATGCTATGCCCGCCGGCCAGTGGAATTCCCGCTTCCTCGCAAATTTTACGGCTGCCATCCAATACCCGTTGAGCAAGTTCTGCCGGTAGTTTCTCAACCGGCCAACCCAAAATAGCTACAGCCAGTAAGGGTTTACCGCCCATGGCATATACGTCGCTGATGGCATTGGCACTGGCTATGCGCCCAAAATCAAACGCATCGTCAACAATGGGCATAAAAAAATCGGTGGTGGAAATTAAGGCCATACCATTACCCAGGTCGTAAACGGCAGCATCATCTTTACTGCTGTTACCAACTAATAGATTGCTGTTGGCAGGAACAATAATATTTGTTTTTAAAATTTCATCAAGTACTTTGGGAGCTATCTTACAACCGCAACCTGCACCCCGGGAGAATTGAGTTAACCGGGCCTCCTCAAACCCCTCCAAAAGAGGGGCTTTGGAAGTTTGAAAATTTATAGAGTCCTTTTCCATATATGTAGTTTGTCTTTTCTTTGCTAACATCTTCGTTCGTCTTACGGAGAGTTAGAGGGGGCCTTCTTTTCGCCTAAATACGATCGCCGCATTCTTTTTCAGATCACCGCTGAAACGTATCTCATACCTCACTGTTCCGTCATACACAATTAGCAGTCCCGTGTTAGGCGGCAGGCTTCCCAGGTTTTCGGCATACATCACTATCTGAATACTGTCGGGAATATCTTTTGTATAAATTGTTTTACGCACAGCATTGGTACTTAACCCAACCATGGGCATAATTACTTCGCCATTCATTAATACACTCACCGTATCACCATCCACTTCACCATTATCATAAAGCGTAAGTACCAGGCTGTCGGACTTGTAATATACCGATTGTATGGTTTCGATTATCCTGTTGTTGATATCTGCAGCGGGTTTGTTTTGTGCGGTTGTATTTTCCTGCGGCGTTTCTTTTACAACCACTTCTTTTTCTTTGGCTGGTTTTTCTTTTATTGGTTTCTCTTTAGCCGGTTTTGTTTTAACAACCGGTTGTTCGGTAACAGCCTCCGTTTTTGTAACAGCCTTCTTTTTTTCTTCCTGCACAAAAGAAAGTTCATCTGCCAGTCCCAGCGCTTCAAGCCGTGGCAAAAGGGAAGATCTTTTAAAATCAATTTTCTTTTCTACATGGATGTAGCCGGTAACCGGCGCATATTGCCTGGTGCGGTTAGTTTCAAACAAGCCGCTTAGCAGCAACACATCATCTTTCATTTCAAAATTCAAAACATTTACCACATAAACACCCTTGGGTGGTTTTATCGGGTAATTGTTGTCAACCAGTTTCAGATCCTGGGTAATTACTTTATTCCCGTCAATGGTGATCTTTAGTTTTTTAACCCCGTAATACTCTTTGTTATCAAGTATAAAAAAAGTGTGTGAGTAGCCAGACAGGTTGCCATTCTTTTCGCTTATTGCAATTTCGTAACGATAATTAAGACCGGTTGTATCATTATACATCAGGCCGGTCCACAAGCCGCTCATATTTATACCTGGTGAAGATTGTGAAAATACGATAGCGGAGCAGAGTAAAATAAAACAGGTAATAATTAAGCGCTTACAATGGGGCATGATAAAATTTTTTGGGTATTGATTATAGTATCAACGCCAGTACAGGGTATTTTATTTAACAGTGTCGAAATATTTTCGCGGTTATACAGTCCTTTATGATACCATTTATCGTAGTAACTCAACAAAATCTGGAAACATTCCTTGAGATTATTTTCCACTAAAAACCCAACTGCATTTTTTGTTTCCAATCCGCCCAGTCGTTTTTGAATACGCAGTATTGCATCATTTATCGTTTCTTTTTTCAACCGGCCATATTCTTCCGTAATATAGTTAAGCCTTTCTTCAAAGGGGATATCTATAAAAAAAACAGGCGCTTTACGCATGTTTCGCCAAAGCGGCATGGGAATTTGAACATTGCCAATGCGCTGGCTTTCATCTTCTAAATAGATGACCGTTGTTGGTTGTGCGCCCCCAGGACCCTGTGGGTTGTTCGTTGTTGAGCCTTTCTCTTCGCTCAACGAACAACCAACATCGGCCAACGTTTGCCCTAACATATTCTCAAACATTTCCTGACCGGGTTGTGGTATTCCTTCCAGTGCACCAAACGCTGAACCTTTATGGTTTGCCAATGCTTCCAGATCAATAATTATTTTGTGTTGTTTTTTTAATTCATGCAGCAACAAAGTTTTACCACTGCCGGTATAACCACCAATAATATTAAAGTTGTATTCTTTTTCAAATTGCAAAAGGATCCACCTGCGGTAAGCTTTGTAACCGCCGGATAATAAATAAACTTTAAAACCATACATATCCAAAAGCCAGGCTACTGCAGCACTGCGCATACCGCCACGCCAGCAATGAAGCAGTACGTAGTTTGCTTTTTGCAGTTTGCTTTTTAAAGCCAGCTCTTTTTCATCTGCCAACTGCCCAATGCCAACTGCCAACTGCCAACTGCCAACTATTCCTTCTACCTCTTCCACCATCTTACGCATCTTCACACCAAAATAATCAAGTCCTATTTTAATCGCTGCTTCACGGCTTTGTTGTTTATAGGCAGTACCAACCTGTTTTCTTTCTTCATCAGTAAATAAAGGCAAGCTGTGTGCTGTGGGTATATGTGCATGGGTATATTCACCGGGGCTACGAACATCCAGAACAGGATACTGCTTTGCCAGTGATAAAAATTCTTCTATGTTTATTTTTTGTATGGGCATTTGGTTGAACCACTAAGACACGAAGGCACTAAGTTACACAAAGTAAAAAGCCGCTGATTAACTCAACGGCTTATATTTTTACTTTTGAATGTTTATTTTTAATTTCTTATCCATTCATCGATGTCAGGAATTCTGCATTGTCCTTTGTTCCCTTCATGTTCTTCAACAAGGTGTTGATCGCTTCTTCAGGGTTCATATCGGCCATATGCTTACGCAATACCCACATGCGCTGGAAAGTATCCTTATCAAGCAACAGATCATCACGCCTGGTAGAGGAAGCTACAATATCAATAGCAGGATAAATTCTGCGGTTCGATAATTTACGCTCCAACTGCAATTCCATATTACCGGTACCCTTGAATTCTTCAAAAATAACTTCATCCATTTTACTACCGGTATCAACCAATGCAGTTGCAATGATGGTTAATGATCCGCCATTTTCAATTTTACGTGCCGCACCAAAAAACTGTTTTGGTTTTTGCATCGCATTGGCTTCCACACCACCACTTAATACCTTACCACTTGAAGGGGCAACTGTATTGTGTGCCCTTGCCAAACGGGTAATTGAATCAAGTAATATTATTACATCATGGCCACACTCAACAAGCCGTTTTGCTTTTTGTAAAGCCATCGTACTAACACGAACATGTTTTTCAGCGGGCTCATCAAAGGTTGATGCAATAACTTCTGCCTTTACGCTACGTTCCATATCAGTAACCTCTTCCGGCCTTTCATCCACCAGCACGATCATCAGGTAACAATCCGGGTGATTCTCTGCAATGGCATTGGCCAGTTCTTTCAGTAACATGGTCTTACCCGTTTTTGGCTGGGCAACAATTAATCCACGTTGTCCTTTACCAATGGGGGTAAACAGGTCCATGATACGGGTGCTGTAATTATCTGCCCTGGTAGTAAGATTTAATTTTTCGAAAGGGAACAGCGGTGTTAAATAATCAAAAGGTACACGGTCTCTAACTTCCTCAGGTGATTTACCATTGATGGTTTCTACTTTAAGTAAAGCAAAATATTTTTCACCTTCTTTTGGCGGACGTACACTTCCATAAACTGTATCACCGGTTTTTAAACCAAATAATTTTATCTGGCTTGGCGATACATAAATATCATCGGGTGATGATAAATAATTATAATCGCTGCTTCTTAAAAAACCATAACCGTCGGCCATCATCTCCAGCACACCTTCGCCCAGTATCACACCGTCGAATTCTATATTAAAAGCAGGCTGTTGTCTTTGTTGGTTGTATTGTTTGGCCGCAGGCTGAGCAGACTCGTTCTCTAATTCAACCTCTGCCTCCTGCTCCTGTTCCAATTCATCTTTTTCGGCCAGCATTTGAGCAATGGCAGCCGGAATGGTACTTTCCTGGTCGGTTAGTGGTTGCATATCCTCTTCCTCCTCAATTTCCACCTGCTTTTTAACAGGTTTTTTTTCTGCTTCCGTTTTTTTAGGTTTTACTGCTGCAACAACCGGTGCTGCTACTACTTCGCCTTCGGCAGGTTTTGCAATGCGTTTACGTTTTGGCTTTTCGCCTTCGTTCTTTTTGTCAGGGCTCATAATAGATTGGTTTTCCAGGATCTTGTTGATCAGATCCTGTTTAGCAAGTTTTTTTACGTTGGAGATGTTATATTGCTCTGCAATATCAAGCAACTCAGGAACGAGCAGGTCGTTCAGTTGTGAAATGTCGTACATAAATAATGAAAAATGATTTTCTTCAAAAATCCCGTCTTAAGTCTGAAAATAGTGATTGAGAATTTATATTGATGGAAACTGGATCGCTAATGAAGTATATGGTTGTAAGTCCTTATCAGCAAAATCCAGTAGCAATATTACGGTGTTTTTTTAAAAAAAAGGAATTTTTTTGACAGATGGTAATCGTCTGAACAAAGATTTGGGTGGATTTTTAAGATTAAACAGATGTATTAATCCAAAAAAATCTTTTTAATCTTGCCAAATCCCCGTTCAGACAAAATCCCCGTTCAGACAAACACTTATCTTTGCCATCCATAAATAATAAATATGTTTAACAAAAGAATAAGGATCAAAGAGCTGTTGGCCAGTGATAATGCCAACTACCAGGCAACTGTAATGGGATGGGTGCGTACCTTTCGCAACAACCAGTTTATTGCTCTTAATGATGGCAGTACCAATAATAATGTACAGATAGTTGCCACATTAGGACAGTTTGATGAAGCCCTCTTAAAACGCCTTACCACCGGTGCCTGTATTAAAGCAACCGGCGAAGTGATCCCGTCTTTAGGCAAGGGACAAAAAGTAGAACTGAAAGCTGCAACCATAGAAATACTGGGCGATAGTGATGCAGAAACTTTTCCCATGCAACCTAAAAAACACAGCCTGGAATTTTTACGGGAAAATGCACACATGCGTTTTAGGACCAACACATTTGGATCGGTATTTCGTTTGCGTCATGCTTTAGCATTCGCCATTCATAAATTTTTTAATGATAAAGGGTTTTTGTATTTACATACGCCCATCATCACCGCCAGCGATGCTGAAGGAGCAGGTGAAATGTTTAAAGTAACGGCTTTGCCGTTGGATGGTACCGCCCCAAAAAATGAAGATGGTTCTATAAATTTTAAGGAAGATTTTTTTGGGCGCAGCACCAACCTCACGGTAAGCGGACAATTGGAAGGTGAGCTGGCTGCAACTGCTTTCAGCGATATCTATACTTTCGGACCAACATTCCGTGCCGAGAACAGTAATACAACAAGGCATCTCGCCGAGTTCTGGATGATAGAGCCCGAAGTTGCCTTTAACGATCTGGAAGATAATGCTAACCTTGCCGAAGATTTTATAAAGTATGTTATAAAGCATGCTATGGATAATAACAAAGAAGACCTGGAGTTTTTAGCGCAACGTTTAGAGGAAGAAGAAAAACAAAAACCACAAACCGAAAGAAGTGAAATGGGTTTACTGGAGAAATTAAATTTTGTGGTTGATAATGATTTTGAAAGACTAACCTATACCGAAGCCATTGAAATTTTAAGAGAAAGTAATTACAACAAGAAAAAGAAATTTCAATACCCTGTTACCGGTTGGGGAATGGATCTGCAAAGTGAACATGAAAGATACCTGGTTGAAAAGTATTTTAAAAAACCGGTGATCCTTACAGATTATCCCAAAGAGATCAAATCTTTTTACATGCGCCAGAACGATGATGGAAAAACTGTAGCGGCTATGGATATTTTAGCGCCGGGTATTGGCGAGATCGTTGGTGGCAGTCAAAGAGAAGAGCGCATGGATAAACTGACACAACGCATGGAAGAAATGCATATCCCCGCCGAAGAATTATGGTGGTACCTGGAGACCAGGAAATTTGGCACCTGTCCGCACGCCGGCTTTGGGCTTGGCTTTGAGCGCCTGGTGCAGTTTGTAACCGGCATGAGCAATATCAGGGATGTTATTCCTTTCCCGAGGTATCCGAAGAGTGCAGAATTTTAACTACGCTTAAATGATCACACAGATTTTTGAATCTAAAATAATAAAAACCGAAGCATCCGCTTCGGTTTTTGTTTTCCAAATCATTTCCAAGACAGATAATTAATAAATACCAACGGCAGGGTATTTTTATTATAAGAAATTAATGCAAGCTTTGCAAAAAATACAACATGAAAAAGTATTTGGCTTTACTCACTGCCCTTGTTTTGTTTTCAACTGTTTTGCGTGCACAGAGCCGAACATTAAAACAGCTACTGGAATTGCAAATGCCTAAAACCCAGGCCGACGATTATTGCGGTACCCGTGGAGCAGGCGTTTGCTATAACCCGGTAAACCAGAAATATTATGCAGCATTTTGCGGCAATACAAAATTTCCTATGGCTGTATTTACCGCTGCCGGCAAGAGGATTTCCGACGATACCCTTACTGCCATGGAAGATATCAGGGGTATCTGGTACGATCCGGCTACAAAAAAAATATTGGCCAACGGCTATAACAACATAGGTTGGTTATATTATACACTTGATAACAGGGGTATTCCTGCAAATATTAATTACAAATTCTCTGATATGAACCAGCCTTCCGCCCAATCTGTAGGGGCATACGATGCCGGTTTAAGATATGTTTGTTTCCTGGACGGAAGCCAGGTAAAGCTGTATGAAAATTTTGAGAACCTGTTTGCTAATCTTAAAGATTCGGTGCAGCTGCATTGGGGGCGTAAAAAATCGCAGGGGCGTGGTGAAAATGAACAGGCACAGGTTGGGAACGTCGATTATAATTATACAAATGTTATTGTCAGCAATATTAAAGGTGCAGAGTTTGGAGTATTGAAATTTGCAGACAGGCAGATAGAATTGTACGATTACAAAACCGGTTACCTGCAACAAACTTTAAAGCTGCCTGCTTCCGCTCCTGTTGAACCGGCATTAAATTTTGCTTTTTGCAATGGTATTTACTGGTTGTTTGATATAGAAAACAGGAAGTGGAAAGGGTATAAATAAAATGCTTACAAATTAACGGAGTTGTTTTTCTATTTCATTAACCCGGTTGCCAAACATGATACTGATCAGCAACTACAGCAACTATTCTCATCTACATACACCTGTATTTTGCCGTATTTAGATACTGTAAAGGAACTCTGTGCCTAACATTTACAATTTGGGGTACGGTTATTGACTATATACAGTACACTAAAAAACCAAACATGAGCAATCAAAAAAAATTCGGGGTGTGGATGGATTCACAACACGCCACCGTTGTAGGAAGTGATGACAGCGAAACCGGTACACTGGTGGTACTGGCGCATATAGCAGGAGAAGCTGTTTCTTCGAGCGAGAGTAATAAGAATGAGAACAATCAGAAACAAATGTTGCAGGCAAAATTCTTTAAAGAGATTGCTACGCACCTGTTAAATGCCACATACCTGCATGCCACTGGCACAGGCCAGGCGCAGGAACAGTTTATGCATTACCTGGCAGACACGCCTCAGTTTAAAAATGTAAAAACAGAAGAGTCAACCGCCAATAAAATGAGCGATGAAAGGCTGCTGGAATTTTTTGCAGCAAAGTTTAATTAATTTTCATGCCGTAGAGTTGATACCCGTTCTTTGATAGTGTATCAGTTTGAAAAACTGTCAGGTTGAGCTTGTCGAAACCGGGTTGCTTATTGGGTAAAACGCCTTCGACAAGCTCGGGCTGACAATCTCGTTTGATATAGCGAATTTTCAAACTTATGCACTACCCGTTCTTATACATGAGGACGGGTATCAGTTTTTTGCGCAGTTGTCACTATTGCTTATCAACTACCGCAACAACATTGCCTGTAAAACTGATGGGCGAACGGTTGCTTAAATTTACATTCAGGTTAGCGCTGCCATCATCATAAAAAGTAAAATAGAGTGTCCGTACTTCACTGTAATCTTTTACTTTGAGGGTAATATTCCACCTGCCGTTCTTTGTTTGCTTTTTTTCTATTGTAAAATCCTGCGAAGTAAAATCAAGCGGGCTCCTGCCGGAATATACATCGGCACCGGCAGTTGCTGTGCCATAATAAGGCAGGTAAACTATTAACTTTTGGGCAGTAAAATTAACGGTATAGTTAGCACTTATATAGCGCGGTAAACCTGATTGCGGCAAGGCCTGTATGGCTGTAAATATCCATTTGCTGCTGTCGCTTGCAAAGTCCAACTGGGCTGGTGTAGCTGTTGGTTTTGTTGTCTGTGCTGAAGTGTGACAGGCTGAGGCGGTAAATAAAAGTGCTGTTATTGCAATAGTATAGAATAACTGTTTCATAAAATCTGCTTTAATATATCATATACAAGAAACAAGCCATAACGTTTATCTGGCGTTGCCGTACTGTTGCCATATTGCTAAAATTTTCTGTAGAAGTAATTACACATCTTTTTCTCTAAAAGAAAGTACCAGTTCTTTATTTTTGGCCTGCACCTGCCGGTAACTTACGCCCGATTTATTAAGCATAAACTTAGATGCCCTGGCGGTTTCGCTGCCTTCATATTTATCAGAGAGATAGATCACTTCTGTAATGCCTGACTGTATGATGGCTTTTGCACATTCGTTACAGGGAAATAATGCGGTGTAAATTTTACAACCCTTCAGGCTCATGCCTATATTATTTAAAATAGCATTCAACTCAGCATGGCATATATAAGGGTATTTGGTATCGAGGAAGTTGCCTTGCTTTTCCCAGGGAAAATCATCATCATCGCAGCCCATAGGTAGCCCGTTATACCCAGCACCCACAATTTTGTTTTGCTCATTTACAATACAGGCGCCAACCTGTGTACTGGGATCTTTACTGCGCCTTGCCGATAAGAGCGCCACACCCATAAAGTATTCGTCCCAGGAAATATAATTAAGTCGTTTTTTCAAAAGCCTTATTTTAAAAACCGAATGTAATACTTTCTGGTAATTGTAAACTCAATTTTATATGTGTTGGTAGTAGAAATGGGTGTTATTACTGCTTCATAAAATCAATGATCTCTTTATACCTTTTATTATAAGGATTAAAAAACTGGGTGATCATGGGCACGTGCTTTTTGCCGGGAAGTATATGATAACTGAATTTAGTATCGTAATGTTTGAGCGAATCGGTAAATCTTTCATTGCTGCTGCTGATGGATGGATAAGTTTTACCGCCCTGGTAAATAAGCATGGGTGGCATGCCATTGTGCAAAAAATAAATTGGCGAAGCGGCTTTCCAGGTAGCGGGATCATTGCTAAAGGTATTGAAGTAACTATCGCCCGCCGGCAGGTTTTCTTCTTTTAAGTAAGTGTACATATCCAGCCCGGCGCCATCAATCAATATCAACCCTTTTACCGGGTTGGCCAGTTGCAGATCTTTAAAATAGTCTTTTTTAATAGTTACTAACGCTGCCAAATGGCCGCCGGCAGAGTGGCCCGAAATAAATATGCGGTTACTGTCGCCGCCATAAGCTGCAATATGTTCTTTTACCCATTTTACAGCAGTAGCAATATCTTCTGCCATTTCATTATAACCGGCTGCCGGACTTTTAGGATAATCAGGTATTACCGTAACGATGCCTTTACGTGCCATGCGGCTGCCGAAAAAACTGTATAATTTTTTGTTGCCCGAGTTCCAGCTTCCGCCATGTACAAAAATAAAAACGGGTTTACATATTTTCTTTTTTGAGGGAGCAAATACATTCAGTTCCTGTGCCGACCGGTTCTTATCTGTGCTGTTATAAACAATGTGTTTACTTCTGTGTACAGCCTTAAATGCACAACCTGTTGTTGAAAACAGCGAGATCAAAATGATTATTACCAGGCTGTTGTATGGATGATCTTTTTTGATAGTAATTTTTATGGTAATATACGTTATTAATGGATGGGTAGTTTTTCTTGTTTGGCGAGAGCAGCTGTACTGTTAATTAAAAACTATTTTTGAATACACATTATCCTAACTTCAATGCCATAGCAGATATGGAAATTATTCCTACACTTTTTGAATACCGGCTTTCGGATATTACCGACAGCAATAAGACCGTATCTAAACAACAGGCCGAAGCCATCATGCAATTTTTTGCAACAAACCCTTTGTTTAACTGGACCAACAGTAACAATAGTTGCGAAGCCAGGGCCGATGCTATTTGTGTTTTGTTAGAACAATGGGGCATCCCACATTACAAAGCCTGGGTTTTTAGCGGTAAATATTTACACAACCATGTGGGCTGATTAAAACAAAACTGGAACTACCATGTTGCGGCCATGCTGCAGGTTGTGGAAGAAGGAAAGCTTATTCAGTACATTATTGACCCCGCAACTGCAGCAAGCCTGCAAAGTTTTTATAAATGGGCAACAACCATAACTGACTATGCACATAGTTACCAGGTTGTGAAAGAGGCACACTCGTATATTTTTTCAGACAAAAAGATCACGTTAAAAAACTGGCACAGCAGGAATCGCCAAAACCGTAAATGGATGATACAGGGACTTGCCGGCATAAACAGCCTTAATGCCAAAGGCAAAGCTGCCCTGGTTTTTAATAAGAGCAGGATAAAAAAAACAAGCATGGCTTTTGAAAAATTAAAACTGCAACGGCCTGTTGAAATTCCTGCTGATTAAACAGTTATCTCAAAATTAAGAATATGCTTCGTCCTTACCTGTTGGCTTCACTAAGCCAGTGAAATTGTTTTTCGGCCAGTTGAAAATGGCGGTTCGATCTTTTAAGTTCTATGAATAATGAATCGTTTCTTTGTTTGCCCCAAAGCTGTATGGTATTGCTGTCAATTATTTGGTACCGCAGCGAAAGCCTGGCTGCAGTATCCTGCGCCGTTTTTTTAAAATTAATAATTGGTTGCAGGCTATCTACATCAAATGTAAAGTAACTACGGCCATAGCGGGTTCTAAACATCGTATCCTTTGTATTGATACTTCCCATTTGATTATTCTCAAAGATCACATCCCGCCAGCGTATGCTGTCGGTTATCAAAGCAGGTATAGTATCCTTATTAATTACATACCGGGTTACATCGTACATCCCTTTTTTAAAATCTTTATGTTGCGAAGCTGCGTTAGACTCGCTGGCAAATTTTACTGTATCATACAATGATTTACCCATTAAAAACACCACTGCCAGTTTTAAAACTATTCTTGTAACACGCATCCATTTTTTTACAAGCGGGTAATGATATACTGAACAGGTTGCAGCAGGCTTGTTAAGTACAAAAAAACAGGCGATGCGGTTAAATTCATTCGCCAACAGGTACAAACACATCAGCACCAGGTTCATGGAATAGAGTTTAACCGGTATATCGTAACAAAGGTTAAGCATCATTACATTAAGGAAAACAGCGGTGGCAACAAGTACACCTAATGTTGCTGTTCGTTTATACAATAATAAAACCGCCACCAGCAATTCCATAACACCCGAAAATATTTCGTAGGGAGATGAATAGCCGATGAACAACCAGGAGAAACGCATGGGTAAAAAATCGCCCAGCGGCGTTGCCATCTGGCTAAGGAGCGGAAAGGGCATCTGCAATGCAAATATTTTATCTGCTCCATAAACAAACGCAGTAAGTGCAAGCGTGTACCGCACAAAAAGACACAACACATAATTTAACTGGCGGTAGCTTTTTCGCTTCCTGTCTAAAACCGACCAAATGAGCGCACCAGCAAAAGCAAGTACAAGCATGAGGTAATTGGCCGCCCAGGCATAGGAAGTATCACCGCTGCCGTTAAATACCTGTTTTACATTTTTGATATTAAATACCCTGAAGAAGTTTGCATTGGCTTTAATGACAAGCCATTCAAAAAAACGATCGTAAACACCAAGCAGGTAAGTAACGCCGGGTATCCCATCAAGCCAGCTCCAGGGGCTTGTGTACAGTATAAAATAAATAAAGAAGAAACGAAAGCATGTTTTTTTTAGTAAAGACCAGGAAGTATTTTCCGGTTGCAGTGTATCGGGCATAAAATTAAATTTGGTTCTTAAATATATAAATAGTTTTTCTGAATTTTAGTATTGCAAATGAATTTTAAAATGCAGTTCGCGTAAATCCCTGAACCATATTCAACAATATTCAACCCGCTATAATATGTACTTTTGATAAAACTCCCGCAGTATGATCTCTTATAACCCCAGGGACTGGTTCACTTTTATCTTTAAGTTTCATAAGGCCGATACTTTTCGTAAACTGTTGCCGCTTATTATCGGTATTTGTATTTATTCGGGCATTATTGCATGGCTTGAATTGTATTATTGGAAACTTTCCGAAAACAGCTATGTAAAAAACATTCCGTTGATGCACGGTTTACTGGGCTTCGCTATTTCGATGTTACTCGTGTTCAGGACTAACACGGCTTACGAACGTTGGTGGGAAGGCCGTAAGCTCTGGGGCAACCTGGTAAATACAAGCCGTAACTTTGCCATGAAACTGCAGGTGATATTACCACCCGAAGAAAAAGAGCAACGGACCTTTTTTCGTAAAATGATACCTGCCTATGCCTATGCGTTACATAATCACCTGCACAAAGAAAAAACCAGGCTGGCGTTATTTGAAGGTGAAGAACACAAACACCTCTTTAAAGATATTGACCACAGCAAACATATTCCCAACCAGGCAGCATTACTGATGTACAAACATATTCAACTATTGTTTACCGAAAAAAAGATCAGTGGCGAGCAACTTTTATTTTTAAATACCGAGCTGCAATCTTTTACAGATATCTGCGGTGCCTGCGAACGGATAAAAAACACACCCATTCCATATTCATACAGCGTTTTCATAAAAAAATTCATTTTCTTTTATGTGATGACATTGCCTTTTGGCTATGTGTTCCAGTTAGGGTTTTATGTAATACCGGTGGTAGCTTTTATATTTTATGTACTGGCCAGCCTGGAATTGATCGCTGAAGAAATTGAAGATCCTTTTGGCGGCGATGAAAATGATGTGCCTACAGATATGATCGCAAAAAATATCCACCGGCATGTGGCAGAGATCATATGATGCAACCTTCTTTATTTTAACCTTTGCTGTTTAACACCTGTAAAGCTGAGTTTAACCGGTAAGATAAAACCCTCCTTATTAAAATATAATGGCTCAATACAGGTGGCGCGGTTATTGGCAGCAGTTTCGCCAAGCGGCCTGCGGTGATAAACGATGTACCAAAGATTATGTACTGCATCGTGCATAATGGAGTGGTGGCCTGCGCCGGTGGCCACAGCTGAATCGGGTTGCAATATTTTTCCTACTCTTTTAAAAGGGCCAAACGGTGAATCGGCTACTGCGTAAGCCACCGAATAGTCGGGACCGGTCCAGCCTCCTTCACTCCACATAAAATAATATTTACCCTTGCGCACAAACATACATGGCCCTTCAACATAATTGTCCGGTGTTATCTCTTTAAAAAGTTTGCCATCATCAAATGGAATAATACAGGTAAAATCATTTTTTAATTTTGCAATATTGCAGTGCTGCCAGCCACCATAAATAATATAGTATTGCTCATCAGTATCTTTAAACACAAACTGGTCTATTGGTTGCGCTCCATTATAAAATTTATCAATAAGCGGTTTGCCCAGGTAATCTGTAAACGGGCCCTGGGGCTTATCGGAAACAGCAACACCGATGCCGCCAATGGCGTTATTATTTTGTATATCGTTGGCAGCAAAAAAGAAAAAATATTTTTTATCTTTTTGTACAATAGCCGGCGCCCACATGGCACGCTTTGCCCATTTTACTGCGGCCGTATCCAGTATATGTTCATGCTTTGTCCAGCTTACCAGGTCGGGCGATGAGAAGGCATCAAAGAAAACCTGTTTGTTGTATACATCAGAATAGGTAGGATATATCCAATAATTTTTTTCGAAAATAGCGGCTTCCGGATCAGCATACCAACCTTTAAGAATTGGGTTGCCAGATGTTGGCTTTTTTTGTTGTGCCTGGCTTTGGCAAACAATCAGCAGCAAGAGAAAAATAATGACCGGTGTTTTTTTCATGCATGTAATTTAATTCCTGTTTACCGGAACTGGCAAAATATTTATATGCTCTTTGTTTGCATTATTAACTGCTGTAAAAAAATTATAAAAAAACGGGCGCTTTACAGCGCCCGTTCCATAATCAAAAGGCATTTTAGTTAATAACAATTTCCTTTTTCAGATTTTCTTTACCTGCAATGATGGGCAGACTTACCTGCAACACACCATCGGCATATTTGGCCGAGATGCTGCTGCTGTCGATGCTTTCATCCAGTGTAAAAGTTCTGCTGAAACCGCCACGGCTGTATTCCCTCAATATCCATTCGGGACGGGGAAAGCCTTCTGGGGGCGAGTAAGAAACGGTAAGTTCTGTACCGTTTACATCCAGGTGAAAATGTTCTTTAATGCGTCCGGGTGCAAATACCAACATTTCATAACTGTTCTCAGTTTTAAAAATGTTTACTGCTGCCCTTTGCATAGATCGGATGAACAGGGGATTCCTATTTCCGTTGCGGTTGCCTTTTGCGGCGCATGACTGATTGTAGTGCATGTTCTTTTGTTTTAGTTAAAAAATAAATTACATGACTACCCTGTAAAAATGATGCCGCAATCAGTTTACTGCAAATATGGCAGCATGACTGCAAAACCGAATCACTGCTAATTTAAAAATTCCATATCTGCTGCAGTAAGTTCAACTGATGCAGCAGCCAGGTTTTCTTTACAATGTGCTAAAGAAGAAGTGCCGGGTATCGGTAATATCCATGGAGAGCGATGCAGCAGCCAGGCAATATTTATTTGTGCTGCAGATGCATTATACTTTGCAGCGATGGTTGCTATGCGGTCGTCTTTTTTTGAAAGCGAATTAACCAATGAAAAATAGGGTATCATCGGAATATTATTTGCTTCGCAGATGTCGAGTATTTCTTCACCGCCGCGGTCTTCTCCGTAACGCGATTTTAATGTTGTGCGTTGTCCGTAGCCATACATATTTTCTACCGTTGCAATATTACCCATCTGCATGGCTGTTTCCAGTTCTTCCCTGCTTACATTGCTCACACCTACATGCAAAATTTTTCCTTCCTGCTGCATGTCAAACACAGCTTGTAATGATTCTTTAAAAGGCACCGGGCTGCCGGGAAACACCCTGAAATGCACCAGTTGTACCTGCTCAACCTGCAGGGTACGCAGGTTATTGTCTATTGCAATGCGTAACTGATCTGGCTTATTAAATGGTATCCAGCTTTTATCGGGCTTGCGGTTGCCGCCAATTTTTGTACAGATAACCAGGTCGTTGGTATAAGGATGCAGCGCTTCTTTAATCAGCCGGTTGGTTACATCATCGCCATAATAATCGGCGGTATCTAAAAAATTTACACCATTGTTTACAACGTGTTTTAATATCTCAAGCGCTTCATCACGCCTTGGTGGTTCTCCATAGATGCCTTCGCCGGTAAGGCGCATGGTGCCGTAGCCCAGGCGGTTTACGGTTAATGGTTGCTGGCTGTTTGCAGCGATGGTGATTTTATGCATGCTTGTTTTTTTGAGATAACAAATTTAAAGAGGTTTTGTTTGACCTCACCTCAACCCCTCTCCAAAAGAGAGGGAACTGGAGTCGGGAAAATAATTATTCAGACCTTTTTCTTCTTTCTTTTCATTACTGGCGCAGATATGCAGCTTAGGTCTTGTGTAGTGGCGTATCTGTGGCAATGTAAAAGCTATTAAAATATTAGAGCAGGTTGTGCTTTTGTTTTAAAAGTATTAGTGGGCACAGATACGCCAACGCTATTTCCATTCCTACATATCTGCGCCAGATGGGGACAAATTTAGACAGGTTTTGTTTTGTTAAACCTATATTGATACAAAGAATCCACACCCTCTTCTTATTTAAATTACGAAATACCTTGCAGTGGGTATATGAAAAGCTATATTCTTTCCTAATTTTATGCCGGTTTTTAAATTAAAAATGATGGTGCCAATTATAATAGATGAGGTTAAGCAGCAACACAACCTTTTACCGTATAAAAATGCAACCAGTAAATATTGCTAACCTATCAATCTTTCGTAAACTATTAAAACAAGCACATGAAAAAGATTACAAAAATACTTTGCCTTGCGGCCTCACTTTTAGCTGGTATAATGGCACTTGGGGCACAAAAGATCCAAACAAAAGCTAAAACACAAAAACAAAATCCAGCAGATTCTTTATCAAATACTAAACTGAAAAGCGTTTTTTTATACGATACCGTTGCTTTTAACCGATTGTTTGCGAGCAATGACCCCCTAAAACGGGGAGAAGCACTCACCAACGCTTTTAAAGCACTTGATAAGTTAACTGCTTATGCTGCAGCCACACAAAAAGTAAAAGAAATAAACGCATCAGCAGTAAATCAGGCAAGAAGATGCGAAACTTTGCTAAACGCTAAAGAAGAAAGTGATGCGATAGAACCTCTGCTGCAAAAGATTGGTCAGGCATACGGGTCTTTTGCCATTTCCAGAAAAAATAATACATCAGATAAGTTTGTAAAATTTAAAGATGCTGCTGATTATAAAAAGCTGGAAGACCTGGGTACATTTTACAATGGCTCGTTTTTGTCAGATAAGTATTCCCTGCTATTTGCTATTACTTATTACAACTGCAGCAAGGGCAACATCAATCCAGCGACTAATACCCCCACTTACGAAGCCCTGAAAGCCAGTTTTGTAAAATACCTCGGCAACATATCTTCAAAGCAACGGAATTTAGATGCCGAACAACAGGGCAGCACCGACGCCCTTGAAACCAGGCCAGAAAATGAATATATAATTGAAGGCACCAAAAAAGGATATTATGAATCTTACACCAATAGTTATTTTGGCCATAATGTATGGTATGTTGCGCTGATTGATGATAATATTACCGATGATAAAAAAGCAAATGACCTGTACAACGATTGGAAAATGTTATTGACAAAATGCCTGAACGTAAACAATAAGGAAGATATAAAGACTGATGGCCGGGCTTTCCTTCGTTTTGAAAGTGCTTATTTTAAAGAGTATAGTAATGCCCACTTTAAACTTACCCTGCGGCTGCGAAAAGACAAAGATGCATACAGTTTAGATTTTATTGTAAATGACAAAGACTAACTAACGAAAGTTTGCGCCCTGTTAATATGCGGCAACGTCACACGTAAGTGGCTATCATCATTTTATTTTAAAATAAACATCGTTTACTATCAGGAAAAGTTATGAGAGAAATATTTTCATTTCGATGGTATTATTTTTACCGGTTCTTTTATTTGTTCAAATATTAAAATACCAGGGTAAATATCACACCATACCTTTTTCACGATTTTGTTGAATGAGCCGTACTTTTTAATTAGCTGCCTGGTTGATTTTGTGTTTGCATTTTTTAACTCCCCGATACAATCGGGGTAAAATTAAAACGGCAACAAGTGATCCCATAATCGATACGTTTTATATTTTATGTTTGGGAGTGGGAACACTTGCCAGTTGGGGAAGGGAACACTCACCAGTGGGGGAGTCAACTTAATAGATTTAATTCAAAAGAAGTAGATTTGGTATTAAAAAATGTTATGTTAAAGAACGATAAATTAATTTTCTTATTAGTAATTCTTTTATTCGTAAATCATATGGCTATGGCTCAAAAAGTTGAGTCCGGAAAATATGTTATTTTAACTGTAGAAGATTTCTTTAGTAAAAGTTTTGAGGGGGGTAAAAAATATTTTTTTATTGTAAAAACAGATTCCATCAAATCATTAAATAATACTTTTTCTCTGCTCATAACATCAGGATTTTCAAAAAGGCAATTAGAAAACTGTTGTACAGGTATAGATATTGACCCCTTTACTTTTACAATGGCAGACAGTACTTTCAAATTAGGAGAGAAGTATATTCGTGAATCAGATCAATTTGATAATTTAGTTCTTTCCAAAAGAAAGAAAATACAAACGGTAAAAAAAGAATGGATAATCACCAAAAGTACAGAGACAATTACATTTTATGTTACTCCAATTAAAGGGAAGTTTTGTTCTTCAGAATTTGAAAAATCCGGCCAGTGGAAGATTGATTATAGTGGAAAAATATTTATCCCCTACTCCTCATTTGAACTGGATGTAGAATTTTGGGATTCTGAAAAATTTCAGAATCTTTCCAGAAAGATCTATCTCTTATGAAATTTAATATTCATAGATAGAATTGCTTAAACTCTTTTCTGTTTCGTCGGGGTCTCGCCAATCGCACATTGGCTTTGCAGCGAAGACCCCGGCGGATCAGAGCCTGAAAAATCAAACGCTATTGGCTTTCCCTAACTCACCCCAACAATCTTTCCATCCACCACATCAATATTATTTGCCTGTGGTATTTTTGGCAGGCCGGGCATACGCACCATTTCGCCACAAACGGCTACAATAAAACCGGCGCCCTGGTTAATTACCAGGTCGTCTACATCAATTTTAAAATTCCTGTACACATCGCTTTGCAGGGGGTTGTGGGTAAATGAGTATTGGGTTTTGGCCATGCAAACGGGTAAATGTTCCAGCCCCAGTAGCTTTATTTTTTTGATCATATCCTGCGCTTTTTTATACAGCACCACATCATCTGCGCCATAAATTTTTGTGGCAATTTTTCGGATCTTGGTTTCAATATCATCGCTCAGCTCGTAGGTGTGTTGTATGGCCGGCGATGGATCGTTGCAGATATCAACCACGGCCTGCGCCATTTCCAATGCACCTGCGCCGCCATGTGTAAAGCCATCATTTACGGCAAAGGCAACTTCTTTTTCGGCACACCAGTTACGCAGCCAGGCAATTTCTTCTGCGGTATCAAAATGGTAGCGGTTAAGTACCACCAATACTTTTTGTTTAAAAGATTTTAATATAATGATGTGCTTCTCCAGGTTGCGAACCCCTTTGGCAAGCACGGCCATATCTGGCAGCATCATGGTTTTTGCATCGGCACCACCGCTTAGCTTTAATGCCTGCGAGGTGGCTACCAACACACTCATGGCCGGTTGCAGTCCTGCTTTGCGACATTTAATGTTAAAGAATTTCTCTGCGCCCAGGTCGGTTGCAAAGCCGGCTTCGGTAACCACGTAATCGCCAAACTGCAGGGCTGTTTTGGTTGCCATTAATGAATTGCAGCCATGGGCAATATTGGCAAAGGGGCCACCATGTATCATGGCGGGTGTACCTTCCAATGTTTGTACAAGATTGGGTTGTATGGCATCTTTCAACAGCGCCGTAATGGCACCGGTAACAGCCAGGTCTTTGGTAGTGAATGGATCACCGGCAAAAGTAAAACCGAGTAAAATGTTGTCGATCTTTTTACGCAGTTCATCAAGGCTTTCTGATAAACATAGTGCCGCCATAATTTCGCTGGCGGCTGTAATTATAAAACCGGTTTCGGAAGGAATACCATTGTTTGGCGTATCGAGCGCCGTAACAATTTTACGCAGCACCCGGTCGTTCACATCCAGGCAACGTTTCCATAAAACAGTTTTAATGCCTTCGGGTTTACCGCGATTATAAAAACGAAAATTATCGAGCAAAGCCGCCAGCGTATTATTGGCTGCAGTTATTGCATGAAAGTCGCCGGTAAAATGCAGGTTAATTTCTTCCATAGGTACAACCTGCGAAAAGCCACCGCCTGCTGCGCCGCCCTTCATGCCAAAACAGGGACCAAGGGATGGTTCACGCAGCGCCAACACAACTTTCTTTCCTAGTTTTTTTAAGCCGTCTGATAAACCTACCGAAGTGGTTGTTTTACCAATGCCGGCTTTGGTGGGTGTTATGGCTGTTACCAGTATAAGTTTTGCAGCGGCAATTTTTTGTTCATCAAATTCTTTGATGTCTATCTTGGCTTTGTAGCGGCCGTATGGTATCAGCATGTCTTGTGGCAGTCCCATGGCATCGGCAATGGCAGTTATGGGTTGCATGATGTTTTCCTGGGCTATTTCGTAATCTGATTTCATGGTTGATGGTTTTAAGCTCTGTGAAAATAAGTAAACCTATTGGAGAAACTAATTTTTTAAGTCCTGCCGGTAATGTCATTAAGTTAAGCACTTGCAGTGCTTATTTGGAACGCGGATTTTTATGATAACTAAGATTTTCGCGGATAGATCATAGCTTATCATGATCATCATAAGAATCTGCGTTCCAATAAAAAAAAACGCCGCAGGCGGTTTAACTTAATAGCCAATCGGTTAATAAAAATCTCAATGTTTCAAATCAATTGCATTGTATTGGTCTCACCCCCAACCCCTCTTCAAAGGCGATGGGGCCAGACCTCAACAATAGCAAAAGTTTCTAAATATAAAACAGAATGCTCAATCGTTCAAATCAATTGCATAATCTCTAACTACCTTTTCAATCTGCTTTCTTAAATCACTGGCTTTTTGCAAAGCGGTTATGTAAAGGTCTTCGCTACCGGTTGCTTTTAAGTTGAATAAGGTTTTTAAGGTTTGCTTTAAACGGTTGTTTTGTTTGAGTTCCTTCTCTTTACATAATAAAAAAATTGCCCAGTTTTTTAAAATGAAATTCATATTGTCATCCTGGTAATTTTTTATTTGTAGGATTGCTGCCAGTTTTTTTGCTGCATCTTTTTCTGCAAGGTTGCGTTTGCCATTGTATTTTTTTGCGATGATGCCGGCGTAAGCCCTGCTAATATCTGTAGCATCAACCCGTGTGGCATTTTTTTGTAAAACAAGTTCCAGTCTTGATTCTGTCAGTGCTTTTAAAACAGCCGGGGAGCTTCTATATTTTTTATCGGCTTTTATTTTTGCTGCCTCGGTTTCTGCAATTTGTTGTTGCTTTTTTTCTACAGGGCGAAAGCCTGCATAATAATATATCCAGAATGAACCTGAATGAATGCCATCGCTGTTGTCTTTTCCAATTTGATATGGATCAACACTAAATCGTTTTAAATTATAAACCTGGGCATGCAGTTGCAGCACCTGGTTAAAAATATACTTTGCTTCGCCGCCACGGTAATCCGGAAAAACATTCAGCGCCATGCGGCTGCTTTTAAACAACACCCAGGATGCGCCATAGGAAACCGGCAGGCCGTTCTTAAAAACCACGTAAGCCATGTAGCTGTCAATGGGATGGCGGCGTTCCGGCACCAGTGCCAGCAACGCCATTGAAATACCTCTTTGCAAATGATAAAACGATACCAGCTTTGCAGATGTAAAACTGATGGGATCGATCTCACGAAGATGCCTTATCAATATCATTTTGCTGCAATCAATTACCTGTTCAGATTCGGCATCTGTTAATTTAACTGCTACGGGCTTTTGTATCGGTTCGGTCTTAATTTCTTTCCGCATTAAATAGCGGTGATAGTATAATCTTGTTAATGATGCCGGTAAACAACAATGTGATTCCAGGTTAATTTCAATATTGATACCGATAGCATTCCAAATCTCATCTTTTACTTCTGGCCTTATATCACTACTGTCGAATATGGCAATTAACTGATCAAGTATATCTTCGCCCGGTTTTCGTAATTTTTTTAACCATCCCTTCCACTCAGCATTTCCATCCTGGAAAATCTCTGATTCTGCTTTTTCCATCACTACCGAAAGAAAAGCCTGTATTTGATCATCATTGCTTTCAAAGGAATTAAACTTAACCCATCGTCTTTTAGTTCTTCTTAGCCATTTGGTCATTTCAAAACTAAAAGCCGCACAAATGGTTGTGCCGGTAACGCCGCTGTTGTAAAGGTTGTATTGCAGGTTTTCATTATCACTAACCTGTTCTTTTAAGGACTGTAATAATTTTCGTGCCAGTTCAAACACAGCTTTATTATCGGGATAAGCCTGCAAAAACAACAAAGTGCTGCAAAACGTTTCTGCCGCTTTTTTGCTTTTTATTTTTTTTATGTTGATGTCGCTATGGAGTTGCAATTTTTCCGGCGCCGTTTCATTTCCGAATTGATTGCGGATGGAAAAGAGTTTGAAGATTGATGCATTGGTTGTTATCATGCTATTGCAAATTGATTATACTCCATACCGAAAGTTAATGTATTTATTTTGTGGTTACCCTGAATACCTTTGCCTTGTTTACAAGAAAAATTGTATTACAAAAAGTAGTCTACACCTTGCTGGTATTGACCTCACCCCACCCCCCTCTCCATCCTTCGACAGCCTCAGGAGAGCGGGTTTAGAGCTCAAAGCTATCAATGGTTTCATAAGAATTAAGATAGATTTAGTCGGGCAACAATGTTTTACAAGTAAAAACCGGTTAACTTACTTAAATGCTACGATCATTTTTAAAGCTATACTGGAAGATCTTTGGCTGGAAATTATCCGGCAACTTTCCTTACCAGTATAAAAAAATAGTATTGGCAGTTGCGCCACATACACATTGGATAGATGTGATGGTTGGCTTTGCGGCAAGAAACGCCATGCAAATTCAGCATGCAAAATTTTTAGCTAAAAAAGAATTATTTGTGTGGCCACTTGGCTGGATACTGCGCAAGATGGGTGGCACCCCTGTTGACCGCTTTGGCAAGCTGGGTATGGTTGACCAGGTAGTTGAATTATTTAACAGCAACGAAACTTTTATGCTGGGCATTTCGCCCGAAGGAACCCGTAAACGTGTTGATAAATTACGTACCGGCTTTTACTATATTGCTAAAAAAGCAGGCGTGCCCATTTTACCCATTGGTTTTGATTATGAAAATAAACGGGTGGTAATTGGCGAAGCTTTTTTTGCCGGCAATGATGAGACTACTGACCTGGAAAAGATCATTGCATTTTATACAACAATAAAAGGGCGAAACCCGGAATTGGATCTGCGGCACCTGGAAATTTAAAATGGCTCTATTTTTGTTAAGATAATAATATGCCCACCTTGGATTTTATTTATATTTACAAACACTAAACTAATTTACAATGGCAAAGAAAAAAAACAATTCCAAAAAAACAGTTGAGGAACCCATGATGGAAAAAATAGCCGGCAAGCTTGGTCACCTGACAGGTGAAATTATTGTGGCTAAAAATCATTTAGTTGATATGGCAACCGGTGCCAAAGACTCGGTAAGTGGCGCCATAGATACGGTGAAAGAAACCATACAGAAAATCACTAAAAAGAAAGGAGCTGTACCTAAAAAAGCAGTGAAAGTCGCAGTAAAAAAAGTAGAAAAGGCAGTTGCTAAAAAAGTTGCACCGGCTAAGAAAGCAATAAAAAAAGCTGTTAAAGCAACAGTTAAAAAGGTAGAGAAAAAAGCTGCGCCGGCTAAGAAGGCTGTGAAGAAAGCGGCTAAAGCGGTGGTGAAAAAAGTAGCTAAAAAGGCGGCTCCCGTTAAAAAGGCAATTAAAAAAGCGGGTAAAAAATAGGAACCCCACAATTATTCCCTTTGCCCCGGCTTATTAAACAGTTGGGGCATTTTTATTTTTTTTTAGGAACCAAAAAGATCTTTTGCAGCAACCCGAACAGTTCGGTATGCTTTTCTTTCAGCAGGTCAGGGCGTTCAAAGAAATATTCAGATACTACGGCAAAGAATTCTGCTTCGTTGGTGGCTCCGTAGGCATTGATGTCTGATTCATGCTCATAGATCTCTTTTATTTTCTGCCGCATCAGTTGCAGCCAGGGCATAATATATTTTTTATCCAGCAGTGATTCGGGAATACCGTCAATCTCTCCATCGCTTTTATCAAGCAGGTGTACAAACTCATGAATAGCGGTATTGCTTTTACCGGTTTTATTGGTAAAAGCCTGGCGCAGCTCAAATTGCGATAGTATCATCACATGGTTCATCGCTCCCGAACCAACCATGCCCAGGATATTCCGCCCTTCGCCCTGTTGCTCAAATTCATGATCAAAAGAATCGGGATACAACAATACTTCATGTAAGTTCCGGTATTCCCAATCCGGAAAATTAAAAATAGGAATGATGGCACTCGCTGCAATTAATACCCTGTCAAGATCTGCTACCGTCGTTTTTACGCCAGTAATTTTTACCAGGGTTAAAAAATGTGCGGCCCGTTCTTCAAATGCTGCTTTTTTATTTTCATCCAGTTGCTGGTAAAAAGGAACTTCTTCTTCCAGTATTTTTTTAAGTTGAAGTGGAACCGGATCGGTAACAACTTTCTTTCTTTGTAAAAACTTAACCATATAAACAATGGCCAGTATAAAAATGATGAGGATAAATAATTGCATAGAAGTATAAAAAGAAACAATAGAATTACTAACGTTGAAGTTAGGATATACAGATGAGATTTATTTATTAAGTGCCGAGTTCCGGATTTCTTCCTGCCAGTTATAAATTCCTCCCGGTTCAAATACATTTCCCTGAAGGAATTTTTCCAGAAATTCTTTTAAAGATGAAGTCAGTATAAGATCCGGGTAACTTCCATTAAAAATTTCATATTCTTCTTTTGAATTTATTCTTAGTCCCCACATGTCAGAATAAATCATATACTCGGCAAAATAAAACCAATTTATACCATAATCGCTGGGATGGTTTTTTATTCTACCCAATGGTATCATGTTGAAAATATCATCGACACAGCCAAAGCCATTGCAGCATAAATAAAATTCTTTGAAATCACCTGGTAATAGAAAACCAATTTCTTTTTCAAATGCTAGAATTTCAGTTGCTGAAGCAGGCTGGTAAACATCAATTCCTTCTTTTCTGTTCTTTTTAGTGATTTCTGTTATCAGCTCTTTGAGTTTCATGAAAAAGGTATTGTATTGAGTGGTGGCTTAACATTATTTTTTAGGTGCTCGTTTAATGGGCTTGCCGTATTTTTTCATCATCCTGTCCTTCTTCTTTACAATAAAATTTACCTTACTGTTCTTGGCAGATTTTTCATGAAAGGCCGGCCCACGTTCTTCCTTCTTTGGAATTTTTAGCTGGATGGTCTTCATAAAAACCTTTGGCTTTTCATCTTCGGTTAATTCATCGGAGATAACCAGGTGTGCGGGTAAGGGAGACATTGGGATGGGTTGCTTCATCAGCGCTTCAATAGCGTCCTGCAAAGGCTTTTCTCTTTTGGTTATAAAACTTATGGCGATACCTTTTTTATCTGCCCGGCCAGTACGGCCAATGCGGTGTATATAATTTTCGGGCACTTCGGGCACATCAAAATTGATGACATGCGTTACTTCAGAAATATCGATACCCCTGGCCACAATATCGGTTGCAATAATAAACCGGTAAACGCCTTCGTGAAATTGTTTTACGGTATTAAAACGGTGGTTCTGTTCTTTGTTGGAATGTATAACACCTGCCGTTCCCGGAAACTTTGCTTCCAGTTGCTCAAACAATTCATCAGCTAATTTTTTTGTGGCGGCAAATACCAAAACCTTGGTCATACTTTCATCTTCTGTCAGCAATAAATGTAGCAGGTTTACCTTGGTATAAAAGTTGGGCACTGCATAATAAGCGTGCTCAATATTTTCCAGTGGTGTTCCGGTTGGTGCAGCTTCCACTTTTACCGGATCATTAAAGTAGGTCTTCATTAATATTTCTACTTCATCGGTAATAGTAGCAGAAAATAAAAGGTTTTGCCGCTTTTGCGGAATAAGATCCAGTATGTTTTTTATCTGTGTTCTGAAACCCAGGTTCAACATTTCATCCATCTCATCGATCACCAGTTTTTTAATTCCTTTTGTTTTAAATGCCCCGTTTAAAATCAGGTCGTACAACCGGCCCGGTGTGGCTACTAAAACATCTGCACCGGCTTGCAGGTCTTTCCACTGCGTATTAATATTTACACCACCATAAACAGCAACTGCAACCACACTCATATACGTGGTTAATTTCTTTACCTCTTCAACAACCTGCGTAGCCAATTCTCTTGTTGGTACCATGATCAGTATCTGCGGAATTTTATCTTTGCTGAATTTCCATAACCTGAGTAAAGGCAGCAGGTAAGCAAAGGTTTTACCGGTTCCGGTTTGCGCAATGCCACACACATCCCGTCCACTCATCACCACAGGGAAAACCCGGTGTTGAATGGTAGTTGGATTGGTATAACCCTGTTCCTCAAGTGCATTAAGCAGGGGAGCGTTTAAATTTAGATCGTTAAATGTCATAATTAAAATATCTGCTGCGAAGGTAGTTTTTAATTATTTGGGGGAGTTTTCTTGTTATAGAAAACAAAATACCCAATGTGTGGTATCGGTGCCTGTTGTTTTTTCAGTAATTTTAAAACGAAAAAAGTAAACTATGAAATTCGTCCTGCTTTGGATCGAATTCCATGAGACCAAAATCAATAATTATTTAACACATGAAAAAACGATTCACCCTTTTTATTTTATCATGCTTTGTAAGTGCTGTTGCGCTTTGCCAGGATTATGTTGTTGATTATAGTTTTAACAACGGCTATACACTGGTATACAAAGTTCTGCCGGCTACTTCAGGATACCAGGTTGCTCCTGAAAAAATTTATGGTGTTATCAATGATGCAAAAAAAATAGTTGTCCCGCTTCAATACAAATCGATACGTTATGCCGGCGAAACAGGCATTTTTGAAATAGAAGACGTTCCAAACAATGCCGGTTTATATTCTGCGCTTCTGCAAAAAGTTTTAATAGAACCCCAATATTTTGAAATAGAAAATTTCAGGGAAGGACTGGCTGTCGTTAAAAAAAGAAAAGCTGATTATGGTTTTTCATGGGGCGCTGTTGATGCTACAGGTAAAACAATTATCCCAGCTGATTATGATTTCCTGGGCTCCTCAAGCGAAGGATTGATGAATTTTAAGCTGGATGGTAAACTGGGCTTCCTGGATAAAAATAATAAGATCATCATTCCCCCCATGTACGATGATTTTTCTTCTTTCAGCGAAGGACTGGCCGCTGTTAAAACCATACCTGCCGGCAAATACGGCTATATTGATAAAAGTAACAACATGGTTATTGCTGCGCAATATGAAGATGCCGATCCTTTTTACGGTGGCTATGCGGTTGTTGCAAGCAAGAAATCTTTTTCAGCAGGCAGTGCCGGCAAAGGCAGCAATACTATAAACGGAGCGTACCAGGTTATTACCAAGACAGGAAAAGAAATCAAACCTATGACTTTCGACAGGATCTCAGCCCACCAGGCGGGAGGTTTATTCGTTATAGAACTCAACAAGAAAAAGGGTGTAATGGATAGTACAGGCAGCCCCATTTTGCCGGTTGAATACGACCAGGTAACCGTAGACAAAAATGGTTATATTATTTATAAAACATTTGATAAAAAATATGGTTTAATGGGCAGCAGGGGTTCCGAAGTTTTAAAACCTAAGTATGATTATATTTCTGCAACAAATTATGCCAGGTATTACAGTGTATTGAATGGAAAGTTTGAAGTGGGTGATGTTAACAGAAATATTTTTATAAAAGCTGATAGTGCAAACGGTGTAATTCTTGGTAAAAAAAGAATTGTTTATTTCTATGACAATAAAGTAAAGATCTTCGACTTAAACGGAAATTTGCAGAAGACGATCAATGACCTTAATTTAAAAAAATATGGTCACAGTCTTACTGTAACGGAAGATTCTATAACACTGAACACAGATGCCACAGCACAATTGATAAACCTGGTGAGTAACAGCAAAAAAACATTAACTTTTGGTGAGTCAGGAGATTTTAATGAAGAAGGCATTTTTATCGGCAAAAACAGCAGCAACAACTATGATTTTTACGATTACACCGGTAAAAAATTAAATACCGAAAGTTACTATGCAGTTGTAAATTTTAGCGATGGTATTTGTGCTTTGCAGGTAAGCAGTACCAGCGTTCCGCACCTCGCCGATAAAAATTTTAAAAAAATTAAAGATCTGTACACTTATTACAAAGGGCCTTATTCGGAAGGTCTTGCATACGCTACCAATACACAAAATGGTATGTTATATTATTTAGACAAAACCGGATACGAGGCTTTTAATCTAAGTGCTAAAGAAGGAGGTAAATGTACAGAAGGTTTTATCGGCATCAAAGGCAATAACGACAGGTTTTATTATGTAAATAAAAAAGGTAAAGCAATAAGTATCAAAACCTGGGAAGAAATTGCCGACTTTTCGGAAGGCCTTGCCCTGGTAAAGGATAATGGCAAGTGGGGATTTATAGACACATTGGGCAATGCAGTTATCGGAATAAAATATGACCTTGCCAGCAGTTTCTCCAAAGGGGCTGCTATGGTTAAATTAAACAATCAATATTTCTTAATAAATAAAAAGGGGCAGGCCATTGGCACTATGCAATTTGATGCTGCCGGGAATCCAGGAAACGGTACATTCCCTGTTCAAAAAGATAAGCTGGTTGGACTTGTCGACAGCAAAGGCAATACCATTATTGATTATAAATACACCAGTATCTTATATATGACGGAAGACCGGGTTTGGGCATCAAAAGATGGTAAGTGGGGGCTGCTGGATAATAAAGGCAAACCGCTTACTGAATTTATGTACCAGGGTGCTTACGATTTTGAAGGAGGGTTTTCGAGAGTGGTATTTAACGACAAAATTGGGGTTGTAAATAAATTGGGCAAAATGGTTGTTCCGGCTCAATACAGTTCGCTTAGCACCATTTATAAAAGCACGGTCATTGCTATTCAGCCAGCAGTATTAGTTGTGTATCCTATTAAATAATATGCCTGCAATTTTTATTTACCTGCCTGTTGCTGCAGTCTTAGATTTTATTTATTATTTTCACTTCAATTAAAGCAGGTTATAAATACAGATGCCCATCATACAAAGTATATCCAGGTTTATTCAAACTATACAAATTCCTTTCGCTGCTGTAACTTATATAAACAGGCAGAAAAGTTTCCTTAAAAAAAAAATCGGTCCGCAATTAACCGCAGCATTAAAAATGGCTGATGTGAGCCTGGATGAAAATGATATAAAAAAAATAACCCGTTATTATGGCCTGGCTGTTCCCGCTATTTTAGGCGAGGCCTTTTGTGCTTTGCGGGGAGAGGCAATGACAGACCAGGAACGAATGGCCAGTACCTGCCAGGGCGCCATGACCGGGTTGGGAGATGATTTTTTTGACAGGCAGCGGCTTTCGGAAAAGGGTTTAAAAGATTTCATTGAAAAGCCCGAGCAGTTTACCGGCAATACAGCCAGCGAAAGACTTTTTCTTGATTTTTATAAAACAGCGCTGGCTAACGCACCGCAAGCGGCTGAAATGCAGGAGCAGATCTACAAAGTATTTTACGCACAACTATTGAGTAAACAACAGAACAGTCCAGGCTTATCTTACGAAGTGATCAAAGACATTACCATGCTTAAGGGCGCTGAATCGCTTTTATATTATCGTACGGCTTTTGCGCATTCCTTAAAAACCGGTGAGCAAAAAATGTTGTATGCCCTGGGCGGATTAATGCAGTTAAGCAATGATATTTTTGATGTTTATCAAGATCATCAAAACGTGGTAAGTACTTTGGTTACCACGACTACTAAAATAAAAGAGCTGCGCTGTTATTATGCTGCCATTTTACAGGTTGCAACCAGGGCCGCATACAGATCGGGTTACCCAAAAAAAAACGTCAGGAAATTTATGGATATCATCAGCATTGGTATTTTCAGCCGTTGTTATGTTTGTTTAAAGCAGTTAGAAAAACTTGAAAAAAGAACAAAAGGTATTTTTGAACTGCAGGCCTATAGCAGGAAAGACCTGATCTGCGATATGGATACGGTTGGTAATAAATGGAAGTCGCTGAGGTATCTTTTTAAATTTTCAGGACGAAAACGCGGATGAATCAGGTTTAAATTAATTTTCTCTGATCTGCCTATATCCGCTTTAATCTGCGTTATCAGCGTTTCCATTAAACCGCAGCAATTAATTTCCTGATCACATCTGTCTCAAAACCTTTCTGCATTAAATGATCCTGCAGTTTTCTTTTTTTGATGAAAACATTTTTCTCGGCTTTCAGTGTCTTTAATTTTTGCTCAAATATTTTTTGTGCTGTTCTGTTATAATCATGTTCATCAATAGCAGACAGCGCTTTTTTGATACAATATTCGGAGATCTGTTTTTGTTTGAGTGCATATTTTATTTTAACCCTGCCCCAATGTTTTATCCTGAACTTTCCACCGGCAAACTGGATGGCAAAGCGTTCTTCATTTAAATAATTTCCACTGATGAGTTCGCTCAGTAATTCATCCACTTCTTTTTTATTCATACCGAAGCTGTACAACTTTTCTTTTACTTCGCCGTGGCAACGCTCCTGGTATGCACAATATTGTTTTGCTTTTTGCAGGGCTTCGTCTTTTGAATAATACTTGCTGTTCATTGGGGTAAAAGTAAAAAAATATTCCACAACGACACTAAGTACACAAAGTTTATTCGTTGGGTTTTGCCTAAGACAAAATGATTTTGCCATTGCCACTGAGGCACAGAATTGAATGTGTATTTTTCCGTGCTTCTGTGCCTCAGTGGCAATGGCCTTATAAAAGCGTAGCTTTTGTAACCTAATTTTCCTTTTTAGGTTTTTTGTTTTTATCAGGATTTACAAAGAAGATAATGGGTTCACTTCTGCCTTCACCATTACCGTCTGTTTGTGTTACCGGGTTATGGTCTTTATCTAGTGATTGAATTGTCCAGATAAATGCTGGCAGTTTTGTTGTTTCATTATCGTAAGGAAGGAATTGTAATTGTGGTTGCCATATATATTGTGTTGCGGCTAAAATTTCTTTATCAAGCAAGGGTTGGTTGCTCCGCAATGCCTGTACGGGGCTTTGTGTTGGTAACACTTCAAACACCTGTATGCGGTAAGTAACCGGTGATGTAGATCTTGGTACAACCGGTGTCCATCTGAATATGATAGCTGTTTGTGCTTTTTTTGAATCAATTACTTCTTCATTGTATGGCTTCATTAAAATAGGCAATTGTGTTGTTGCCAGGTAAAAATTTTTGCAGATCACTTCGCCCAGCGGGGCATAATCTATAATGTTAACCGGTTGCACACAGATGGTATAATTATCAGCCGGTAGCTTACCTGTTCTTTCCAAAGATGTTTTGTATTTGCCTGTAAATACCATGTACTCCAATGGCATTACATCGTTGGCAACTAAAATGGTTGTGCCTGTTGGGTTTGGTATGAAGACTGGCGTTTTTGCCAGATCGGCCGAGCCGATAACTGTACCATCCAGGGTTTTAATTTCGGTTTTTATTTTATATTGAAGGCCAGGGGCGCCCTGGGTTGTTACGATCAATGTTAATACTTCACGCCTGTTTCCCCATTCCGATAATTGTGCAGGAGGCTGGGCATTAACTATTAAATTAAATTTTACCTGTGCCAAGCCGGTGGCAACAATAAAAATGGCGATGGCGGCTGCTATTATTTTTTTCATTTTACTTTTTTTGTATCAAAACGATATTGAAATCCGGTGCGGCATGTGGTTTCTACATAATTAGCACCATTGGGTATTATTTCGTTTCCGTATTTAAAATAGTTGGTTGTTAAAAAAGTATTCCAGTTCAGTTTTTTGGTCAGCTTAAAATCTATATTGCAACTGGCAATTAAATTATTGCTGTTGCTAAAACTGTTTAGTTTACCCAGTGTGTATTGCAACTGCCCCCTTAACCTCAGTTTCTTTTTTGCCGCCTGCATACTTAATGCGGCGCTTAAGGTTGCTAAAGTAATTTTAGCCCCCGGCACATTGTTATAAAAATATAAAATACTGAAGTCGGGCGATACATCTTTTTCAAGATATGTAGGAACATAGGTAAGCAAGGCTGTGTGTGTATTGTTTGATGTAGTGAGCCCTGTAAGCACATCACGTTCATCATATTTACTGTAGTTGTAACTCATGCTTAGCAGGTGAATGATCTTCTTACCTGTAAAAGTAAATGTTGGGTTAATGCCCAGGTCATTACTTACATTTTTTATGCCGTAAGGATTAAATCCACTGGCCGTTTGAAAACCAAAATTATTATAGTTAATATTTAAGCTGAAATTATCGCTGAACTGCGTAAACCAATTGAGGTTACCAATAAACTGGCTAGCTTTTAATGCAGTATTGTTTACATTATTTACACGGCGCCCGGCACTGGCTACAATATTTATTTTATTTTTCCAGGCATTAATGCGTGTGTTGAGGGTATAATCAAGTTTGTCGCTTTGCAGAAAAGGATAGCCGATCGTTTGAAAGCCTGCACCCAGGTATTTAACCATTACACCCAGGTCGAATTTTTTTGATTTCTTTCCAACAGCAGCCTGTGCGGCATAATCGGTTAAGGTAGATGTGTGTGCTTCTATAAAAGGTTTCAGGCCTTTTAAAACCGGGCTTAAGGGCGTGGCAACATCTTTTGTAAATGTTGACTGCGCTCCTTCTGCTTTAAAATAAAATCCTTTCTCCATATACACTTCTGAAACCAAACTGATCACCACACCTTCCTGCGGCCTTACCGTAAGTGGTGCCGGTAAAGCAGAAGCCGGAACATCTTTTCCTTTGGCAACATTTAATGCAAATAAATAAGCACCTTCTTTTGCTGTACCAATCTGAGCCATCCAGTTTTTTCGTTTGTAAGCCCCGGTAACAGTTGGAGGACCTGATACATAATTTATACCCTGCTGAGAGATGCCGGTAAAAAATTTAAACAAAAATGTTTTTGGTCTCAGGTCGAACCCAATACCAAACACACCAATATCGCCGGTTGACAGATCGGAATATTTTAAATACTGCGTACCCAATTGCAACTCTGCCCATTTGTATTTTGGATTCAGGCCAAAACTGTTCATCGGATTAGTGATGAACTGGCCAAAGCTTGGCTTTTTAATGCCTGCATACGGGCCTGCAAAATTGGTGGGTATGGCCGCAAAATTAAAATTAAAAGGCAGGCTGAAGTTTTTACTAAACTTAAAAGTTGGCGTAAAAATAAAACGTACCTGGTTCCAGGGCCTTCGGGGTTGGTAGCCTGTCCAGCCAGATGGGCTGCGGCTAAGGCCATACCCTTCGTAGGTTATGCCCATGGTGCCACTTATCTGCAATTTCTCTTTTATTTTATCTTTTGCCAGCAACAGCGAATCATTAATTTCCTGGGCATTTGCTGTTGTAGCTAACAAAGAAAGAAAAATACTGCTGCTTATTATTATTTTTTTCATTGTAAAATCGGTTTGGGTTTAAGCCAGGTATTATTTTTTCTTAATTAAAAAATTATAACAAACTATTATTTCGCACTCCGTACACTGATCATCCCTAAAAGTAAATTTTACACAGATCTTTCCTTTTAAATCGCAACAATCTATTATTGGTGTTGGCGGCAGTATAAAGCCCATATCAATATTGCTGATTGTTGGGCTGTTTAAGTTTGTGCCATTACTCCAGATTATTTCCCTGGGATTTTGATAAGCTCCTGCACCGCTTCCGTTAAAGAAAGGAACAGTTGTGCCACCGTACATTGTAATTTTTGGCGGGGCAGTTGCTATATTCGATGCAGTACTTACACTTGCCCATGTAAACGGAAGGTTAACACATTTCATACAGTCGCCTTTATAGTCATCACTGATAGTATAGCTGACTACATTTGCCCTTACCTCGGTTACATTTATACCAGCAGGAATGGTTACTACAAAACTATTGCTTACTGTTGTTGATGTTGGATTAACAACATAGGTTGGGGTTTTGGGTTCTACTTTTATTTCACAAGGTTTACATGTAGTATCAACTTCGCAATGTACATCGAAGGTAATTTTACATTCTTTGCAAAGTACGCCACCGCAATAGCCTTGCAATAATAAAGAGTAGCTACCGCTTAGTGTTGGTGTAAAACCTATTAATGGCATAGTGCCGCTGCTAATTGGTCCGCCCGGGCCATCTAATTTATATTTTACTTCGCCTAAACAATCTTGTGTTGCACAATTATACACTGCAGTAAAATCGTATGTTTTTTTACATTCCAATTTATAGTTGCCGCCACAAACCATTTTAGTAAGTACAGGTCTGGACCCTTTTGGATTTGATATTGCAAAACCCATTTGACCCCAATCACTTCCTTTGCAACAATCTTTTTCTTTACAATGAATATCTAAAATAAATTTGCAGGTTAAGCATAATGTTCCACCGCAATATCCATTTAATACAACAGTGTAATTACCATCGGGTAAGCTGTTTACTGCAATAGTTAATGGTGCCGGGCCACTTAATACAATGTTGTTTGCATTATCATAAACAAAAACAGAATCAGCACCTCTACAATCTGCACTACCGCATTTTATTTTAGAGCCAACTACCATCGGGTATTTACACAAGTCGCCGGTAACAGCAACTTTAGGTTGTTGGTCGCAATTTATTTTAGTCGGATTTGGTTTACCTCCCTGCTCAAAATAATAATACGGAGCCTGTTCCCAAACGCTGCCTTTGCAACAATCGCATTTTACAACAAAATTAATAATGCAGCTATCGCAGATCTTATTATTGCACCAACCGTATAAGGTAAGTGTGTATGTACCGCTTAGCGTAGGCGTAAATGTTGCAGGTGCTGTACCGGTTATTGCTGCGCCCGTTGGCGGCTGTAATGAGTAAGTAACTTTACTTGGGCAAATTGTATCCTTACAGAACCAATTTGCACTAATGGTGTAGGGTTTGTTGCAGGCTAATTCATAAGTGCCCTTACACTCCAGGTTTTTACCATCAACCACTGCCATTGCTTTTGCATTTTTTGGCGGGAAGGGATTGCCATTATCTTGTCCATTGGGTTTGGTGGTTCTGCCCATTGGGTCGGTCCTAATATCTTTTACTTTGCCCGCTTTATCTGTTCCTTCTGTGCCTTCATTTAAAATAATCTCTCCCCAATGACTTCCTTTACAATTGCAGGTATCGCATGGTGGCACTACTACATTGTAATAATGACTGGTGTCTTTACAACCAGTATAGGTATCGGTTATTACAATAAAATAGGTGCCTGTTGGTACACCGCTTGGTAAATTATTATATACACCATTTGGTAAACCATTGTATGTATTTAACCCTGTAGTAATTGGTGTTGCCGAACCAATGGTACCACTATACCAGGCTACATTATAAATATTTGCTAATGCACCTACCAACGGGCCCGGGGCATATATGGCAAAAGGTCTTACACAGGTATCGCACGGAATGCTGTCGCAAAGTGTAGGAAATAATCCTGTACTTGGTCTTCGGTTTATAGTGATTGATTTGCTGCTTGTGCAACCCGTAGTTGGATTAGTGTAGGTAGCCACATAAGTACCTGCACCACCAACAGTAATAGTACTACCAATTGCCCCATTATTCCAGGTTACATTACTGGCATAATTAGTAACCGTTAGTATAATTGGCACCCCCTCACACATGGAGCTTGCGGTGATAACAGGTTTTACCGGCAATGGCTGACTAACTATAGGCATTATACAAGAATCTTTACAACCATATTCATTTGTTACCACTAAATGAATATTAGTGGTAGTAGCAGTTATTGCTGCAGGCACATTATAAACAGCCATAAAAGAATTTCCTCCAAAAGTCGCACCGCTGCCGTAAGCCGACCATGTATAATTATAACCCGGAAACGATTCTGCTGTTGTAGTTATAAACCCTCCACCGCAAAGTATTTGTGATGGACCTACTGTAAATTTCACCGTAGGTTTTGGTACATTTTTAACCTCTGCCGTGTTTGATGTACAAGTACAACCATTAGGAGCTGTAACGATTAATTGATAAAAACCGGCAGTACTTGTTGTATAGGTTGCAGTTGTACTAACCCCCGGCGCATTCACCATGGTAACACCACTTAGAACCTGCCATTGATAGGTGTAACCTGCACCCAGTGCAGTAACAAGGCCAATAGTGGCAGTACTGCCCGGACAAATATAACCTGGTTTAATAGTACAACTGCTTATACCGGGTTTTACATTTACTGTGGTATTAGCGGTACATGTATTACCTAAATTATCTAATACGTTAAATACAACCGGATAAGATGGATTGGGTGCATTGTATATATGTACAGTGTTTGTAGTAAAAGCCTGGTAAGTATCTCCAAATGTCCAGTTTGCGGATAAAATAGTACCGGAAACATTGCCTGTAAATGTTACGGGTTGGCCAGTACAAACCGGCACCGGAGCAACGTTTATATTAATAGGAGTATAAAATACATTTCCATCTATTACATCAGACTCAGAACATGATATAGGAAGTCCCGCAACAACATCGGTATAGCTTAAGGTTACCTTTACAATAAATCCTCCAGGAGGGTTGGCAATTGTATAACAATGTGCTGGTGGTATTGGCGAAGATCCGGTTGATACTGGTGTAGTAGCATCCCCAAAATCCCAGGTATAATTTATAACGGCACTGCCGGTAATTGGTGAAACTTCGGATAAGTTATTTATTGTTAAACATCCATTACAACCAATAATATAATTGTTGTCCAAAAGTGCCATTATAGGAGTTTGAACTGATGTCATACTGTAATTACCTGTACAACTTGTAGGGTTTGGCGATGGAGGGCCTACATGAAAAAGCACACAATGAAAACCAGCCTCTGTTCCTGCCGGGTAGGTATATGAAAATGGTACACCAGATGTAGCAGGAAAAGTACTACCATCAATAATCCAATGGGTAGGGTAACCACTTGGGTTAACAGTTGTTGCAGTAAATGTAAAACTATTACAACCTGAACGAACAACTGTTATTGGTGAAATTGTTGCAATGGCAGGACAGCATATTTTTTCAACATTTACCGTGGCATATTTAGTACATCCACCCAATTTAACTTCTACACAATAATCGCCATAGGTTGGCGCTGTATAATTGGCTAAAGTAGCGCCGGGAATAAGTCCCCCAACCGTTGGCACAGTTCCATTATACCATTGATAAGTAGGCGTGCCTGGTATTGAAGTTATTACCGATACACTTAAATCGTCGTGTATTGCATTGCCCACACAGTAAGGCTTACATCCTTGTGCAATTTTAATTTTCCATGGATCTATTATTTTTATGCTATTTGTAAAACTACAGGCGCCATTATTTGCAGTAATAGAAAAAACTCCAGGGGTATTTACAGTACCTGTGGGACTAGCAGGCCCTCCCACAGTTGGTGGCGGCCAGGTATAAGTATATGTACCAGCAGGTAACCCCGTTACAGTAATGGTAGCACCATTTGGTAGTGTACAAATATTATTTGTTTGCGTTAAGGTAAATGTGAATTTTGGTTTTATGCTTACCGATGTACTACACGTACCACAGGGAGTAGTTGCTATCACAGTAGCACTCCATGGGCCTGCACCTGTACCGCCATGCCATTTTATAGTGCATGGGTTTACGCCCGGTGCACTTGTAATTGTACCTAACCCTGCCGGGGAAATTGACCAGGTAACTATGGTACCCAGAGGGACTCCTGTGGCGGTGTAAGAGTCTGAATTATCTACACAAACTGCTGGAGAAACCGGCGGCATTGAGCAACTTGTAACCGATGTAAAAGACGTGATACCCCCGGCTGCTTTTGTACAGTATGGGCTTATTGCTAATACTAATTGCACGGTTAAAGTAGCGCCAGTTAAAGTAGCAAATTGAACATTTACACTATTGCCAGTAATACTTGGTGAAATACTTCCTGGCATAAATAAATTACCAGCACCAGCTATTGTCCATTTGTAATAAAATCCTGCCGGTGCAGCAGGCGACATCGTATAGGTAAATGTACCACCAATACAAATTGCTGTTGGCCCAGATATTGTGCCTACTGCCGGCATTGATGGCACTACTACTGTTGTACTGGCAGTAGTGTTACAATATTTACCAGTAGTTTCGGTAGCACTAAGTGTATAGGTATTACCAGTAATAAAAATATATGTTGCCGAATTGTAACCACTTGCTGCTCCACTAACTGTATAATCTGGCCCCAATATTCCCGGCGTAACTGTCGCCCAGGCAAAAGTTGGTGTTGAAAATGCTGTTGGACCAATATTAGCTACCATAGGCGTATTTGGGCAAACCAGGGAGGGTGCATAAATTGCAAATTTTTGTAGTGGCGTAATGGTTAAAGTACCCGTTGATTTGCAACAAATTTCTTTGTTATTTAAACTTACCTGTAATGAAAATGTGTGGCCTGCAGGAGTTAGACTCCAGTTAATATTAGCTGTATTATTATCTGGATACGTACTTACTAAATAACTCAAATTAGTATTGGTTGTAACATCCGTAAGCGTCCAGGTATAAAATGTACCGGGTAATAATGGTGTTGTATAAGAACTTATGGTTGTATTACATGGATTGGTAATGCCGGTTATTACTGTAGTTACCGGAATAATGGGCACAGCCGCCGATGCTGTACATCCGCCGGGGCAGTTACCAATTATTTGCCCCTGCACAGCACCATTCCCCCATACAATAGTTATCTGATTACCGCTTGTGGTGTACGATGTTGCCCCAACCGGTGCCGACCATACCGGAGACGCACAACCTACCATGGTATAAGTATGCTTGCTTCCGGCACAAACAGTGCTGATACAATCTATATGAATACTACCGGCAGTAATGATGATCGTTTTTTTAATGGTGTCTGCACAACAGGTAACAACAGAAATTGTATCAACCTTAGGACCATTAGTACCAGCTGTTGGTGGAATGATAACAACCACAGATGTGTATGCAATTAAAGTAACAACATGTGGGCCAGGGGTTAAAAAATTATGAGTAGGATTTGTAACATTTGAATAATTACCTGGCCCCGAAGTTGGATCTCCAAAATCCCAACTGTATGCACTTGTAAGTAATGGTGTACTTAAATTTGTAAACGGAACCGAATTACTGCCAGCACAAAACGTACCCGAAGGAAAACTAAAATTTGCAGTTGGCTTCGGCTTGACAGTTACTTCCAAACAAGTGGTTAATGTAGTTGTACCGTCACTTACAGTTAATTGCAAAACATATACACCTGCAACAGGCCAGGTAATATTTACAGATGATACTGTATTACTTGGACTTATTGCGGGAATTGATGGACCAGAAAGGATGGACCAGTTATAGCTTGTCCACGCACCAGCGCTTGCTGTGTATGTATATTGTTGTCTTTCGCAAACGTTGATCTGTTTACAACCGGGTCGGTCTCCACCAGCCGGGTTTGGGTCTCTCGTTGCTTTATAGCAATCTGGCTCCTGATACAAAATTTCTATTTGCTTACAAGCCTGTGCCTGTACAAAATGGCTGCTGCATAGTAACATTAAAGTAACAATGCCGGCGTTTATTATTTTTAAGCTAGAATGAAAATATTTCATTGTAATTAGTTTTGTAGTTGATGGTTTAATCAGGATTATTTAACGCCCCCGTTTACTTTTTCACATCCCTCTTTTTTCTTCTCGTAACAAACTAATTTGTTACAGGTAGTGCAATCGGTAAATTCTATTTTGTATCTGATACACCATTTAAATAAAGCACTGCAGCAAGCTGTAAGTTGTGGTGTGGTAATGTTCATCTCGAACTTTTTTTCATCTTTACCCCATTGCATGCTATTAGTTCCATTGGTAAAGTGGCCGTAGGTAGCCGCTTCTTTATTACAAGGAATACACATTTCATTTTCAGGCATCATTTCAAAATAAACCAACTCGGCTTTTATACTTTTAATTGGTTTTGTTGGCGTGGTTGTAATGATTAATGTCTGATTATAACTAATCGTGTTATTGGCAATATTTATTGATGCAGGGGCTGGTACATTTAAAGTAAAATTCTTTTCGTCACAGGCATCGCAACGGCAGGGCTTTATATCTTCGCAGAGATAATCCTCCGCATTTTTACCAGGATCCAGTTGTTTCTGAATTTTTGTTTTGATGCAGATATTACTCAACCCAGGGCTCCCGGTTATTACGCCTGTAACGGTTAATGTGCCGCCCGAAGGGGCTATAAATGCACCCACAGCCGGTGTGAAGGTAATGGTTGCGCCACCCGGTGTGCTGCTTTGTACAAGTACACTTACCAATTCTGCAATGCTACTGTTCAGGTTGGTAATGATGTACGAGAAGGTATATTTCCCCGGCTTATCGGTGCACTGCACTTTCAGCGAGTCAAGCTGAATTATATATTGTGTTGATATACTAAAAGTAAATGATTCGCTTTTGCCGTCATTTGTTGCACAGGCTGGTTTTCCTTCACGGGTTAAAGCCTGTACTTCCCAAACAAAATCGCACATATAAGGCGGTTTGCAGGGACCGGTATAAAGATTAGCAACAGAAGCCTCACTAACATCAACCACATCTTTTTCTACAACAGGTTTGTTGCTACGCATGGCCTGTGTACCATTTTGCCCCTGCATCAGTTGCCAAACTTTTAAACGGTAAGTAACCGGTGCCTGTGGTTTTGGTACAAGCGGCGTCCACCTGAATAAAACGGGTGCCGACATTTCTTTTGGTAAAAATGATTTTGCATCGGCAGGCTGAGATAATTTTGGTGGCGAACATGTTGTTACTCCGCTTTCTGTTACTTTAAAAGCCCATACTTCACTTTTGCCTTCATTATTTCCAACGGGATGATCTTCTCTGTCAACAGCCTGTACCTGCCAAACGAAATCGCACATATAAGGAGGCTTACATGGACCGGTATAAATTCCGGTTATAGCAGCCTGCGTTATATTATCTACATCTTTAGTAACAATGGGTTGGTTTGTACGCATGGCCTGCGTACCATTTTGGCCCTGCATCAGTTGCCAAACTTTTAAACGATAGATAACCGATTGTGGTTTGGGCACAAGTGGAGTCCAGCGGAAAAAAACAGGCGCCGACATTTCATTTTGCGCAAATGCCTTTCCATCAGCTGGCGAAACTAATTGCGGTGATGAATAAGTTGTTGTATTTGTTTCAACTTTAAATGTGTAAGGGTCACTGTTTCCTTCATTTTTACCGATTGGTTTGCCTTCTTTATTGAGTGACTGAACAGCCCAGATAAAATCGCACATGTAAGGAGGCTTGCATGGTCCGGTGTATAATCCGTTTACAACAGCCTGTGTAATGTTATCTACATCCTTTGTAACAATGGGTTGATTTGAACGCATGGCCTGCGTACCATTTTGGCCCTGCATCAGTTGCCAAACTTTTAAACGGTACGTAACCGGTTCCCGTGGTTTTGGCACAAGTGGGGTCCAACGAAAAGTTACCGGCCTGCTCAACTCTGCTTCGGTAAACACTTTTCCGTTTTCGGGATTTATTAAAGTTGGAGGAGTGTATTCAATTTCTTTGGGCGTTTCAACGCTAAACTCTTTGCACACTTCATTGCTGATGGCAACTCTATCTACATTATAAAACTGCACACAAATTGAATAGCTTCCTTCTTTCAGATCATGGCAACCCTGCAAAGTTCCTGTAAGCTCATTGGCCGAAAAGGTACGGGTTGTAAATACATCAACCTGCATACCGCCGGCTGAATTGTTGCTGCAAACAAGCGCACCATTGCTTTTTATCTGCACAATCAGCCTGATCCCTTTTACCTGAACGTTTGGTGGTAATTGCGCTACCAGCAATAAAGAACCCGGCATGTTACTCCAGTTATCAATTACAGCCGGCAATTGGTTCTTAACTGTAAAGCTTACAATTTTTATCTGTTGTAACTGGCTATAGGCAGTTGCTCCCATGAGCATCAATAACAGTAAAAGCAGTTTTATTTTTTTCATAACCAATAATTTTTGTGTTGGCTTTTGCCAAACCTTTTATTACTGGTACAAAAATGTAAAGAAGAAAGCAGGTGTTTTTAAGAAATGTATATGTGGAGGGAATGGTTGTATAAGTGCGGCCCCCTCTATCTCCTCCACTGGGGAGGAAATCTGGAAGATCAGTGTAAAGATTATGTATTAGTGTTTCATGGCTTGATTTATTGTACTGGCCCATTCGAGTTCCCTCTCTTTTGGAGAGGGGTTGGAGTGAGGCCGTTACGTTTTCCTTTTTATCCATTTTTCGAACCTGGCTAAAAATTCTTCTTTGCGGCGGGAGGCAACCGGTAATTCTTTTCCGTTTTCCAGAACTACATCTCCTCCACTACCTTTAATATATTCTTTTATAAAGGAAAGATTAATGATGTACTTATCGTGAATGCGGGTGAAGTTGACTTCGGGCAATAGTTTTTCATATTCGCCCAACTGGCGGCTTACCATTATTTTTTTTGTCGCAGGCTGCTGTGCATCGTTTGATAAATAAAAATTGGTGTAATTGCCACTGCTTTCGCAATATAAAATTTCGGCAAGTTTTACAAAGACCAATCCATTACTTGTTGATAAGGGAATTTTGTCGGGCGCTGCCTGTTTGGTATTTTGTTCTAAAAAAGAAAATAGATTTTTATTGATGTTCTTTTCTTCTATCCGCTTTACGGCTGTGTTAACTGCTGCCACCAGCTTCTCCGTGTTAATGGGTTTGGTAATATAGCCTGTTGCATGGTGTTCAAATGCTTCTATGGCATAGTGGCTGTAAGCGGTAACAAAAATGGTTTCAAAATTTACAGGCTCCAGTTTTTTAAGGAGGTCAAACCCGTTTATATGCGGCATTTCCACATCCAAGAAAATGAGTTGCGGCTGTAGCTCATCAATTAACAACAACCCGTTTTTTGCTTCGGTATCTGTAGCCACTACTTTTACTGCAGGGCAATACATCTCCAGCATGTTTTGCAACAGTTTAATGTTTTTAGCCTCGTCATCTATAATTATGCAGTTGATCATTTTCAGAATCCTGTGGATCATTTAAAATCCAGTGGAATTTTTACGGTTATTATTGTGCCTGTTGCGTTGCCATCTTCATCTTTTTTATCTGTTACTTCCTGGTCAATATTATATAACTCTGCCCTGCGTTTAGATATATTCATCCCCTTACTTTGGTATTCAATATGCATTTTACTTTTTAGTTTCGCCGCTTTCTCTCTTCCAATACCATTATCATCTATTTCGCAAACTACACATTTATTTACTGTAGAGATATTTATATTTATCTGGCCTTTTTTATTTTCCAAAAACCGCATCCCATGCCTGATGGCATTTTCAACGTAAGGTTGCAAAAGCATGGCAGGTACAAAACATTTTTCTTTATCCATGGTCTCACTAACATTTATGCTGTAATCAAATTTTTCTTCAAAGCGAAGCTTTTCAAGTTGCAGATAATTATCCAGGTAATTTATTTCGTTTTGTAAAGAAATGATGGCTGCATCAGAATTATCAATGGTACTCCGCATCAGGTCCGAAAATTTATCCAGGTATTTATCGGCCTGTTTAAAATCCTTATCAAAAATAAATCCTTTAATAGAGTTAAGACAGTTAAAAACAAAATGCGGGTTGATCTGCGCCTTGAGGGCCTGCATTTCAAGCTCGGTGAGCTTTTTTTCTGTGACCACTTTTTCCACAGCTATTTTTCTTTTTTGTTTGTTGCGGGTTTCCAGTATAAAAAAGCTGATAATGAACAAAGCCACCACCATTGTAGTCCAAAAAATGCCGCTTTGCCAGAACGGTGTTTTAATGTAAATGCTGATGTTTTCTGATTGTACGGATGCAGAGCCATCTCTTTTCATTCCCCTTATTTCAATATTATATTTACCCGAAGCCAGCCGGAGTTCAATGTTATTCTTGTCTGTTTTAAGCCAGGCACCTTCATTAAGACGGTATTCAAACAACGGGTAATACCCGGTAAGATCGGCGCCCGAAAAACTGATACTGATATCATTTTTATCATAAGGTAAAGTATAGCTTTTCATCACCAGTGTATCAATACCGTTTATAGAAACCCGGGTAATAAAAGTGGTAATATCTGCCACCGGTAAATGTAATGCCGCCGGTAAATAACTGATGCCGCCGGTTGTAGCAGCAAAAACAGTATCGTTGCTGATAGTTATATCATTTACCTGTTCGCCGATCAGCCCGTCTGATAAACCAAAAAAAGTGTTGTAATAGGTAAACCTGTTATCGGTGTATTGGTATTGAATTTTATTAAGCCCTTTATTTGTGCCCAGCCATATTATCCCTGCTGTGTTGCTGTATAATGATTTACAGACATTGCCGGGAATAATACCACCAAGCGCAATTGATTTTATTAAAATATTATTTTGCAAAACCAGCAATGAGTCGGAGCCCAGCCCTACCCAAAGCAGGTTATCGGCTGTATTAAACATGGTATTAACCCGGTAACTTAATGCATTGTATTTTTTTCCAAAATAAAAAAGAGAATCTTTATCCCACCTGAATAACCCGTCGTTGGAACCAATATAAACTTCCCCTTGCTTATTTGACCCGAATGCTGTTGTTCTTTTTATCACACTATCAACAACCGTATTAGTTGCCACATTATATTTTTTGGCAACGGCATGCGTTCCCAGTAATAAAATACTGTCGTTTATCAACAGGGCCGATTTTGTTGATGCATTCTCCTGTCCTTCAAACCGCTTTACAATCTCCAGCGTTTTTTTATTCAGTAAAAAAGAACCGTTTTGGCAGGACACATAGATTTTATCTTTTAGTTCAATAATTTTTCGCACCGGGCCATCCATATTTTTTTCTGTGCTTAAAGACCTTCTTTTTATATCATACACGCCATCATAGATCAATACTTCGCCATAATTATTGCCTATAAATATCTTTTTATTAATAACCGCCAGGGCATTAAAGTTCTGTACTATCTGATCATTGAGCAACTTATCGGTAATGGTGAAGGAAGAGATCCTTTTTAGTTGAATTTTTACCAGCCCCCTGTCAATGGTTGAGATCCAGGTACTGCCATTTTTATCTTCCAGCACGTTGCGCACAGCAATATTATAGAGCAATGGATCTTTCAATTCAAGTGTGGCGGTATCAACAGGATACGTGGTTCTGTTAAAGGTTGTAACAGCCAGGTTTTTCCCTGCTTTGCAAAAAATCCGAATAGTAAAGGGCAGTTTTTTTTCCTGCATCAACATGATATTTCCATCTTCATCAACGATGTATTTTTTTATTTTATTTCCCGAACTGATGTACAGGGTATGATTAAAATATTCGCTGTAAACAGGTTCATTGTTGAGGGGAAAAGATCTCACAAAACGGTTACTTACAAATAACCTCACCGAGTCAGCACTTATGACCAGGTATTTTTCCGGGTTGAACTCAATGACCTTTTCGGGAGTAGCAGACTTCCTGATATTCATCAGCCCTTTATAAGCGGTTACTTTGCCTTTCTTGTAAATAAAAAAATCGTGCATGTTATTACAAAATGCAATGCCACCGTATTGCAACACACTACCCCGGTTTGAATTAGCCAGTTCTATTTTTTGTAACTCCGGGTCGCTATCCTCATTCTCAAACCGGTCTTTAACAGGATTATAATAAGCCGTAGTTCGTCTGAAAGGTGTTACCCAAATACGTTGGTTACTGTCTATAAAAATATCGGTTATCTCATTATCGGGTAATCCTTGTGCTGTAGTATATATCTTAAAGTTCTTTCCATCAAACTTTGCCAGGCCGTTATCGGTAGCTATCCATAAAAACCCATGGTTATCTAAAACTGATTTGTAAATAGAATTGGAAGGCAGCCCGTCTTTAGTTGTATAAAAAATGGTTTGGGTAGATTGTGCAACTGTAATGCCGGTAATAAACAGCAGGCAGCAGGCAATACCTATATGAAGTAAAAAATTTCGCATTAAGCATAAATATAAAAAATGCATGGCAATAATGGTATTTCAGATGCATAAAGTAAATTTTACCTGTAATAACTGGTTCTAAAAACCCGGGGGGTTGGGTACGGTTAGTGTAAAACCAAAATTCCTGGCAAATACCCTGTATTTTTAGCCCCGTTAATTTTATATATTTGCCAACTAAAGATATAATTATGAAGTTTATTGTTTCCTCATCGGCCCTGCTTAAGCAACTGCAACAGATCAGCGGTGTTATTAATGCCAATACCGTATTGCCTATATTGGAAGATTTTTTGTTTGAAATTGAAAAAAACAAACTGACCGTTGTTGCCACCGACCTGGAAACGGTTATGAAGGTTCACCTGGATATTGAAGCAAAAGACAGCGGTAAGGTTTGCATTCCTGCAAAAATATTGCTGGACTCTTTAAAGAATATTGCAGAGCAGCCACTAACTTTTAATATTGATAAAAACTTTGCCGTAGAAATTACCAGTGATAACGGTAAGTATAAAGTAATGGGCGAAACACCCGATAATTTTCCGAAAGAACCTGCGGCTGATGATGCCAATGCTTTTACCATGACCTCCTCCGGTTTGGTTACTGCTATAAATAAAGCATTGTTTGCTGTCAGCAACGATGACCTTCGCCCGGCCATGACCGGTGTGTTTTTTGAACTGGATAAAAAATCAATCACCTTTGTTGCTACCGATGCTCACCGTTTGGTGCGTTATACCCGTACCGATGTAAAGTGCCCGAATAAAGATTCGTTCATTGTTCCAAAAAAACCTTTAAACTTATTAAAAAGTGCTTTGCCTGATAACGAGGATGAACTGAACATTTCATACAACAGCAATCATTTATTTGTAAAACATGGCACTACCGAACTGGTTTGCCGCCTGATTGATGCCCGTTTTCCTGATTATAAAGTGGTGATACCGGTTGATAATCCATATAAAATGACGGTTAACAAACACGATTTTCAAAATGCATTACGCCGTGTGAGTGTGTTCAGTAACAAAAGTACCAACCAGGTTGCACTAAGTATCAGTGGCAGCGAATTGCAACTGGCTGCACAGGATGTTGATTTTAGTTTTGAAGGTAATGAGCGCATGGCCTGCCAGTATGATGGCGAAGATCTGCAGATTGCTTTTAATGCCAAATTTTTAATTGAAATGTTAAGCGGTGCCGATACCGGTGATATTAATATGGAGTTGAGCACCCCAACCAAGGCCGGCATTATTAAACCAACCGAGCAGGGCGAAGGAGAAGAGTTACTGATGCTGGTGATGCCCTTGATGTTGAATAATTAACCCCCTCCGCCCCCTGAAGGGGAAACCTGGAGTTCATAATTTTAAAATGCTTTCTTTTTGAAAGCGTTTTTTATTTTAGAAAAATTCATTCCCGCTACTATTAATTTTTTTATTGAACTTACAGTTCTAAAATCATAAACCATGTTTTTAATCATCATCGGGATCATTGTTTTAATTATTACAACTGTAGTAATTAAAAACACACCTACACTCTTAAAATTTAAACCTGTTGGCCGCATCATGGCATTAATCTTTATTTTACTGGGCATCGTAACTGCCTGCGTAAAACAGATAGATGCCGGCGAAGTGGGCGTAAAGATTTTATTCGGCAGCATTCAAAATGATGTGATGGGAAGCGGACTGCATTTTATAAACCCGCTGCTGGATGTAAAAAAACTGGATGTAAAAACCCAGAATTATACCATGAGTGGTGTTAACGATGAAGGCAATAAATCGGGCGATGATGCCATTAAGGTATTAACAAGTGATGGGTTGGAAGTAACGATCGATCTTACCGTTTTGTACCGGGTTGTTTCGGCGGATGCACCAAGATTATTAAGAGAAACCGGCGATGATTACCGCGATAAAATTGTAAGGCCAATCACCCGTACAAAAATCCGTGACAATGCTGTATACTACCAGGCTGTTGATCTGTTTGGCAGCAAACGGGATGTTTTTCAGCAGCGCATTTATAAAAGTATTGAAGATGATTTTAAAAAAAGGGGCCTGATGCTGGAACAGCTGCTGGTAAGAAATATAACCCTACCCAATTCTGTAAAAGCTTCTATCGAATCTAAAATAAATGCTGAGCAGGATGCAAAAAAAATGGAATTTGTTTTGCAGAAAGAAAAGCAGGAAGCCGAACGTAAAAGAGTGGAAGCACAGGGTATTGCCGATTATCAGCGTATCATCAACACCGGACTTACCGATCAGCAATTACAATACGAACAGATAAAAGCCATGAAAGAACTGGCATTAAGCGCCAATGCTAAAGTAATTGTAATGGGCAAAGGAAATACACCAATCATTATTGACGGAAAACAATAGCACTATGAATTTTAAACAAGTTGCATCCTACGATAATTACATGCTGGCTAACATGACCATGGGGCTGATGACAGAAAACGATATTAAATGCCAGTTGAAGGATGAAAATATCGTTACCATGGACCCTTTACTTAATGCTGCCGTTGGTGGTATTAAATTATTGGTTGAAGAAAAGGATTATGACAGGGCTGTTGCTTTAATGAAAGATGCAGAGAATGATTACCTGAAAGAGATTCCCTGCCCCAATTGTAAAAGCCTTTCATTAACAGTTGAAGAAAAAATAAATAACCCAACAGATTTTTGGGCTAAATTAAAGAACCAGGTTCTGTTCGGACAAACATCTACCTACAGCAAAGGTTACCGTTGTACCAACTGTAAAAAATATTTTTCCGAATTACCTCCTTCTTTTTAATTCCCTTCGGGAAATAAAAATTTGCTACAGAAGCACGTGCGCAGCATCCTGCGGAGAAACACAGAAGAGGATCTGCATTTTTCTATGCTTCTGTGGCAATCTCCTTTTTTGCCTGCGGCAAAAAAATAAATAACAAATGTCTTTTCCCGTTTCCACAACTCCTTGGTAATTATTTCGTTTATTTGGGATATGAAAAAAATTGCCATGATACCGGCACGCTATGCCGCCACAAGGTTTCCTGCCAAGCTGATGCAAATGCTGGGTGATAAAACTGTTATCCGTCATACGTACGATAATACCGTTGACACCGGTTTATTTGATGAAGTTATGGTAGTTACCGATAGTGCTGTCATTTACAATGAAATAATAAACCATGGCGGTAAAGCGGTAATGAGTATTAATGAACACGAAAGTGGGAGCGACCGTATTGCCGAAGCCATTGTAAACATGGAAGTTGATATTGTGCTGAACGTACAGGGCGATGAACCCTTTGTACAAAAAGAGCCGCTTGAAAAATTACTGGCCGTTTTTTCAGAAGAAAAAGTACAGGTGGCCTCTTTAATGCAGGTGCTGCACGTACAGGAATTTATTGATGATCCCAATTATGTAAAAGTAGCGGTAGATAAAAATATGAATGCGCTCATGTTCAGCCGCAGCCCTATACCTTATCACCGGGATAAAAATGCCAGTCCTGTTTATTACGAACATATTGGTGTGTATGCATTTCGCAAGCAGGCATTATTAAGTTTTACTGCCTGGCCAATTACGCCGCTTGAAGCAGCAGAAAAAATTGAATGCCTCCGTTACCTGGAAAATGGTATCTCCTTAAAAATGATTATCACCGAATACATGGGTGTAGAGATTGATACGCCCGAAGATCTGGTGAGGGCAGCTTCGCTGCTTTGATAAAAATTGCCACAGAAGCACAGAATTGAATAAGTATTTTTCAGTGTTTCTGTGCCTCTGTGGCAAACCTTTTTGCCGAAGGCAAAATAAAATTTCTAATTTCGTGACACAAAAATATTTCTATGGCATTTCGCAATTTTAAAATGGTTGGCTATGTAATTTATGGCCGCGGTTCCTTCAATCAGTTAGACGAGATCATTGCGCAGCATCGCAAAGCAAATGCACCGATGATATTTTTAGTTGATCATTTTTTTGACGGTAAGGCGCTTGCAAGTCGTGTTCCCGTCCGTGGCAATGACAAAGTGATTTTTGTTGATGTAACCTACGAGCCCAAAACAACTTATGTAGATAGCCTGGCCAACCAGCTTAAAGAAGAGTTTGGTACAGTGAGTGGCATTATTGGCATTGGCGGCGGAAGTGCGATGGATCTTGCCAAAGCCGTTTCTTTAATGATGAACAACCCCGGCAGCAGTGCCGATTACCAGGGTTGGGACCTGGTGAAAAATGCCGGTGTATATAAAGTGGGTATACCAACATTAAGCGGCACGGGTGCAGAAGTAAGTCGAACCACAGTGCTTACCGGCCCAACAAAAAAACTAGGCATGAACTCTGATTTTACGCCGTTTGATCAAATAGTTTTAGATCCCGAATTAACTGCCGATGCACCTGCCAACCAGCGTTTTTATACGGGTATGGATTGCTATATTCATTGCATTGAAAGCCTGAACGGGACCTACTTAAATGAGTTCAGCAAAAGTTATGGCGAAAAAGCCCTGCAACTTTGCAGAGATGTGTATGTTACAAAAGATGGTTGGGATGCCAACAGCGATGATAAATTAATGATGGCATCTTATGCCGGCGGCATGAGCATTGCCTACAGCCAGGTTGGTGTGGCACATGCCGTAAGTTATGGCCTTAGTTATTTACTGGGCACCAAACATGGTATTGGAAATTGCATTGTATTCGATCACCTGCACGAGTTTTACCCCGAAGGCGTAAAAGAATTTAAATACATGGTGGAGAAAAACAACATTGATATACCCAAAAATATTTGTGCCGGTTTAAGCGATGAAGATTTTGATAAGATGATCAATGTATCGCTGGGTATGAAACCGCTTTGGGAAAATGCACTGGGAAAAGATTGGGAAGAGCAGATGACGAGGGAAAGGTTACGGGCTTTGTATGAGTTGTTGTAGGTACAGAGCATTAATCAAATTCCAATATTCAAGCTCCGGTCTTTTGTTTAGTTTTTTGCCAACGTAGGTGTTTAACTTTCACGCATGCCAACTGCCCCACCAGCACAGGCCGCCGTCTGGTCTGCCGACCAACGGCAAATAACAGCAGCATACCTCACAAACAAAAATTTATGTTTAGAGATCAATGTAATTCTATTCAAAGGGTTGTGTATATTACAGAGTTGTGCGTCATGCAATCGAAACGCCAATAATTTAAATTATAGAAATGGCAGACAATACAGACGATGACAGTTTAGAAAATCCAGTCAACCCTCAACCGGACAACCATTCGGATGATATTACTCCTGCTCAAGAAACTGATACTATTAACCTAAATCTAGAAACTGAAGATATGGAAGTACACCATCATCCCGACCTTCACCATAAACCTAAAAAATGGAAGGAATATTTTCTTGAATTCTTAATGATATTTCTTGCAGTTACGATGGGTTTTTTTGCAGAAAGTTATCGGGAACACTTAGTCGAGCGGACTAAGGAAAGAGAATATGTAAAATCTTTGGTTGAAGACCTTAAAAGTGATTCTGCATTTTTGAGTATAAGTATTACCCAACGAATACCTTATCATATTGCGTGGATGGACTCGACTATTCATTTACTTGAATTACCATCTCTTAATGGAAAAGACAGGGAGGTTTACCAGGCATTTTTTCTTGCTACCTCATGGACATATAATTATCATCCAAACGAACGCACTCTCTCCCAACTTCACAGTGAAGGTTTTCATCTTATCAGGAATGAAAATGTAGCAAACGCTGTAAACCTTATGGAAGCACAATCTAAACTTACCACTGCTGCGGCTCCATTTTTATTCGAAATGCAAAATGAACTGGATGCCTCAAACTATATATTTGCGAACCGAAATGTAACAGATACTATTGGGCAGATTGCATTTAGAAAATATTATTTGGATTATTCTGCTGAACTTCATTTATCGGATATACCAGAGGAGAGTCTTATCAACACAACAAATAAAGCAGGTATACAATCTTATATTGAAAAATTACGCAAATACGCTAATTATGTTCAGACAGCAATAAAAGGTCAAGACATTTCAATACTAAGGTCTATAACAAATACTATAGCGATTCTGAATAAGGAATATCATTTAGAATAATTTTTTCTCCTTGGCCGGTGTTCCACAGATCTGAACGCGACTGGAAGCGTAAACCATAAGGCAATCAAAAAACAATTAACCACTATCATGTTTACAATAGGTCAGATCAAAGCCGCACATACCAAAGTAAAATCCGGTGTTGATTTTCCTGCCTATATCCAGGAAATGAAATCATTGGGCGTAACAGCGTATGAGCATTTTGCAGAAGACGGGCATATTAAATATTATGGCACAGGTGATTTTAAAATTAGCGCAGAACCAAAGTGGCCAACAAGGGAGGTTGCAGAACAGCCTTCTGCAGAAAAATTAAAACATGCTTTAGCTATTCATCAACAAGGCCAAACAGATTATCCAACGTTTTGTATACAGGCTGCAGAAGCTGGAGTTGAAAAATGGATCGTTGACATAACAGAAATGACCTGCACGTATTATGATTTGGCGGGCAACCAGGTATTGGTTGAAGCAATACGGGAAACATAGGTGTCAGGCCACTACCAATACCTTTAAAATTTAAAGATAACCGGGTTGCATATATTCTGAAAATTTAAAAACTGGCATTGTGGCCAGACACCTCCATGGAAAAAACTTACATAGAAGATAAAATTTTTGACCAGGTAGATTTTACAGCTCATGTTTTTGAAAAAGGAGATTATGAAAACTGCCAGTTTACAAATTGCAATTTTTCAAACCTGGACCTTTCAAAAATAAATTTTTCTGAATGTGTGTTCACAGCTTGTAATATAAGTCTGGCTAAACTTACAAGAACCGCTTTTAAAGATGTTAGTTTTAAAGATTGCAAATTGCTGGGATTACATTTTGATGATTGTCACGAATTTCTGTTCAGCATTTCTTTTGATAACTGCCTGCTCAACTTATCTTCTTTTTACAAACGGAAGCTGAAAAAAATAAATTTTAAAGATTCCAGTCTACAGGAAGTGGATTTTACAGAAACCGATCTTACAAATGCCATATTTGATAACTGCAATCTGGCCAGCGCTGTTTTTAGCAATACTATTTTAGAAAAAGCAGACCTTAGAACGGCTTATAATTATTCCATTGACCCCGATGCAAACCGTATTAAAAAAGCCATGTTCTCGGTAACAGGCATCGCCGGTCTTTTAGATAAATATGATATTGAGATAGAATAACCCTGTTCAAAAAAATTTTTATCTTTAACAAAACAACTGCATGAAAAATTTATTTGACAAGGACAGCTATACAGAAATTATTAACCGTATGAATACCCTTAACCCTAATAGCCAGCGCCAATGGGGTAAAATGGATGTGGCCCAAATGCTGGCACATTGTAAGGAGGCGTTTAAGGTTCCATTGAGCGATAAAAAAATGCCCCGCATGTTTATGGGATTATTAATTGGCTGGATGATAAAACCAAAATTATACAATGAATCTCCCTGGAAAAAAAACCTGCCAACCGCACCCAATTTTATCATAAAAGATGCACGTGATTTTGAAAAAGAAAAACAGGAGTTAACAGATTTAATAAACCAGTTTCATAACGGCGGGCCCGAAAATGTTGGCAGGTTTCCACACCCTATGTTTGGTTCATTTACAAAAGAACAATGGGGCCAAAGCATGTATAAACATGTAGATCATCACCTGCAACAGTTTAACGCTTAATTGCAGGTAATGATCTTTTAAAGTGTTTTCCTGAATCTTTTATTTAGCAGCAAGGTCAAACTTGGTAAAAATATTTTTTACTCCTGCTGTTATTTCTTCTGTTGTTATCCGTGAATAATCCAGCTCATTGGTCGTCCATCCCTGTAAAACAATTTTATCTGTAGTAGCATCAGTAAATGTAAGCGTAATTGTTCCTTCTTTTACCGGCACATTGTAATCATTATAACCCAAAAACTGCGATGGATAATAAATAGTACCCCACCTTTTTGCCCTTGGGTTATAATAAGTACGTGAGTATGACTGGGAGTAAACGGGGTCTGATTTACGCACTGTATTATTATTAACAAGCACATCATAACTTACCAAAATATCCGGGTCACTGCTTACCTCACGCCACCCGGCATTTCTAAGCTCGGCATTGGATGCATTTCTCACACTAATATCTCCGTAATTAGTAGGCCTTGCAGATTTATCGTTTTGATTATACCTGGTATCAACCCACATGTATGTTTTGTAATTTTTAAAATTAACTGAATCATCTTTTTCAACGTGTACTGGCGCTGAGCAGGCTGCTATTGATAAAGCAGCGATGAATGCTATGCATAAATATTTAATCGTTTTCATAATAATGCTTTTTCTTTATTAAGACCAAAAAGCATTCCAGTAAATAAATAAGCAGTAAACAGGCTGTTAACAATGAGATTGTATATAAAATTTGTGTAATTTTTTGCCCAAATTAACAATTGTTAATAAGGCTACTGCTATTTTACAGCCGATTGCTGTTTGCTGTTTAAATAAGCAAGTACAAGAAGTATTGCTCCTTTTAAGGTATCGGTAAACAGGTTTGTGGTTAAGCCGCTAAAACAATAGATGCCAATACCAATGCTTATCCACCAAAAGCATAAAATGTATATCGCATGGTTGTACTGCTGATTATTTTTTATTGCAGCTACCAAAAATAATGCGATGAATAATGTAATTAATAATAAGAACCATCCTATTAGATAAACAGGAAAAGCATAAGCATCACTGTATACCATTTTCATTTGCTCCAGCGCTTTCCCGGGCATAAAAAAACATAGAAAAGTAAGTACAGCTTCCAGCAGTAAAGAAATAACCAACAACCCTATAAATATCTTCTTTATCATTTTTAAAAAATTGGGGTTAAGTAATTTATGATTTCATCAACTGCTTGCTTGGTAACAGGCTACTTTTGATAGCGGAACAATTAAGTTACACCGAAGCGTTGGATATTCAATAATTTTCGAGATGCTCTTATTGACCAGGCACCTACAATTTCATCAACCTGTTGGCCGCTTCTTCCAGTGTGCTTTCCTTTTTAGAAAAACAAAAGCGTAACACTTTATTGTCGTCACCGTTTTTATAAAACACTGAGGTGGGTATAGTGGCTACGCCATATTCTTTGGTTAATCTGATGGCAAAATCTTTTTCGCTTTCATCTGTTATTTCACGGTAACTGTATAACTGAAAATAGCTGCCGTAAGATGGTAATGGCTTAAACTTTGTCTGCTGCAGCAGGCTTTTAAGATAATCTCTTTTTTGTTGCAGGAAACCACCAAGCTGTAAATAATTATCTTTTTGTTTTAAAAATTCAGCTAGTGCAAACTGTACCGGGCTGTTGCAGCTAAAACAGTTAAACTGGTGTACTTTTCTAAACTCTTTCATCAGTGCCGGCGGGGCAACACAATAGCCAAGTTTCCAGCCAGTGCAATGGTAAACCTTGCCAAAAGAAAAACAAACAAAACTTCTTTCGTACAGGTCGGGGTAGCGCAACATGCTTTCATGTTGCTTGCCATCAAAAATTAAATGTTCATACACTTCATCACTCAAAATAAAAATACCTGTGCCTTTAACTATGTTTTGTAGTTGTGCAATATCATCTGCGCCCAACACAGCACCTGTAGGATTGTGCGGCGTGTTTAACATGATGAGTTTTGTTTTGGGCGTAATTTTTTGTCTTACCAGTTCCCAGTCAATTTTATAATCCGGATAAACCAACGGAATTAAAACCGGCACGGCTCCGTTAATTTCAATATTGGGAATATAACTGTCGTAAGCCGGTTCAAAAACGATCACTTCATCACCGGGTTGTAATATGGTTGTAAGTGCCGTATAAATGGCGTAAGTGCCCCCGGGTGTAATGGTAATTTCTGTTTCGGGATTGATTATGGTTGAATACAATCCTGCAATTTTTTCTGCCAATTGTTCTCTTAATGCGGGCAGTCCGTTCATATGCACATATTGGTTGTGCCCGTCCTGCATGGCTTTGTTCACCAAAGAAACCAGTTCTTCATTCATCGAATAATCCGGAAAACCCTGGCCCAGGTTAATGGCTTTATATTCGTTGGCCAGCACACTCATTACGGTAAAAATAGTAGTTCCAACATTGGGAAGTTTACTTTGTATGTTTGGTATCAAACTGAGTAGATTTGAATATAAGAAAATTGTTAGCCTTTAAAATAAGGCTTACAAATATTTTTCGCCCTTATTTCTTTTTATTTCTGCAACATATTCTTTTATGTCCTGCTCTTTATCTTTTCTGCAGATGAGTAAAACATCTTTGGTATCCACCACCACAAAATCATCGAGTCCCTGCAAAACAACCAGTTTTTTATTATCGGCATGTATCACATTATTGGTGGCATCTATCACCATAACATGGTTACCAACTACTGCATTGCCCAGGTAATCCTTATCCAGGTTATCGTATGTGCTCGACCAGGTACCCAGGTCGCTCCAGCCAAATGATGATGGTATGATATATACATTATCTGCTTTTTCCATCACACCATAATCAATGGAAATATTTATGCATAGCGGGTAGATCCGTTCTATAACTTCTTTTTCTTTTTTTGTATTGAAAAGCGTTTTCTCTGCTTCAAACACTTCGGCCAGTTCGGGTAAATGTTTTTCAAATGCTTTGATAATATTTTTTACCTGCCACACAAAGATGCCGGCATTCCATAAAAAATCGCCGCTGGTTATAAAAGTTTTGGCCAGTTGCTTATCGGGTTTTTCGGTAAAGGTTTTTACTTTATATACATTGTCGCTTACCGCATTTGGTTCATATTGTATATAACCATAGCCGGTATTGGGGTGCGTAGGTTTTATACCAAGCGTTATCAATCCCTTTATATGCGCTGTAAACTGCAACGCATCTTTACAAACTTTTTCAAAAGCAGGCTCATCTGTAATGATATGATCGGCAGGTGCACAAATTAAATTTGCATTGGCATTTTTTTGGTGCAGCTTATAAGAAATATAAGCCACACAGGGTGCTGTATTTTTACGTGAAGGCTCACACAGAATATTTTCTATTGGCAGTTCAGGAATCTGTTTGGCAACAAGATCTTTATACTGTTCAAACGTAATAATATAAATATTTTCTGCAGGAATAAACTTTGCAAACCTGTCAAAGGTTGCCTGTATCAGTGTTCTGCCGGTATTTAAAATGTCCAGGAACTGTTTTGGAAAATCTGTACGGCTGATGGGCCAAAACCTGCTTCCTATCCCACCGGCCATAATAGCCACGTAATTATTTTTGCTCATGTTTTTATTATATGATCCCTTCTTTTACCAGATCGTGTAAATGAATTATACCGGCATAAATGCCATTATCTTCAACTATTAACTGGCTTATATTATGCTTGCGCATTTCATCAAGTGCATTTACCGCTAATACTTCTGCCGCTATTGTTTTGGGGTTAATGCTCATAATGTCTTTTGCATGCAGGTTTTCAAAACTCGTTGTTTTTTCAAGCATACGCCGCAGATCTCCGTCAGTTATAATGCCTAAAATATTTTCTTTTTCATTAACAACTACTGCTGCCCCCAGTCTTTTTTGGGTCATTTCAACGATCACTTCCTTTATAGATGCTGTTGGCAAAATCCGGGGCTTTGCATTTTGTGCTGCCATTTCTGCCACCAGCAAATATAATTTTTTGCCGAGCGTACCACCGGGATGATATTTTGCAAAATCATTGCTGTTAAATCCTTTAAGTTCCATCAGGCAAACGGCCAGTGCATCGCCCATTACCATTTGCGCTGTAGTACTGCTTGTTGGTGCCAGGTTAATGGGGCACGCTTCCTGGTCAACAGAAGTATTTAAAACAATATCACAGTTAAGCGCCAAAAATGATTCCATATTACCTACCATCCCTATCAAAGTATTACCAAAGTTTTTTACAAACGGAGCAAGTACTTTTATTTCGGGACTGTTGCCGCTTTTGCTGATCACCATTACAATATCATTGACCTGTATTATGCCCAGGTCGCCGTGAATGGCATCAGCAGCATGCATAAATACAGATGGCGTTCCGGTGCTGTTTAAGGTAGCTACAATTTTTTGTGCAATGATGGCGCTTTTGCCAATACCGCTAACGATCAATCTTCCACCGCTTGCCGCAATTGCTGAAACTGCTTTAACAAAGCCTTCGTCAATAAACAATTTTAAGCCGCTAATGGCGTTGGTTTCCAACTCAATAGTGCGTAAAGCAACCGATATAATTTTGCTGTTATCCATCAGTAATCCGCAAACCTACTTCAAATCATTCATAATGCAAAGAACAGCATTTGTAGTACTACAGCTACAAGATTTTGCGTAATATTTTTAACGTTTGAAGTTTTGTTGGTTAATTTATTTTCTTTAACTTAAGTAATTAAATCAACTACAGTTAAATTGCCTGTTGATGCAGATCGGGTTTGATTTTGCGGCAGTTTTGAATTAACTTCGCTGCCCTTAAAAAAATCGGGTCATAAAAATTAAACTGACCAAAGATCAAATACACAGGAAGCTAACACTATGGCGAAGACAAAATCCAACAATAAAGAACCTAAAATTAAAGTTGCGTTGAAAGCAGCCTTAAAAAATCAACCTGACCTGTCCACACAACTTCAAAATCAATTTGGCTTTGACGGTTTTAAAGGACCGCAGGAAGAGATCATTGAAAGCCTGCTGAACGGTAATGATACATTTGTGATCATGCCAACAGGTGGCGGTAAAAGTTTATGCTACCAGTTACCGGCCATGATCAGTGAGGGTGTTGCCATTATTGTTTCGCCACTGATAGCATTGATGAAAAACCAGGTTGATCTGGTACGTAGTTACAGCAGCAAGGATGATGTAGCACATTTTTTAAACAGCACCTTAAATAAAGGGCAGCAAAAAATTGTAAAGGAAGATCTTACTACCGGAAAAACAAAAATGTTGTATGTGGCTCCTGAAACCATGACCAAGGAAGAGAACATTGCTTTTTTTAAAGAATTAAAAATTTCCTTTTTTGCTGTGGATGAAGCACATTGTATTTCGGAATGGGGACACGATTTCAGGCCTGAGTACAGAAGATTGAGAGAGATGATGGACCTGATTGATGAGACCATACCGGTGATTGCATTAACTGCAACTGCTACCCCAAAAGTGCAAAGCGATATAGTTAAGAACCTTGGATTGCGTAAACCAAAAATATTCATCTCATCCTTTAACCGGGCAAATTTATATTACGAGATTCAGCCAAAAATAAACCTGGAGCAAACCAATAAAAGTATCGTCCGTTTTATTCAGCAGCATAAAGGCAAGAGTGGGATAATTTATACGCTCAACCGAAAAACAACGGAAGAGCTGGCAAAAATGCTGATAGCAAATGGTATAAAAGCTGTTGCTTATCATGCCGGCCTGGATAGCAAGCTGAGATCCGACAGGCAGGACCAGTTTTTAAATGAGGATGTGGATGTGATCGTTGCCACCATTGCCTTTGGAATGGGTATCGACAAACCTGATATCCGTTTTGTAATTCATTACAATATTCCCAAATCAATAGAAAATTATTACCAGGAAACCGGCCGTGGCGGCAGGGATGGCATGGAGGGAAAATGTATTCTCTACTATTCGCACAAAGATGTGGCCAAGCTGGAACACCTGATGCGAGACAAGCCGCTCAGCGAAAGAGAAGTGGGTGCACAGTTGATCAATGAAACAGTTGCTTATGCTGAGAGCAGTGTTTGCCGCAGAAAAACGTTGTTGCATTATTTTGGTGAGCATTATGATGATAAAAAAAGTTGCGGCCATTGCGACAACTGTTTACAACCCAAAGAAAAAATTGAAGCCAAAGACGATGCTGTTATTGTATTAAAAATAATAAAGGCACTGGGCGAACAGTTTCCGGTTGAGTACACTTTACTCATCCTTGCGGGTAAGGCAACGCCACAGGTAAAAATGTACAGGCACGAAGAGTTGGATGTTTTTGCCAGCGGCAATGATAAAGAAAATCATTTTTGGAACAGCCTGATACGGCAAATGTTACTGGCTGGATTAATTGAAAAAGATATCGTAGAATACGGTTTACTAAAAATTACTAAAGCCGGTACTGCTTTTTTAAAGAAACCCACATCTTTTAAAATTGTATTAAACAACCTGTTTGAAGAAGCCAATGCCGATGATGAAGAAAGCGAACAGGCTGCAGCAGAATTGGCAGGCGCTGATGAAAAACTGATGGTCCTGTTAAAAGACCTTCGTAAAAAAGTAGCCAAAGAAAAAAACCTGCCACCCTTTGTTATTTTTTTAGAGAACAGTCTTGAAGACATGGCAACCATGTTCCCAACTTCGATGGATGAACTGGAGAAGATCAGTGGTGTAAGTAAAGGAAAAGCCATACGCTACGGCAAACCCTTTTTAGAAGTAATTACAAAATACGTAGCAGAAAATGATATTGTAAGGCCCGATGATTTTGTGATGAAGAGTGTGGTAAACCGCAATAACAATAAAATATTCATCATACAAAACGTAGATAAAAAGATACCGTTGGAAACCGTGGCAAAAACCCGCGACCTGCGAATTGATGAATTATTGGAAGAAATGGAAACCATTGTGGCCAGCGGTACCAAATTAAACCTGGATTATGCTATCAATGAAATGGTTGATGAATATGAGCAGGATGAGATTATGGATTATTTTAAAAGCTGCGAAACATCTTCCCTGCAAATTGCCCAGGAAGAACTTGCCGACAGCAATTTTAACTGGGAGCAGTTAAAACTGATGCGTATCAAATTTTTATGTGAGTACGGTAATTAGTACAATATTTTAGATTGAATAGGTAATATTTGGGAGAATCCCCTTATTTTTGCAACCCGATTCAAAATTTGGATCAGGATGGTGCGGTAGCTCAGTTGGTAGAGCAAAGGACTGAAAATCCTTGTGTCGCCGGTTCAATCCCGGCCCACACCACAGAAGCGGGAAAATTGAGATCAGACTCAGTTTTCCCGCTTTTATTTTCCTCCAAAACCCTTCTCAGGCGTGCAAAGTAGAGGTATACCGAATTTATTTTTGGAGTTCGATAATCCTTTGTTTCCTTATCTACATAAATTCCTGCTGGAAACACCAAAAATTGAATCCGTTGTTTATTGGCATAATTAAACTTACGTGGAATAAAACTAATTATGAGCGCAGGCTGGAGATGATAGAGGAGATTGGAATCAGGAGGATAGAGTTCTTACTTAAAAAGGATTCCCCGGCCGCTGACCCAGGTTATTATCTTCCTCAATTTGAGCAGGCAAGAAGTGCGGTGAAGAAGAATTATACGATGTATAATTGAAGATGAGATTTCAATACTAAAAGTCATAAAGCTTGTAACATAAATTTGATGGGCTAACTTATGTAAGCTTCCCCAAATTTCTGTCACTTAAAAGTGCTCAATTTCATAGCGCCCGAATCCAAGTTTGGTTTCTTCAAGGATGATCGTTTTTTCAAGGATGTAAAAGCTGGAGATACCTTAAAAGTGAGATTTCAAGGAGGTTCAAATGAAGTTATATACCAACTTTATACCGCAATTAAGGTAAATGGCGAAGCGTTCAAAAAACAATTTCTAAAGGAAGTAGAAGAAGATGTGAAAATTCCGACCGGTAAATCATTTGGCGTTCTGGGCGATGTTTTTGTTCATCCGTCTTTAGTTGCAAAACTGAAGCTTACTGATGGGCTTCATTTGAAAGCATACGCTATGAAATCATATAATCAGGATAAAAAGCAATGGGGCTGGAAATTGATTTAAATAAATAATTATCCAAAAAGAAATCCAAAAAATATTATTTTTCTATTTATTTCATATTCTTCACTTAGCACGGATTAACATGTTAATATTAAATCCGCAATTTACTTAGTTTAACTAAAACGAAATATTATGGAAGCTTTAATAAGAAAATACTGTAAAGCTTGGAATACTTTAGACGTTAATGAAATTACCGATGATATTCATGATGACATTGAACACCATTCACAAGTGATACTAGATGTACTAATAGGAAAGGCTAAGGTCATTGATTATTTAAACAAAAAACTTACTGCAATTAAAGAAGGAAATGAACCAGTAAAAATGTACATGATTAAATTTCAAAAAACTTTAGGTGCAGCACTTTTTCAACTTATGAATGAGCCTGAAGTAAACCCGTTTGCTATTGGCCCGGGAAATAAAAAGAAACCCTATCGCTCCGGTATAATCACTTTCAATTTTCAGGATAACAAAATTATTAAAACTTGTTTTTGCATAATTCCAGCAGTTGAGGAAGTAGATTTTTTGTAAAGTTGATTTTAAAAAACCGGTCAACTAATCAAAAATATTACCCATTTTATGCGGGTTATTTTAAAATTCAATCAATAATTGATTAAATTTTAACCTGCTGTACGTTTCTTACGCTTCATCATAAACAATCATCACGTCAAATTCAATTTCCGCCACTGAGCTAAATAATTCTACTTTAACATGGATAGGGAAATCTGATTTATAGGGCGTATTATCCCATAAATTGCCGGGAATATTTATTGGTTGGCTCAAAACGAACACAGGTTGGTAATGATATGGGCTTGGTGAAATAGGAAAAGGAGTAGACTTAGCAGTTGATCCACTGTTATTGGAACAGCTAATCTGAAAATATAACCCAGTTCTTGAAAGTCGGTTACCCCATTCATCTGGATGTGTCCATTTAAATAATGGAGTAAGGATGATCTTTTTTATCTCAATAAATGAGCTTTGATTTTTAATAATAAATTCTTTTTTTCTTTCTGCATTGGTAAAAAGCATTGCAGCATCTTTTTGTATAGAAGCTCCGCCTTCGATCGTATAACTGGTACCGGCTCCGGCTCCATTTATTGCCAATAATTTATGTTTAACCATTTCAGTAAGTGTTCTTTTCACTGTTGGTAAAGGGACATTGATCTTTTTTGCAATTTCGCCTGACTTAGAACCAGGATGATTTTCTATAAATGAATAGATCATTTTTTCTCTTTGAGACAACCTGTCGGATTTCGTATGCACTTCCAGTTTCGACAGTAATTGTTTTTGAATATTCTTCAGGCAATCCAGAAAGAATAGTACCCAGGGATAAATTTCTTCGCCTGGTCTTTGCCGCTGGCATTGCATCAGTATTCTATAATATTCCGATTTCCTCTTTTCAATTTCATGTTCAAAGCTTACATATTGAACCCACGAATATCCGTTCTTTAAAAGCAATAAGGTACCCAATAATCGACTTATCCTTCCGTTACCATCCTGGAAAGGGTGAATACTTAGAAAATCATATACAAATACTGCCGCTTTTATCAGCGCATGTGTTTGTGAATCTGAGTGATACCATGTTACCAGTTTACTCATTGCATCGTCTGTGGCAAATCCGGGATCCGTAGTTTTAAATATTACTTGTTTGGAGCCATCTGGATTTTTCGCTTCAACTACATTGCTGTGTTGTTTATAGTTTCCTTTGTGCCAGGCATCTTTTTCACTGTACTTCATCAGCATATTATGCAAATGTTTCAGGTTAGTTTCAGTAATCTCCATATCTCTGAACGATTCGGCTATCAGTTCCAGCGTTTCAAAATAACCGGCCACTTCCTGCTGATCACGTTCTTCAAGTTTTGATATGGCAAGATTTTTTAATAGTACCGCCACTTCATCATCTGTCATCTTAGAACCCTCAATACGGGTAGAAGCTCCAACACTTCTAACTGTGGCAATAGACTTCAGTTGTTTTAGGGTTTGCCCTTCTCTTTTCTCAATGGTTGTCCATGAAGCATCAAATCGGTCTATCTGACTAATTTCATTTGTTAATTGCATCCAATCAGGAGCAAAGGAAAATGTAAATATTTGGCCTGACATATATTTAATACGATTTGATACGTAATTATACGATAATAACTCGATATTGTAACAAATATGATACGATTTAATTCTATTTTATACGAAAATTATTCATCATCCACTAAATTCCGCTCAATTAGGTAAAATTCAGGTAGGTAATTATTTAATAAAATTTACATTCTGGCAATAAATAACTTTGGAATCAAATAATTAAATATGGATTCTATATTACTTTTCGGTATCAAGCCAGAGGAATTTTTTGAAAAACTTCGTACTATTATAAGGGAAGAACTAAAAAATGAACTGCAAAAGGACCAATTGCTCACAAAAGAAGGTGCTCTAAAAATGGCCGGTATCAGTAATGCCACTTTTTTGAAAGCCATTAATGATGGCATTGTAAAACCTCAACTTGTAAAAGGCCGGAGAAAAGCAATGTACCAGGAATCAGAAGTTTTAAAGATTGAAAAAAGGAGAAGAAGTTCATAGTTGGATCATATCCTCTTCCTGAACTGGAATAAAGGTTTCCTTTTTCTTTGTGACTTCTTCTATAGCATGGTTTGCATAATTAAAGTCCTCGCACCATTTCCTGCATCTTTTCTTCAACCCTGGTTCAAGGTATTTTTCAAACCAATATATGTGCTTCGTCATGGCATAATTATCTTTGTATATGTCAACGTAATCAGAGATTTTGTATTCAAAAAACTCTTCTTTTAACCGCTTAATATCTTCCCCAATAATATCCGCCGAAGGCATTTTGACAGGAGAGGTATTAAAATCTTTTAAATCAGCGGAAATCTTAAAGGTCTTCTTTTTACTTTTCCCCTTATTGTTCTCAGCAGCATTTACAAGGTTTTTTTTAAATCTTACCTGGTCATCTATATACTCCATATATCTTCCTAGATTAACATTTCGTTCTTTTAATTCTTTGGCTAAAGCAATTAGATCCTTTTTATTAAAAAAGAAACTACGGCCACTTTTAAAGTAGTTAGTAAAATTAAATTCCCGTATAATAAAAGCTCCGGCACGATAATGTGCATTCTTTATGTATTTCGTTATATCGCTATCGTTTACCCATTCTCCTCTTTCAATACTTAATTTTTGAAACTGTTTTGCTGCCTTGTCTAATGCTTCCTTTGAAAATTGTTCTTCAGGAAGTAAATCAGAAGTTCCGATGAGCGTGCTAATAGCAGCTTTTAATTCCTTTATTTCGGCAAGAAGTTCTTTTTGCATAAATTTTTTATTGGGGACTAAAAAATTTGAATAGCCAAAAGTTACCAAAAACATTGGAAATATTTTATTTTAAGACTTGATAATCTAAAATTAATATCTGTATCTAATCTGTATTAAGCCGGAGGGAATTTTAGAAATCTCTATTTTGTTAGAGTAATTTTGGGTAATATAATCTTTACTTCCATATCCTTCTTTTCGGGTTTATTTCAAGGTCAAAGAATGCAATCAAGCTCACAATTGATTTGGGTTAATAAAATTACCCTTAAAAATAGTCTATACATGTTCATTTTCAAAGGATCACACCTACGAACCACAATTCGTTTCATATATAGAGGTTAAAATACGCATTCATTCTTGCTACTTGGCAGTTTATCAATAAGAATGACCTTTGCTCACACCTCAAACGCCTCCCCCAAATAATACAAATCCAGCCATTGTCCGAATATGTCCATATCTGTCTTAAAAGAAGAGGTTAGTCCTTGCCACACCACAAACCTCGACAGAAATGTTGGGGTTTTTTGTTTTTATAACTGAACCGGGTTGACAGAAAATCTTTGAATTATCCGATAATTATCAGGAACCGTATCAGAAGAGCTGGCTCTGGCTGCCATGTTGGAAATGTAAAATCCTTGCCTGCTTTCTTAACAAGAATTTACAGCCTCCTTTTATTACATTCTTCCTTATTCTGCATCATAGTATTGAGCACTAAATAGCTCAGATATGAAAAAGATCTCTACCAACCGTGAAATATTGCTTCAGACAAACAGCAGTTTCTTTAAAAGGGATTGGTGTGAACTGAACAATACTAAAAATGATAAACAGCTTTCGCAAAAAGAGCAATTAATACAGCTTTGCTGGAACGGTATGCTTAAAGAAATGATACCCGAGATCTGCCAGCCCGACCCGGCCAAAAAAGACCTTACACTTTGGGAGATCAATGAGTCTGGTAATATGCTCGACCTCAGGTTTGGTGATATTGACCAGGAGATGAATGACGAATGGTCTATAAACCCTTATGTGTTTTTAACTTTTTCTATGCCGAACTAAATTGCGGCAAGTAAAACACCTTTATTTTTTTGGCAGGTTTCTTAAAGGCAGGCGCTTTAATGGTTGCAGCAATTCCTCCAGGCCATTGATCTTGATCTCATACAAAGTTTCCAGCAACATACCCAGTTTACCTTTTGGAAATCCTTTGCGTTGAAACCATTCCAGGTAAGATACAGGCAGGTCGCACAATATCCTGTCCTTATATTTTCCAAAGGGCATTTTCATTTGTACCAGTTGTATAAGTAAATCAGGGTTGGGTTGATCTGGTTCTATAGACATGAGCCAATTGTTTTACAGCAAATGCAGGCTGTATGGTTATGCACACAATATCGCTATTAATCCACCAATGAATAATAATGGGCAATAATCTTTTTTATTAATCAATGCTTTTATACATTTACTGAATAGAATGCTTGCAAAAAATAAAATAAAATTATTTTAAACTTTTACGGGTTATTCCCATCTTAAAAAGCATGATAAAAACTTCTATTACTACCCCGTCTTTCGAAGTTATCAGTAACCACATTTTTGCAAATGTTTTACTCAATAACCAAACCAATCAAAAATCTTTATTTGGAGCCGTTAGCTTTGCGCCCGGCGATGTGATCAGTAAATTCAACGCAGGCACAACACAGTCCTATGCAACTTACTTAACCGTGCAAACCACTACCAACAGGCATATTACGCTGATGCCGGAGTTTTTGCAATACATTAATCATAGTTGTGCACCCAATGTTTTTTTTAATACCACAACCATGGAGCTGGTTTGCATACATCCTATGCAACCTGGCGATGAGTTTACTTTTTTTTATCCCAGCACAGAATGGGAAATGGCACAACCCTTTGTTTGCAATTGCGGTACCGCAGCATGTTTACAATTAATAAACGGCGCTTCACATCTTTCTGTTGAAACGCTTTCAAAATACAAACTAACCGATTTCATCAGAGAGCAGGTAAGGCAAAAGCTGTCTCTGTAACTCCCCATTTTTTGCTATGGCTGCATTTAACCCATTATTATCTTCTTTCTCTTTTCAACAAATTAAGGTTTGGGTGTTAGCACCGCTACTAGAAACCAGCGATGCTAATATTGATTATTACTACGATTTTAGTCAGAGCATTGCAGAATACGAAAAGACTTTTGCAGAACTGGGTATTGAATGGAATTGGCAGCCGGTTACCATTAAAGATTTTCCTGCTATTATTGAACAGATCGCCAAAGAAAAAGATTTTGCCAATAAAACACCCGTAGTATTTAATCTTTGTGATGGTGATGAGATAAACGGAACACCCGGCATATCTGTGGTAAAATTATTGGAAGAAAAAGGTTTGATATATACCGGGTCGGATGAATACTTCTACCATATCACCACTTCCAAGATACGGATGAAACAGGCTTTTGATAAAGCGGACGTTCCTTCTGCAGCATGGAAAGCCATTCATGATAAAGAAACTGGTATTGAAAATATTTTTAAAGAGCTCGGTACGCCAATAATTATTAAGCCTTCTATATCCGGTGGCAGCATGGGAGTTGGAATTAAAAACGTAGTTAACAACCGGGCCGAATTAAAAGAACAGGTAAACAAGATGTTTGCAGGTTATCGCGGCTGGGACCTCGCTGCCGATGGATTGATTGCTGAATCATTTATCACTGGTCCCGAGTTCACTGTTTTGATTTCGGGCTCATACAACAATCCAAAAGATGCAAAAATATATACGCCGGTAGAGCGGGTTTTTCATGCATCTTTACCCGAGCAGGAAAAATTTTTATCGTTCGACAGGCTCTGGGAAATTTATGAAGAAGAAACACCCATGCCCAATGAAGCCAATTTTTATGAATATGCTTTGCCTGATGCTTCGTTGATTGATGAAATAAAAAAGATAAGCTGGGATGCATTTGTTGCCTGCAAAGGTTGTGGCTACACCCGTGCAGATATAAGAATGGACAAACAAACCGGTAAATTATATTTACTGGAAGTAAATGCACAATGTGGTTTAAGTGAGGATGAAGACTTTACTTCCATTGGTGCCATACTTCGCTTTAGCAATAATACTTTTACCGAATTGGTGGCCGAAATTATTAATGATGCATTTTCCCGCCGCTCAGCAAAAGAACAAAAAAGACGTATCGCATAAAACTATCTGCTGCAGATTTTGCAAACAAAAAATGGAAGAACCACAAAATCAGAATACATCTCCGCAACAATATTCGCTTGTCTCCCCCTTCAGGAGGTTGGGGGGTTTTAGAGTGTGTGTACTCCAGCCCGACTATTCCACTTCTGATGTTGATTACCAAAATTATGATCCGCCAAGGGATCTCAGTCATTTAATGCCCGATGCTCTATTTGATCATGTATTGCTGAATAAATTATCTACCTATAAACAACTTAAAGAGTTAAAGAAAAAAAATTACGATGTCTTTGTAAATCTCTGCGAAGGTTACCTGGAGTGGAATGTTCCATCCATTGACGTGATCTATTTTATGGAATTGCTAAATCTTCCGTTTACCGGTCCAACATCTTTATTATACGACCTGCCCAAAGACCTGATGAAATATGTGGCTTATGTAGCCGGCATTAAAACGCCTGCATTTGCTTTAATTGAAACACTTGATAACATTGACACTGCCAGTGCTCATTTGCAATATCCTTTATTTGTAAAACCCGATAAGGCCGGCGACAGTTTGGGTATTGATCAACATTCGTTGGTAAATAATAAAGGAGAGCTGCTTGCTAAATGTGCTGATATCATGGAAGGGTATGGGCCTTTATTGGTTGAAGAATATATTTACGGAAGAGAGTTTACGGTTATGTTGGTTGCCAATGCTGATGATGAAAAAACTTGTACTGTTTTTAAACCCATTGAATATATTTTTCCGACAGGTTTTGAGTTTAAGACCTATGCTTTAAAAACATCCGAGCTGCATCCCGAAGCAAATATCCCCTGTAATGATCCTGTTTTGGAAACACAATTAAAAGATGCTGCCCTACAGATCTTTCGGGGATTTGGCGGCGCTGGTTATGCCCGGCTCGACTTCAGGGTAAATGATCAAAATGAAATTTTCTTTCTTGAAATAAATTTTACCTGTTCTGTTTTTTATAAGGATGGGTACGAAGGGTCGGCAGATTATATCTTAAAAGCCGATGGTATTGGCCAGGCCGGTTTTCTTAAAAAGATCATTGACGAAGGCATTGCCCGGCACCAACGTATGCAAAAAAAGTACAGGATGAAAGGTAATGCGATTGCCGGGTATGGCATTTATGCTACGCAAAAAATACCTGTTAAAGCATTGATTTTCAATGGCGAAGAAATGGCTCAGCGCATAGTTACCCGCAATTATGTAGCCCGTTATTGGAATGTTAAGGAAAAGGAAACATTTAGAAAGTATGCTTATCCTCTAAGCAAAGAAGTATTTTTGCTTTGGGATAATAACCCGGCAAACTGGGCACCACAAAATCACAGTTGCGATCCGAACACCGCTTATGAAGGCTTAAATGTAGTGGCTTTAAGAAATATTTTTAAAGACGAAGAACTAACCCTTAACTACGCAAGCTTCCTGGATGAACATATGGAGCCCTTTAACTGTCGCTGCGGTGCAGCCAATTGTTGTGGATGGGTTACCGGAATTACAAATAATTCGGTAACAGAAAGAGAAAGCCAACGCAACGATTAAACTCGCCCGCATTCCCCCGGTCTTACTAACCACCATTACAATTCTCTCCTTTTAAGGACAACGTTATTTAGTTAAGGGCGTCTAAGCCTTGTCATCTTGAGTATGTCGAAAGATTGCCTAAGACGGGATGACATAATTATATCGGCTTCAACAGGTTCAGCCTGACAGCTTTTAGGTTTTTACTTTAACAACGTTATCTGTATGGAGATTTTTTAACGATGACCCGATAACCATTAGCACAGCACTATGTCTAAATTTAAAATTTTGCGCAACCTGATGATGAAACATAAATATCAGTTGATATTTACGTATTCGTTATTCTCCCTGGAAATGTTGGGTAGCCTCATGCGTTTTTATTTTTTTGGTGAAGCCATCAACGACCTGATAAAAGGGAGTTATCGTGGTTTGATCATATTAACACTCGTTCATTTATCGTACCTGGTAATTGGAACCATACGGCATATGTTTGATACGAGAACCTACACTGCTATTTACACGTCGCTGGTTACAAAGTTTTTAAGCCGCCGTTATCTTAAAACAGATATTTCAAAACTTACTGCCCATTCTACCCTGGCCCGGGAGTTTGTCGATTTTTTAGAACATGACCTGATCTATGTTATTGAAGCTGCTTATAATATTGTGGGCTCCCTTATCATCTTATTCTTTTATGATAAGACGGTGGTTTTAATTTGCCTTGGTATTATGATACCTGTGATCATCATCAGCATGCTGTATGGTAAAAAAATGATGCGGCTTAATAAATATAAAAATGATGAACTGGAAAAGCAGGTCGACATTATTAGTACCGGTAATAACACAACCATCCGCCATCACTATAATAATTTACGCAAATGGCAGGTCCGTATTTCTGATAAGGAAGCCTGGAATTTTGGTTTTATGGAGATCATGGTGTTACTGGTGATCGCAGTTTCGTTGATCGTTTCTAAAAACCTGCACAGCACAACCATCATGGCTGGCAGCCTGTTTGGTATGTACAGTTATATTTTAAAATTTGCATCGGGGCTTGATACGATACCTTATACGATGGAACGGCTTTCTTCTTTAAGTGATATTACCCGGCGCATAGAACTGGAAGCAGATGATATGCCCGAAGAGCCTGTTATTAAAAAAACTGTGCTCCGGTTTTTGTTAAGAAAAGATACTACGAGGATTTCGGCGTGACGGTTATTTACCCGTAATATTTTGGATAACATTGCTGAAAATAAAGCAAGTGTGATTGCCCAACTAAATCCAAACACAGATCTCTGAAATGTTTTTTCTTTTTAGATCCGGAACCCAGCATTCTTCTGCAGGATAACCAACAGGAATTAGTAAAAAGGCCTTCTCGTTTTCTGGGCGGTTTAAAATTTTTGGTAGAAAATTCATTGGGCTTGGTGTATGCGTCAGTGCAACCAGGCCCGCATCATGAATGGCGGTAAGTAAAAAGCCGCAGGCAATACCGCAACTTTCGGTTACATAATAATTTTGGTGTTTGTAATTATTGTTTTCCAGTTCATAGCTTCTTTTAAAAACAATTATAAGATAAGGAGCGGTTTCTAAAAATGGCTTATGCCAATCGGTTCCTATAGGCTGCAGATCTCTAAGCCATTCATCTGTCATTCTGTTTTCATAACTTTCTTTTTCTTCCTTTTCGGCCGCAATGCGGATCTGCTTTTTAACTTCAGGGTTTTTTACTACACAAAATGTCCAGGGTTGTTTGTGTGCGCCCGAAGGTGCTGTGGATGCAGAAAGAAGGATGTTTTCAACTACATTTTCAGGAATAGGTTTATCCGAAAAATCGCGAACTGTTCTACGCGTGTTCATCCATTCCAAAAAAGCCTGGCTTCGGGTGTCCATTTCATTACTCTCGTAAGTCTTTTTTGTGTACGATACAAAAGGAAAGTTATCAATGAGTTTTTTTTGCATATCAGTTTAAGATTAGTTATTCAGTTTTTGCTTAATTCATTTTACTTTATTTTTTCGTGTCCAGGGATTTCTGAGTTAAATACTGGATTAGCTCTGTCGCCTTTGTTAATGCTGGGCTTGCCATTGGATCCCTGAATAAAACATCCATTGGTCCTTCGCCAAAGTAAAGCCCGTCTGAAACAAGAAAAGTAATTCTTACATTTCCCTTTGTCGGACTTGGCCGCCTTGGTTTATCCCAAACACCAATTTTATTTACTATATTTTGACTACAGGTAAATAATTCATTGGTTATTTTGTTTGCCGCTTCGTCATTTGTCGTTTCCCAAACTAAAAAACTTTCCGTGTGATTTATATATCGTGCAGTGCCGTTGTTGAAAGAAGCCAATACATCAAGTCCATTGTCAAGACCAACTTCTACAATTACAGCAAGAAGTTCTTTATTCGGCGGTTTGTGTCCGATAGCAAGTTGTCTATTGTATGCAAGGATTAAATTTCTTGGGTCTGAATTTTTGTCGTCAATAATTTTTTGCAGGTCTGTTAATGAACTGGTTTCAGAAAATAAAATATCAACCGGATAAGTGTAAGGTGCTTGTATTTTTTCTTTATACAGGTTTAGGTTATCGCAGAAAAGCAAATTGTAAATGAGGTTTATTGAACTGTCCTTGTATGGATTAATTGACGATTGTATTTGAATTGGTGTTTTTTTTAAAAAGCCAAATAGTCCCATAAGGGTTAATATTAAAATCGTTAATGTCTGTGGTCATCTTTGTCCGAGGTTCCTGTCCCCAGCTTTTCTTTAATGCTAAAAGTAGTTTGTATTTTTTAATACTGCAACTGTGCAGGATTAAGAAGACGACGAAGAACCTGGCTTTTACAATGGATAGCTTAGACGTATGAGATAAATTTTCTCAGAAAGTTCATTTAGCTACATTTACGTCGGATCATAATAACATCAAGCCTTACAATAATCGGCATAACTTATGTACTTAATTCGTTTTCGGATTGAATTTAAATTCCTTTTCTTAAAAATCTTGAAATTATAAAAAGCGTAACGGTTATAAACAGCCATACACCGGCTTCCCGGGCATAAAAATCCTACAGCGGCATTTGCACGCCTCTGTTGTTTAACCTGCCATCCAATACTTATAATTTCAATAACCTGATTATTTTTTCACAATAACCCCGCAACCGATTCTCGATCCTGCATTACCTGTTGGCTGGGTTGTAAAATCATCTACGCCACTGTGTACAATAACTGACCTGTTTAAAATATTTGATTTTTCATCGCCACCAATGGTCCACAGGTCGGTTTCCATTTCCAGTTTTCCTTTTCCTTCGGCATCTAAGCTTACATTGCCTATATCCCCCAAATGAAAACTGCTGCTGCCCCATTTGCCGTGTTGCTTGTTGGTGGGGTTCCAATGCCCGTGAGCCATTTTGCCCATATCTCCGCAATCGCCCATTTCATGTAAATGCACCGCTACACTTTTATTTGCCATTTTTAAACAGGTGATGTTTAATACCATCTTCACTTTTCCGTTTTGTTGCATAAATTCCACAGTGCCGGTAAGGGTTGTATCAGGCACTGTACCCGACAGGGTTGCCATAGCTGCACTTAGCCCGGGCGCTGTTATGGTGCTGTCTTTAGTGCTGGTTGTATTATCTTCTTCCTTTTTTCCGTTATTACAAGCTGTAAAAAACAGCACAGACAGCAGGCTGCCCAGGACCATCATTTGTTTAAACTTTTGCATAATTGTAATTTTTTTTGTTTGGTTAAGTTGTTTAATGACTTGATGTACAAAAATAATGCCTTTAAAAATTTATAGGAAGCAAACGGAGATACAAATATCTACCTGATTATCATTATCGATCCACGCTCCTCTCTTTTATAGGTTCCCTTGTAAGTATAAGTTGCCGCCCACACATAACTGCCACTTAGCTGTTTACCTTTATAAAAACCGTCCCATCTTTTAAAAGCATCACGCGTAAAAAAAACAAGTTCGCCATAGCGGTTGTACACCAGTAAAAGGTAATTGCTGATGGCGGCCACATTTCCCATCGGCCCAAAATCTGGATTCCTGGCATCGCCGTTGGGTGTAAAGGCATTGGGAAAAAACACTTCGCCACAGAATCCGGCAGGTGGTTCGGAAATTAATGCCGATGTGGTGGCCGAACAACCATTATTATCTGTAACGGTTACGGTATAATTGGCAGCAGCCAGGTTTATGGCTGTTGCACTGGTTTGAACGGGTATGGTATTCCAGCTATAAGCATAGGGTGCATTGCCGGCTGTAGCCATGGCTGTTGCGGATCCATCGTGTAAACCAAAACAACTAGCGTCTTTTTTATTTATGATGGTAATGTTTGGTGCTGTTGCCGTTGCAATATTTATGTTGATGTTTTCTATACAGCCTTTACTGTCCGTTATAGTTACGGTATAATTGTCAGGCGTTAGTCCGCTGGCAGTTGGCCCGGTGCCACCTGCCGGAAACCAGGAATAGCTATATGGCGAAGTACCGCCGGTTTCTGTTATTGTTGCTGTACCCGTAGCAACAGCGCAACCCGGTTGTACAATATTTACTGTGTGCGCCAATGCGGCAGGTTCGCTAATTACAACTGTTGCTGTTGTTGTGCAACTGTTCAATGCGTTCACGGTTATGGTATAAGTATTACCTGCAAGACCTGCTGCTGTTGCGGTATTCTGTACCGGCGTTGTATTCCAGCTATAAAAAAACGGCCCCGCAGAAACCGGAATTACAGAAACAGATGCCGAACCATTATTATCTCCGAAACATTTATTATTAGAAATAATAGAAGTGCTAAGCCCAAGAATATTAATAGTTTGTGTTGTCGTTGATGGCGCATTTGCCGGTCCGGTTGCATTTAAGGTAATGGTATAAGTTCCAGGTGCGCTAAAAACATGTGTGGGATTTGCCGACATAGATGTATTGTTTGCTCCCGATGCTGCATCTCCAAAATCCCAGTCTGTTGCCGGGCAAAGTGCCGATGTATTTGAAAAATTAACGGTTGTATTATTTACACAGGAAAAACTAAACGACGCATTGTTTGCTGGTGCTTCGCCAATCATAATATCATCAACAGCAAAACCATCGTAGGCATTACATTGAGTACCTGCGCCAAAAATGAAACGAAAAATTACATTAGGCATACCGGCAAGGTTGGGCATAGTATGTTCTGCATTAACCCAACGGCCGCTGCCGCCACCTCCCTGACAACTGCCCGAGGTAGATTGCGTATTGCCCGACCAACCATCTTTTACACTGGCAAGTGTATTTAAATAAGTTACCGGGGAGAAATTAAACCAGTTACCGTTTAAACAGTTTACTGGATCGGCAAGGGTTCCTACGTTTATCCAGGTAGCACCGAGGTTTGTAGAATATTGAAAGCCAGCACCATCAAATTTTCTTTCCATTTCCCAAAAAACAGCAAATGAGATGTATGGATATTGAAGCCCGGTAAAATCAAAACAGGGGCTTTGCAGCCAGGAGGCTTCACCATCGTTATAGCTGCTTCCGGTAAGGCCGCCAACAATCCAGCACTTTGTACCGGTTGCAGCTCCTGTAATTACTGTTTTTGCAGGTGTGCCCCATGCCCAGTCGGATGCGGTTCCACCGGTTGTCCAGCTACCATTGTTTGCTTCAAAACCTTCGGTGTATGGAAAAACAGAAATAGGTGTAGCACATTGTGCAATAGATTTTTGAATGCTGCAAAACATACATACAAATGATAGTATTATTACCGTGGTCCTGTTTAAAAGCAATCTCAAATTCATTAATTAAGCAAGCAAAAATACTTTATTATTGCGGCATAAATTCAGATGTTAAATATGAATAAATTGTTGCTTAAGAGCTGAATAAAATATTATTCTTCGTTTCTTTTTACGATCAAAACCCGGTTATTATCCAGGGAAAGGTATCCATATTCATAACAATAAAAATAGGTATTGCCGTTCTTGGCAAAGTACTGTTGTGTATGGTATTTAAACTGAAAGCCTTTTTCAAGCAATTTATCCTGATTGACTTTTGTGGTTAACTCACCCAACGGAAGCAGTTTTTCCAAAATGCGGCGGTTTTTACCAAGTGCGTAATTCACGTTGCGGATATAATTATTGGCTGCACTTTTAAGCTCGTTATTATAAGCTGCCCGGCAATAATCATCGCAAAATTTTTTGTCGCTTCTGCCTTTCAGGGTTTTTTCGCAAACCTGGCAAATTTTTATTTCTTTCTCTTTTAACATAGCGCTGGTTTTGGTTTGTATTAATAGTCAGTATCCTGTTTTCATCTACATCCGTATATATACGCTTATATCTGTAAGTAAAAGTATAATCTCCGGCTAACCCTTTTTGGCGTCCCCATCTTTGCATTGTCAATCGGAAATGACGTCAAAGCCCGGTTGATTGAAATAAAAAATTTATAACCTGTTGACCACCTTTGCCAAGTCTTAGGTGAGTAAGCAAAAAAATTAAGATCATGTACACATTAAAAAACAAGGTTCAGCTTATTGGTAACCTGGGCAATGCACCCGAAGTTAAAAACACACAAAGCGGAAAAAAGCTGGCCCGCTTTAGTATTGCCACTAACGAGATTTACCGCAATGCCAAAGGCGAAAAGGTTAAAGAAACCACCTGGCACAACCTGGTTGCCTGGGGCAAGGTTGCCGACATTGCAGAAAAGTATTTAAACAAGGGCAGTGAGATCGCCATAGAAGGCAAACTCATCAGCCGTAGCTATACCGATAAAGATGGCAATAAGAAATTCATCTCCGAAGTAGAGGTAAATGAATTACTGATGCTGGGTAGTAAAGCCACTGCATAATTTCCTTTGTTAAGATGGAAGGACTTTCGCAGCATACCCTTTGTTGAAAGTCTTTCTATCTTTTTTTATTTACTCAACCCTAAGCAATGCTATAAAAATCCGGTTAAAGCACAAAAGGAAAAAAACTGTTTTAAATGAGAAAAAAACAGCAGGTACCGTCTTGTTTGGCATGGCCATTTAAATAGTATCGGTTTCTTACTATGCGCTATCTTTATTCTTATGCAATCGATTGAACATAATGAAGTTTTTGACCTCGCCTACCGCTTTGTTACGGAAACCAGCGAAAATATTTTTCTTACCGGAAAAGCCGGTACAGGTAAAACCACTTTTCTAAAATATCTTACAAAAAATTGTACCAAGAATGTAGTGGTTGCAGCACCAACCGGTGTGGCAGCAATAAATGCCGGGGGCGTTACGCTGCACAGTTTATTTCAATTACCCTTTCACCCTTTTTTACCTACCAGGAGCCATAAAGAAGACCTGTTAGCGAAAATAAGATACAACAAACAACGTCAGCAATTGCTCCGCAAAATGGAGTTACTGGTAATTGATGAAATAAGCATGGTGCGTTGCGATGTGATGGATGCTATTGATACCATTCTAAAAAGCATCCGTCGTAATTATGATACCCCGTTTGGCGGTGTACAATTATTATGCATTGGCGATCTGCACCAGTTGCCGCCTGTTGCACAAAATCATGAGTGGAGCATTTTACAGGAATATTATACAACCCCATTCTTTTTCGACAGTCTTGCCATTAAAGAGCAAATGCCCTTACTGATCGAACTTACTAAAATTTACAGGCAAAAAGAAGATTCTTTTGTAAGGCTCTTAAATAAGGTACGAAATAACCAGATGGATGCGGATGATTTTGAAGACCTGCACCTGCGCTATGATCCTTTATTCTCCCCAATGCCGGATGAAAAATACATTACACTCACTTCGCACAATAAACAGGCTGTAGAAATCAACCAGCGAAAAATTGAGAACTTATTTACCAACGCATTCACATATAAGGCCGAGGTAGAAGAAGAATTTCCCGAACATATTTTTCCTGCAGAAGCTGCGTTGGTTTTAAAGGAAGGGGCACAGGTAATGTTTTTAAAAAACGATATAATAGCCAAGAGATATTTTAACGGGAAGATCGGTGTGGTGAAATTGCTGGAGAAAGATAAAATTATTGTGGATGCTGACGGTATTGAAATTGAAGTGGGAAAAGAAACCTGGGAAAACACCCGTTATACTTTAAACCGAACCGATGGAAAACTGGAACAGGAAACGCTAGGAACCTTTACGCAATACCCCCTACGCCTGGCCTGGGCCATCACCATTCACAAAAGCCAGGGACTTACTTTTGAAAAGGTAATGATAGATGCCGGAGCCTCTTTCAGCAGCGGACAGGTGTATGTGGCACTGAGCCGTTGTACAAGCCTGGAAGGTATTGTTTTGTTGTCTAAACTTTCGTCTTCAACGCTGTTTAGTAATGATAATGTAATTAAAGCACAGCAATCACTAACGCATAAAGGTTCGCTTGCAGAACGGTTTACTGGCGCAAGACAGGTTTTTACCCAACAGCTCATCAGTGAGATATTTTTTTTTAGTGATGTTGAAGTTGGTATTGCTTTATTACTGCACCATATTACACAGCAACAGGATAAATTAAACCCGGAAAGCCTTAACTGGATTGAAAATATTAAACAACATTTTATTGCTGACAAATCTGTGGGCCTGAAATTTATTGATGTGGTTAACGGTATCATGAAAGAAGAGCCGGTGATTGAAAATAATGATGCCGCACAAAAAAGGATTACTGATGCGGCCAATCATTTTGAGCCTAAATTTTCGGCGTATCAAAAAGCTTTGCAAAATCATCCTTTGGTAACAGAGCATAAAGAGACTGCCAATATTATTAATGAGCAGTTGCAGCAACTTGCATTGGCTGTTTACAGTTGCATTTATTATTTACAATATTGCAAACAGCCCTTTTCGGTAACCACATTCCTGCAACACAAATTGAAATTTGCACAACCCAAAATTAATCTTACCTGCTACGCCAGTGGCAAAAAAGAGGTATATACAGATGTTGCCAATACCGAATTATACAATACACTAAAGCGCTGGAGAGATATGACGGTTGAAGAAGAACGAGCTGTTATTTATATGGTTGCCAACCAGGCCACACTAAAAGAAATTGCAACCTACTTGCCGCTGACCAAAAAAGACCTGTTACAAATAAGCGGTTTTGGTAAAGCCAAGGTAGAAAAATATGGCGATGATATTATTGAGGCTGTGCAGGAGTTTTGTACCCGAAATAGCATTGAAAGCAATATGGCTGCACTGCCATCAAAAGCTTCAAAAGAAAAAGCATTAAAAGAAAAAAATGCTGTTACAAAAACAGATACTAAAACGATTTCCTTCAATTTATTTAAAGAAGGGAAAACAATTGTGGAGATTGCAGCCGAAAGAAAGCTTACTGTGGGCTCCATTGAAACGCACCTGATCCCTTTTATTACTGATGGTGAAATTGAAATTAACGATCTGCTGTCAATCAAAAAACAACAATTAATTTTAGATGCTGTGGCTATTCATGGTGCAGCAAGCCATACAGCAATTTTTAAACATTTACCCCCGGATTTCTCTTACGGTGAAATAAAAATGGTCTTGGCTTCCGGGAAAGTAAAAGTTGAGTAATGAAACTAACGTAAGAACTGGAGGCCATTTCATGCGAATGATAAGAAAACCCGATTTCAAATAATATGTATCATTCGGTTAACCATTATCTGCCAAAATCATCCTGTAGTCTTACAATATCATTTTCATCGCTTGGATTTTCTACATCTGTATGTTGCCAGATCTCGGCAACAACTCCCCAGTTTTCCAAGCCAATCAACCTGTGCCTTTCACCCTGTTTTAACTGAATAATATCACCAATCCCCAGGTGTTGGGTTTCTTTTTCTTCATCAGAATCGCTGGTTGCCAAAGCTGCGGTACCTCCAATAAGTTTCCAAATCTCGGCCCTGCGGTGATGGTACTGCCAGCTTAGGCGTTTTTCAGGTGCTACTACTAAAATTTTAGGGCTGAGTTTTCCTGAAATACTTAATCCTTCTTTGGTAAGATGTGGAAAGTAAAGTGCAATAAATTTATCGGCTTCATTTTCTTCTATAACAAAAAAACCTCCCCAGGGACGGGTATTATCCTGTTTACTAATTTTTAAATTCTGAAGATGCAGGTACTCTGCTATATGTTCAAAGATTAATTCTTTTGGTGTGTCTGCCCTAAAATTCAGGTTCATAATTATATTTTTTATCTACCCATAAAAACCATCAATATTTGCACATCGCTTGGGTTAACACCTGAAATTCGGGAAGCTTGTCCCAGTGTTCTAGGCCTAATTTTGGTAAATTTCTGGCGGGCTTCGTTACTTAGAGAAACCAGTTTTTCGTAATTAAAATTATCCGGAATAAGCAGGTCTTCTAATTGGCTCATTTTGGAAACCAGTTCTTTCTCCTTTTCTATATAGGTATCGTATTTGATCTGTATTTCAGCCTGTTCCAGCGTTTCGCTGTTAAAACCCTCAAGTGCTTCTTTTAGTTTTGGAATTTGATTAATCATTTCCTTTAATCCAATCATAGGCCTTAATAACAACTGTGCAGCTTTCTGTTTGCTTAATAACGTTGATGAATGAACGCTTTCCAGGAAACCGGCTGTTTCTTCCGGATCAAGGCTAAGGTTATTTAATATAGATCGTATTTTTTCAACATTTTCTCTTTTTGTTTTTACCTTATTCATTCGCTCCTGTGATGCCAGGCCAAGACGATAGCTTTTTTCTGTCAGGCGCAGATCGGCATTATCCTGTCTTAATAATGTTCTGAATTCGGCACGGCTGGTAAACATCCGGTAAGGTTCGTCTGTTCCTTTATTTATCAAATCATCTATTAACACACCGATATAAGCTTCGCTTCGCTTCAAAATAACCGGCTCGAGGTCCCTGGTTTTTTGGTGAGCATTGATTCCTGCCATTAATCCCTGGCAGGCCGCTTCCTCGTAGCCAGTTGTTCCATTAATTTGGCCAGCAAAAAATAAATTCTCAATTAATTTGGTTTCCAGGCTGAATTTCAACTGTGTTGGTGGGAAGAAATCGTACTCGATTGCATAGCCAGGTCTGAACATTTTACAGTTTTCGAAGCCTGGAACTAATCTAAGTGCCTGATATTGAACATTTTCTGGGAGGGAGGTTGAAAAACCATTAACATATATCTCAATAGTGTTATTACCTTCCGGTTCAACAAATAACTGGTGCCTATCTCTTTGTGCAAACCTGCTTATTTTGTCTTCTATGCTTGGGCAATACCTAGGACCGGTTCCCTGGATCCGCCCCTGGTACATCGGACTCTGCTCAAAACCCGTTTTTAAAAGCTCGTGTACTTTTTCGTTGGTGTAGGTGATCCAACAGCTTTTTTGTTGTTTTGGCTTTACTTTTTCAATATCCAGGTAGCTGAAACCTACTATTTCGGCATCTCCCTGTTGTTCTTCCATTTTCGAATAATCAAGGCTACGGCCATCAATTCTTGGCGGGGTTCCAGTTTTTAACCTATCTGCTTCAAACCCTAAAGAAACTAATTGCTCTGTAATCCCAGTTGAAGACTTCTCTGCCATCCTTCCACCTCCAAAATTTTTCTCTCCAATATGTATAACTCCATTTAAAAACGTTCCGTTAGTTAAAACAACAGCTTTTGACCTTATTTCATGTCCCAAACCCGTATTAACCCCTTTTACTTTTCCTTCCTTAACAATTAACCCCTGTACAGTATCTTGATAGAAATCAACATTGGGTGTATTTTCCAGCATTTCTCTCCAGGTAGCAGCAAATAACATTCTGTCACTTTGAACTCTTGGACTCCACATTGCGGGACCTTTTGACCTGTTAAGCATCCTGAACTGGATCATACTTTTATCGGTAACTATACCACTATATCCTCCCATTGCATCAATTTCCCTTACGATTTGCCCTTTTGCAATGCCGCCCATGGCTGGATTACAACTCATCTGAGCTATTGTTTGCAAATTCATGGTTATAAGCAAAACTTTACTGCCCAGATTTGCTGCTGCTGCTGCTGCTTCGCAACCTGCGTGCCCTGCACCCACCACTATTATATCGTATTCCTGAAACATAGCTGCAAAGGTAAGTAAAGGATTTTGTGCGTTGAAAGGAATCTATTTTCACGTGGAACGTTATAAATCATAGGATTCGGGGTTTTTTCTGATGTTCCACGTGAAAAACATCCTAGGTCTTATTTAAAATAGAGAGCCAGGTATTTATTCTCTTTAGCTCTCATTTCGACTATTTCCTCCTTTTTTTTATCCTTATATCCGCAAAGATGCAATGCCCCGTGTAGAATTACCCTGTGAAGCTCCTCATTAAATGAAACCTGCTGTTGTTTAGCATTGTCTTTTATCCGGTCTATACTAAGGTATATTTCTCCCGATATTTCTTCTTTGTTAACACTTAAGTCAAACGTAATAACGTCGGTATAAAAATCGTGCTTTAGAAATTCATTGTTTATTCCAAGAAGGTATTCATCTGAGCAGAATATGTAAGACAGGTTGTCTAGTTTCTTCCCTTCCAGATCAAAGAGTTTTTGAATGAATAACTTCAATTTTTTACGCGCCATTAAAGCTGTTTTTTTTTTTATGAAGTAAAAATGAATTTTTTGCATAGTTAATTTTCTAATATCGAAATTATATAACAATATTGATTTGATACATTTGTACCCAGTTTATTAATAATTGAAATGGAAAGAAATGAAGAAAAGGTTATCGGAAATGAAGGTTGGTAAAAATGCTGTTATTACGGATTTTGAAAATGATGATATTTTTTTAAAGCTAATGGAAATGGGTTGCATCCCGGGTGAAACTGTTAAAGTTGATCAAATTGCTCCACTGGGCGATCCAATTTCAATAACAATTGCCGGTTATCACTTAAGCTTAAGGCTTGATGAAGCTCAGATGATTTGGGTTGAAGAAGCTGCTTTATCAGTATAGTTAAAATAAAAATTTAGATCTGTTCGCAAATGAAAATCGGACTTTACTTTGGTTCTTTCAATCCTGTTCATATTGGACATTTAATAATCGCCAACCATGCAGTTAACGAAACCGATCTGAACCAGGTTTGGTTTGTTGTCTCTCCTCAAAATCCGTTTAAACAATCTGCTTCTTTGCTGAATGAATATCACAGGTTACACCTGATAAAATCTGCCATAGATGGTGAAAATAACCTTAGGGCAAGCAGTATCGAATTTAACCTGCCAAAACCTTCTTACACTGTTGATAGCCTGACTTACCTTAAGGAAAAGTTTCCCGAACATGAATTTTCTATTCTTATGGGTAG
>JBBRQF010000010.1:0-113421 GCA_038226715.1 Chitinophagales bacterium
ATTGCTGATACCGGCTTCTTTGGAATACAACTTTAAACTGGTAGTACCAAGCTGACGACGGTTATCAAAAAGAATATTATGCATCTCCCAAAACTTACCCACCTGCGATGCAGCAACAGCAGCTTCGCCTGCCTTCATAGAACGCTGGTGAATCCTCGTCATAGGAAAATGACGGAACTGAAACCTGATCTTACCATCAAATTCTTCCAGTAATTTTTTTACCACTTCATTAGCTTTTGCACAATCTTCGCTCTCGTATTCGCCAAATTCCATCAAGGTTACTGATGCATCAGGATTACCAACAAAGATATCTTTTGGTGGGATGATCTCTACCACCTCTTTTGCTTTCATTGCCATAGTATTTGTCTTTTATCTGTTGTATTTAAACAACTTTTATAAATGTATTGTTCTGTTTAAATTTTCTTTTCTTTTTTCGCAGCTTCTTTTATCGATTCATTTCTGAAGACCACGGTTCCATCAAACACATCAACCAAAACAGGCCTGGTTTTATCGATATCTGAAGCTAAGATCCTTTTACTGAGCTGATTCACTATTTCCTTTTGAATCAATCTTTTTAAAGGCCTTGCTCCAAATTGCGGATCGTAACCATTTTCTGCCAGGAAATCCAACGCATAATCACTGAACTGTAAATTAATGCCGTTCTGTGCAACCAATTGCTTCAAGCTATCCAATTGCATTTTGATGATACCCCTGATCTCTTTTTTCATCAACGGCTGAAACATGATCACTTCATCAATACGGTTTAAGAACTCCGGACGTATAGTTTGCCGTAATAAGGCCATCACCTCAGTTTTGGTCTTTTCTACAACCTCTTCTTTATTATCTTCGGTAACATTTTCGAAATTATCCTGGATAATATGGCTACCCATATTTGAAGTCATGATGATGATCGTATTTTTAAAGTTAACCATACGACCCTTATTGTCCGTCAGCCTTCCATCGTCCAATACCTGCAAAAGTACGTTAAAAACGTCAGGATGCGCTTTTTCAATTTCATCCAATAGTATTACACTGTATGGTTTGCGCCTTACTGCCTCGGTTAACTGTCCTCCTTCCTCGTACCCAATATACCCCGGAGGAGCTCCTAAAAGCCTGCTCACAGCGTGTTTTTCCTGGTATTCACTCATATCTATCCGCGTCATCATACTATCATCATCAAAAAGGTAATCGGCCAGGGCCTTGGCCAATTCTGTCTTACCCACACCTGTTGTTCCCAAAAAAATGAAGGACCCGATAGGTTTTTTAGGGTCCTGCAATCCCGCCCTGCTACGCCTTATGGCGTCCGAAACTGCCGTAATGGCTTCTTCCTGACCTACTACCCTTTTATGTAATTCATCTTCTAAAAGCAATAACTTAACCCTTTCGCTCTGCAGCATCTTCATCACCGGAATCCCCGTGGCTTTTGCTACGTTTTCAGCAATATCCTCTGCATCTACTTCTTCCTTTAACAGGCGCTTTTCGGTGCTATCACTTAATTGTTGCGTGTATTCATCCACAATTTTTTCCTGTTCCTGCACTTTACCATATCTTATTTCAGCAACCCTGCCATAGTCACCTTCCCGTTCAGCTTTATCAGCAGCCAATTTTAAATGCTCAATTTCGGCCTTGGCATTCTGTATTTTTTCTACAATTTCCTTTTCCTGCTGCCATTTGGCTTTAAACGTATCTCTTTCTACAGAGAGGTTAGAAATTTCTGTATTTAATTGCTTTAGCTTATGCTCATCTTTTTCTCTTTTTATAGCTTCACGTTCAATCTCAAGCTGGCGTATCTTTCTATCCAGTTCGTCCAGCTCTTCGGGCATATTGTTCATTTCCAGGCGAAGTTTAGCAGCGCTTTCATCGATCAGGTCAATGGCTTTATCCGGCAAAAAACGGTCAGTGATATACCTGCTCGATAATTCAACAGCAGCAATGATAGCTTCGTCTTTTATCAGTACATGATGATAAGTTTCGTACCTGTCCTTCAATCCACGCAAAATAGAAACGGCATCTTCAATGGTAGGTTCATCAATCATTACTTTTTGAAACCTGCGTTCCAGTGCCTTATCTTTTTCAAAGAATTTTTGATATTCACTTAATGTTGTTGCGCCAATAGCCCGAAGTTCTCCACGTGCCAATGCAGGTTTTAAAATATTGGCGGCATCCATAGCCCCATCACCACCCCCGGCACCAACAAGTGTATGTATCTCATCAATAAATAAAATGATCTGCCCATCACTGGTACTTACTTCTTTCACTACCGATTTTAAACGCTCTTCAAACTCGCCTTTATACTTTGCCCCGGCTATAAGCAGTCCCATATCCAATGCATAGATAATTTTCGATTTTAAATTTTCAGGTACATCACCATTAACAATACGCATGGCCAAACCCTCTGCTATGGCTGTTTTACCAACACCAGGCTCTCCAACCAGGATCGGGTTATTCTTACTTCTTCTTGATAAAATATGCAGCGTTCTTCTTATTTCCTCATCCCTGCCAATAACAGGATCCAGTTTTCCGGCACGGGCCATTTCAATCAGGTTCTTGGCATATTTATTCAGTGCGTTGAACTGTGTTTCTGAGGTCTGAGAGGATACGGTTGATCCCTGCTTCAGGTCTTTGATGGCAGCAGTTAACCCTTTTTCGGTAAGGCCTGCATCTTTTAATAATTTGGCGGTATTATCTGTACCCTGCAACAATGCAAGCAGCAAATGTTCCAGGCTCACAAATTCGTCTTTAAATATTTTTAGTGCTGTGGTTGATCTTAACAACACATTATTGGCATCGCGGCTTAATGATTGTGCAGGTTCTCCTCCCGAAACTTTCGGAAGTTTTTCAATGGCGGCTTCAAGTTTTTCGTCAATATAATTTACATTAACATTATTTTTTTTGAGCAAATATTCAATAGGAGAATCTTTGTCATTCAACATAGCTTTTAAGATATGCTCTGTTTCAATATTTGCATTACCGGCAGTAAAAGCCAATTGCTGCGCCTGCTGTAATATTTCCTGGGATTTTATGGTTAGATTTTGTAAACTCATTTATATTAATTTTAATTTATAACGGCAAAACTCAATCCAACAGCAAAATCTACGCTATTATGTCACAGCATATCGCTCTATTCTGCCGCATAAGCAGCCTCACCTGCGCAGGTATGCTAATGTTGCAGGTTACAACCGGCCTAATCCACTCCCCGAACAATAAATCACGATTTCAGGAACGACAAATGATTCAAGGGAGATGTATCATTATTACCTAATTTTGAAAAATAAAAGAGTGTTAATCCTGCATTAACAGCAAGGGTTAGTATCATACTTTTTGGTAAAACGGATTATGAAAAAACTGATTGGGTTTATCTTATTAGGAAGTTTTTCTTTTGCAGTTTCGGCACAAAAGAAAACCAGGTTACTTTCCGGCATGTATTTGCAATGGGGATACAATACAGAGCGGTATACAAAAAGCAATATTCATTTTAACAGCGTGGTAAATGGCGTTCCGCATGACTTTACCATATACAAAGCAAAAGCGCACAATAGGAGTGATATCGGTGCTATTGTAAAAACACCTATCCAGGTTTCTATCCCACAATACAATTATCGCATTGGCTTTTACCTGAATAAAAAACACACAAAAGCCATTGAGATCAATTTTGATCATACCAAATATATTGTTTACGATAACCAGTTATTAAGGGCCAAAGGAAATATTGGCAGCAATTATTTTGACAAAGACACTGCATTTACAAGTAACGAAATGCATTTTGAACATACCAATGGCGCCAATTTTTATCATATAAATTATGTGAGACAATATGAATTAAGGCGAAATGCCAAACGCCCTGTTTTTACGGCATTGTGGAAAGCAGGTGCCGGTGTGCTTATTCCCAAAACTGATATTACACTCAGCAACCACAGGGTCGATAACCGGTTTCATGTAGCAGGTTATTGCATTGGTGCAGAGGCAGGTGCCAGGTGGTATGTGAGCCGCAAATTATTTTTTGAAGGTACCGCCAAAACCGGTTTTGCCAATTACATTAATGCACTCGGTGCAGGCGAAGGAAAAGTAAACCATAGCTTTGGATATTTTGAGCTTGTTGGAACCGTTGGCTATGATATCAACTTTTAAAAAACTAAAAACGATAAAGCCCTGCACTAATCAGCAGGGCTTTTGTATTTTTATAAAAAACTAAACTTATGGCTGAGCAAAAAAAACACCGGTTAGCACCTGTTAAAGTTTACTACCAGCGGCTTTGGAAAAATGCGATCGTTGGCTTTACCATCATGTTTTCATGTTTATTTATTGGCGTGTTGGGGTATAAATTTACAATTCCTGAATTAGATTGGTACGACAGCCTGTTAAATGCTTCCATGATATTAGGCGGCATGGGCCCCATGATTGATCCTTCTATCATCTTAACCAAAACAGCCAAAGTATTTGCATCTTTTTATGCACTTTTCAGTGGTGTGGCTTTTATAAGTATCATCGGTGTCCTGATAGCACCCATAGCCCACCGGTTTTTTCATAAACTGCATATAGAAGATGCTGAAACAGATCAATGAGTACTATTGAAAAAAATACTGCGTTCATTAAGACCACGGCTTCAAATTTCGGTTTTGATTACTGTGGCATTGCCAGGGCACAGGTTTTAAATGAAGATGCCAGGCGCCTGGAAAGCTGGCTCAGCAAGGGAATGCATGGCAGTATGCAATACATGGAAAATCATTTCGACCTGCGGATAGATCCCGCTAAATTAGTACCCGGTGCAAAATCAGTCATTACCTTATTACTGAATTATTGTCCGGAACAAAAGCAATCTGCTGAGGCACCAAAAATTTCAAAATACGCTTTTGGTAATGATTATCACGAAGTGATAAGAGCCAAATTAAAACAATTTCTTCAGCAGATCAAAGAACAGATCGGCGAAGTACAAGGCCGTGGTTTTGTAGACAGTGCACCGGTTCTGGAAAGGGCCTGGGCGCAAAAAGCAGGTATTGGGTGGATAGGCAAAAACGGTAATCTTATCAATAAACAAAGTGGTTCTTTCTTTTTTATTGCAACGCTGATTGTTGACCTGGAATTAATGTATGATGATGCATTTGCGAAAGATTATTGCGGCAGTTGCACAAAATGCATTGATAACTGTCCTACAGATGCCATACTGCCCAATAAAGTTGTAGACGGCAGTAAATGCATTTCTTATTTTACTATAGAATTAAAAGATGCCCTGATACCCGGCAACCTGAAAGGTAAATTTGATGACTGGATGTTTGGTTGTGATATTTGCCAGGATATTTGTCCCTGGAACCGTTTTTCTAAAGCAACTGCTGAAATTAATTTTACGCCAATTCCCGAGATATTAAACTTATCAACAACTGATTGGGAAGATCTGACAGAAGAATCATTCAAAACCATTTTTAAAAATTCTCCGCTCAAAAGAGCTAAGTTTGAAGGCATAAAACGCAACCTTAATTTTATTCAACCATAATATGAACAGCTACATCCGTAAGCTTTATGATATTGCCGGCAAACCTAAACGGCTGATCATTGGACTAATGAGTGGTACTTCGCTCGATGGATTGGATATTGCTTTATGCAATATCGAAGGAAGCGGGCCGGGTACAAAGATCACCCTGTTAAATTTTGAAACTGTTTTGTATGCTGATGATCTTAAAGCTGAAATAAGAACCGTTTTTTCAAGGAAGGAAATTGATCTTGAAAAACTCTGTTTACTAAATCCATGGATCGCCTTGCAACATGCCGCTATGATAAATAGCTGTTTGCAAAAGTGGAATATCAAAAACAGCGAAGTTGACCTGATTGCCAGCCATGGGCAAACCATTTACCATGCACCCCAAAGATTACATCAGCAACCAAAATTTGGCAATGCCACTTTGCAAATTGGCGATGGAGATCACCTGGCAGTTGCTACCGGCATTATTACCATCAGCGATTTCAGGCAAAAAAATATTGCAGCCGGTGGCGAAGGTGCTCCACTGGCTGTTTACGGCGATTACCTGTTGTTCAATAAAAAAGGGGAAGACCGTATACTGTTAAATATGGGAGGCATTGCAAATTTCACCTGGCTTCCCGGCAATGCTGAAACAGAAACTATTTTATGCACTGATGTTGGCCCCGGTAATACCTTGATGGACGCCTATATGCAGGAGCAATTTCCCGGGCAATTCTATGACATTGATGCAGCAGTTGCCAGTGCAGGAATTATTAATGATCATTTACTCAGCGCACTTAAGGCGGATGATTTTTTTATACAGGCGTTTCCAAAAACTACCGGCCCTGAATTATTTAACCTGCAATACCTGCAGCGGGCAAAAGAGAAAACCAATACACAATCTTTATCCGTTAAGGATACGATGGCCACGCTTAATAAATTTTCGGCCGACATGATCGTTAGTGCAATCACCGGCTGCATAAAAAATAAAGATGCAGTTAAGATCTTCGCCAGTGGCGGCGGAATTCACAACCCGTTAATGATGGAACATTTGCGAAGACAATTACCCGGTTGCAGTTTTCATTCCACAGCAGAAAGGGGTATAAACCCTGATGCCAAAGAAGCCGTGTTGTTTGCCCTGCTTGCCAATGAATGTGTAAGTGGAAATTTTGATGGCGGCAGTAAAGCAATACCCGGTATCCCTGCCATTTCCCTGGGTAAGATCAGTTTACCGGCTTAATTGTTTTCGGTATATGATTTTAAACTATTCAACGCATCTTCATAGCCCTGTCCTGCTGTTTTTTCAATAAAAATACCATAGAATTTTTCCCAGGGATACCATTTTAATTTTATCAGCACACTCCATTCGGCCTGAACCTGGCTGCTATCGGTTAATGGCGATATCCTGATCGCATTCAGCATATCATTCTCTCCTTCTCTTGATAAAGTGGCAGTGAATATATTATCCTTCCTGCTGATCACGTGCATCTCATTTTTCTTTCCGTTAGAATTCCATACACAGTAATTACTAATGCCATTTGTACCTGTATTAAAATTGATGCTGGCCGAATCATTAATAAAAACCGGCTGCCAGTGTTTCCAGTTTTGCAGGTTGCTTACCTCGCCAAAAACCTTATCTGCCCTGGCATTTATAACCACAGACCTGGTAACCAGTAATTTTGATGGTATGAATAACGAAAGAATTGTTATGAAAATAAACAAGCCCGCTAGTACAATGAAAAACCCTTTAAATAAACGCATACTTATTTTTTACTCCCATTTAAAAACTTTGATAGCCACAATATAAACTGCTATACCCCATATTAACAGGACACCAATTTCGCTGCGTACATCCCATAAGTTTTGCCCTTCAAATGCTACAGCCCGCATGGCAGTATTCAAATGTGTAAGAGGTAATGCTTTTGAGATCGGCTGCAACCACTTTGGAAAAGCATCCACCGAAAAGAAAGTACCGCCCAATAAGAACTGCGGTAGTGTTATGAGGTTTGCAAAAGGCGGTATAGCACTGTCATTTTTTGCCAGTCCACTTACAATAAAACCCAGTCCCATAAAAATTATTAACCCGATAAAACTCAACAGCAACATTTCCATTAATGTTGTAAATCCATTTACCAAAGTAAAACCAAATATATAATAGCCTGCCAGGATAATCACAATGGCAGTAACCATTTGAAATATAACCCTTGATAACCCTTCACCCAAAATAATATAAGTCCGGCTGATTGGTGTGGCGAAAAAACGTTTTAACACCAATGTATTCCTCAAATTAAAGAACATAAATGCTACGCCAAAAACACCCGAACTCAAAAGCGAAAACCCTAACTGGCCGGGTAAAATAAAATCGATGGTTTTGTATTCTCTTACTATTTCCCGCTCTACCGGATGTGCCCGGTCGGCCATAACATAGTTTGGCCTGTCAGGGAATTTTTCGTTATTTATTTTATCGCTGATGGTATTTAACACAGGCATTACCTGCGGCCATTTGTCATCGCTGGCACTGGTAGTTTTAATGGCATACTGGTAAGCAGGCGACTGGCCATTTGGTTTGCTGATAGCAAGTATTCCTGCGATCTTACCTTTAACCAGGGCCGACCGTAAATCCATATCAGTTTCAAAACTAACAATTTTGATCCGGCTACTTAATTTTATAGAATCATACAGTGCATTGGCAGTATCACAATTTTTATCAATTGCGATTTTGTACACGGGCACGCCTCCGCCATCGCCTATAAATCCAAATACAAGTATAAAAATAAAGGGGAATACAAAACTAAAAACCACGGCAGACGGACTTCTGAAAATAGCTCTTAAACTTGCTTTGGTAATGGCAAACATGGCCCTTACCTGACTGTATTTTTGCATAAGCTCTTGTAATTGAAGCGTAAAGCTATTGGTAAAAAAGGATTCAAAAAAATTTACCGTTTAACGACATATGTCGTATATTTGTATGACAAATGTCAGCATCATGAAAAAGAAAGAAAAAGATACGATTTATAAAGTGGCACCCATTGTTTCAAAAGCTGAAGAACCCACAGCATCATACCGTAGTGTAAAAGCATTACCACAGGTAAAAGATTTTACCTACAGCGAATTTAAAAAAATTGCTGATAAAACGCCATTTACACAGTCCGAGTGGGCATCTATACTTCATGTTAGCGAACGTACTTTACAGCGCTATGCTAAAAATAACGGCAGCTTTGCGCCTATCAATGCGGAGCGTGCCTTGCAAATTGAAAAAGTCATTAAAGAAGGTAAGATCACTTTTGGCAAGGTTGAAAATTTTTATAACTGGCTAAAGCGTGAACCCTATATGCTGGAAGGTAATTTATCCTTTAATTCACTTACCTCTTATGAAGGCATTCAAAAAGTATTAACCCAGTTGGGAAGAATTCAACACGGCATATTTGCATGATAGTATACAGGATAAGCAATAAAGAATTCAGCGATGATATCAGCGGAAATGGTGCCAGGATCAATGGTTCACGATGGAATTCCAAAGGTGTCGGCGTTTTATATACTTCGCAACACATATCACTGGCCGTTCTTGAAATGCTTGTAAACACTCATTTTAAAGACTATGCCATAGCCCTGGATCTGATGTACATAAAATTTCCTGATGAACAGCCGGTTACAGTAATTGAATCCGGGAATTTAAAAGTTAACTGGAAGGATGATTTCGGTTACACCCGTTATATGGGCGATGAATTCTTTAATCAAAAAAAATCCCTGATCCTGAAAGTTCCATCTGCCGTTATACAGGAAGAATACAATTACCTGGCTAATCCGCTGCATCCTGATTTTAAAAAAATAAAGCTTGTTAAAATAAAATCTTTCTGGCCGGATGAAAGGCTTTTCAAAATATGATGAATAAACTCTACCTCCTGCTTGGCAGCAATATGGGCAACAGCAAAGCGCAATTATACAAAGCCATTGCAAATATTGAAAAATTGATCGGTACTGTCAGCCGCAGATCAAGCCTGTATGCTACAGCAGCATGGGGCAATACAGATCAACCCGATTTTTTAAACCAGGTTATTATTGTTGAAACTGAACTAAATGCAATACAAACTATGGATACTATTTTGCAGATCGAAAAAAAAATGGGCAGACTTCGTACGGTAAAAAATGCACCCCGTATCATTGATATAGATATTTTATTTTTCAACAGGGAAATAATCAGCCAGGATCACCTTTCTGTTCCACATCCCCAGATACAAAACAGGCGGTTTGTATTAACGCCGCTCAACCAGCTATCTCCAAATTTAAGGCACCCGGTTCTTAAACAATCCATTCATCAGCTTCTTATACACTGCCCCGACAAACTAAATGTGAAAAAGTTTTAATTGCACAAAAGTTCTTTCCGCTTATTTTGCAGTCCGCTACACAAAACACGTGAGCCGGGTATTTTAATTACTGCATGAAATATAACTTTGTAACCATAGAAGGAAATATCGGTGCCGGCAAAACCACGCTGGCTCATTTATTAAGCAAACATTTTAATGCCAGGCTGATACTGGAGGAATTTGCCGACAATCCTTTTCTGCCAAAATTTTACGAAAACCCCGGCCAGTACGCCTTTCCGCTGGAATTATTTTTTATGGCCGAGCGTTACAAACAACTTAAGGACCTGTTGCAGACAAAAGATATGTTTCAAAACATAACCATATCTGATTATCTTTTTACCAAGTGCCTTTTATTTGCCAAAGTAAATTTGCCCGATGAAGAGTTCAGGCTGTATCAAAAACTTTTTGAGATCATCAATCCGCAGATCGTACAACCCGATATTGTTATTTACCTGCACACGCCGGTTAAAAAATTACAGGAAAATATAAAAAAACGCAATAGAAACTACGAGCAGGCCATCCCAAATGATTATCTCTTTACTTTGCAGGAAACCTATACCCAGTATATAAAACAGCATAACATAAAAACGCTGTATGTAGATGCAGACAATGCCGACTTCCTCGGTAATGAAAAACACCTGCAAATAATTGTTGACGCTTTAGACAAAGAATATGAAGATGGGCAACATTATATAACTTTGCCCTAACCGAAAAAAATGAGCAGCAGTAAACTCCCAAAAGAATTTCAACATTTTATTTTTGCAAGGCTGTTTTTTGTATTGGGCTTACGCATGATAACCACTATCGTTATCTACCAGGTATTTCACCTCGCAAGCACTTATATGGTGGGCTTTGCCGGGCTTGCCGAATTTATACCTGCTGTAATTGCAGCTTTATTTGCCGGACACTATATTGATAAACACAATAAAAAAAACATCCTCGTTTGGTCTTATGCGGGTTATATGCTTTGCGGCATTACCCTTGCGCTGGTAAGCCTGCCATATTTTAATTTCGTAAATGCAACCAAACTCTCCGTGATTTTATCGGTTGTTTTTTGCACCGGCATCATCCGTTCTTTTGCAGGGCCGGCCGCTAACAGTATGATTGCGGCCATTGTTCCCCGTGAACAGTTGCAAAAAGCCATTTCGTATAATTCATCTACCTGGCTAATATCCTCTATTGGCGGGCATGCGGTTGGTGGATTATTAATTGCAGTTATAGGTATTTCCAGTGCCTACTTTGTAACCGCTTCCTTAATATTGTTAGCCGGTATTTTTGCGCTGCAGCTGCATCCAAAACCACCGGTGATCAGCCTGGAAAAAGAACCCATGCTGAGTTCTATTAAAAAAGGGTTTACCTATGTTTTCAGCAATAAAAATCTGCTTGGTGTAATTTCATTAGACCTCTTTGCGGTTCTTTTTGGCGGTGCCGTTGCTTTCATTCCCGAAATAGCATCAACCATTTTACATACCGGTGCCATTGGTTATGGTTTTTTAAATGCAGCCATGGATATAGGCAGCCTTATCAGCATTGGCATACTCGTTAAATACCCCATGAAACAAAAGCAGGGTTTAAAAATGTTACTTGCCGTTGCAGGTTTTGGCCTGTGCATTATTATCTTTGGATTATCAAAAGTGTATTGGTTAAGTTTTATGACCCTCCTGGTTGCCGGGTTATTTGATGCCGTTAGCGTGGTAGTACGTGGAACCATTTTGCAGTTGTACACCCCCGATGAATTAAGAGGACGTGTAGCTTCCATCAATTTAATTTTTATCAATAGCAGTAACGAACTGGGCCAGTTCGAAAGCGGTATTACCTCCCGTATGTTTGGCACTTTACCGGCCGTTGTTTTTGGCGGTGCCATGTCGGTATTGGTGGTAGCCGGCACCTGGATTGGATTTCCGAAATTGCGGAAGCTGGAATATTGATCACAATAAAAAGAATAAAATGATAAACAGAATTATTTCAATGCTGATCATGCTTTTTGCATCATGTACTGTCACTGCTCAAACCAAACCCTTCAATATTGGTGAAGTTGCAACTATCAGATCTGAGGTACTTGGCGAAAACAGGACATTAAATATTTATTTGCCCGAAGGCTATAATGACAAGGCTACATACCCGGTCATTTATTTACTAGACGGAACAGCCAATGAAGATTTTTTACATATTGCAGGACTGGTACAATTCTTTAACATGACTTTTAAGATGCCCAATACCATTATTGTTGGCATTGCCAATATTGACAGAAAAAGAGATTTTACATTTCCTACACAAAAAGCCAATCTGAAAAAAGCTTACCCTACAACCGGTGGATCGGCGAGGTTCATTGATTTTATTGAAAAAGAATTGCAGCCTTATATTAAGGCTAATTATAAAACAAATGACAGCACTTATCTTATGGGGCAGTCGCTGGGTGGATTATTAGCCGCAGAGATACTGCTGAAAAAACCTAACCTCTTCTCCAATTATATTATCACCAGCCCAAGTCTTTGGTGGGATGATGAATCCTTATTAAAAGAAGCCCCTGCCCTGTTAGCCGCACAAGAAGATAAAAAAAAATGGGTATACATTGCTGTAGGAAATGAAGGCAAAGTAATGGAAAAGGACGCTGCCTGCCTGATGAAAGCACTTCAACAATCGGGTAAACAAAATATGAAAATTGATTTTGTTTCTTTACCAAAAGAAAATCATGCAACCATTTTACATAACAGTGTTTATGCTGCATTCAGCATTTTATATCCGTATAAACAATAAGAGCCCGAAAAGTGCTGAAACAAAATCGTGATCTTTTGTGTTTAAATAAAAAATATGCCCTTGATATTTCTTTTGTAAATTGTAATATAAAAATTAAACTTATGCAACGCAGATCATTCTTACGAAATACAGGTTTAACCTTTGCTGGTTTAGCCTTACTTAACAAAGATTCTCTTGCCGCATTTTTAAATGACCCTGCCTGGAATATTAAAATGCTTACCAAAGACATTGGGATATTTACCGAAAAAGGTGGCACCATTGCCTTCCTGCTTGCCAAGAAAGGGATCGTTGTAGTAGATGCACAGTTCCCCGATTCAGCGGCTCATTTAATTGAAGAGTTAAAAAAGAGAAATTCAAAACCATTCAAATACCTGATCAATACCCATCACCATGGCGACCATACTGCCGGTAATATCGCTTTTAAAGGCCTGGCAGAGCATGTGGTGGCACACGTTAATTCAAAAGCCAACCAGTTAAACGTTGCTGCAGAGCAGAAAATGCTTGCCACTAAATTTCATGTACCTGATATAACTTATGGTAATGAAGGCTGGAAAACAAAAGTTGCTAAAGAAACCATCAAGACCTATTATTTTGGCGCAGGCCATACCAATGGCGATTCGATGATACATTTTGAGCGTGGTAATATTGTTCATATGGGCGACCTGGTTTTTAACCGCCGCCATCCTTATGTTGATAAAACTGCAGGTGCCGATATAGGCAGTTGGATAACTGTTTTAGATAAATCCATTGCTACTTTTGATGCCAAAACACAATTTGTTTGCGGTCATTCGGGCGAAGGTTATGATGTGGTGCTTAAAGCCGATGACCTGAAAGCATTTGGTGATTACCTGGGCAATGTTTTAAAATTTACCGAATCTCAAATAAGAGCAGGCAAAACAAAAGAGGAAATAATAAAGGCAACCGAAATACCCGGCTCGCCCGAATGGAAAGGCGATGGCATTGAAAGGCCTTTGGGTGCTGCTTATGTTGAGTTGGCGGTGAAGTAAATATCTGGGCACTTCAAATACGCTCTTACTTTAGAGAATATATGAAACGCAAGGAATTATAATTTTTAAATTTTCTCAATAGCCTGATATCTATTATTCTGCAGTTACAGGACTGATCATATTTTTTACTTCTTCAACCCTGTTGGCCGGAAAGCCGCCCTGCATGGCATGTTCCATGATCATCTCCTTATTAGGCGCATTGTAAACACAGTAAATTTTATTTTCGGTAACAAAACTTTCCACCCATTGAATGGCTGGCCCCAGGTTACTGATAACCGAACAGGATTTTTGTGAGATAGCTTTCAATTCTGCTGCAGAAAAATCGCCTGCTCCGGGCAATTCTCTTTCAATTACATATTTTGGCATAAAGTAAAATTTTAGATACTGAATATAAACAATCTGCCGATACCTAAAAAGGGATATTTCTTTATTGGGTACATTTCAAATTGTCGCTCCTATTTCGGTTGGTGGAAAGACTGACCGAGGCTGGGGTGAAATAGTTGTCAGGCCACTAAGAATGATTTTAAATTTATGAAGTATTTATATTTTTTTGCGCTTAAGGTTGGAGCGTATGCGTAGTGGCCAGACAACTATTTGAGCGCTATTAACTTTTCCAGCACATAATAAACTATTGGGCAAAAACTACTGTTCTTTTGTGTAAGCGGTTGCCGTTTCAGCAATACATCTTCATCTGTATATGGAAACCGGTGACAATCAGACGGCCGCTGTTCATAGATGCTGCAATAATTATCTGCACCTAAAAAAGGGCAGGGTTTGGATTTGAGTACATAATCTCCCTCACTATCTACAAACAGGTAGGTATTGATAAAATCCCCTTCCTTCATCTTTAAGTATTTGGCAATACGTTTAATATCGGGGGCCTTAAACCGGGGCGAATAGCTTTTACAACAATTGGCGCATTGCAGGCAATCTACTTTCTCAAAAGCCTCGTCATGTATATCCGGCAATACTTTCAGCACTTTTCTTTTATCGGCCCGATGCAAATACTGCTTGTATAATTTTTGGTGATCGGCAGACTTTTTCTCCCAGTTATGTAGTATATCTTCTTCCATTTGTACCCGTATTTGACTGATTATATCCCCCAATTTTCCACAGGACAAAAGTAGCGAACTTATTAGCATTAAATCTTGTTGTGTTATCGTAAATTTGCACCACCAAATATGCGCTTTAAAAAAGCTCAAAAAAGGTATGGCGTACAAGTGATATTCATTTTTCCTTTTATTAAAAGGAAAAATGAACAGAACAAATGTTCACAACGATGCTTAATAATTGCACAAAAGCTTGTCCCAAAAAAAATAAACCATAATCTACTCCATGTTTCTTTGCCGGAGACTGGGGCTAAAACCATCTTCAGCATATGAATGTTTTTGAACAACAACAGTACGAATTTGCAGGACGCCATATTGGCCCAAATGAACAGGAGGCTAAAGAAATGTTGCAAACGATTGGGCTCGACAACCTCGATGCATTGATTGACAAAACAGTTCCTGCAGCTATCAGGATTAAAAGCCCGTTAAAACTTCCGGTGGCACAAACCGAATTTGAATACCTGCATGAATTGAAAACAATTGCTGCAAAAAATAAAGTATTTAAAACTTATATAGGCCAGGGATATTACAATACCATTACCCCTAGTGTGATCTTACGCAACGTTTTTGAAAACCCCGGATGGTACACACAATACACGCCTTACCAGGCCGAAATTTCGCAGGGCCGCCTGGAAAGTTTACTCAACTACCAGACCATGGTTTGCGATCTCACCGGTTTGGAACTGGCCAATGCCAGTCTGCTGGATGAAGCCACAGCCGCTGCTGAAGCGATGGCAATGCTGTTTCATCACAAAAATAAATCGGAAGAAATCGGCTCGCCCAAATTTTTTATTGACCAGCATATTTTTGCACAAACCAAAGAAGTACTGTTAACCAGGGCTGTACCAATTGGTATTGAATTGGTTTATGGCGATTATAAAAAGGCTTCGCTTGATGAAACTTATTTTGGCGCTATTGTTCAATATCCCAACAGCATTGGTTCGGTAGAAGATTACAAAGACTTTATAAATAAAGTGCATGGAGTTAATGGTTATGTGGTGATGGCAACTGATCTGTTGGCACTTACTTTATTAACCCCTCCGGGCGAATTGGGTGCCGATGTGGCCATTGGTTCTGCACAACGATTTGGTGTACCATTGGGTTATGGTGGTCCACATGCTGCCTTCTTTGCAACAAAAGATGAATTCAAACGCGGTATTCCCGGCCGTATCATTGGCGTTAGTATTGATGCACAAAACAACCGTGCATTACGTATGGCTTTGCAAACAAGGGAGCAGCACATCAAAAGAGAAAAAGCAACTTCCAATATCTGTACTGCACAGGCCCTGCTTGCCAACATGGCGGCTATGTATGCTGTGTATCATGGGCCTGATGGATTGAAAAAAATTGCACAACGTATTCATGTGCTAACCGCTGCCATTGCCAAAGGATTGCAAAGCATTGGCATAAAAGTTATAACGGAAAAATGCTTCGATACCATAACATTTGAAGTTGCTGATATCAATGCATTTAAAAAAGCAGCAGAAAATAACAAAGCTAATTTTCATGTTAATACAAATGGAACGGTAAGTATGTCCATTGATGAAGTGGCCAGTAATTATATTGGCGAGACAGAAAAAAATCTGTCTACTATTTTTAAATCAGTTACCGGCAAATCTTTTGCTTTATCATTTGACGAAGCGGATGCTTTATTTGGCGGAAGAACTTCGGCCTATTTAACTCACCCCGTTTTTAATACGCACCACAGCGAAAGCCAGATGATGCGTTATATTAAATCGCTGGAGAATAAAGACCTTAGTTTGAATACTTCCATGATCAGCCTGGGTAGTTGCACCATGAAGCTGAATGCAGCTTCGGAATTAATGCCCGTTAGCTGGCCGGAATTCAGTTCCATACATCCTTTTGCTCCTGCTTCGCAAACAAAGGGTTACCAATACATGATTGCCAAACTGGAAGATTATTTAAGCAAGATCACCGGTTTTACCGCCTGTTCTTTGCAGCCCAATAGTGGCGCCCAGGGCGAGTATGCAGGCCTGCTAACCATCAGGGCTTATCACCAGGACAGAAAAGAAAGTCACCGTAATATCGTGTTGATACCCATATCCGCACACGGCACTAACCCGGCCAGCGCAATTATGGCGGGTATGAAAGTAGTGGTGGTAAAAAGTGATGACAAGGGTTATATAGATGTTGATGACCTGAAATTAAAAGCAGAAGCGCATAAAGAAAACCTCGCTGCCTTTATGGTTACTTACCCAAGTACTTATGGTGTGTTTGAAGAAGGCATTAAAAAGATATGCAAGATCATTCATGACAATGGCGGATTGGTGTATATGGATGGTGCCAATATGAATGCACAGGTTGGATTAACCAGTCCGGGTATGATTGGCGCCGATGTTTGCCATTTGAATTTACATAAAACATTTGCCATACCGCACGGTGGCGGTGGCCCGGGTGTTGGACCAATTTGTGTGAACAATAAATTGAAACCATTTTTGCCAGGACATAATGTAAAGGATACATTAAAATCAACAGCAACCAATATTTCTGCAGTGAGTGCAGCGCCTTACGGCAGCGCAAGTATTTTGTTGATCAGTTATGCCTATATAAAAATGTTAGGTGTGGATGGCGTTAAAAAATCTACCGAGTACGCCATCCTGAATGCGAATTACATGAAGGCAAGACTGGAAAAATTTTATCCCATCCTGTATACCGGTGTTAATGGATATTGTGCACATGAATTTATTGTTGACCTGCGTCCGTTTAAGATCACCGCCGGTATTGAAGCCGAAGACGTGGCTAAGCGCCTGATGGATTATTGTTTTCATGCGCCTACGATGAGTTTCCCGGTACCGGGCACCATCATGATAGAGCCAACAGAGAGCGAAGACAAAGGAGAACTGGATCGTTTTTGTGAAGCACTCATCAGCATTTACCACGAAATAAAAGCCATAGAAGATGGCAAAGCCGACAAGGTTGATAATGCTTTAAAAAATGCACCGCATACACAACAGGTTATTTGTGCCGATGAATGGAACCATGCATACAGCAGGCAGGAAGCAGCTTTCCCGCTGGCGTATGTTATGAAGAATAAATTCTGGCCATCTATTGCCCGTATCAACAATACCTTCGGCGACAGGAATTTAATATGCACCTGCGAACCAATGGAAAATTATATGGAAGAACAGGTTTCAAAATAATAGCTGAAATTTAATTGTAAGTCTATCTGCCTGGTGGTGGATAGACTTTTTTGTTTTACAAGCTTGAGACTAAAAAAGCGCAAATTGAAAATTGTTTGAGGGAATTAAGTAGCGTATATTAGCGTAAATACAAATGTTAGCGGTAATTATAAACGAACACACTTATGAACAAAGCAGTATTGACAGTAGTTGTTATTTGCCTCTGGACATCTAGTTTTGGGCAAGTCATAGAAAATGAAAAATTAATTGAGTTAGGCAAGGCGTATAAAAATTTCATGTTTACAAACGAGCCTCCTAAAAATGAAATAAAAAATTTGCAAACTAATTTGCCACAAGATTTACAGTTGGCAGCAAATTTCATTAGTCAAACAATTAGTACTGGCAATGATCTTTTAGACACTAAATATCTGACACTCCCAGACAATTCAACACTAAAGTTTATTTATATTATACATGCTATTAACTACAACATTAGACAAGAAACTCCAATCGATAATGTTAAATTGATTGATAGTTTAAAAGCACTAAATGTTCCTAAGAATGAATTAATTGATGACTACTATTCAATATTGTTTACTTCCGTTGGTAATAAAAACAAGCCATTCAATTATTCCAAAGTTAATTTTGATCTTAACCAATATAATCTTGTTAATGATACAGAAAAAGGCATATTCGTTCTCGAGTGCATGAGCTATTGTGGAAGTGAAATCTGGGGTTATATGAATATTGTAAAGCCACCGAATACTAAAAAAGCATTTGACTACATTAAGAAATTTCCCAGATTTAACGGAATGAAATATTATCAATATACAGATTTCAATTTCCCTGATTTTGAAATGATCATAATCGTAGACGAGGGAAAGCAAAGTTATAAAAATTACTATATTGATAAATTTTATGACCTCCTAATATCACATTTGCTTTGCCTGAATGACGAGAAAGCAAAAGAAAAAGAAGTCAACGATTTATTATTAGGTTCAATCTTGAAAGAGAAACATCTTTATAAGTATTCAAAAAATAGGGAAACATTAGAAAATCTTTTTAAAGAAGTAAAATAACTACGGCTAACATGCGGCGGAGGCTATGGGGTCGGACGGAAGGGAATCCAGGCATTACTCCTTTATTCAGCTTTGGCTATATAGGGTTGACCGTTTACTCTTAGGTTTTACGTTTTAAATAAAAAATCGTTTCTTTAATCTGGTTTTACAGCCAGGCGGACACAACAAAGATCCCCCCACAGCAGCAAGCCGTCAACGTTATCTGACACTTTATGAAGAAACAGTTTATCATATTGCTGATATTATTTTGTGCACAAAGCAGGCATGCATTTTGTCAATTGTCATTGCATGGGCTCTCACCCCAAATACAATCCTGCACCACAGAAACGGATAGCCTGACCAATAAACTGGTATATGTTACAGCAACAGTTGATCCCGAGCCCAAAGGCGGAATAAATGTTTTATTGAGAAAAATGTCGTCGGATTTAATTATTGATTTCGAAATTGATAGAAGAAATTATGATCCGCATATAATTGTTGCGGTTATTGTTGGCATAGATGGCAAAATAAGTGGCGCCAGGGTTGTAAAGGATAAAACAAATAGTATTGGATCGCAAATGCTTAAAATTGCCGAATCATTTAAATGGACGCCCGCTAAATGCGATGATAAAATTGTGCCGATGATATACCAGATAACAATAAACTATGATCCAACCGATGAATAAAAGCGCCAGCTAACATGACATTGCCAAAAACGGGGCTTGATCCAATGGAAAGTTATATGGAAGAAGAAATTTAGAAAGAACTGCTTATATTTTAATGAAAGTCCAGCCCAAAATGGTTGGACTTTCATTATTAATTGCACCCATTAAATTATCGTACATTTCATTATGCAAAATCAATTCCTGCTTTACGGTGCCAATGGTTACACCGGTAAACTCATTGCCAAACTTGCAGCTACCTATAATCTACAGCCAGTGCTTGCAGGCAGAACAGAAGCAACCATAAAACCGCTTGCAGCATCATTACAGCTCCCCTACCGCATTATTGACCTGGATAATACAGAACAATTACAAAAAGCATTGTCGGAAGTTACATTGGTCTTGCATGCAGCCGGGCCCTATGCATACACAGCCAGGCAAATGATTGAAGCCTGCCTGCAAACCGGTGTTCATTATATTGATATCAACGGCGACATATCCGTTTTTGAAATGCTGAAAAAATATGATGCTGTTGCAAAAGAAAAAAATATCATGATCATGCCCGGCGTTGGTTTTGATGTAGTACCAACAGATTGCATCGCACTGCAGTTAAAAAATAAAATGCCGGATGCCACGCATTTAAAACTGGCTTTCGCATCTGTTGGCGGCGGCTTATCGCATGGCACCGCAACAACCATGGCCGACAAGATCGGGGAAGGTGGAGCCGTTAGAGAAAACGGAAAGATCGTACGCAAACCATTGGGGCAAAAAGGTATGTGGGTTGATTTTTCCGCGGAGAAAAAAATATTTGTCATGACCATTCCCTGGGGAGATATTTCAACCGCATACACAACAACCGGCATACCCAATATAGAAGCCTATACCGGCATGGCACCAAAAGTTTACAGGTTATTAAAATTGCAATGGGCATTTAACTGGCTGTTAAGGACCAACTTTGTCCGCAACATCATCAGAAAAAAAATAAAAGCAAAGCCTGCCGGCCCTTCAGATGAACAAAGACAAAAAAGCAGCAGCCTGGTTTGGGGAGAGGTGCGTAATGCGTCAGGAAAAAAATTAACAGCCGGCATCAGTTGCCTTGATGGCTATACATTAACTGCACACAGTAGTTTACTCATAAGCAAAAAAATACTGGAAGGGAATTTTAAAGCAGGTTATCAAACGCCTGCGGGATGTTACGGCGAAAACCTGGTTATGGAAGTGCCGGGTACAAGAAATATAAAAGGACACATTTAACTGTGTCCTTTTATTCAGAAAATATTTTTTGTATTAGCTTAGCAATACCTACACTACAGCTTCTTTCTTTTCTTTAGCTACGGTAATTCTTGTAAATTCCGAACCACTGAAGATCTTAGCTAATTTATTATCATTTGTTTTTTTCCATTCGGGGATATTTGATTCGGAAACTATACGCCAGAAATTTTTTGCCTTTAAATCTTCGTAATCATTACCATCAACGAAAATACCTATGATGGTATTGCGCTTTTTAAATTCAATCTTAATTGCAGTTTTAGCCAGGTGAGATGGCTCTAAAAACCTGGAGATCATTTCATTTACCATATGCTTATTTCTTGTAAATGTAGGCTAATTAAGGCTCTTAACCGCATTTATTAATATGGGGTAATGTTTCACTTTGAAAAGTTGTCAGCCTGAGCCTGTCGAAGGCGGGTTTAAAACTAAAGCCGGACCGGTTACGACAAGCTGCCATTCTTTAATACAATAAATTTTCAAACTGATACACTACTTAATATTGCTGTATTTTAAAGCACCCAAGCGGTTTTTTATTTAAGCCGCAATAAAATCCGTTACACCCGGTAACAAACTGCATTGATATTCATACCGGCACCAACGGATGCGAATAAGATCACATCACCTGCTGTTAATGCATGTTCGGGCATCAATCCCTTTTTTACCATATCCAATAAGGTTGGAACTGTGGCAACGGAACTATTACCCAGGTTATGAATACTCATAGGCATAATGTTTTCGGGCGGATTGCTGATACCATACAATTTATATAGTTCTTTAATGATGGCTTCGTCCATTTTTTCATTGGCCTGGTGGATGAATATTTTTTTCAATTCACTGATGCTTACGCCACTGCTGTCCAGGCAAAGCTTCATGGCTTCGGGCACGTGTTTCATGGCATACTCATACACTTTTCTGCCCTTCATTTTAATATATCGGATACGTGGATCGGAATCGGGGTAATAGGATTTGCCCATGTGTAAATAACCTATTTCATCGCCGCTATGTGATTGTACACTGGTACCCAGGATACCTGAATTGGTTGTTGTATTATCCTTTGCTTCCAGCACACAGGCACCGGCACCATCAGAAAAGATCATACTGTCGCGGTCGTGTACATCTAATACCCTCGATAAAGTTTCGGTACCAATAACCAAACATTTTTTTGCCATACCGGCTTTAAAGAATGCATCGGCCTGTATAACGCCCTGTATCCAGCCGGGGCAGCCAAATAAAATATCATAAGGTACGCAGGAAGAATTTTTTATTTTCAATGCATGCTTAACCCTGGCGGCCAAAGCGGGCATGGCATCTGTTTGAATGGTATGTTTAATAACATTGCCGAAATTGTGAGCCACAATGATCTGGTCGATGGTTTCCGGGTCGCAACCTGCATCAGCAAGAGCTCTTTGGGCAGCAATGGCTGCCATATCAGATGAGTCTATATCTGAGTTGGCATAACGCCTTTCCTCAATTCCGGTTATTTTTTTAAATTTTTCAACGATGATCTGCGGTTCTATATCTAAAGCTTTATTATCCTCGGCATAAAAATTATGGCCGGTAAAATCCCGGTTGGTTTTAACAAAATCTGGTATATAACAACCGGTACCTGTAATTACAGTGGCTGACGTATGCTGCATAGAAAAAATTTAAGGCTGTTTTAGGGTGGCTGTTAAGACCATAAAATTACCTGTTTTTATACTGTAAACAAAAGGAAAATCAGTTCCTGCAATAAAATCCGCCCGATTATGATTAAAAGACTATATTTGCACATTATTTAATAATACAATACAATTAAAAAAATGGACAAACAACAAGGCACCGTTAAGTTTTTCAATTCTGAAAAAGGATTCGGTTTTATCAAGCACAATGACTCTAACAAAGAAACTTTCGTTCACGTAAGTGGATTAATAAGCGATATTAAAGAAGGCGACAGCGTTGAGTTCGATTTGCAGGAAGGCAAAAAAGGAATGAACGCAGTTAATGTGCAGGTAGTAGGATAATACTCCCGACATCAAAACCTTTTAGGGCTATTCATTTATGAATAGCCCTTCTTTTTTGCCCCGCTACCGGTAAATCCTAATTTTTTACAAAAACTGCAAACAATCAAGGCTCGTATGTTGTTTGTAGATAATTTTACAGCACAATAAAAATAACATATGAAAAGAATTTATGTATCTCTTGTTTGCCTGGCCATGTCAGCATTAAGCTTTGCACAAACATCAGGTAAGTTAAAACTTGCCAACGGGCAAAAAATAATCATTGAAAGCAGTACAGATATACAGGCCAGCCTTACCATGGGTATGGAATTAACGAGTAATTCTTCAACTGTAAATTCGTTGGAAGTAAAAGCTGTTACGGCTGACAATTATACCATCGGCAGTACACTTACCAAAATGAAAGTGAATATGAACATGATGGGGCAGTCAAATGCTTATAATTCCGACAATAAGGAAGGCAATAATGAGGAAATGGCAAAGATATTTGATGAAAAAATGAATAAGCAGGTGGATGTTTTGATCGATAACAAAACCGGTGCATCCATTACTGAAAAGAAAAAAGAAAAGAAAGCAGCTGATGCAGATGATGCAAACCCTGCTGATGGTCTAATGAAAATGTTCGCAGATAATTCGGACGAAGCCATCGTTGCCGGTGCTTTTGAAATTGTACCAAAAGGAAAATCAGTTGGCGACAGTTGGGCTGATACAACAACAGACAAGGACTCTAAAATGATCCGTACCTACACACTCAAATCAATTACCGGTAACGAAGCTGTGATACAATCAGTTATCGTATCAACCGGCACAAACAAATTGAATTTCCAGGAAATGGAATTTGAAGTTAAGAGTGAAACAAAAACTAATGGTGAAATTGTGATGGACATATCTACAGGTCTGGCAAAGAAAAGAACAAATGTTGCTGATATTACCGGCAGTATTCAAATGATGGGACAGGATATGCCCATCAGCGCAAAAGCAACAACAACCAGTATTTATAAGTAACGTACGATCATAATTATTGATAATCTTTACCGGCAGCACTTTTTCTGCCGGTTTTTTTTGCCTGAAATCAAAACGCTTAGCCGTAAAGCTATTGACGTTTTGCATACAGCAACTGGTAGCCCATGGCAGTCAGCAGGCATATTCCTCCAATCATCCACCACAGGTTATTAAAACCAACTGCATAAGCAATTTGAGTGCCACTTGCACTTCCAATTACCTGGGCAGCACTCCAGGCCATGGTATAGTAAGCTGCGTATTGGCCGCGGTTACCTTCTATGCTTCGGGAAATATAAAATGAATTCATAAACGGCATGGCACTCATTTCGGCAATAGTTATCAATAACATACCCGTAATGGCAATAGCAAAACCGTGAATTAAAGGTACATTCAAAATAAAAAATGCTACTGCCATCACTGTTGTACCGTAGGCCATTAACTTCAGGTATGGCTTCCTCCCTTCCAGTTTAAATACGATCACCATTTCAAACAAAGCAATAACTACCCCATTCATTGCCATTAACACCCCGATCCAAAATTCATTGATGCCCAGTCCTTTATTAAAATATAATGGAATGGTAGTAAATAACTGAAAAAAGCAAATGGCGAACAATATCTGTAAGCCGATAAAATAAATAAAGGTTTTATCTGCATAAGCGGGCCTTGCTTTAATTTTTACCACTGCATTTTTGCTAAGGTTGTGCTGCTGTGCCAGGCTTACTTTAGGCAATAACCATAACAATAATAACGCGGCTGCTATATTTGTAAACCCATCTACCCAAAATAATAAATGGTAATTGATAGTTGCCAGGAAGCCGCCCAAAGCGCCGCCAAAGCCCCAACCCAGATTAATAGCAAGCCGCACAATTGAAAAAGCCTGCGTGCGGTTTTGTGGTGTACTGTAATGTGCAATGGCTGTTGCGTTTGCCGGGCGAAAAGATTCATTTACCATGCTTAGAAAAAAAGTACAGATGCAAATAGCGCTGTAGGTTTTCATCTGCCCAAGCGTGATAAAAAGTATCCCACCGCAGAACAGCGAAAAAAACTGGGTATAGTAAAACCCAAAACGGTCGCTTATTTTTCCACCAATAAAAGCACCTACCAGCGCGCCTGTACCATAAACAGCCACCACAAAACCAGCAAGCCTTGTTGAATAGCCAATGTGATTAATGTACAGTGTCATAAATGCCAGCACCATGGTGCCGCTTCGGTTTATAAGCATTACAACCGCAAGCAACCACATACGGCGTGTTAAGCCGGTGTAAGCATTTTTGTATAAGTTAATGGTGGCACTAAGCATAAAAAAGTGCTGCAAAGATAATTTTTGCAACACTTCTTATTAAATAAATATTATTACAGGTTATTCAGTATATCCATTACGGAGGCCCGCTTTTTGTAATCAGTATTAAAAAAAACGTATTTCACTTTACCATCTTTACCAATAATATAAGTTGCCGGCACCGGAAGATTGGCACCATTGCTGCCATTGGCCTTATCAAAATCTATCCCGTATCCTTTATACTTTGCAATAGTTTTTTCATCAACGGCAAAATTTACTTTATACATTTTCATGATGGCCATTCCTTCATCTTCAACAATAGGAAAAGCTGCTTTTGTCTTTTCAATTGTCTTTTTCACATTCTCCCCCGTTTCGGGTGTAATGGCCAATATGGCTACCCCCTTATCCGTTAGCATGGATAAAGAATCTGAAAAATGACTTAACTGCTTATTGCAGAACGGGCACCATTGCCCCCTGTAAAAAAGCATAACTACCGGGCCTTTTTTCAGGGCCTGTTTCAGATGGATCATTTTACCATCCTGGTCTTTTGCCTTAAAATCCGGCGCCACATCTCCAACTTTTAATCCTTCAGGATAAACCGTTTCGGTTTGTGCAAAAACAAGTGAGGAAATGATAAGTAATAACGAAAATAAGCATGTTGACTTTTTCATGATGTAAATTATATACACAAAAGTATAAGAACTTATTGGTTGTTCATGTCGGCAAAAAGACATTTAATAAGTTATTGATTAAAATCTTCTGTTTTAGGAATGATGTTCATTCCAATTTTGCATATTTCCGGTGGTATTGCCAGTTTCCTGATCTTTGTATCTATCCAAGCCCCGTCGATAGAAATAATAGCTGCCAGTGTATCGCCATTTATCCACAGCTCACTTACCATACTCCAGCGACTGGCATCTTCATTACATCTTCTGAGTTTTAAAAAAACTTCTACTTTATCTCCAAATTTTATTTCTCTTTTAAAAATACATTCTTCTCTGAAAACGATGGGGCCTATATTATTTTTCATCATCATGGCTGCACTCATTCCATGCTCTGTTAAAAAAGACATGCGGCTGTAAGCCCCAAAATCATAATACTTTGAATGCAGTACATGAAAATTAGGATCAAGATCTGCCCAGCGTACTTCCATTTTTTTTGAATATTTATCCATGAACTACCATTTATTTTTTTGCTGAAAACAAAACATCCCTGATTTTTTCTCAGGGATGTATTTAAAACTATTTGTACAATATATCGTAATATTCTTTTGCCATACGGTTACTGTCAAACTGCCAACGTACATCACGCATGCCGTTCTTAGTTATTTCACACCATACATCCGGGTTATCATAATACAAAGGCAACACCTGGTTTTCCAGTATCTCGTACAGTTTGTTCAGGTCATATTCATCCTGCTCATGTACACTCACACTTGCATAATCAATCGGTGGTACCACAAAACCGTTATTACCATGATTTATAAATTCGCAGATCCACCCGTCGTTGGTGCTGCAGTTTACGGCACCATTCATCGCTGCCGTCATACCACTGGTACCACTGGCTTCGCGGGGTACTCTTGGATTATTTAACCAGAGATCAGATGCCTGTTTTAAGCGTTTGCTTAAACCCAGTTCATACCCAACACAAACAGCAACATTATCATATTTCTTACTTAGGTGTACCAGCATATTAAAATCGCTGATAGCCGGATAATCAACAGGATAAGGCTTTCCGGCCCAGATGATTTGAACCGGGTATTTTGGATTATTCAGCAATGCTTCAAACCTTGCCTCATCCCTGGTGAGCAGTTCGGCCCTTTTATAACCTGCAAACCGACGGGCCCATACAATCGTAAACACATCGGGATTAAAAATTTTACCCGTCTGATCTGCCACTGCATCAAAAGCACGTTTCTTTAAATATCTTTTACGGTCGATAAAGCCATCTTCATTATGTGCATCCATAAAACGATACAACTGTTTGTCGGCCCAGTAATGCCAGTTTTGTGCATTCGTTATCGCTTTTATTTCGCAGATGCCTTCATGTTTTTTCCAAAGTTGCCGGCTCACTTCTCCGTGTAACTGGCTTACACCATTGGCCAGTTTTGCAAAACGTAATGCTGCCAGCGAATGGTTGAACAGGTCTCCTTCCATGCCTGTCAGTTTTCTTACATCCTCTAATTTCATTCCGCAGAAATAACTCATTTTTTCGCAAAGGAATATATCGTGTTTTTCGTTACCCGCTTCTTCAGGTGTATGCGTGGTAAATACCAGGCGTTTTTTTACATCTTCAATATTACCAAATTTCCTGTACAGGTAAAATGCCGCACTTACTGCATGCGCTTCATTCAGGTGATACAATTCAGGATTGAAATTTAATTCATCCATTAATTTAGCACCTCCAACACCCAGTAAAATAAACTGGGCTACTTTTGTAGCCACATTGGCATCGTATAAACGGTGTGTAATGGTTTGAGAAACATAATCGTTCTCGGGAAGATCGGTACTTAATAAAAACAGCGGCGCCGATTTAAAGGTCTCGGGGTTAAGGTACCATACTTTCACCCAAACCGGGTGTTCATGAATATCTATCTGAAATTTAATACCGGTATCCTCCAGGAAATTATAAATTTTTTCGTTCCATTGTACCTGCATGGTTTGATCCTGGTTACGGGCCTGGTCGTAATAACCGTATTTCCATAAAATTCCGATACCAACTAAATTCTGGCGCAGTTCGTATGCACTACGCATGTGAGAACCACTTAAAAAACCTAAACCGCCGCTGTAGATCTTCAACGGCTGGCTAACTGCAAATTCCATGGAGAAGTAGGCTATTCGCTTGCTGTATTGTTCATCAACGGGATACGGTACATTAAAAGAAGAAAAAGTCATAATGAGTTAAATTGGTTTATGGGGCAATATTAATGGAAAATTCAGATATATGTATATGTAAAAGGGACACATTATTTATTTTACAGCATTGCAGCAGGCACAGGTGCCATCAATAAATATTTTTGTAATAAGAATAAATATTTTTAGATTTGTCTAAATTTTATTTTCAATACTATGAATTTTACAACAAGCGAAGAGAATTATATCAAAGGTATTTTTCACCTGCAACAGGAAACCGGCCTGGTGAATACCAATGCACTGGCTGCTGAAATGAATACCAGGGCTGCATCGGTTACAGATATGCTTAAAAAGCTAAAAAGTAAAAAACTGTTGCAGTACGAAAAATACAAAGGCTTTAAACTAAATGAAGCCGGCAAAAAGACTGCACTGGATGTTATACGCAAGCACCGGCTCTGGGAATTTTTTTTGGTAGCGCATTTAAAATTTGACTGGGACAAAGTACATCCCATTGCCGAAGAACTGGAACATATCAGCAGTGAAGAACTGGTACAAAGGCTTGATAATTTCCTGGGCAACCCTTCCTTTGATCCGCACGGTGACCCCATACCGGATAAGCATGGAAGGATACCTGTTATCAATCAACTAAGCCTGAGGGAAGTTCCCTTAAAGAAAGCAGTAACGGTAAGCTCGGTAAGCAACCAGTCGGTACAAATGCTTGAAATGCTGAAGCATTATCATATTGCGTTGGGGACACAAATAACTGTTATAAAACGTTTTGAATTTGACGGATCGCTGGAAATAAAAGTTTTAAAACAAAGCCCCTGTATCATCAGTGAGCAGGTTGCTAAAAATGTATTTGTACATGATACTCAATAAAAAAAACAGCGATACTTCTTTAAGTGAGGTCCACGAATCGGTGGATACAACGGTAAAGAAAGTAGGTTGGAAAAGAATTTTCTCTTTTTTAGGACCGGCATATTTAGTAAGTGTTGGTTATATGGATCCGGGTAACTGGGCAACCGACCTGGCAGGTGGCAGTAAGTTTGGGTACACATTGATCTGGGTATTGTTGATGAGCAACCTTATGGCCTTATTGCTGCAGGGACTTTCAGCAAGGCTTGGTATTGTACGTGGCAGAGACCTGGCACAGGCAAACCGGGAAACATATCCCAAAGCAGTAAATTTTGTTTTATATATTTTAGCAGAGATCGCCATTGCCGCATGCGATCTTGCCGAAGTACTGGGTATGGCCATCGGTATACAATTATTAACGGGGTTGCCATTGGTATGGGGCGTTTCCATTACTGTGCTGGATACATTTCTTTTACTTTATTTGCAACGCCTCGGCATTCGTAAAATGGAAGCTTTTATTATTACACTTGTAGGTGTAATTGGCATTTCATTTTTGATAGAGATCATTTTAGCCAAACCAGATATGGCTGAACTGGCTACCGGGTTTATTCCTACAGCACTTAATAATGAAGCTTTGTATATCGCTATTGGAATTATTGGTGCAACCGTAATGCCGCATAATTTATACCTGCATTCGGCTTTGGTACAAACAAGAAAGATTGACCGGACCGATGCAGGCATTAAACAAGCGATCAAGTTTAACCGCATTGATACCAGCATTGCATTAAACCTTGCATTTTTTGTGAATGCAGCCATACTGATCGTTGCAGCTTCCGTATTTTTTAAAACGGGTAATTCCAATGTGGCCGAGATCAAGGAAGCACACCGGCTACTACCTGCATTTTTAGGAAAGCTGGCACCAATACTTTTTGCAGTTGCTTTAATAGCAGCCGGGCAAAGCAGTACCATTACCGGAACACTTGCCGGTCAGATTATTATGGAAGGGTATTTAAGCCTGCGTATAAATCCATTACTACGAAGGCTGATAACAAGGATGGTAGCCATTATTCCGGCATTGATCGTTATTCTAATCTATGGCGAAGACAATGTTGATTCGCTGTTGATATTTAGCCAGGTTATTTTAAGTTTACAATTGGGCTTCGCCATCATTCCGTTGATACATTTTGTAAGCGACAAAAAAACGATGGGCAAATTTGCCATTAACCCCCTGCAGAAAATTACTGCCTGGTTAGTAGCATTTGTTTTGGTTTTCCTGAATTTAAAAATGCTTGCCAATGAAATGAGTAAAGTATTTACAAACGGGCAATTGTGGCAACAGGTGCTCGTTGGCTTAGTTGCCTTAATTTGTATTTCGCTGCTGGTATACATCATCATACAGCCTTTTACAGGCAAGAAAAAGAAACCTGTATCTATTAAAATACATGCAGAAAATAATACGCTTAAAGACCTTGTTATTCCGAACTTTGAAAAAATTGCCATTGCACTCGACTTTAGCGAAAATGACGAAAAGTTATTGTCTTATGCTCTTGGGCAGGGAAAAATAAATACACATTACCTGCTGGTACATATCGTGGAAAGTGCATCTGCCAGGTTATTGGGCAACGAAAGTGATGATTACGAATCCCGCAAAGATAAAGAACGGATGGATGATTATGTTTCACAATTACAGTTGCGGGGTTTTACTGCCGAAGGTTTTCTTGGCTATAAAAACAGGTCGAAGGAAATTGTGCGGATTGCCAAAGGCGTTAATGCAGATATGCTGGTGATGGGCGCTCACGGGCATACAGGCATAAAGGATTTTATTTATGGTGAAACGGTAAATACGGTAAGGCATGAATTAAAGATACCGGTGCTGATCGTTAATTTGTAGGAAGCGCTGCCAGTTGCAGATCAACTTTTTTATTCCAGTTGGCTTGTATGCTGCTGATTCTTCCGTTGCGGGTTTCGCCATCATAATCATCCTGCATCTTACTCATGGCATTAAAACAGGTATCATGGATTTTTTCAACCAGGCTGTTAAAATTTTCTTTAGTAAAAGATGCCTGTCTTAGTTTTTGAATGAAGAGACAGGTGTTAATATAAGTGATATCGTAATGATGCTGTTCATGAAGCAGGGCATAATCCGTATTCATATCTTTTTTTACCCATGATTTCATTTTATTGAAATAACAAAATATGGTTATCACTACATTCATTTTTTTATTGAAAGAATTCATAGTCATGTTGTAACCAAAACCCGATTCGGTGATGGCAGCAGCAGGACTGGCAGCGTCGGGCCTGCCTTTAAAATCAACCCAGGTAAGTTTCTGAGCAGGTTTATAATAAATAGTATCGCCTGCGTAACCAGGTTTTATTGGCTGCCATTGTATAGTAACGGTAAGCTGGGCGAAAGCAGAACAGCTTACAAATAATAAAATTACAGGGAGTATTTTTTTGATCATAGTTGTTCGCAAGATAACCCAAAACAACTGTCGTCTTATTTCTTCAGCCGTTGCTTTAACAGATTTACAATATCGTTAACAGCAATTTTTTCCATGCATTTAAAATGGCCTTTGGGACATTTTTTATACCCGATCTTACTGCAGGGCCTGCACCAGAGTTTACTGATCTCCACCACATCATAATCTATATTCGATTTTTTGCCATAATAAGGATACATACCAAAAGCAGGAACCGTATTTCCCCAAACAGAAATAATGGGTTTTTGCAGGGCTGCTGCAATATGCATCAGGCCTGTATCGTGTGTGATAACAATTTTTGATTTCTTTACCAGGTCGGCCGATTCGTTGAGGTTGAATTTTCCGCAGGCATTATAAATTTTTATATCATCCTGTTTGGCAATGGCTTTACCATCTTCATAATCTTCCTTGCCTCCTAATAAAATAATGGGGTGATCAATGGCTGCACATAATTCCTGTAGCTTATGCAGTGGCAATTTTTTTGTTGCCAGTGCAGCGCCAATAACCACCGCAATATATCCGTGCATGTGTGAGGTTGGAATATCATCATCCTTAACATTATCCATGGCAGGAATAAAATAATCCAGGCCAAGACCATCGTTCACAACGCCCAAAGATGCGATACATTCAAAGTTACGGTCAACAATATGCTTTTTAGGAAGGGTATTTATTTTAAAATTGGTTAGTATAAATTTTTCAACATTCAGTTTATTAAAAGAAAATGACTTTGCATTTTTTAAGAATTTTTTAATGCGCATGGTACGCAGGTTATGGTGCAGGTCGATGATGTAATCGTATTCTTCGGTAGCCAGTTCATGCAGCATCAGTTCAAAACTATCGCCCAGGGTATGTATTTTATTGATGTATGGATTATGGGCAACAATGTTTTTGAATGCCTGCTTGGTTAAGAAATGTATCTCATCATCCGGGTATTGTTTACGCAGGCAACGGATCACCGGTGTTGTTAAGACGATGTCGCCGATGGAGGAAAAACGTATGATCAGAAATTTAGCCACAGTATGTTTTAATATTAAGGTAACATTTCTTCGCCTTCGGTATAATTTAAGTCTTTGTGAAAGGTTTCTTCTGTAAAATAAAATGCGATGAATGTTATTACCATAACAATGATGCCGGTAACAATACCAGCCTTGATCAATGACCATTGCCAGCTTTTTTGAAACAGGTTTAAAAACATCAGATTTATTAAAGGCAAAGCACCCCGCACCATATTTGGAATGGTAGTTGCTGCAGTAGCCCGCAGGTTGGTACCAAACTGCTCGGCTCCCATGGTTACAAAAATGGCCCAATAGCCATTGCCAAATCCCAGTATGAAACAAATAATGTACATGCGGGAATCCGAATTATTAAAACCACTAAAGAAAAGTACTAAGGATATTACACAGAGTGAATAAAATAACAGCAAAGCTTTTTTCCTGCTTTTAAAATACTGGCTCACAAGCCCGATCAGGATATCACCTGTTGCAATAGCAACGTAAGCAAACATAATTGACCGGCCCGAATCAATGGTTGTACTACCAAACATGGCTTCACCGAACTTGTCACTTTGATTTATTAAAATACCCACCACATACCAGGTAGGTAAGCCAATTAAAATGGCCAGTATGTATTTCTTAAATCGCTTTGCATCATTAAAGAACATGAGAAAATTTCCACGCTGTACACCGATTGCCTTCACCTGTTTAAACATACCTGACTCTGCCACACTTATCCTCAGAAATAACAGGAGCACACCCAATCCGCCGCCGATCTTATAACAAAGCCGCCAGTCTTCATTTGTAAAAAAATGGTACGTAAAGTATGCTGCTACTGCACCAAATAATCCGATGCCCGCTACTAATGAAGTACCTACACCCCGTTTATTTTTAGGTAACAATTCGCTTACCAGGGTAATTCCTGCGCCCAATTCTCCCGCCAGGCCAAAGCCTGCAACAAACCTGCACCAGGCATACTGGTCAACCGTTTGAATAAAGCCGGTAACAAAGTTTGCAATAGAATATAAAATAATGGATCCAAATAAAACAGACAGCCGTCCTTTTTTATCTCCCAGCATTCCCCATACAATGCCGCCCAGTAAAAGCCCGATCATTTGCCAATTGATGATCCTGGTACTATCGGCAAGCAGGCTGGCTTTGGTGGCACCAACGCCAAGTACGCTTGATTTTTTTACAATGGTAAAAAGCAGCAGGTCATAAATATCAACAAAGTAACCAAGGGCGGCTACAACAACAGCAATATTAAAAATGGAATTATTATTTTTTTGAAGTGTCATCTTCAATCTTTTTCTTTTTGCCAAAAAATAATTTAATAAGAATAGGCAACGTAGATACCAATACAATACCAATTACAATTATTTCGAGGTGCTGCTTCAGGTCAAAATCATAGGCCTTAAGTAACCATCGCTGCAGGAAAAAGCCGCCCAAAATCATGGAGGTAACCCAACTAACAGAACCAAGAATATTATAGTACGAAAATTTAACTCTGTCCATATTAACAATACCCGCTATCAAAGGGGCAAATGTTCTGATAATAGGTACAAACCTTGCCAAAACAATGGCCCCTCCTCCATGTTTTTCATAAAAATCGTGCGCCTCATGCAGGTAGCGTTTTTTAAAGAACCACCTGTCCCGCCAATTGTACATGCCATGCCCGAACCTTTTTCCAAACCAATATCCCAGGGCATTCCCTAAGATACCCGCAAGAGATACCAGGGCAATAATAACAAACAGGTCGAGCCAGTAGCTGTGGTTATTATCCAAACCAAAGTATTTTAAAAAATGATAGCCCAATCCGGGTTCATGTGTTTTCTCATTCATTTCGTGGGCATAAATACCTGCAACAAAAAGCAAGGAATCGCCCGGTAAAAAAAATCCGGCAAACAAACCGGTTTCTGCAAATACAATGAAGAGCACAAACCATAAGCCTCCGTTATCAATATACCATTGCGGTTGTAATAATTGTGTCCAGTGAAAATCCAGTAAGAAATAGTCCAGCATCTGTTAATTTAAAAAATTATAAAATCCTTAACCTTGTTTGACCGACCAAGGTTCCATCGCCATGATCGGTGTCTCCACCAACCACAACCAATTACATCATCCATGTTCCAACTGCCCTTCCCATTTACTTACTGCAGCAGTTGCCAGAGCGTTTCCTAAAACATTGGTCATGGTGCGACCCATATCGCAAAATACATCAATAGCAAGTATCAAAGCTACGCCTTCTTCTACAGGCAGTTTAAACATAGCACCTGTTGCAAGCACCACTACCAGCGAAGCCCTTGGCACACCTGCAATACCTTTGCTGGTTATTAAAAAAACCAGTAACATAATTATCTGCTGACTTATATCGCCGGTAATAGACGTAACATTAAATGCTTGTGCAATGAACATGCTTGCAAAGGTCATATACATCATACTCCCATCTAAATTAAAAGAATAACCCAGTGGTAAAACAAAACTTACAATTTTGTTATTACATCCAAAGCGTTCCATTTCTTCCACTAATTTAGGATAAACAGCTTCGCTGCTGGCAGTGCTGAATGCAACGGACATAGGTGAAGCAATACGCCGGATCAACTTAAATAATCTGTTCTTAAAAATTAAAAATCCAACCAATAATAATAGTAACCATAGCACACCTAATCCCAAATAAAATGAACCAATATATTTACCAAATGTTACCAGTACCCCTAACCCGTTTTTAGCAATGGCCGCAGCCATAGCACCAAACACGCCCAGCGGAGCCACGTACATTACATAGGTAACCATTTTAAGAGCTACATGTGCCAATGAATCCAGCGCATTTATAATTGGTTCTCCTTTTTTACCAACAGAAGTTACTGCGAGACCAAAAAAAACTGAAAATACCACCAACTGCAGAATTTCATTATTAGCCATTGCTTCTACAATACTTTTGGGCACTACATGCTCTACAAATTTTGATAAAGAAAACCCCTGCGATTTTTCCACAACATCTTTTACTGCAGATACATCTACATGACTTGTATTAAACCCTACACCCGGCTTTAAAATATTAACCAGTATCAAACCCAAACCCAGCGACACCAGCGATGCAGTAATAAACCAAAGCATGGCTTTACCGCCCACACGGCCAACGGTCTTCATGTCGCCCAATTTGGCAATACCCACTACCAATGTTGAAAATACAATGGGTGCAATGATCATTTGCACCAGGCGTAAGAAGATGGTGGTAAGCAATTTTATATTATCTGAAAAACTCTTAATGGTTTCTGGTTGATAATTTTCATGTATAATATATCCTGCTACAATACCAAGTAGCATAGCAATAAAAATATACAGTGTAAGCCTGCTTTTTTTTGTTGGCTGATGGGCTATTTCCATAATAATCAATTAATACTGCAATATAATATTAAAAAGCTGTTATAGGCAAACAGCCCATAAAAAGTTTTTTGATTTTAATTTTTTTGCTTGGTAGTTGGGGTTGTGGGGGGTGGGACACCGCCCACGGCGAGCCGCCTCGGTTAGCGTCGGACCAACCGGCTTCAATTTGAAATGCAATCAAAAAGTATCAATGGTTGCTTATTTAAGAATTTATTGCTTATTTTTATTTTATTACATTAAATCAAAACCAACTGATATGAGTTTATTAAAAAAGAAATCGATTGATTCGTTGTTGGCGGAAGCTGGCGATTCTGAAAAAGGATTGAAGCGTACCCTCAGTGCCGGATCACTTGTAGCCCTGGGTATTGGAGCCATTATTGGCGCAGGCCTTTTTGTAAGAACTGCGGCTGCCGCTGCACAAAATGCGGGCCCATCTGTTACACTCGGATTTATTGTAGCTGCCATTGGTTGTGCTCTCGCCGGTTTGTGCTATGCAGAACTTTCTTCTTCTATTCCTATTTCTGGTAGTGCATATACTTACACGTATGCCACCATGGGCGAATTACTTGCCTGGATAATTGGTTGGGACCTGGTTTTAGAATATGCCGTGGGTGCTGCCACTGTTGGTATTGCCTGGAGCGAATATTTAAATAATTTATTGGTGAATGTGTTACATACCAGCCCCATACCATACGAATGGTGCCACTCGCCTTTTGAACACTCCGTACCTGATGCTGCCGGCGTAGTGCAACATGGTATGATAAACTTACCGGCGTTTGGTATTGTTGCTTTGTTAAGTTTGCTTTTAATAAAAGGAACACAGGAAAGTGCTTTTGTAAATGGCATTATTGTAATTGCAAAAGTTGCCATTGTAATTTTGATCATCATTTTTGGCTGGCATTTTATAAACCCTGCCAACCACAATCCTTATATCCCTGCAGCAACAACTTATACCGATCACCAGGGTGTTGACCATAGCTTTGGAGGCATCATGGGTATACTCGGCGCGGCCGGTGTTGTGTTCTTTGCCTTTATAGGTTTTGATGCTGTTAGTACTGCTGCGCAGGAAACCAAAAATCCTAAAAAAGCAATGCCAATGGGTATTTTAGGTTCGCTTGCCATTTGTACCGTGTTGTATATTTTATTTGCACACGTACTTACCGGTTTGGCACCTGTTGAGTTTTTTAGAACAACGGGTAAAGAAGCTTCGGTTGTAGCAGCCATACAAACATATATGCCTGGTTACGCCTGGTTAGGTAAATTAGTAACGGTTGCCATACTTGCCGGTTTCTCTTCGGTAATATTGGTAATGCTGTTAGGCCAGAGCCGTGTGTTTTACTCTATGAGTAAAGATGGTTTACTGCCTGGTGTGTTCAGCGCTATACACCCTAAGTTTAAAACACCATACAAAGCCAACCTTATTATTTTGGTTATTGTTGGTTTGTTTGCTGCATTTGTACCCGGCGATATTGTGGGCGATATGACGAGCATAGGAACCCTCTTTGCATTCATACTGGTTTGCGCTGCAGTTATTATTTTAAGAAAAACCAACCCCGAACTGCCACGACAGTTTAAAGCACCATTGGTACCATTTGTACCCATACTGGGTATTATTGTTTGTGCCGCCATGATATTTGGATTGGGCTGGACAAACTGGTTACGTTTATTTGGCTGGTTAGCTATCGGATTTGTAATTTACTTTGGTTATAGCAAAAAGAACAGCAGGCTTAATAATCCTGGAAAATATCCGCCAGATACAAAGCATGAGGTTCCGGAAAATATACCACCAATGATTTAAGAAGATAAAACTGATTGATATGAAGTTTGATGAAAGCCCCGGAATTTTTCCGGGGCTTTTTGTTTGCAGAAGTTTCATCATTATGGTTCACTTATATCTTGAAAAAGAACATTTTAATGTATCTTAGTTACGCAAAAACACACGTTGTGCGGCATACATACATTTACATATATTATATTGATTGTAAAAATGGGAATTATTCATAAAGCAACAGAAGGCCACTATCCTGCATACGCAGAAATGTATATGAAACTTTTACCTGACGATGGCTTGGTTTTAGCGCATTTAAAGGATAATTTCCTAATGGCAAAAGATTTCATTTATTCCTTGCCTCAGGACAAACTCTTTCACAGATATAAAGAAGGCAAATGGAGTATAAAAGAAATATTAGTTCATATCATTGACGACGAAAGAATTTTTTCTTATAGAGCTTTAAGGTTTGCAAGAAATGAAAAATTTAACTTAATCGGGTTTGACCAGGATTCTTATACATTTTATTCAGAGGCAGACAGCAGAGACCTGGACAATATTTTTGAAGAATACGAAGCCGTAAGAAATTCTACAATAGCACTTTTTAACGGACTTCCTGAATCTTCGCTTGACAGAATGGGACACGGAACAGGCTCTTCTAACAATGCAACTGTTAGAGCTTTAGTATATCATATTGCCGGACACGAATTACATCATATTAATTTCATAAAGGATAATTATTTGTAGAAAAAACGAATGCACAACAATAGGCTGGCTGACGGGAGAACAATCAGCTACAATTTAGCTTCTGCTTTGATCCCGGGCGTTGTAAAATTCCAGTCCATCGCCAAGCCTGCACGTAGGACGTAATTTAAAAATGCAACATCTCTTAAAATGAACAGGATAGAAAGACGATTAGAAGAACTTGGACTTAGCCTAAGTGAACCTAAGCCACCAGTTGGAAATTATATGGGGAGCAAAATTGCTGGGCAGTTACTTTTTGCTTCAGGCAGAGTAAGTGATCAAATTGGAGAAGTCGGGACTGAAGTTACAGAGGAAGAAGCTAAAGATGCAGCAAAAAATACAGTTCTAACAATTTTGGCAATCATTAAGCAAGACATACATGATTTAGATTTAATTGAGGGCGTTTTAAAGGTTACTGGATTTATTCGTTCTTCATCAGAATTTACAAACCAACCAAAAGTTCTTGATGGTGCATCTGATTTATTAATTGAATTATTTGGAGAATCCGGGCGCCATGCCCGAACTGCAACTGGAGTTGCCCAGCTACCTTTTGGATCTTCCGTTCAGCTTGACATAATTTTTCAATTGAAAGAAAATAATTGAGAAATGTATTTATAACATAAAGTACACCCAAATGAACTCTGTAAAAAATAAATTATTTTTTTAGCTTCTGCTGTCTCTTAACCCTTCGTTTCAATCTCCGACATTCCCGTTGCCTCTGTAAATTCGCAGAAAGTTGCTCTTCCATTTTTACCACAAAACACACTAGGTTTTTCACAAAGCATAAAGGCAGCTTCCCTCTTTCGCAACAGTTTAAATATAAAAATCCCGGGTTAATTACCGGGACCTTTATATTCCATTATTTTGGTTACTGAACATTCACCTCATCCACAAAAATATGTGTATCACCGCCTGCCCCTTCGTGCCAGGCCGGCAGCTTACCATATTGTATGGCTTTAACCCTTACAAACTTTGCAGGTACAGCCGTAAAACTGGCTGTTACATTTTTTACCTGTGTAGTAAGATCATCAATGGCTAAAAAGTTTTCTCCGCTAAATACCTGGGTAAATAGCTTTCCATCTGTTGACACTTCAACGATAAGTTGTTTGGGTGCAACGATCCAGGCACGGGTGTCCTGCAAAAACCCAGCTGTTATGGTTGAAATTGGTTTTATGGTTTGCAGATCAATTACTACATCCATATCTGTTTTTTGATAACCTTGCCAGTTTCCTTTGCGCCAGTCAACAGCACCGCGAATTCCATCTATCAATCCTGCTGCACCACCGGCATCATATTGCTGTTCGTAATTGGTATTAAGTTTAATGGTCCAGTTGTTAGGCAGCTTTCTATAAATGGCCGTGGTTACATAACTGGTTTCGCCTTTTATACTTATAGCAATGGCTTTAATGGTTGTTGATTCTTTAACCGGTATGGGCGTAAGATACTTTTTTGATAATTTGGTTGGCACTGTTCCATCCGTGGTATAATAATACAGCATGCCTTTTTGTGCCGAACTTATTTTTACCAGCTTTGGCTCCCTGAAACTTACAGGGCCGCCATCAATCACCGGGTTCAATATTATTTTATTATCGGCAATACCTGTTGATGGAAAATCAATGCTGCCAAATGCTGATGGTTTTGAACCGAGCGTAAAATCAAAACTACCGCCCTTATCAATATCAAAATAAGAAAGGTAAGACCTGCTGTATGCATTATTATTTAATGAGGTTGATTGAATATAAAAATTACTGTCGCCCACATTGCTTTTTAGTGTAAATGATTTCCCATTTTCGAGGTTAATGGTTGCCGATTTGAATAAAGGCGTACCAATAATATAATCGGTAGTGCCGGGCGTTACCGGGTAAAAGCCCAGTGCGCTTAATACATACCAGGCACTCATTTGCCCACAGTCTTCGTTGCCTTCCAGTCCGTCGGGTGTATCATGGTACATCGTATGCATGATACGGTTTATCATGGCCTGTGTTTTATAAGCAGCACCGGTAAAATTGTATAGGTAAGCAATATGATGACTGGGTTCGTTACCATGTGCATACTGGCCGATCAGGCCGGTAATATCACTTTGGTCGCGGCCGGTTGTCATTGAGTTTTCGGTAAATAATTTATCCAGTTTCTCTTCCATTTTTTTTCTGCCGCCGGTCATTTCTATATATCCATTAATATCCTGCGGTGTATAAAAAGAATATTGCCAGCTATTGGCTTCGGTAAAATTATTATTTACTTCACGTGGGTCAAATGGTGATAACCAGTTACCGTTTTTGCGTGGGCGCATAAAGCCCGCCGGATCAATCATATTTTTATAAGACTGTGCCCGTTTAATATAATTTGTATAATCGCCGGAAAGGCTATCGAGTTTTTTTGCAAACTGCGCAATGCACCAGTCATCGTAAGCATACTCTAATGTTTTACTTACACTTTCATGTTCGTCATCCATTTCTAAAAGTCCGTGGTCCATCAGTGCAGGTAAGCCAAGCTGATCCCAGGTAGCAGATTTCTTCATCGCTTCCAGTGCCAGTTTGGTATCAAAGCCATTAATACCTTTCATATATGCGTCCACAATAACCGGTACACTGTGGTACCCGATCATACAATCAGTTTCGCAACTGCTGAGTTCCCAAACCGGCAGCCTGCCACCCTGCTGGTATTGTACCAAAAAAGATTGTATATAATCGAGTGTTCTTTTCCTGTCAATGATCGTGTATAAAGGATGTGCGCCACGATAAGTATCCCAGAGCGAAAACACCGTGTAGTTGGTAAATCCACTTGCTGTATGGATCTTATCATCCCTACCCCTGTACTGCCCGTCAACATCCTGGTTAATATTGGGTACAACGGCGGTATGATATAAAGCGGTATAAAAAGTACGCAGTTGCTTAGTATCGCTGCTTTCAACAACCAACTTGCTCAGTTCGGTATTCCAAACGGCATTGGCATCCTGTTTTGTTTTTTCAAAATCCCAGGCGGGTATCTCTGCATTTAAATTTTTCATGGCACCTTCTACACTCACTGCAGAAATAGCCACTTTAGCCATCACGATATTGTTATCAAATTCAAAAAATGCTTTCAGGTTTTTTGAATTCCTGATATCTGTTTCACCTGCCGGTAATAATTTATCATCCTGCCAGATACCTTTATTTATAAATGGCCGGGAGAATTCAATGGCAAAATAAACATATTGATTATCGGCCCAGGCCTTACTTCGGCGAAGGCCTACAATCGTATGCAGGTTAATTATTTTTAAAGAAGATTCGATCACTTCATCGCGGTGCTTCAGGTCAAGGATAATAAAATTGCTATCGGAGCCGGGGAAAGTATATTTATGAAACCCCACTCTTGTCGTAGCCGTCAGTTCTGCCAAAATATTATCATCATCCAATTTCACCGAATAAAACCCTGCTGCTGCTTTTTCATTGGCATGCGAAAATTTTGAACCATATACTTTATTGTCAGGCGAAGGTTCACCGGTCATCGGCATTAATAAAATATCGCCGTAATCACTGCAACCGGTTCCGCTAAGGTGTGTGTGTGTGAAGCCGTAAATATAACTGTCGGAATAATGGTATCCGCTACAACCATCCCAGCCATCGAGCCGTGTATCCGGACTCAGTTGCACCATGCCATGCGGCAATGTTGCTCCCGGGTAAGTATGGCCATGCCCGCCTGTACCGATAAACGGATCTACATATTGCGTAAAGTTTTTTTGAGCCGAGAGTTGGAAAGCATTAAGAAATAAAAGAGATAAGAAAACAAGGAATTTATTTTTCATGCAAAGCGTTTTGCACAAGATAAAACTTATTGAAAAATATTAAGGAAGTAAAAAATAAAAAATCCCACAAAGCGCCAGGTGGTACACAAAAGAGTCGTATTAAAAAACTTTATGTCCTGATGGCTTTGTGGGAAAGAGAATCGTCTTTCTTATAAAGAATTAAAAAGGCAGATCATCTTCTACCGGTGCGGCTGTATTGGCAGGCTGTGTTTTTACAACAGGTGCCGTACTCATACCCGCATTGGTAACATTTCCGGAACCTGCGCCCGGATTTTCTTTGTTACCCCCTAATAACTGGATGTTTTGAACCCGCATACGTAACGTTGCTGCGGCCTGTCCTTCCTTATTGGTATAAGGATCAGCCTCGGGTGAACCTTCTGCATAAACAGAAGTTCCTTTTACAAGGTAGGGTGCAATGGCGGTCCTGTCTGTCCAGTAGGCGCATTCAACCCAGGTGGTTCTTTCTTTTTGGTTGCCTTGTGCGTCTTTAAAACGCTCTGTGTGTGCCACGCTGAAATTAATAACGTGTTTTCCGTTGATCTCTTTTACGATGCAATCTTTACCAAGATTGCCAATGATCTGAAGCTTAATCATAACTGTGTTTTTAAATTATTAATCGATGTATCTGGTTGTGTTATAGTTATGTTGTAAAGTTAAAAGTTAATCCCATATGGCAGCCCGCGGTGCATTCAATGTGCGTAAATAATCAAGTACCTGGCCCGTGTGTACACTCTCGTGGTATGCCATGCGTAAAAGGTAGTCGCCAAGTTTGCGGTGTTGATTTTTTTCCTTGCGGGTTATATACACTTCTTCCAGTTCCTTTAAAGAAAATGAATGCACCATCTTTAAAAATTTCTCCCGGTAAGGTTGTGCATTTCTTAATTCATCATCAATATTGGTAAATGGATTACCGGTTAAAGGACTTTCGTAATTACCGAGTGCTCCCCGGTGCAATATAAGCTGGTGATAAATATTTTCCGATTCCAGCACATGGCGTATCATTTCAAAACTACTCATAGCCCCGGGATCGGGTTTCCAGAACAGGTTATCTTCCGAAATATTTTTCCAGACCTTAATACTTCTGCGCCGTACTTCCTCAAAATTCAATATCAATAATTCCTTTCCATTCATGACCTGCCTGCTATTTTCCGTAATCAATTAATTCATTTTTTTCTTTAAGGTACTCACCTGCGATTGCAGGTTGTTTACCATACTGGCCAGCGAGTTTACATCCCAGCGCTGCTGTGTACTTACCTTACTAATCACCATTTGCGCCTGCCACAATTCAACCACATCTTCTGCATTTACCTGGTAGGGCTGGTATTGCGGGTTATCACTAACCAGCGTTAATTTATTTTTACTGCGGCCATTCTTTTCTATTCTTTTATATACAATACCCTCGTTACGGCTGACCACAATATATGCCTGGCTGTTTTTTATGTCTGATGCATCATCAACCTTTTCTCCTACAATGATACTGCCGCTTGGCGTGGGCAACATACTGTCACCAATAATTTCAAATGCCCGGTAATTACCACCAGCCAGCATCGGCAATGTAAATGTGTTGAGCTCATCAATAAATTCCGTATCAGCATAACTGGCCAAATAACCGGCTGCTGCTTTAACGGGTACAAAGTGAATTACATTCCTGTCGGCACTCATCATTTTTTGCTGGCGGCGTTTGGCAAGATAGTTATCTGCATTATTGCTCAGGTCTTTAAGCAACAGCTCATCCAGAGAGAGTTTGAATATATCGGCAAGTATTTCCAATACATCCAGCCGGGGATCGGCCCGCTCTTCTTCATAAGCACCAATTAAAGAACGCTTGATACCGAGCTTAATGGCAAATTCTTCCTGTGTCCAACCACGGAGTTTGCGTAAGTATTTAAGATTTTGTCCTGCTATTGACATGGTACAACTAATTTGATTAGCACAAATATACTAATTAATTTAGTTTATCCAAATTTATTTTTTGGATTTGCCACAGAAACACGGAAACACAGAAAAATTCATAGCCCTCTTTACTCTGATAATCCCGTATTAGTTTTACAAGCATTTCTAAAAGGTTGGCATGGCATCCGCTGTAAAAAATCTATACTGCCTTAATACACTTGCCTTATTTTTGCATCAAACCTTAGTTATATGAATTATACATTAGTGATACATAGTATTCTTCGCTGGGCAGTTTTAATTTTTGGTGTGTGGGCAGTTATTGCAGCTTTGGGTGCAGTAATTTCGAAGAGAGGTTATAGGAACAGCGATAATAAAACCAGCTTGTTCTTTATGATCAGTTGCGATATACAGTTATTACTTGGTTTGATCTTATATTTTAATGGGATGTGGTTCAGCATGCTTAAAAGCAATACAAAAGAAGTGATGAAAGATGCCACCGAGCGTTTTTTTTCGGTAGAACATGCTTTGATGATGATCATTGCCTGGCTGTTGGTACACGTTGGCCGCAGCATGGTAAAACGTGCTGATACCGATGCACAAAAACACAAACGCACCTTAATTTATTTTGGAATAGCCCTGGTCATTATCCTTGCGATGATACCATGGCCTTTCCGCCAGCCGGGCATTGCCAGGCAACTATTTCCTCAGTTTTAAAATGATTTGATATACATGGCAAAGAAGAAAGAAGAACCGATCATTCTTATTACAAACGATGATGGCATTACAGCACCGGGCATAAAAAATTTAATAGAAGCTGCAAAAACCTTAGGTAAGGTAGTGGTGGTGGCACCTGATAAAGCACAGAGTGGTATGGGACATGCGATTACTATCGGTACGCCTTTGCGTATGGATAAAGTGAATCTCTTTGGGGATATAGAAGCCTGGCAAACTTCGGGCACACCGGTTGACTGTGTTAAACTGGCTGTTGATAAAATACTGCACCGCAAGCCCGATCTCTGCATCAGTGGCATTAACCACGGGGCCAATCATTCCATTAATGTAATTTACAGCGGCACCATGAGTGCGGCCATGGAAGCAGCTATTGAAAGTATTCCCAGCATTGGTTTTTCATTGCTTGATTACCGCTTTGATGCCGATTTTACTGCAGCAACATTTTATGCCAACAAGATCATCAAAACGGTTTTGGCAAATAAATTAGACAAACACCTGTTGTTAAATGTAAATATACCTTCGGTTCCCAAAAAAGATATTAAGGGCATTAAAATCTGCAAACAGGCTTATGCAAAATATAAAGAAGAATTTGATGAACGCCTTGATCCGCATGGTAAAAAATATTACTGGCTTACCGGCGAATTCATCAATTTTGATAAAGATGAAGACACCGATGTATGGGCTTTGCAAAACAATTATGTAAGTGTGGTACCGGTGCAGTTTGATCTTACCAGCTACAAGCTTAAAAAAATATTGGAAAAGAAGAAACTATTCAAATGATATTTAAGAAAGACAATTTTATTTTTGGAGCCATCATGGGTTTCCTGGGACCTATCGTTGGTGTGATCATTTTTAAAATGACAAAATTCCAATCATTCACTTTTTCCAATACTTTTGAATACATGTGGCGTGAGCAGGGCCACCGCACATTCAGTGTGGCGCTAAGCCTGGCACTGATGGTGAATGCTGTTTTATTTACCATCTACATTAACAGCCACAAAGACAAAACCGCTAAAGGGATTTTTGCACTTACCTGTGTGTATGGCTTTTTGGTATTGTGTATTAAGACGTTTAGTTAAAATAAAAGCACTATTTCAGGTGTATTTGTACAATGTACATCAACCAATCAATGCAGCCGTACATCGTACGTGCTCCTATTGCCTTAATGCACGGTTTGATTTAAATGATTTTTTTGTTGCCGATATCAAGCCCTTATCTAAAAAATTCTTCACCACCTTAGCCCTGGTATCCGAATTGGTCATGGGACTTTTTCCAAAGGTTTTTCTAATAGCCAGGTATTTATTGATCACTTTCAATTCATCCGCATCTGTACCGGCAGCCATTTGCTGTGGGGTAAGGCCCGCTTGTTTTAAGGCCATGGTTACTACATCTTTTACATGTCCGGGCCGGTTAACATGCTGATCAAGGAGCAATGAAGCCGAATATTCCGAGCTTAGCATATCATTGATGGAAAGTCCGCCAAATGCCGGATCGGTCGTAAAATAAAACCGGTTGAACCTGTTAATGGCATGCAATACCTGCGTAGCACATATTTCAGGATCTTTACCTGCCAGTGCAAAACGCAGCGCCCAATTGTTATTACGGAATGCTGCTTTCCGGGCATCCGTATTCTGCACTACATTATTAAGTGTGAGGTAACCGGTTACTGCCCCGGTTACCGGAGCAATGTCTATCCCAAAATCGCCAAAAAAAGTTTTAAAAGCAGCTGGTTGTTTTTCTTTGATGAGTTTCAGCAATGCAGGTAATTCTCCCGGATCACCCAACGGGCCCATTGTCCATTGAAACATACCCCAGCTTAAATAACTGTTATCCCAGGTATTGATAGAATCGAGATTACCTTCATTTTGTGAAGTGGCCAGCAGTGTATTTATTTCTGAATTACTCAATGTAAGTCCCGCAAGCAATACCGCATTGTCTGCAATAAAATGCTCCGTATTAAAACTGCCGATCCTTGAAAGCCCTTTTCTAAATAAATTACCCAATGCAATTTTATTAGTGGTATTTTTAAACCGGTAAAACACTTTTGAGCCCTCGGTGGTGATCTCGGCAGTCGCTGCACCGGTATCTGTATCTTTTTTGGGTAACAGGTTCAACACCTGCCCTACTTTTATCTTTGACGGATCTGCAATACCGTTAAGATCGGCGAGTTCACGCCATTTATTGGCATTGCCAAATAATTTCAACGCAATTTTTGCAAGATTGTCGCCGGGCTTTATTGTGTATGTTTCCATTGGTTTTATTTAGATATACAAAGTAAGATTTTTTTACACCCATTCGAATTTACCGGCATATAATTTTTGGGCCTGCACGCAGGGCCATGGCGCACTCATTTGCGGAGTTAAGTTTTACAGCATACCTTTATCAGGCTATAAAACAATTACTAAAACTATAGCAACCGTAATCAAAAAGTAATGAAGTACTACATTATATCAGGCGAAGCAAGTGGCGACCTTCACGGCAGTAATCTTATCAAAGAATTAAAGAAGAAAGATGCATCGGCCAATATACGTTGCTGGGGTGGTGATAAGATGCAGGCAGCCGGAGCCACGCTGGTAAAGCATTACAAAGAACTTGCTTTTATGGGTTTTTTAGAAGTGATTAAAAACCTGGGCACCATTTTAAAGAATATAAAATTTTGTAAAGAAGATATCCTGCAATACCATCCCACCGTAATTATCCTGATCGATTATCCCGGTTTTAATTTGCGCATTGCCAAATGGGCAAAGCAGCAGGGCATACCTGTTATTTATTACATTTCGCCACAGGTTTGGGCATGGAAAGAGAACCGGGTTAAGTTGATCAAAACATGCGTTGATAAAATGCTCGTGATTTTACCTTTTGAAAAAGACTTTTATAAAAAATGGAATTATGAAGTGGAGTATGTAGGGCATCCGCTTGTGGAAGTGGTGGAGAAATTTTTGAATAAGGAACAAGGAACAAGGAATATAGAACAAGGAAGTAAGAAGACCATTGCACTTTTACCGGGCAGCAGGCAACAGGAAATATTGAAAAAATTGCCCATCATGCTGGAAGTAGCTAAACATTTTCCGGAGTATCAATTCGTGGTTGCCAAAGCACCCGGACTTGATGACAGTTTTTATGCCTCACTTCTAGCACCTTATACAAATGTATCATCAGTTGTTAATAAAACCTATGAATTACTGGTACGATCAAAAGCTGCATTGGTAACCAGCGGTACAGCCACCCTGGAAACCGCTTTATTTGCAGTGCCCGAAGTGATCTGTTACAAAGGCAGTGCTTTCAGTTACCAGATCGCCAAACGCCTCATTAAGATAAAATTCATTGGACTGGTAAACCTTATCATGGATAAAGAAGTGGTAAAAGAATTGATACAGGATAAATTAACTGTTGAAAACCTGAAACATGAACTGAATTTACTGTTAACCGATGAGAAAAAACAAGCGCAGTTAAAAGCAGATTATGCTTCGCTTAAGAACCTGTTAAGCAAGGGTGGGCATGCATCTGCCAATGCAGCGGAAAGCATTTATAAATTCCTTACTGAACTACCGCAGTAATTTTATAGCCAGTATGATCATGGCCACTAAAAATAATAAAATAGATAACCGGTTTATACCATGCATATACTTTTCCCATTGCGAACGGGGCTGATCAGGGTCTCTTTTTTTAAGGTATAAATATTCGGCAATCTGGCTGAGTACACTCATATTATTTGGTTATTGTGTAAAATTAAGGCTTAAACTTATATCGAAAATATTTGTTAAAGAAACATGGCATTAAAAACTAAAAAGCTTCAAAGTTCGTAGCTTGTATAAACAATCAATTATGAAATACATCAGTACTATTATCATTTTAATGAGCATTTTTTTCAGTACAGCAGCCGAAGCGCAAAAATATGCAGTTGTAAAAACAGATGCTGCCTGGCGTAAACAATTAACAGCCGAGCAATACCAGGTTACCCGCCAAAAAGGAACAGAACGTGCTTATAGCGGCATTTACTGGGATAATCACGAAAAAGGAATTTACAAATGTGTTTGTTGCGACCAGGAATTATTCAACTCGGCCACTAAATTTGAAAGCGGTACTGGCTGGCCAAGTTTTTGGCAACCAATTATAAAAAGCAATGTACTTGTAAGTGCAGATAACAGTTACGGCATGGAAAGGGATGAAGTGCTTTGCAGCCGTTGCGGTGCTCATTTAGGCCATGTATTTAACGATGGCCCAAAACCAACAGGACTCAGGTATTGCATGAACTCTGCTTCGCTTACCTTTGAAAAAAAATAAATTCCTTGTCCGAAAATAATTCCTGCGACGCTACACTATTACTCCTCAGGGGATTTGATGTTTTTGAACATCTTACCGAAGAAGAATATAAAGAACTCGACCTTGTGCATAATTACCTGGAAGCGACCAATGGAGAATACATTTACTTTCCACACCAAAACCGCAATAAGCTTTATTTTACAAAAGCAGGATTTATTAAGTTGGGTTATATAGACGAAGCAGGCAATGAGATCATTAAAGAGATCATTCAGAAAGGCGAAGTTTTTGGCCAGCTTACTTTAGAAAAAAATAACGAACGGGATGAATTTGCACAGGCTTATAAAAGCGATGTAAGTCTTTGTGCATTTACCATGGAAGATTTTATACGGCTGTTGCAGCGCAAACCACAGATGGCGATTGCCTTTAGTTTTCAATTGGGCAATAAATTGCGCAAAGTAGAGAACAGGTTGCTGAACATTTTAAATAAAGATGTTAAAAGCAGGCTAATGCAACTGTTGCTGCAATTAGCTACCGATAATAAAAGCATTGCCGGTAACCAGGCCATTATTGATAAATTTTTAACCCACGATGATATTGCCAAACTGATCGGCTCATCCAGGCAAACAGTAACTACCACACTTAACCAATTGGAAAAACAAGGCCTGGTAACCATATCAAAAAAAGATATCAGCATCAACGATGTAGCACTGTTTAAAAGAACAGCAGAAACAGGTTAATGAAAATTATTACAGATTATAAGTGGTAGCCAGTTCCTTTAATTGAAGAATATTTTCAACACCCAGTTTTTCAAACAAACGGGCTTTATGTGTACCTACCGTAGAGGTTTGAATATTTAAGGTATGAGAGATATCGGTAACTGTTTTTCCTTCAAGCAATAAAGAAACAATTTCAAATTCCCTTGGCGAAAGTTCATTGAAGGGATTGCCCGATTTTCCGGAGAAAGAATCTTCTGCCAGTTTTTCTGCCAGTGATTCGCTGATATATTTTTTACCATTCAGTATTACATGAATAGCGCGTGTTATTTCTTCCAATGGCGCTTCCTTGGATATAAAACCGTAAGCACCTGCTTTCATAAAACGTTTGGCATAAATATTTTCTGCACTCATCGAAAACATTAAAACCTTTGCATCGGGATATTTTATGCGGATATATTCCATCAGTCCCAGCGTATCTGTTTGGGGCATCTGTATGTCAAGTAATATCAGGTCGTACTGATTTTCTTTGAGCTTGGCAACAGCAGTATCGCCGTTCATTGCTTCATGTATTTCGGAAGGATTATAGATATCTGCCAGCAGTATTTTGATACCGGATCGTACTACTACATGATCATCAACAAGTAGAAATTTTCTCATTTTCGGTAGTAAGGGTTTAGAGTGCTATTTACAATTAGACTATAAATAGAATATGAAGATAGAAATTATTCTAAAGAAATAAATATAAAATAGCGCTGATTAAGATTACTGGAATATATAACCCCTTCCTTTTCAGGTTGTTTATAATGCATTTATGATTTAAAGGATTGTAAATCTGTATTTTATAAAAAGGGAGTTTACTAAAATTTTCCGTACTAATTTTTCGGATTAAAAAAGCCTATTGACCATCAGCCAGTGAAAGTAAATGTGCTTTTATCAGGTCGTAATGCTCCCAGGGTATAAAATGGTTGGCACCGGGTATGATGATCACTTTGATATTTGGATTATCTTTTAGCTTTTGTTTTCCATACGCCACATTCTTTACCGGCACAAATTTATCTGCATCGCCGTGTATAAAGGTTACGGGCATTTTTATGCCGGTATAACCCGTATCAATACCGTACAGGTCTTTTTTAAAATACATGATCTCGTCATTGGATGGTTTAAAGGCACCCGGCATCAGCAATCGAAATGGCGTGTACATAAACAAATAACGCCAGTACTCTTTGGCCTCTGCCTTTGGCGAAATAGAACCTGCCAGTAAGGTTAAGGATGCAAATTCAGCTGGATAGTCCTGCGCCAATTGCACAACAACCGGCCCGCCAATACTATGGCCTATCAAATGCACAGGCTTTTGGTTGTTTTCCTTTTGTATTATTTTATTGATCATTACAGCCTGCGCTGCAAGGTGGTAAGCCGAACCAAAATCGCTGTAACCAAAGCCGGGCCTGTCAATTGAAATGATCCTGAAATGTGCAAGCAATGCCGTATCCATCATGTACATCTTAAACGCATCCCAACTGCCCGGGGAACCATGTATAAAAAAAAGTGTTGGTAAAGTATCGGCGCCGGATTTTACGTAATGCAGTTTTATATTATCAACAGCCAGGTATTGAAAACTTACCGGCAAACCTTTTTGAACAAACTCTTCCCTGGCCTTGCTATCGCTGATCCTTAATTTCATACAGCTTTGGGCAAAAACTATCCAGCACGATATAAAAATAAGTGACCCCAATTTTAATCTTTTGGTAGTTTTTTTGTTCATCGTTTTAAAATTGTTTCAGGTTTTTTACCACCGCATTATTTTCCCTGAACATCTGCATTCCCTCTTTAACCGTTAAGTAAGGATATCCCCTTTTATGATTTTTTATACTGATGGCGCATAACCATTTAAAATGCCGGGCAATCTCTTTCCAGGCAAAAAACAAAGAATGCTTTGGGTCATAAATATGTGTTGGCTCGCTGCCTGCCCCGTTTAATTCAATGATCGAAAAATTTTTACCCGCTTTCAGTTCTTCAAAGTTACTGTACATAATATCCAACCGGCCAAAATAAAATTCGGGAATCTGTTTAAAGATATGATCAAAGTTTTTAGTAAATGTTTCATCGGCCCAATGGCTTACATCAATGAATTTGGCGCCTCGTGCATGATTGCCATATGGCACCATGTTCTTCAATTCCTCTTTAGCCAGCACCGTATTAAGTTCTTCGCCATAAATTTTTTCCAATGCCGTTAACTGAAAATGATAGCGTGGATCTTTTTCAATGAGTTGTGTTAAAGTGGAAATGCCATCTCCTTTTATAATTAAAAATTCTTTGGCCACAATTCCGGTAATAACACCATCCGGCTGCTCAGGCATACGGCAATAAAATATACCAACTTCTTCAGGATAAGGAATGAACTCCTGTACCAAAAAATCCATATTGATCTTTTCTGCATAACCGGCAATATCGTCAATGGCATACAGCTTTGCTACGCCCATGCCTTTACCGCCAATATCGGGTTTGGCAATACAGGGAAATGCAATACCGGATTCCAAAACCGTTTTTAAAATATCAGCAACTGCGGTTCCTTCCTTAAAAAATAATGTTTTCGGTATAAATGCATCTGGAATAATATCGTAGATCTCTTTTTTAGACTCCATTAAAAAGCCGGCATTTTTTATGCGTGGATTAGCAGCATTAAAAAAGAAAAATGAACCCGACTTTACTGCGTAATAAAACCATACAAAATACATGGGAATGTAAACAATATCAAAAGGCCAGTACTCCCAGTGTGTAAGTTTATGAATAAACAGTTTAAATTTCTTCACTTATAAATTTATTGCGGCTTGGTTGATGTACATGGTTTCGGTAAACTGCTTTTGTTGTAAAAGATCTGTATGCAAAAACTGTATATCTTCCGCCTTTACAACAGCCTGTGTTATACTGAATGTCTTCATGCCGGTTTGGCGGCTGATGACAAACCCGTTCTCCGCATCACCATGATCATCTCCATGAAGATCACGGACCAATTCAGCAGTTATCTCATTTGTTTCATGAATAAACTGTTCAAATAAATTTTTCCGCTGTTCAATAACTTCATCGCTGTATAAAGTTGAGGAAGACCAGATATAATGTCCGAAAGTATCAAGCAGTTTTTGATATTTATTCTTTCCATCCCACCGCAGTTCATATAAACTGCCCGGCTGGTAAAGGATAACCGTAAAAGGTTCTATATTATCAAGATTGGCTGATATAAAAAATAGATAAGGATCCCCGGCTTCAATAATTTCCAGTAATATCAATCCCCGGCTTTTACGGTATGGCGGTTGGGCAATATGTTTTATAAAAGCGCCATTTAACAAAACGGCTACCACGCCATTATCAGCAGCCACAAACCAGGTTCCACCAGCCTTAACATCTTTGGGAAAGATCATTTTCTTTTGCCCTGAAAAATATAATTCAGGAGCTGCAGCATTTGTACGATGTATATGCTCATCCCGGTTTGAAGTAATGATGATACTATCTTTGACCCGTACAAAACTTACTGTGCACATTGTTCCCGGTATTGTAAAGTTGAAGGAGCTACACCAAAACTATCAGCGACCTGTACATCTTTTAAAGAAAGCAGGGCTACTTTAATTAAAGCCTGGTGATGTATGCAGTGTTCCAGGTTATACAAAACTTCGCGGTAATAATTTGATTCAATGCAGATAGTATGATCATTATCAGTACAGCATATTTTTACACGCTTGTCCGGCTGTTCAAGATTAAACTGAATTTCTTTTATGGCATCAATAGCGGCCGTTACCTGATTTTCAAGCACCAAGTCACGTTTACGGTCATCATAATTTATTTCGCCGCTAACATACCCTGTCAGCAGGCATTGATACAACTCAATGATATGCCGGGTATGCTGCCCGATGGTTGCATTGCTTAATGCGTTACAGGGAGCAGCATAACTGTTCAGTTTGGGTAATTGCTTAAGCACATGTACCAGGCTGTTCAATGCATCTATTGATTTAAAAAAAACAGTGGTCAAAATTTAAGTTTTAAAAGCTGAGGTATTTTTTTTCTGTTGATGATAATTAAGATGAGACAGCAAACAAAAGTAATGACCGCATAAGTAAACAAAATAACATCTCCGCCAAAGTTAATGCCCAATTTTGTAAGGTGAAAAAATATTGCGCCGCTCATCAGGCCAAGCCCCATTAATGATCCCAACAAAGTGGTTCGTGGTATTAATATTAATATAGAAGCTATAAGTTCGAAAACGCCCGTACCAATTCTGCCCCAGGGTTCCATACCAAGTTTGGTAAACAACGCTACTGATTGGGGATCTGCTGTAAATTTAAAATATAAAGTCTGCAGCAGAATTACAGCCGCTACAATTCTTAATACCCATGTAAAAATTGTTTTACCCATAATGTGCATTTTATGCAATTTTAGTACAAACCGGTGAACTAAATTGTCTTTCAGGCGACAACCAAAAAAAGTATGGCCAAGGTTTTAAAAAAACCACTACAGAACAATCTACGTTATAAACCATTTTTAAGTTTCAGTCTATGTTAAATAATCGTAATTTTTTTATAATGTCACCTGTCCGACAAAAAACCTGCTCAACTCGAAATACGTTTGTATTATAAAAATAACAATCAGATGAAATCTATATTTTCCATTCTTTGTAGTTTTTCCACCTTTGCCCAGGATGCAACGGCTTTGCGTAAAAAGCATTTCAACCTCGGTAAAGGCATTGCTATTAAAGGATATGATCCCGTAAGCTATTTTACAGAGAACAAGGCCGTTAAAGGCAGTAAAGACCTGGCCGTACTTCACCAGGGAATTCTTTATTATTTTTCAACAGTTGCCAATAAAGAAATGTTTAAAGCAAGCCCCTTTAAATATGAACCCGAGTACGGTGGCTGGTGTGCTTATGCGATGGGAGATAATGGGGAGAAGGTTTCTGTTGACCCCGAAACCTTTAAAATAGTAAATGGTAAACTCTATCTTTTTTACAATAAATATTTCACAAACACTTTAAAAGACTGGAATAAAAATGAGGGTACACTCAAAAAAAATGCAGACCTCAACTGGCCTAAATTATTTCGTTAGGTAATTGCACTAATTAAAACGAATTACACGAACTTCTAACACGTAAAAAAAACAATTCGTGTAATTCATGTAATTAGTTTAATTAGTGGTATAAATTTTATTGCGTTTTATTGAAAATGGTAACCTGGTTTTCTTTCCTGCCAAAGCTATACCCTTCATTGGGATAAGTTTCATCCCGACCGGCACTCCATTTTTTTAACACCTGCAACTATCTCCCCTCCTGCGCACTTATTGTTTTACATCTTATTTCTGCACAATCATTTAGTTTTAAGGAAGGTAATTAAAATGTTTATAAGTAATGATTGTTTACCATACAAAAAAAATTGTTACTTTAAAGTGAAATTAAATAAACCGCTTCCCAAAATGTTTGCCGCATATCAAATAATATGAACAGCGAAAATAATACAGCCGGGGTAAATGCTTTTATGCTGCAGCTAACGCATCCTTTAAAAGCCGAGATAGAAGCTGTACGTGCCATCATTAAAGCAAACCCTAAAATTACAGAGCAGGTAAAATGGAATGCACCCGGTTTTTTTTATGTGGAAGACCTGGCAACCATTCATGTTAAGGCACAGCAACATGTTCATCTTATCTTTCATCATCCCGCTATTGTAAAAATAAAATCTGCCTTTTTAGAAGGAGATTATAAAGACAGGCGCATGATGTATTTTGAGAACATGAAAGAAGTAAAGGCCCGTAAAAGAGAATTAACAAGGATCATTAAGGAACTGGTTGATCTGATGGCTGATTGAAAGTTATGCAAGCGTATTGCTAAAAGTATGCAATTGGCTTACAGCCTGTTACTAATGATATTTTTTTTGAAAAAAATTCTGTAAATTTAGTGTAACATGTTTCCTGCCAAACGATATATTATTGTACTCTCACTGGCTTTGCTGGCTGTTAATACACAGGCACAGGATCTTACCGGCACTTGGGAAGGTGACTTGGGCAGCGACCAGTATTTACAACTAAACATCATACAAACCGGTAACAAGGTATGTGGCTACACCCGCGATCATGTGAAAGCTGATCAACGAAGTTTTTGCAAGGCTTTTTTTGAAGGCAATTATGATAAGCAGAAAAAAAAATTGTACATCACCGGTAAATATTTTTTACAGAACTCGGGAAACCATACCCTGATGAAACTCAATTTAACTTATAAAACAGGGAGTGATGGCTTGGAAATACTGGAAGAAAAACAAACAGCAGCTTCTATTTTATCAAGCATCATTTCGGGTTTTGGTGGCATGTTCAGCGATGACACAGCAGAGGCTGTTCCTATTTCGCAGTATGTGAACTTAAAAAGAATAGCCGATCAGCCTGCCGAAATGCTGGCGTTGATGAATGATTGTATTGCACGGGATAAAAAAGTAACAGATACTGTAGTTCAAATTATCCGAAAAGACAGTGTCCCGGAAATTGTACAGATCATCACGCCTGAAAAGCCAAAAGACAGTCTGCCTCCGATAGTGCAGGTTCCTGTTGAAATCAAAAAAGACACTGTACTAAGTATCCAGAAAGCACTGGCCCAAAGAAAAAATAAAGAGCAAAGCCATATTACCGTAAATACAAGAAGCATCAATTTAAAGGTGTACGATAATGCCATTGTAGATGGCGATACAGTAAGCATATTGTACAATGGCAAAATGCTGCTCACCCACCAGTTGCTTTCGGAAAAAGCTATTGAGATCAATCTTGAACTTGATCCAAACCAAACGCACCACGAAATTGTTTTGTTTGCCGAAAACCTCGGCAGCATACCGCCAAATACTGCACTAATTGTTATTACTGCCGGCGACAAACGTTATGAATTATTTGCCAGTGCCAGCCTGGAAGAGAATGCCGTACTTGTATTTGATTACAAGCCCAAATAACCAGGGCCAAATCTCCTCTTATCTTCCCCGTTCCTCCTTACAGTTAAAAGGGCTTTTACTTTGTAATCTGCCATTTAATGCTTTTCTTTAAGCAGCGTTCGCCTACCATCAGGCTAATGCGCCAATTTCGTAGCTAAGCCAAAACTACCATACCTAAATCTAACTGCATGCAGACATTATCTCCCGTTAAATCAGGTGAAAGAGAAATTTTTATGGATGTACTCCGTGGCTTTGCTATCCTCGGTATTTTTATTGCCAACCTGGGTAGCGGCTTCAGCGGCTACAGCGAAACGGCCCATGCAACCGGGCCTTTTTTAGTCGAAGGCCGGGATTACAAAATGACTTTCCCGCACCATATATTCATCGAAGGAAATGCCACTTCAAATAGCATTTACAAACCAAAACCAAATGCCGCATAGCTATGGAAAAAAAGACGGATGAAGGATTAAGGCGGGTGGTAGGTATACCAGGCGTGGCGCTTACAGTTGTAAACTCAACTATAGGTGCGGGCATTTTTGCATTGCCGGCTTTAGTTAGTATTCAAATGGGGGCATTCGGTATATACGGCTATTTATTTTGCAGCATCATGCTGGCCGCCATTGTGCTTTGTTATGTAGAAATCGGAAGCCGGGTTACAACCAGCGGTGGCTCCTATGCTTACGTAGAAGCTGCATTTGGCAACTTTGCCGGATTTATTATTAACTGGTTATACTTTTTTGGCTGGGGTGTTTTAGGCAGTGCTGCAGTTATTAATATTATTGCCGATTCACTTTCAGTTATATTTCCAATTTTTTCAAATGTGCTGATACGTGGTTTACTATTTTTTATACTGCTTGGTTTTATAGTTTTATTAAATATACGCGGCACAAAAAACAGTCTTGCTTTTTTAAAATTCATCACTGTTGTTAAACTGCTTCCGCTGTTTGCTATCATCATCTTTGGTTTCAGCCATGTTAAATCAGTCAACCTGCACTGGGAGCATTTACCATCCATAACTACATTTGGCAATACCGCATTGGTTTTATTTTTTGCCTTTGCCGGTTTTGAAACTTCGCTTAATGTCAGCGGCGAAATAAAAAATCCTAAACGTACAATTCCCATGGGCATTTTTTTTGGAGGTATACTGGTGCTGATAATCTACATGTTGTTACAAATAATAACACAGGGAATATTTGGGGCAACGGTAGCTTCCTTTAAAGATGCACCGTTGGCAGCAGTGGCCGAAAAAATAATAGGCCCGGCAGGAGCTACCATCCTGGTATTTGCAACTGCCCTGTCATGTTTTGGAAATAACAGTGGCGATCTGATGGCTACACCACGCTTATTATTTGCCGGTGCAAATGATGGCTTGTTTCCAAAGTTCCTGGGTAAAGTGCATCCGAAATACGATACCCCGTATTGGGCCATCATTACCTATGCCTCGCTCATTTTTATTTTTTCCATTTCCGGCGGTTTTAAGCAGTTGGCTATCCTCGCCAGTGCTGTCATATTGCTAATTTACCTCGCAGTTATTTTAGCTACCATCAAGCTAAGAAAACAGAAACAGGATGCAGCCGAAAAAACATTTCGTATGCCCGGTGGTCTGCTCATTCCTGTAATTGGCATTGCTTCAATCATATGGCTGCTCACCAGTTTAAGCAAATGGGAAATACTGTCAACATCAATTTTTATAGCCATTGTATGTGTTATCTATTTTATCATGAAGGGATTTAAAAAAGTAAAAGCTGATGTTGAGACTGCATCAGAAATACTGTAAATAAAAAAAAATCATGCAATACTTAAAAAAAGACAGGATACAATCCATCGACCTGCTTCGTGGCCTCATCATGATCATCATGGCATTAGATCATACCCGCGATTTTTTTCATAAAGAAGGATTAACCGGCGATCCGCTTAACGCCGATACTACAACGTCTATTTTATATTTCACCAGGTGGATCACGCATTTCTGTGCACCCACTTTTGTTTTTTTATCCGGTCTTTCGGCCTGGCTGCAAAGCCAGCGTAAAACAAAAAAAGAATTAAGCCGCTTTTTGATCAGCCGCGGTTTCTGGTTAATATTTGTTGACCTTACCATTATGTCACTGGGATTGACCGCCGATATTCATTTTAGTTATTTTGTTCTGGAAACGCTCTGGTCTATTGGTGCAAGTATGGTTATTCTCGGGCTGGTAATACGTTTGCCGTTTAATGTTATACTGGCATTGGGGCTCATTATCTTTTTCGGTCATAACCTGCTTGACTTTGCAGAAAATGTCCGTGAAGGCAATGTTCCCATCTGGTGGAGTTTATTGCACCGGGTAAACATCGTTCCGTTATGGGGTAACCACAGCCTGTTTATTTTTTATCCCTTTTTATCCTGGACGGGATTAATGTTATTGGGTTATTGTTGCGGCAAACTATTTACAGATACCACACCCGAACGCAGAAAAAAAATACTACGCACAACAGGTATTACTGCCATACTATTTTTTATAGCATTGCGGTGGACAAATATCTATGGCGATCCCCGACCATGGGTTGAACAAAAAACTACTTTGAAAACTTTTTTTGCTTTCATGAATGTACAGAAGTACCCGCCTTCGCTGCTTTTTCTTTGCGCTACTGTCGGGCCGGGACTTATCTTCCTGGCATTGGTAAAAAATACAGGCAGCAAGCTCGTAAAAGTCATCAGTGTATACGGAAGAGTACCATTCTTTTATTTCATTGTTCATTTTTATATATTGCATATCGCAACGGTGATCATGTATTTATCAAGAGGCCATAGCCTTGCTGAAGGTATGGCGGGTATACCGGGACTTCCATTTAAGTTTGCAGCACCCGGTGAGGGATATAGTTTAGCGGTGGTTTATGCCATTTGGGTAGCTGTTGTTATCATTATGTATCCACTTTGCAAATGGTACGATAATTATAAAACAAATCATAAAGAAAAATGGTGGCTGAGTTATTTGTAAAATAAAATCGTTTTAAAAATGAAAAAAATATTGTTTTCATTGTATTCATATACACCTGCAAAAACTGTCGATGTAAGAAAGCCTGTGTAGAAATTGAACAATTAATACTTAAAGGATTTTAGTACTGATTTTTATGAACGAAGAAAAAAATATACCACCTGAAGAAATTCCGCAGGAGCAACCGGCAAATACCGAATCTACAGATGAAACAGTTTCATCTGCTGTACCAATTGCCGGAGCTGAACAACCTCAAACCACAAATTTATCCTCCGAAGCTTCAGCGAAGGAGGACAACCAACCCCAAACCGAAGAAGAAATGGAAGTACATCACCACACCCACGCTGGTCATCAACAGAAAACATGGAAAGAATATTTCTGGGAATTTTTAATGTTATTCCTTGCTGTGTTCTGTGGATTCCTGGCCGAATACCAACTGGAACACGTTATAGAAAAAGAAAGAGGCAAACAATATGTCCGTTCGGAATATCAGGACCTGCAAACCGATACAACGCAGTGCGCTATACAGATAGCTCAATTAACAGAAAAAGAATCCAGCCTCATGGTTATGGATGCTTGTTTTGATTCCCTCACCCATGGTTTTACATCTCCGGATTGTTTAAAAACCGTTGTGAAAAATTCAAGAGGTTTCGCAGATTTTATTTACACGGACAGAACCATTCAACAATTAAAATTCGCAGGAGGTCTGCGCCTGATACAGGATAAAGAAATTGCCGATAGCATTATTGCGTATGATGCCATGGTCAGAGAAATGCTTATTCACCAGGCTGTATTGGAAAACATTCAGCAAATAACAATAAATGCTCATAATTCCATGCTTGGCTATAGCTCATTTACAACTAAAACAACCTTAATAAATACCGATATAAAGGATATCAATACCTATTTTAATGAAATACGTGCATTCAGAGGCGGTTGCAATGGCCAGTTACGCTGGCTTAACCAAATAAAAGCAAAGGCTACAAGGTTATTGATTTTTTTGAATAAAAAAGGAATGGATTAATAATTTACCAGAACTGAATTAATATTATTGAAGAAACAAATAAAACCTGGAAGCGAAGGCTGCTGAAATTGCTGCTGTATTTTGTCATTGGATTATTATGTGCTTTTTTATACAATCAATTTAAAAAATAAATGAGCGAAGAAAATAATATACATCCGGAAGAAATTCCGCAGCAACAGCCGGTAAATAATGAACCAGCAAATGAAAATATTTCATCTGCTGAACCTGTTTCCGAAGCTGAACCACGAGAAACAAATAACGAGAAACAAGAAATTGAAGAAAACATGGAAGTACATCACCACACCCATCCTGCCCACGGCAAAAAAACATGGAAAGCATATTTCTGGGAATTTTTAATGCTGTTCCTGGCTGTGTTCTGCGGTTTTTTAGCTGAATGGCAATTGGAACATGTTATTGAGCATAGCCGGGAAAAAGAATATATGGAAAGCATGGTTATAGATCTTCATACCGATAGTATGCACCTGGGCCGCATGGATAAAAGTTTTAAATTAATCAGCACTCAAATAGATTCATTAATACCTCTTTTAAAAGACAATGAAGCCTTAAACAAAAATGCTGCAGAAATATATCAGCACCAGGTTTATTTAAATCTTTACACAAAATGGATCTATTCTGACAGAACAATTGATCAGTTAAAAAATTCAGGCAATTTCAGGTTGATAAGAAATAAAGGGGTATCCGATGGCATAAGCGTTTATGATGGTTACATCAGTAATTACATTGCTGATATGCAAAATAATTTAATACAGAAACAATGGCAAGGGGTTAATGATGCCGGTATAGATATATTCAAATCAAGTGTATTTAGAGCATGGTTAAAAGACGGATGGTTAGCACAACATGCAATCACATTACCTGATTCTCCTTACTTCCTCACAAATGATAAGTTAGTGCTGCAAAAATTTATAAATAAGCTTGACCAATATACTGTGTCTATAGATTGGTTTAGAATAAATATTGAAACTGCCATCCAACAAAATCAAAAACTTGATTCTTTAATAAAAAAAGAATACAACCTGGAATAATATGAACGAAGAAGAAAACATACCTCCGAAAGAAATTCCGCAAGAACAACCAGATGAAACTAAATCATCTGCTGAACTCATTGCCGATGCTGAACAACAACAAACTACAAACGACCAGCCACAAACCAAAAATATGGAAGTACACCACCACACCCACCCCACCCACGGCAAAAAAACATGGAAAGAATATTTCTGGGAATTTTTAATGTTGTTCCTCGCCGTGTTCTGCGGATTTCTGGCAGAGTATCAGTTAGAACATGTAATAGAACACCAGCGGGAAAACCAATACATCGTATCATTGACATCTGACCTGCAGGACGATATAAAAAGCCTGGATAAAAGAATCGCAGAAGATCAAATAGGTATAGGTGAATTGGATACGCTGATTTATTTATTAGATAATTCATCGCTGGCAAAACAAAATGGTGATCAGTTATATTATGCAGCCAGGATGGGACCAAGGTCGCAGCCATTTGCAAACAATAGCCGAACATTTGACCAGTTAAGAAACTCAGGTGGATTCCGGCTGATAAGGAATGCTGCGGCATCTAATGATATTATGGGATATTATAGTCAATTCTCTCAAATACGGTTGCTGGAAGATAATTACAATCATGAGTTTGATAATTTTAAACGGGTAGCTGCCAAAATATTTGAACCAGGTATTTTACGAAGGCAGGAAGGAGCTGATGGAGAAATTTTGCGAAGCAATGATAATCCACAACTGAGAACGTATGATGCTGATCTGCTGAAAGAGCTTAGCTTTCATACATTACAGATGAATGGCTCAAGACGTTCAAGACTGGCAGAACTGAAGCACCTGGAAACGGCAGCGAAAGAGTTGATGGTTACGCTGAAAAAAGATTACCATCTTAAATAAATTGAATGTATTGTCATAAACAGATGACACATGTTTTGAAAAAATATAGAAAAATAAAATAGTAACAGAAACTGCTTAAAGAATTATGAAAGACAAAAATCAAATTAATCATCATGCATAAATTATTATGCTCTCTAGTCTTTTTTCTGTGCATTCTAAATGCATACAGCCAGCCCTTACCAGATAGTACCAAAGCAAAATATGCCGCTGCAAAAAATGATAAAGAAAAAGGCCAGTGCCTGGTGGCTTACTTTAAGCAGCAGCCATTAAATGATGCAAGAACAAAAGCAAATGCACTACAATTAAAAAGCTGGTTCGAAAAACAAAAAGATGCGACAGGTATTAACTATATTAACCTGCGCCTGGCAATGATCTTAGAAAACAATGATGATTTCCCGGGAGCTCTTAGTCTGGCTTTTTCGGTACTGCCACAATTTGAACAGCGTAAAGACAGCTTTGGAATACTAAGTACTTACGGATTCATCGCTGCTACTTATATGTCTGCAAAAGATTACCTGAATGCCGCGGCCTATTCTAAAAAAGAAATTTCAATTGCACAAGCAGGAAACGACAAGAATTTACTATCCCATGTGTACAATGGAATAGCGTGTGTTTATGGGGAAGGGAATATGCCTGATTCAGGAATGATATATGCTGAAAAATCAGTAAAATTAGCCGGTGAATCAAAAAGCTATATGCAGTTGGCAGTCTCCACCAGTACCCTTGGGGAAAATTATATTGCTGCCGGAGAATACGATCTCGCCCTACCTTTTTTAAGAAGAACCGCCAGCTATTACAAGGAAAACGATGCTCCATCAGCTTACATGGATGCTTATCTTAAAAATGATTTTGCACAGGTATTTCTTGCTACTAAAATATATGACAGTGCTAACTATTATGCCCGCCAGGCATTAATGGTATCCATTCCTGCTGATGTGAAAGATGAAAGCAGACGTTCTTATGAATACCTGTATAAAAGTTTTGAACAGACCAATCAACAGGATAGCCTCAACAAATATTTCCGTTTATCCATGCTCATCAAAGATTCTCTTCTTAGCCTGGAAAAAGTTAAGAATATACAGGCACTCACTTTTCATGAACAACTAAGGCAGCAGGAAGCCGATTCAGAAAAATTAAAAGCAGCAGAAGAGCGTAAACTAAACATTCAATATGCTCTAATTGCTTTAGGAATTATAATATTTGTAACTGCTTTCTTAGCTTTCAGCCGCTCACATGTTGCAAACGAAAAAATGATCTCCTTCTTCGCAATTCTTGGTTTACTGGTCGTGTTTGAATTCATCAATTTACTCATTCATCCATGGCTGGCTTCCATCACACATGAGTCGCCGGTGTTGATGTTGCTTATTTTAGTAATTATAGCATCTTTATTAATCCCATTGCATCATCGCTTAGAACATTGGATAAAAGAAAAAATGATCGAGAAAAATAAAGCTATACGTTTGGCAGCAGCAAAAAAAACGATTGAGAAATTGGGAGGAGATAAAAATTAATTAAACTAATTCAATGAAAAAAATATTAATACTTGTTTCCCTCTTTATAGCTGCACAAAATCTTTTTGCGCAAAAAGCAAATGTAGATTCCGTCATTCACGCTATCTCCATCTCAAAAAATGATAGTGTGAAAATAGCGTTGATTACAAGTTTATTTACACCTGATGCCAACAACAACTCTGACTATGTAATAGGTATCGGCCTAAAGCTTTTAAAACAAGCTGAAGTGGATAAAAATAGTATCGAAGAATCATCTGCCTATAGTTTTTTCGGTCAGGGCTATCGCCTATTGGGAAATAATGTAAAAGCTTTATCGTATCACCAAAAAGCAATTGCGCTAGCAGAGCAGATTAACAATCCTTCCCTGCTCTCCCTTGTAGAAAATCAAATGGCGCATATTTATAAAGATAGAAATGAGTCTGAGAAAGCCATTCAATTATATAGATCTGCCGCAGCACATGCACAACAGGGTGATAACAAATTTTTTGAGGCTGCCGCTTATCCTAATTTAGGCTATGTATATCTTTCTATAAATAGCTTAGATTCTTCAATGATGTTTTCGCAAAAAGCGTATGAATATTATAGACACAGCACAAATGAAGGGGTTTTACAAACAGCACTTCCTTTTATATTTGGAAACATGGCCAACGTTCAAAGTAAATTGGGTAATTCTCAATTGGCTATCAGTTATTACAATATGGCCCTCGCTAATTGTTCTTCCACATCTGCAAAATACCTTAATGTGATCTATACCGGTTTGGCGCAGCATTATCAAAGCCAACATCAAAAAGATTCTGCAGAATATTACGCAAGAAAGGCAATTGCCATTGTGAATAATTCGCCTTTATTTTACCTGAGTAGTGCGCCGGCGCAACTTCTTTCAACTATGTATGAAAATAACAATTGCGACAGTACTTTGAAGTACGCAAAGATTTTTAAAACAGCCAACGATTCTTTATTCAACAACAAAACAAATCAGCAAATACAATTGATGTCATTTGATGAAGATCTGCGGCAACAACAACTGGTGCAGGAAAAAATAAAAGCAGAAGAACAACGTCATCAAAATATTCAGTTCGCATTGATTGCTTTTGGAATTATCAGCTTCATTGTCATTTTTTTATTATTTAGCAGAAGCATAGTTGCCAATGAAAAATTAATTTCCTTTTTTGGCATACTGGGCTTACTGATTGTATTTGAATTTATCAACTTATTACTTCACCCGTGGCTTGCACACTTTACACATGAATCACCCGTGCTGATGTTGCTGGCATTAGTAGCCATTGCATCTTTACTTATTCCTTTTCATCATAAAATGGAACATTGGATAAAAGAAAAAATGGTGGAGAAAAATAAAGCGATACGATTGGCGGCGGCGAAAAAAACGATAGAACAACTGGGAAAAGATGAGAATCTAAATAGTTAAAGATGAAAATAATAATTATTGTCGCTGGGTTTTGCTTTTTGACAATTCATGGAAATGCACAAACCAAACAATTAGACAGCTTAAAAAACCTGCTGACTAATACTTCCAAACCAGTAGAGAGGTTTAACATCCTCAGGAATATTTTAGAACTCAATCTTTCCTACAAGGGGGACAACGTGGATTCTGCGTTTTGCATTGAGTTACTGCAAATAGCACAGCAACAGAAAAACGATTCCTTATTGGCCATTTCGTATAACTGGGTAGGCGCCTATTTTGCCTTTACCACCGGCGATAACCGTAGTGCGCTCGAGAATTTTTTCAAAGCCATTCCCCTGGCAGAAAAAGCAAAAGATAAACGAAGAATCAGCTCCTTGTATTTTGACATCGCATTAACGTACATCAGCCTGGAAAATTTTGAAGAATCTTATAAAAATACCATCAAGGGGGGAGAATACTTACCAGATAAAAGCTCGCCCATGTACAATTTTATGCTCATACAATACCAGCGCAATCTGGCTTTTTATTATTTGTCCACCAAACATCTGGATTCTGCCTTAAAATATATTCAGGCAGCAGATCAAACTAATCAGCAAATTAATTCAACGCTTTACCGCTATACTGGCTTGCGGGCAAATGCTGCTGTTTATGTACTCGCCGGGGACAATGAAATGGCCGAGCTTTATTTTAAAAGAACAGCCGCCCTCACAGATTCCATAAAAATGGGTAGCGCCAAATTCATATTCTACGATAGTTATATTCCCTTTCTGCTTGGTGGTAAAAAAATTACTGAAGCAAAAGAAAAAACCATTCAATTAATAAAACTCGGAGATGAATCTGGTAACAACCTTGTAAAGCGAGCAGCAGCCGGTTATATGCGTCAGATATATGATACATTGCATATTGCAGACAGTGCCTACTATTATTCCCGTAAGGAATCTGTTTTAAAAGATTCCATCTTCAGCCAGGATAATATTAATAAAATTCAGGCATTGGCTTTCAACGAACAACTCCGTAATATGGAGGAAGATGCCAAACAAGCAGAAGCCAAACATCAACGCAAACAAAATATTCAATTTGCAGTAATTGCATTTGGTATAATTACATTCATCGTTCTCTTTTTATTGTTCAGCCGCAGCATTGTTGCCAATGAAAAATGGATTTCATTTTTTGGCATACTCGGTTTATTAATTGTGTTTGAATTCATCAACTTACTCATTCATCCCTGGCTTTCTTCCTTCACACATGACTCTCCTGTTTTGATGTTACTTGCATTGGTAACGATTGCATCGCTGCTCATTCCATTGCATCATCGTTTAGAAAAATGGATTAAAGATAAAATTGTTGAGAAAAATAAAGCGATACGATTGGCAGCGGCGAAGAAGACAGTTGAGCAATTGGAAGGAGATAAAATAAAAATTAACTAAGCATGAAAATATTAATACAAGTCCTTTGTTTTTTTTTCAGCCTGCAAAATATTTTTGCTCAAAACGATAATCCCGATAATGCAAAAATTCCTTTATCCCGTTACAGCAATCCAATGGAGCGTTTCAGCGAAACCATAAAATATCTTGAAACCGTAGACTCGTATTCCAGCAACAATATTGACTCTGCAACATGCATTGATTTACTTAAAATAGCACAACAATTAAAAAATGATTCGCTGCTTGCCATCAGCTATAACTGGATTGGATATTATTTCGCTGGCAGCAAAGGAGATAACAGCACCTCACTTGAATATTATTTTAAGGCTTTGCCTTTGGCTGAAAAGTATAATGACAAACGAAGAATAAGTTCGCTCTATTTTGACATATCAACAATATATTACTATCTTAAAAATATAGATGCCTTTTTTAAGTTCAACAAAAAGGGAGGAGAAAACCTTCCTGATAAAACTTCACCCAAATACGATTATATGCTTGTGCAGTACCAAAGAAATATGGGTATTGCTTATATGGATAAAAACCAATTGGATTCTGCTTTATACTATGCACAAGCAGCACTACAAACCAGCGAAAGGTTGAAACTCCCCACATACCAACTGCAGACATTGCATTTACTAGGTGCAATCAATTCAAAATTAAATGAGAATGACCTGGCAGATGTGTATTTCAATAAGGCAATTATTTTATCCGATTCTGTAAAAAATGAAAGCAGAAAGATGGGATTCTATCAAAGATATATTCCTTTTCTTTTTAAGAATAACAGAATGATGGAAGCAAAAGTACAGGTTGAAAAGCTATGGTTATTGTCTCGTAATACTCAAAATTTAAATTTTAAATTAATTGGTACTGGTTATAAAAAAGATTTGTTTGATAAACTAAATAATACCGACAGTGCTTACTATTATTCAAAAGTAGAGTCTCAATTACGAGAACAGATTTTTAATCAGGCTAATCTAAATACCATTCAGGGACTTGCTTTCAAAGAACAACTCCGCAATATTGAAGAAGATGCCATACAAGCCGAAGCCAAACAGCAACGCAAACAAAATATTCAATTCGTTTTACTCGCCTTCGGTATCATCAGCTTCATAGTTATATTCCTTTTATTCAGCCGCAGCATTGTTGCCAATGAAAAATTGATTTCGTTTTTTGGGATACTTGGTTTGTTGATTGTATTTGAATTCATCAATTTACTCATTCATCCATGGCTGGCTTCTTTTACGCATGAATCTCCGGTGTTGATGTTAGTAGCATTGGTATTGATCGCTTCGTTATTAATTCCACTTCATCATCGTTTAGAAAAATGGATAAAAGAAAAAATGATTGAGAAGAATAAAGCGATACGATTAGCAGCAGCAAAGAAAACAATTGAACAATTAGAAAAATAAAACCCAACAAATGGCAAATAAAAGATCATTCCCCGGTACTATTCCTATCCTAATGATAGTTATCATACTGGCAGCTGTGTGCACCTGGCTTTTACCCGCCGGGCAATACAATAAGCTATCGGCCAATGAAAAAACATTTACCATGGTTAACGATACCAGTGAAATACAGCTTCCACTCACACAAAAAACATTAGACAGCCTGGGCATACAGATTAAGGCGGAAAAATTCATTCATGGTGATATCCGCAAACCGGTATCGGTACCGGGTTCCTTTACCAAACAAAAAAGAAACCAACAGGGATTCATTAATATTTTACAGGCCCCTATAAAAGGAATTATTGATAGTGTAGATATTATTTTATTTATCCTCATCATCGGCGGTTTTATGTTTGTGTTTAATGAAACCGGTGCCATGGTAGAAGGCATTACCTGGCTGGCATATACCATGAAAGGACGTGAGCACTGGCTGATCATCATTCTTACCACTGTATTTTCTTTTTTCGCCGGGTCGTATGGTATGGCTGAGGAGGCGCTTGTTTTTTATCCTATACTGGTTCCGCTTTTCCTGGCGGCCGGTTACGATCTGCTGGTTCCGCTGGCCATTATTTTTGGCGGCACTTCCGTTGGTTGTATTCCTGCTTTCTCCAATCCATTCGCTACCATTATTGCTTCCAATGCAGCAGGCATTAACTGGATGGATGGATTGACTGAACGTTTGATACTTTGGGTAATCGTAACAGCTTTAATGGTTTGGTATATTTTAAGGTATGCCGCAAAAATAAAAAAAGATCCAACGGCTTCACTGGTATATAAAATCGATGGTGAAGTAAAATCATTGTATGATGTAAAGATCAGCAACGATAACGCCACACCCAAACTGGAAGGGAAAACAAAATTGTTGCTGCTGATCTATATCGCAACTTTTTTAACCATGATCGCCGGTGTGGTTTTCCGGGGTTGGTGGACAACCGAAATGTCTGCGCTGTTCCTGGGTTCTTCTATCCTCATTGCAGTAATAACAAGACTGAATGAGAAAATATTTATCCGTGAATTTATTAAAGGCGCCGAAAGTTTATTGTCCGTTGCTTTTATCATTGGTGTGGCGAGAGGTGTTACCATTATTTTAAATGAAGGACATGTAAGTGATTCTATATTACATTTTACTGCCAATATGGTACAGGGCATACAACCGGCATTCTTTATCCTGATGCTCTTATTATTTTATATCGTCTTTTCTATTTTTATACAATCCACGTCCGGCATGGCGGTATTAACCATGCCTATTATCGGAGCGCTGGCTATTTTGGTAAATGTACCGGGCAGGGAAATTGTGAATTCATATATGTATGGCATGTGCCTGATGTCGTTCCTGGCGCCCACTGGTCTTATACTGCCATCGCTGGCGATGGTAAATATAAGCCTGAAGACCTGGTTTAAATTTATTATGCCACTGCTGATCATGCTCACCATCATTTGCATGATCGCACTTGTAATCGGAATTTACCTGTAACCTGTTTAAAGGAAAACATTTACAAATGGGTTTATAAAATTAATCGCCCCGATGGTATCGGGGCGGTTAAAAAATAATTAATGTTTTATAAAAACTAATTCCTGCTGATACCCGCCTGTTTTACTTTAAGCACATCTATGTCTTTAACCAGGTTCTCTATCTTTACCCTGCTGTTGTCATTCTCCATTCGCTTAGCAATATTTTTGGCTTCCATGCCGCTGGCAACTTCCTTAGATTTTTTCCGGGCGTTCTTTGCATTTTTCTTAATATCTTTTTCGTTATTCTTAATATCCTTTTCCAGGCTTTTCATTTCATTAGTTATTCTTGAAGCTTCGGAACCGTAGAACTCCGTTAAAAATTCAATACTAAAATCGTTCAGTACTTTTTTCATACCGGCAAATTCGGCCGGGTAATTATCCGCACCAATAAAAAAATCGTACCCAAAAGCCATAAAAAAACTCAGCTCCGATCTTTCGCCCGGCGCATCAACTACGCTGGCATACATGTTCATTCTCTTATCAGAAATGGGTAAAACACTAATGTCGGTAGCCGTGATCACTTCTTTATTGGTTAAAAAACCAATGCCTTTCACTTTTACATCGTAGGTCTTTTTAAAATATTCATCCCAGGCTTTTTTTACTGTTTTGGGTGATGCATCATATTTTACCACAAAGCAGGGCCGCAGCTTATTTTCGAAGTTAATGGTAGCAGTATCTATTTTATAGGTTTGTGCAGTCAGTTGCAGGCAAAATGCAAGAACAAAACTTAAAATAAAAAATTGTTTTTTCATTGAATGGGTTTGTAATTTTTAAATCAGGGGCAAAATTAAATGAAATTGACTGGATGGCAAATAATGGGATGACATGTAAATAAGATACTGCCCGGTCAAGACCGTTATCTATGAGAAAGAGAAATTAATTGTAGTTGTTTTACCCTATCACTTTTCCTGTTGAAAGGCTTATAACAAAATCTTCCCAGCCGCCCGGTGGATCAAGTTCAGCACTGCCGTATATTTGATCTCCTTCAAAATTATTTATGATCACCCCATCCATGGCTAAAGATTCATTTGTCCAGGTAACCATTCCTGCTTTGTCAATGCAGTGTATGCCTGATGCATCTGTAACAAAGAATAAATTATCATTAAAATACAGGTGCCCAAAATATCCACTTACCTTAAGCTTATAAAAGGTATCGTTATTATCAAGATCATAAAGATAAAAATGTTCCTCATGGCCAACTGCCAATATATTACCTGTAATAAGGGCTTCTTTAAAAGGGCTGCAATGGTATTCATACCTGATCTCAAATATAGAAACCATTGCCTGCTCATTTTTTATAAGCAGGTATTCTTTACCATTAAGATCTAATGAATCTGATCCCGAAATAATCCGTATCTCAGTTGCATAGTTTTGAGGAAGCGTTTCAGTAAATTCAAATTCCATTCCCGTATAAAGTTTTTTAATTATTTTCTTTCGATCAATTGTCTTTTACTTTACAGGTTGGTTTATGGTACACCGGAAAATTTAATGAATTCGCAACAAAACATAATTCATTGGCTTTCCGGTGAAGTTCATTTGCTTTTTCCGTCATGGAAATATCCGCTATAGTAACAATTGGACTCAAGGTTATTTCTGTAAATCTTCCACCGCCATTTGTGGTCTCAAGCATGATAGCTGTTGCATGGTCAACATATGCTGTTACAATAACGCCTGCCACCGCACATAAATGCAGGTACCACAACATATGGCAGGACGAAACAGAAGCCAGTAAAAGCTCTTCCGGGTTATGTTTTGTTTTGTCGCCACGAAATGCGGGGTCAGAAGAACCGGCAATTTCAACCTTATTGTCTACAAGAATAGCGTGGCTTCTTTCAAATTCTTTATACCCCGAAGTGCCCGTTCCTGTATTACCCGTCCATTGTACTGTCAGTTTATAATCGTGTTGTCCGTTCATAATTATTATTTTTTATCAGCCCACCATTCTTTTATCCAGTCTTGCGATACCTGCCTGCCTTTTTCCTGGTCGTCAACAACTACAATTAACTGGTTGGCATGGTCGCTGTATTGTACCAAAATATTTACGTCAGCATCCGCCATTTTTCTGCAAAAAAGTCCCAATTGTCCGGGAACGTCCTGCCGCAGTTCTTGAATGATCACCTCATTTATTTTCACCACTTCAATCTGCACTTTCGCTAAAACTTCTTTTGCCCTTGCTGCTTCTGCTACTAAAAAATGAGCAATGGCAATATCTCCATGCTGAAATACGCCACCACCTTCAAGACTGATCTTATTTTTGCCCAATGTTTCGCCCATCAGTGCCAACATACCCGGTTTATTTTCTAATAAGATCTCTATGTCGTGCATGTAGTTGCTGTTTTAGTATTTGATCAAAGTTTATAATTGCTATTGTAACGATAATCTGAACCCTGGTATCCCAACATGTAATTTACAAAAAACAGCAATTTATTTATTTTGTTTATTTAAACAAAAAGCCTCCCGACATTCATCGGGAGGCCTCGTGCCCAGAACAAGATTCGAACTTGCACATCCTTGCGAACGCTGCCACCTGAAGGCAGTGCGTCTACCAATTTCGCCATCTGGGCTTTTTGTTACACTGTTAATCCGTTAATTTGTTAATTAGTAGATCGTAAAACTAATAAACTCATTAACCTAAGAACCAATTAACGGATTAACCAATCAACGTATTAACGTATTAACGTTTCAGGGTTGCAAATATAGTATTCTACACCGAAACATTAAAATCCCGCAACGCATCATTTAAACTTGTCTTCAGATCGGTACTTGGCTTGCGCTTACCAATGATGAGTGCACAGCCTACACCAAATTCGCCTGCCGGGAATTTTTTATTATAAGTACCCGGTATCACCACAGATCGTGCAGGTACTACTCCTTTCATTTCAATGGGTTCAGCTCCACTTACATCAATAATTTTTGTGGATTGGGTGAGTACCACATTGGCGCCCAGTACCGCTTCCTTCTCTACCCTTACACCTTCCACCACAATACAACGGCTTCCAATAAAACAACCGTCTTCAATAATAACCGGGCTGGCTTGCAGCGGTTCCAGCACACCGCCAATACCCACACCACCACTCAGGTGTACATGCTTGCCTATTTGTGCGCAACTGCCCACGGTTGCCCAGGTATCCACCATAGTACCTTCATCTACATAAGCACCAATATTTACATAACTCGGCATCAAAACTACATTGCGGCCTAAGAAAGCGCCATACCTGGCTATGGCATGCGGCACGGCCCTTACACCCAGCGATGCATAATCCGATTTTAATTTCATCTTATCATAAAATTCAAATGGCGGCAAAGTATAGGTTTGCATTTGCTGAATAGCAAAATACATCAGTATGGCCTGCTTCACCCATTCGTTCACTACCCATCCTCCTACCTGGTCATCAGCCGAAGCGTTCACCGGCGATGCTGTTCTTAAATTTCCTTTATCTACTTCTGCCAGTACAGCCCTTACTGCTTCGGCATACACTTCTTCTTTTAATAATTCCCGGTTGGCCCATGCTGCCTGTATTTGTTCTTTTAGTTCCATGTGTTTAGTTTTTGCAAACTTACTATGTTGCGATAAGAAACAAAAAAGGATTTTAATCTATAACTTTGAGGCTCATGCAAAAATTATTAGTTATACAAACGGCTTTTATTGGTGATGTGGTGCTGGCTACCGCAATGGTAGAAAAACTGGCTATCTTTTTTCCGGGTGCTGAAATTGATTTTCTGGTACGTAAGGGTAATGAAAGCCTTTTACAAAACAATCCATATTTGCATGAGGTTTTGATCTGGAATAAAAAAGAGCATAAGATAAAAAACCTGCTGGCAATGCTTCGTACCATCAGGTCGCGGCATTATACTAAGGTAATAAACCTGCAACGGTTTTTTGCCACGGGTTTATTAACTGCATTTTCGGGTGCCCAAGAATCTATTGGCTTTGATAAAAATCCGTTGAGTTTTTTATTTACAACAAAAGTTACCCATGAAATTGGTACCAATAATAAAAGGCATGAAGTAGAACGTAATAACGATCTTATAAAGCATTTTACAAATGATGCATTTGTTATGCCCAGGTTATATCCTTCAGATAAAGATTTTGCAACCATACAACCTTACTGCGGCAAACCTTATGTAACTATTACACCAGGCAGTGTTTGGTTTACCAAAAAATATCCCATTGAAAAATGGATAGAATTGATAGCCGGGTTTTCACGTGAGTACCAAATATTTTTATTGGGAGGCAGGGAAAATATTACTGAATGTAACCTCATTAAAGAAACTGCAGGCAATGCAACTGTTACGGTACTGGCAGGTCAATTATCTTTTTTACAATCAGCGGCTCTAATGAAAACTGCCGCCATGAATTATGTAAATGATTCTGCCCCGTTGCATTTTGCATCGGCAGTTAATGCAAAGGTTACGGCTGTTTTCTGCTCTACCGTACCTGCGTTTGGATATACGCCGCTTTCTGATGTATCATTCATTATTGAAACAGAAGAACATTTAGATTGCCGCCCCTGTGGCCTGCATGGCTATAAAGCATGCCCGCAAAACCATTTTAGATGCGCCACTACCATAGAGCCTAAGCGCCTTGCTGATACACTTCAAAAAACAGAACACCCTGTTTAATTTAGAGTACGATATTGAAAATTGCCTGGCGGCACTTCTGAAAGGCGGACTCATCCTTTACCCAACCGATACCGTTTGGGGTATTGGCTGCGATGCAACCGATGCTGCAGCAGTTGCAAAAATATTTGCATTAAAAAAAAGGGAAGATGGCAAGAGCATGATTGTTTTATTAGCCGATGAAAATGAGATACCGAAATATGTATTACAAGCCAACCCTAAAGTGTTTGATTATATAAAAGGTATTTACAAACCCACTACGGTTATTTATGATGGCGCCACCGGCCTTGCCGAAAATCTGATCAACAAAAACGGCAGCATTGCCATACGTGTTGTAAAAGATGTGTTCTGTAAAAATCTGATCAGCAGGTTTGGTAAACCTGTTGTTTCTACTTCGGCAAATATGGCGGGCTATCCGGCACCGGCTAATTTCAGGGATATAGATGTACAAATAAAAAACGGTGTTGACTATATAGTGCAACACCGCCAGGATGATATTACAGAAGCCGAACCTTCTGCTATTGTTAAATGGGAATCTGATGGCTCTCTCACCATCATACGTCCCTGAAAATAATTTGTCATTGTGCTAAAACTCCTGCAAGGTTTTACACCCTCCAGGAGTTTTAGCTTTTATAAAGTAAGCCCCACGCCGATCTGGAAGTTCTGGCTTTTCCATTTTTCCTTATTATCAATATCATTCAAATTACTTAAGCCTACTGCATAACGGCCATAAATATTCAGGTGCGAAATATTAACCTGCAAACCGCACAACATGCTGAAGTCGCCTGATTTAAAGGCATCACGGCCATTCTCCACCAGGGTCTTGCTTTTGTTAGTTAATATGCTAAACTGCGGACCAGCCTGTAGTGTAATAAATTTGATGGGTTTGTAATTTAAAAGGACGGGCACACTCAGGTAGCGGAGTTGTACTTTATCTACCTGGTTAAAATGATACACCGAACTAAAGTTGCTGGATGTATCTACATTTACCTGGTTAAACAAAAGCTCCGGTTGTATGGCAAATTTTTTATAGCCTACCGAAAAGAATCCACCTACATGATAGCCGAAAGAAAATTGTTCGCTGAATGATTTGCCGGTGAGTTTGTTAATGTTTGCACCGCCTTTAACACCAAGGTGCAGTTTTTGAGAAAACGCCGAACTGCCTATCAGGCTGAAGATTGCAAGGATTACAAGTTTTGTTTTCATAAATAACTTTTTAGTTAGGATTAATGCACCAACTTATATGCCAACGATAAAATTATTTTTACAATCTTTTGTTAAGAGCAAATATATTTTAAAAAGAGAATCCTCCTGTAACTGAAAATACCAGGCCCAACCTTTGTGCAGTTGTTTCAGGAAGATAATAATCAACATACAAATCAGGTTGTAAAAAAAACTTTTTGATCATATAGGTAAGGTTAAATGAAGCCGCAATGGATTGAACCTGGAACTTATTGGAAAAACTTGATTTTTTTTTGCTGCTGAAAGCCGGCCTGTCAAAAATTTTATTGGTATGTGTTTGTGATAATCTGTCACTTCCCGAATTAAGTATCAACGAAGGTGTAAAATCAAGTTCATCATTTCTTGAGAATATTTTATAGAAAGCAAAATCATGCTGAATATTTGCAGATAATGAAAAATAGCTGGTTCGGTTATTAGTCGAATCTTTACCACTAATTACAATAACCGTATCCCGCCCATTTGGCGGTGGATTCGGAAGGTGAATGGGCAACTTATAAATTACAAAACCAGTCTCTTTATACTTTCCATTGGCGAACCCTACGGCAATTCCCGGCTGAATAATGCCCTTCGCTTTTTTAATATACCCATAAAAATCATTTTGATATAAAGATTTACTGTTGTATTTATTCGGGTTACTTACATACCTGGTGTAAGATACTCCTGCTTTAATTGCTTTACCATGATAATTATATCCTGCATTAAATCCGGTTTGATACAACTCGGGTTTTGCGCTGCTGTCTCCGGTTATAAACACGGTTATGCCAAAGTTGAACCCATTTTTTAAACGATAATTAACCGCAGGCGTATAAACCATTTGCTTATTTACAGCGGTAGCATTGGCTGCATTATTATGTGCACTGAATTCTCCGTTTCCGATTCCAACGCTTGCATCAAGGTGATTTTTTTTCTTCCCCATCATCAGCTTAATAAACTCATCATTATTAAACATCGAATCCAATAAACGTTTATCTTCTTTGCTAAGCGGATCTGTTTGCCCGTACACATACGAAGCAGCAGTTGAAAACAATAGCAGGAGTAAAAATTTATACATAAGTTCCAGTCGAGCCAGCTTTAGATGCTGAAAACCAAATTTAGTTTAATGCAGCATATAAATAAGGCCATTTTAGAGTTTACCATTACGGTTTTCCATTAATAAATTCTGCTTTATGCCAAAATTTAAAATAAAAACCGTAGCTTTGCGCCCATTATTAAAAACTGAGAATTACATGACATGCTCAGTTGCTGTTGCAAATAGATTTTCTTCCGGGATGATTTGATCTCCCTGCACTTTACCAACGGCCAAAGCATGACAACGGTTATAACCAAGCATTGGGAACCGAAATAACATGTGGCTATCGCAAAACAATTTACATGAATGCATTTGAGGCCTTAGGCCTGAACGAACAGTTGGTACAATCTGTTACCGACCTTGGATTTGAAACACCAACAGAAATACAGGTAAAAGCAATACCGGTTTTATTATCGGGCACTACCGATTTTATCGGGCTTGCACAAACCGGTACCGGTAAAACGGCCGCTTTTGGTTTACCCCTTTTACAATTAATTGATGCCAACCAGCGTCACCCGCAGGCATTGATCGTTTGCCCAACACGTGAACTGTGTTTGCAAATTACCAATGACCTGGAAACCTATAAAAAACACAGCAAAAATATTTATACTGAAGCAGTGTATGGCGGCGCATCAATCATGATGCAGATACGCAACCTGAAAAGAGGTGTACATATTGTTGTGGCAACACCGGGACGTTTAATTGACCTGATCGAAAGAAAAGCCATCGACCTGCAAAAAGTAAAGTATGTGGTTCTGGATGAAGCCGATGAAATGTTGAACATGGGCTTTAGAGATGATATTGATTTTGTTTTAAAGAATACCATCAACCGCGAAAGCACCTGGTTATTCAGTGCTACCATGCCACCGGAAGTAAGGGCCATTAGTAAAAACTACATGGAAACACCTAAAGAAGTTACGGTTGGTAAAAAGAACAGCGGTAATGTAAATATCGATCACCAGTTTTTTGTCGTACCTGCCAGTCAGCGTTACGAAGCTTTAAAGCGTTTGATAGATTTTAATCCCGGTATGTATGGTATCATCTTCACCCGTACCAAGGCTGATGCACAGGAAGTATCTGAGCGTTTGGCAAAATCGGGTTATGAGATCGAAGCACTGCATGGCGATCTATCGCAGCAACAGCGTGATAAAGTAATGGGCCGTTTCCGCAGTAAGAATTTACAGTTATTAATTGCGACAGATGTTGCCGCAAGAGGTATTGATGTGGATGGCATTACCCATGTTATCAATTTTGAATTGCCTGATGATATGGAAGTGTACACACACCGTAGCGGACGTACAGGCCGTGCAGGTAAAACAGGTATCTGTTTATCTATCTGCCACAGCAGGGAAAGCTACAAGATCAAATCTCTGGAAAGAATGATCAATGCACAGTTTCATAAAGTAGACGTACCATCGGGTAAAGATGTTTGCCGCAAACAATTTTTCCATTTCATGGATAAATTAATGCAGGCCGATGTTAGCCATGGTGATTACGAAACCTATATGCCCGACCTGATGGAAAAATTTGCTGATGTTAGCAAGGAAGAAGTTTTACAAAGGGTTGCCGCATTGGAATTCAGCCATTTTTTAAAGTATTACGAAAATGCAGATGACCTTAACAGAATGGATAGCAGGGGCGAAAGAAAAGTTATTGACAGAGGCAGCAGCAGCGATATGAATGGCAGCCGTAAAGAACGTAGCAGCTTTAACAGCCGCAATAGTGGTTACACCCGTTTGTTTATTAACCTGGGAACCAAGGATGGTTTTTATAAAGCCAGTTTTTTACAATTCATTTTAGATGAAAGTGATTTGAAAAAAGAAGTGTTGGGAAAGATTGATATGCGTGATATGAACAGTTGGATCGAGATTGACCAGGCCGCAGCATCAACCATGATAAAAGCTATTGACGGCAAACGCTATAACAACCGCACCGTGCGTATGAATGAAGCTGATGGTGGTTTTAAAAGGCCCAATGATGAAGGCGAAGGCAGAAGCGACAGGGCAGCCGAAGGAAGAAAAAGGATTTACGCTTCTAAAGAAAAGAGAAGTTTTAAATAAGATTTATTGAAGCCCCGGGAGGGGCTTTTTTTATGAAAGCAAATGTTCAATTATTTATCTTAGTAGAAATATTAATTAATCAACTTTGATGGAGGCTGCCGTTCACACATTATTTTCTTCCGATTATTATGCAATATGCGATTTCAAATGTTTGTGTAATGAATGTACCAAATCGAAGCGGGAATATAATGAGCACCTGTCGCTCTGCATAACCAGGTCGGGCAATTTTTATTACCATGCTTTTCGGGCTTCGTTGGATAGTTATACCGGCTCTATCCTGGTCAGCAAACCCGGCTATGATTACACGGTAACGCATCTTGGTGAAATACCCGACGAATGTACCATTATCATTTTTAAAAAAGCTTTTTACGAAGACATAGAAGCGCAACTTCAACTTAAGGCGCATTGGTTCTTTTCCAATAAAGACATGCAATCATTGCTGCTAAAAACTAGTCCGCAGTTTGATCAGCTTCATTATGCATTATTGCGGGCTGCAAAACAAAGTTCAGCAGGTAAACTCGAAATGGACAGCCTGGTCATGGAAATACTCGAAGAAGTACTGTCACGTTTTACCGACTACGAAATGCCACAGGCACTTCCGGCAAGATTAAAAAAGCATCACCTGGTAACCATTGAAAAAGCGAAACACTATCTTAACGAACAGCTTTCCAAAAACATTTCTCTGGAAGAACTGTCAAAACATTGTTGTGTAAGCCCGTTTCATTTCAGCAGAATATTTAAAATATTTACCGGTTACCCGGTTTATCAATACCTGCAACTGATGCGGCTTAAACATGCCGAAATGCTGCTTGAAACTGCATTACCGGTGGCAGACATCGCCTTTCAATCGGGCTTTAACAGTATCGATTATTTTTCTTCGGCTTTTAAAAAGCAATATAAAGTCTCTCCCTCTGCTTTTAGAACCAGCCGAAAAAAAACAGCAGGATTTCACAATTGATTTACTCATCATTATTTATTAATTCATAATCAAGCCGCCTTCGACGAGTTCAGGTTGACGGCTTTTTGGCATGTTGAGCTTGTCGAAACATAGACAAAATGCGATTAAAAAAAACAGCAGGATTTCACAAGTGATCTGCTCACCCGTCCTTTAGTTTTGTGCTTCAATAAATAAAAATGAATTTCACAAAATCCGGCAAACCCGCACTTCTTCTTATTGATATACAAAAAGGGTTCGAAAATGTAGATCATTGGGGCGGACAAAGAAATAACCCGGACGCAGAGCAAAATGCAAGTGAGCTCTTACAACTTTGGAGAGAAAATAACCTGCCGGTCTTCCATATTAAGCATTGTTCTTTACTTCCAACATCTCCGCTCAATGAAGCAAATGAAGGAAATGAATTTAAAGAGATCGTAAAGCCTGCAGCAGGAGAAAAAATCATTAAAAAGCAGGTGAACAGCGCATTTATCGGCACAAATTTAAAAGAGCAACTCGACAATGCAAAGATCACAACATTAGTCATTGCCGGTTTAACCACAGACCATTGCATTTCAACAACTACAAGAATGGCCGGCAACCTTGGCTTTGATACATTTCTTGTTGGCGATGCCACCGCAACATTTAATAAAAAAGGAGCTGATGGAAAAAATTATACTGCAGAACTCATCCACGAAACTGCACTGGCAAGTTTACATAAAGAGTTCGCTCAAGTTGTAACAACAGCATTTATAAAAACCCGATTAAAATAAAAAGCTAATAAATATTATGGACGACGCTAAAAAAAACCTGGTGATTGCCGAAGAAAAAGCAAAGGCAATATTCCATGCAGTAGAACAACAGGGATTGATAATTCCCGGCAAAACTGAAACTGAATTGGCTGCTGAAATAGTTACACTTGCCAAAGAAAATTTTGGCATTGAAACATTCTGGCATAAAAAAATTGTAAGGGCCGGTGCTAATACACTTCACCCATACAATGGCAATCCACCCGAACTCGTAATACAAAATGATGATATTGTTTTCTTAGATTTTGGCCCCATTGTAAACGGCTGGGAAGCAGACCTGGGAAGGACTTACGTAATAGGCAACGATCCGTTAAAGCTAAAATTAAAAAAGGATGTTGAAGAAGCATGGTATATAGCCAATGACTGGTATTTCCGGCAGCGTGATCTTACCGGTGCAGCTTATTTTAAGTATGTAACTGAGCTTGCGAAAAATTATGGCTGGGAATTTGGCGGAGATATAGGCGGCCATATCGTAGGGCATTATCCGCATGAGCAACCCGATGATCCTGCTGATATGGGATTAGATGTTCACCCGGATAATCACAGCAGCATATTCTTGTTAGATAAACATGGAAATAAAAGGCATTGGATATTGGAAATTCAATTCGTTGACAGAAAAAATAATATCGGCGCTTTTTTTGAGCAATTGTTAACTGCAGGGTAAAATGAAAAAGATCAACACTAGTATCATGGCCATTGGTTTGCTGCATAACAATGCACAGGATGCAGATGTGGCCGCATTAAAAAAATTAAACGCCTTATTCATTCACAACTTTGTAACCAATGATGCTGCCGCCCACAGTCTTATCATTCATAAAGATTTTATTCATCTCTCCAGCGATGGAAAATATACCGGCCGAAAAAAATACCTGGAAGATTGGGCAAGCGGCTTTGATGGTATCATTTACTGGGATTATAGAAATGAAGACATTAAAATATTTGGCAATACAGCCCTGACTCATTCGCAGGATAAATGCATTGTTTTACAGGATGGAAAGGAAATGATCAGCTACTGGATGTACACCGATACCTATATTAAAGAGAATGGTGAATGGACATGCGTGCAGGCACAGATCACAAAAGTTACTCCGGAGAATTTTGCAGGCGATGAAACGATTTTGAGGAAGTATGATTTTAGAAAAGAAATAAAGTAAATATGAAGTCTTTTCTAATGACCATTGACTAATGACTACACCAGCTCAATCACCGTTATCTCCGCCAGCACACCCACCCTGCCGGGATACCCAATAAAACCATAGCCGGGATTAACATACAGTTTCTGTTTGCCATCTTCATACAAACCATGCCATTGCTTGTACATGTATTGTACAGGGCTCCATTTAAAGCCGGGTATCTCAATACCAAACTGCATACCGTGGGTGTGGCCGCTGAGCGTAAGATCAACATCAGGATACTGCGGTCTTACCTGTCCATCCCAATGGCTGGGATCGTGGCTCATCAATATTTTAAAAGGATATTTTTCTGTTCCGGGATGCGCCAGATCCATGCGGCCATGCCTGGGAAAGCGGGCTTTGTTGCTCCAGTTCTCAATACCCAATAAAGCAATTTCTTCTCCGCCTTTTTCCAACACCACATGTTCGTTCATCAATAATTTCCAGCCCAGGCCTGCATGTACTTTTTTTAAATTTTCCAGGTTCTCTTCTTTGCTGATCCCCTTGTAAGGCCAGCCAACATAGTCCCCATAATCGTGGTTACCCAATGTGCTATACACACCCATCGGTGCAGATATCTTATTAAACACATCCATATACGCTTCCATTTCATCGGCTCGGTCATTTACCAGGTCGCCGGTAAATAAAATGATATCTGCTTTTTCATGCATGATCTTTTCTACACCATGTGCCACTGCTTTTTTATCGGTAAAGCTGCCGCTGTGTATATCGCTGATATGAATAATTTTTAACCCCTTAAAAGCTGCAGGCAAATTATCATAACTCAGTTGCACCCGTTTAACATTATAATTATACTTATTGCTGAAACCATACAACAGGCTGCCGAATAAAGTTCCGCCAGCCGCCAGTCCCAGCCAGCTTAAAAAAGTTGAACGGCTGATACCATCACCCGCAACAAGTGTATCTCCTGCGGTCTTATTCGAAAATAGTTTTGTAACAACCCATTGTATGGCCCTGCGGATATCATCCACCAAAAAGAAAAGTATGGCGACCAGTTTAGCCAGAAACAAACCTATGAAAGTGGCAAAAAGATAGGTCCTGAATTTTTTGCCCATAAAACTCTGCTCGGTAAACACAAAAAGCAAAAAGCAGATAATGGCAATACCGGATAGTGCCCAGTAAACGGAATAAATAACCATTCGTAATTTAGGCGAAGCAGATTGACTTATGGCTTTGATGGCCTGAAAAATATAAGTATCCATCAACAACAAAATAGCGATAATGATGAAAGTACCTAATGGCGTACGAATTGAATGCATGATTAGTTTTTTATGATTTGTATGCCTGGGTTAAAGCGCCCCAAAAAATAAATTCATCTAATTGCTGCTTTATAGCTTTTAACGTGTTTTCCTCAATGATCTTTCCATCGCTGTCAACAATACTGTTTACTACCGAAATGGGTAACTTGTTCGGATGCACTGTAATTTTTAAATAATTCAATACATCAGCCAAATGGTCCATACCACGCAAATTGCCTGCCCTGCCTGTTGCTACGCCGGTAAGCAATGCTTTTTTATGAAACCAGATCTCGTGAGAGCGGCTGTTATCGAAAAGCAGCTTTAATACGCCCGGAAAGCTTCCATTGTATTCGGGGGATATAATAATAAAATGGGTAGTTGGTATCAATACCTCATTTTCTATCCTTTCCATTTCAGCATTATAATGTAACACATCAACATCTTCTAATGAAAAAATGCCGGCTTCTATTCCCTTTTCTGCCAGGATCAACTTGTATTCCTTCGCAATTTTATAGGTATTGCTGTATTTTCTGTTGGTGCCCGATATTATGGTTATCATATATGCTTCCTTCTTTTTTACACTCAATTTTTAAATATTACAATTAAGATGCTTCTTTGTTGTCCATTTTTATGCCGAATGGTTAAATTTGCCATCCTGACAGCTTTTTTTACAAAAAGCAACTGGTTTTAACCAAAGACGGTTGGAAATAGATAATATTTTATCCGGATGCTAAAATCTGGAGGCAGGGAGCAAAGGCCAAACTAAACTTGTAATTGAAGTACATTACAATACCTTTGGCGGCATTAATACAGTTGACCGTTGTTCGTTAACCGTTGGCCGAAAAGCATACTTTTAGCCACCTGCAACTCACGAACAACAAACAACGATCAACGGGCAACCCGCAGGATACTGCAGAACGAACAACGAACTATGGCAAAAATAATAGGAGTAGCAAATCAAAAAGGCGGAGTAGGTAAAACAACAACTGCTATTAACCTGGCAGCAAGCCTTGCTGTGCTTGAGTTTAAAACATTGCTGGTTGATGCAGATCCGCAGGCAAATAGCACCACCGGTACCGGCTTCGACCTGCACAATATAACACAGAGCCTGTACGACTGCATGGTAAATGAAGTATTGGGAAAGGATATCATACTAAAATCTGATATTCCTTTTTTAGATGTGCTGCCTTCGCATATTGATTTGGTGGGTGCCGAAATTGAAATGATCAATTACCCCAACCGCGAATCTGTTTTAAAGAAGATATTGGAACCGCTACGGGATGACTATGATTTTATTATCATTGACTGCTCCCCTTCTTTAGGTTTGATAACCGTTAATGCCTTAACTGCGGCCGACAGTGTGGTGGTACCTGTGCAAACCGAATTTTTTGCATTGGAAGGTTTGGGTAAATTATTAAACACCATTAAGATCGTACAAAGCAGGTTAAATACAGACTTAAAAATTGAAGGAATTTTAATGACCATGTACGATGGCCGCCTGCGACTTTGCAACCAGGTAGTAAGCGAGGTTCGCCGTCATTTTGAAGACATTGTTTTCAGCAGCATAATCCACCGCAATACCAGGCTTAGTGAAGCACCAAGTTTTGGTAAGCCGGTGATATTGTATGATGCAGAAAGTAAGGGAGCTGTAAATTATCTAAACCTTGCCAAAGAAATTTTGCAGAAAAATAATATGACTAAAATAAAAGAGGAAGACAGGATAATTAACTAATGGGCAATTGAGCAAATTTTCAAATTTTGGAACTTAAGCTTTACACAAAAAATTAAACACTTTAAAAATAGGAAATTGGCACATTTGCCAATCTGCATATTTGCATATTAACCATGAGTAATCCAAATAAAAAAGACGCTTTAGGAAAAGGGATCAGAAGTTTATTACAAAACATTGATGCCGATCTAAAAAACACTGCCGGAAATTTAAAACCCGAATTGGTAGATCAGGCCGCCGTATCCATGCGTGTAGCATTAGACCAGATTGAAGTAAATCCAAAACAGCCACGCCATGATTTTGATGAGGTAGCATTGAGCGAACTGGCTGCATCTATTAAAATGCACGACATCATCCAACCACTTACTGTATCGCAGTTGCCCAATGGCAAATACAGGCTGATAGCGGGTGAACGGCGCTTGAGGGCTTCAAAGATTGCCGGTATAAAAACAGTACCTGTTTACATAAGACAGGCAAACGATACACAACTGTTAGAGTTATCGCTTTTAGAAAATCTGCAGCGGAAAGACCTTAATGCCATGGAAGTTGCTTTAAGTTATAAGCGGCTGATGGATGAACTGGAATATACGCAGGAACAGGTAGCCGAAAGAATGGGTAAAGAAAGAAGCACGGTAGCCAATTATATCCGCCTGCTTAAATTACCACCCGATATCCAGGTGGCTGTTCGTACCGGCGTTATCAGCATGGGACATGCCCGTGCATTGATCAATGTTGATGTGGTTGATAAACAATTATACATTTTCAATGAAATTAAAAAGATCGGACTTTCTGTCCGGCAAACAGAAGAGCTGGTAAGAAAACTATACATACCTGCTGTTAAAGTTGCTGTAAAACCAAGCTTGCCGGCAAATTTTAAAAAGATTGAAGATAATTTAGCGTCGGGTTTTAATACAAGGGTTAGATTGAAGCAAGGCAAAAAAGGAACCGGCAGTATTTTATTTGAATATTATTCTGTTGAAGAATTAAATGCATTACTGGATAAATTTAATATCAACGTATCTTAATGTTAAAAGCATTTACATTTATTTTTTTTATCAGCTTAACTTTTGTCTGTCAAACGGTTATTGCACAAAAAACAGATACGCCCAAAAAAACAGACAGTACGCAAAAGCGTAATACAAATATATTTTCAAAACCAGATCCTTCCAAAGCATATAGTCCACGTATTGCCACTTACCGCTCCGCTATTTTACCGGGTTGGGGACAGGCCACCAATAAAAAATACTGGAAGATACCGATCGTGTATGCCGCACTCGGAACAACGGCCTATATATTTTTCAGGAATATTAAACAATTCAGGCAAGCCAGGGATTCTTACACCAATGCCACTGATGGCGATACTTCCAACGACTACCAGATACCGCAACCTTATTACACAGTAAAAGACCAGCCCGACAGGATAAAAACTTTCCGTAACCAGGTTAGGCAGAATGTTGATTACACGGTTTTATTTTTTATTGCTTTCTGGGGATTAAATGTTGTTGATGCAACTGTTGATGCCCACCTGAAAACTTTTGATGTAAGCGATAACCTTAGCCTGCAGATAAAACCCGGCTACAGCGAACTTGCCAACACCAATGGTATAAGTCTTGTACTTAAATTTGGTAAACATCCGGCAAAATAATTACCTTCATTTTTTTGAATAATAAATCACATTTTACTTAATGAATAATACAGATAATTCCCCTATCCTGAGCGGGGTCGAAGGAAGGGGGTTAGGGGGCATGAGAATTGCGTTGATCGGTTATGGCAAAATGGGTAAAACCATTGAATCCATTGCATTGGAAAGAGGCCATACAGTTAACTTGAAAATAGATATTGACAGCCAGTCCCAATTTACAAAAGATAACCTTCAGCAATGTGATGTAGCTATTGAATTTACCGGGCCGCACAGTGCAAAAGAAAATATAGTCACCTGTTTAAACGCAGGCTTACCGGTTGTAAGCGGCAGTACGGGCTGGCTTGATAACCTGCCTGAAGTAGAAAAATGCTGCAAAGAAAAAGACGGCAGCTTTTTATATGCCAGTAATTTAAGCGTGGGTGTGAACATTTTTTTTGAACTTAATAAAAAACTGGCGCAGTTGATGAAAGGCCATGAAGAATATGTTGTAAGCCTGGAAGAAATTCACCACACACAAAAAAAAGATGCGCCAAGCGGCACAGCCATAACATTAGCTGAACAGATCATGCAGGAAATTCCCGAAAAGAAAAATTGGGTGAATGAGGGGTCATCAAACCCGCAGGAAATTCCCATCATTAGCAAACGTGAAGACCCTGCTCCGGGCACCCATAGCATTAAATACAGTTCTGCCATTGATGATATAGAGATCATACACACCGCACACAACCGCCAGGGATTTGCCCTGGGAGCGGTTTTGGCTGCAGAATATATTTACAATAAGAAGGGCGTATTCAGCATGAAGGATGTTTTAAACATATTTTGATTACAAGAAGTATTTTATTTTTTCTTTAGTAGCTTCATTTTTACAAAGCCCTTTTACCCAAAATAAAAAACCGGATTATTAAATATTAAACCCATATGCCCAAATACAAAAAAGTATTTCTCTTTTTCTGTTTTATCAGCATAGCAGGTGTTGTCAATGCCCAATCTTCCAATATAGACAGCCTTAAGTTCATCATTAAATTCAATGCTGATGATGCAGCAAAACTAAATGCTTATAAGGTGCTTTCCACAGCTATATTATTCAAAGATTTTGATGAAAGCCAGGCTGTTGCTGTTGCAGGAGCTGCACTTGCCGAAAAATTGAAGGACCTGCCTTCACTGGCTGAGTGCAAAAAACTCAACGGTCTTGCCTGGTATTTTAAAGGCTCGTACGATAGTGCTGCTGTATATTATTACGTCGCTATGGACATTCTTAAAAAAACAGATGCGCCTTCTGTAAAAGCCGGGGTGCTGAATGAACTGGGAAAACTCTATCGCAAAACAAAGGACCTTGACCGTTCTTTACAGATGTACGATGAAGCCTTTGCTATTTATAAAAAACTGAATGCCGAAGGAGATATGGCGACAATCCTGAATGAATCAGGCGTAGTATTTGAATACAAGAAGGACTATGAAGAAGCCATAAGAAGATATAAGCGTTCGCTGGCGATTAGGGAAAAAATAAACGACCCTGTCGGTATAGCTTACAGCTATAATTTTTTGGGAGGTGTATATACGCTGCAGAAAAAATTTGTTGAAGCCGAAAGTTATTTAGTGAAATCATTGGAGCTAAGGAAACAGTTAAATGACAGTTTCGCTATAGCATTGGGATATGGCGACCTTGGTTATATGTATAAAGAGCAGGGGAAATATGTCAAAGCCATTGAACAGTACAACCTCAGCAATGCTATTGCACTGAACATGCAGTATGCCGAACTGCGGTTATCAAATTACAAAGAGCTTGCTGCCATTTTAGAAAAGACCGGCAACTTTGCAGGATCACTTGATTATTACAAAAAACACACCTTGCTTAAAGATTCCATTTACTCGGTCGATAAGATGACCCAGATTGAACAATTGAATGCCAAATATCAGACAGAAAAAAAAGAGCAGCAACTGCAATTGCAAAAAGCAGAGATCACAAAAAAGAACTACCTGCTATGGGGGCTAACGCTCGGTATTGGCATGTTGCTTTTAGCAGGCTTTGCATTTTACAGGAAACGCGTGGTGCAACAGGAGCTACGCCTGCAATCAGAAGTTATAAAACAACAGGACCTGGCCACCCGGGCAATTATTATTGCCGAAGAAAATGAACGCAAACGTATTGCTGCTGATCTGCATGATGGTGTGGGACAAATGATGAGTGCCGCCAAAATGAACCTGTCGGCTTTTGAGCATGACATAACATTTAAAGACGAAACTCAAAAAATAAGCTTTGAAAAACTGTTAGGCCTGGTCGATGAGAGTTGTAAGGAGATCAGGAATGTGAGTCATCAGATGATGCCCAACGCTTTGCTAAAAAGCGGCCTCGCCAGTGCAGTAAAAGAATTCCTGGATAAGATCGACAACCGCATCATTAAAATAAGTTTGCATGCCGAGGGTTTACAGGAACGTTTAGACAGCAATACAGAAACTGTTTTATACCGTGTGATACAGGAATGTGTAAATAATGTGATCAAACATTCGGGTGCCAATAACCTGGATATTTCTTTAATTAAAGATGCAGATGGTATTTCAGCAACAGTGGAGGATAATGGTCGTGGTTTTGATACAGCAGATAAAAAGAAATTTGATGGTATTGGCTTAAAGAACATCTATTCCAGGATTACCTTCTTAAAAGGTACAGTTGATTTTGACAGCTCGCCCGGCAAGGGAACCCTGGTGGCCATACATGTACCTATCGGGCATTAAAAACTGTATTCTAAAATCCCGGTATAAAACTTGGTAAATCATTTTCTGCACTCATTAATAATCCAATATCTTCGGGTTACAAAATATTTATTTTACAAACAATTAAGTAAATGCCTTATAAAAAAAAACTTGCTTTCAATCTGCTGTTCCTTTTTTTCTTCACTTCAGTTTTTGCACAGGACCAGGAAAAAATTGCAGCTATCAATGTAAAACTCAGTAATGAAAAGACTGACAGTAACCGGGTGATGTTTTTGAACGACCTGTTTGTTCAGTACCGGGAATATGACAGCATTAAAGCTATGGAATATGCCAATAAAGGCATCGAGTTGAGTAAAAGCTCGGGCTTTAAAAAAGGAGAAAGCCTGCTCTTATTAAATAAAGGCGTTTTTTTAAACCTGAATGGAGAAAATGATGAAGCTGCAAAACTAATTAACCAATCACTTGATATCAGAATCGCTACAAATGATTATGCCGGCCAGGGTTATAGTTTACGGGCGCTGGGCAATATTGAATACGACAGGAATGATTATGCCAAAGCACTGGAATTTTACCTGGCTGCTGCACCCAAATTTGAAAAGGTAAAAGACAATAAAGGATTAAGTGGTGATTATATCTGGATCGGCAATGTTTTCAACGAAGGACTGCACCAGTTTGATAAAGCTGCAGAGTACTTCAACAAAAGCCTAATGCTGGCGGTGCAGTTAAAGGATTCTTTACTGATAAGTTATAATTATAACAACCTGGGACAAGCTTATTATTTTGCTAAAAACTACAAACAGGCATTATATTATTACAGGTTGAGCCAGAACATGAAAGAAAGCCTGCAGGACGAACGTGGTTTGGGTAGTGCTTATGGCAATATCTCCAGCGTTTATTTTGATACAGAACAATTTGACTCTGCATTATTGTACAACAATCTTGCTTTCGCCATCAGACAAAAACAAAATGATAAAAAAGGAATGGCTACCAGTTATGCCAACGTGGCCAGTATTTACCTGAAACAAAAAAACTATCCGGCAGCGCTTACAAATTATGAAGCTGCCATTAAACTCGGACAGGAAATAGATTTTAAAGAACCAGTTATTGAATCGTACAACGGATTAAGTAATTATTATGAAATAACCGGCAATGCAACAGAAGCACTCAGGTATTTTAAAAAATACAAAGCGGCGAACGACAGTGTTTTCAACAGTGATATCACTAACCAGTTAAGCACCCTTCAGACAAAATATGAAACAGTTAAAAAACAACAGGTAATTGATGAGCAACAATTTGAGCTCACAAAAAAACAATACTGGATCTACGGTTCGATAGGTTTATTATTACTGATGGCGCTGTTAGGTTATTCTTATTACAAGCGTAATAAACTGAAACAGGAGAAAAGGTTGCAGGTTGAAGTAATGAAGCAACAGGACCTGGCCACCAAAGCCATCATCAGCGCCGAAGAAAATGAACGTAAACGTATTGCTGCAGAGTTGCATGATGGTGTGGGACAAATGATGAGCGCCGCAAAAATGAATTTATCTGCCATTGAAAGCGAAATTATTTTTAAAGACCAGGCACAGAAAATTTCCTTTGATAAAGTAATTGGTATGGTTGATGAGAGTTGTAAGGAAGTAAGGAGTGTAAGTCACCAGATGATGCCCAATGCCTTGTTAAAAAGCGGGTTGGCAAGTGCAGTAAAAGAATTCATTGATAAAATAGACAGCCGTATCATAAAAATAAACCTGTATACCGAAGGCCTGAACGAAAGGCTGGATACCGATGTGGAAACCGTACTTTACCGGGTGATACAGGAATGTGTGAATAATGTGATAAAACATTCGGGTGCAAATAACCTTGACATATCTTTGATAAAAGATGCAGATGGCATAGCTGCTACTGTAGAAGATAATGGCCGGGGCTTCGATAGTAATGATAAACAAAAATTTGAGGGTATTGGATTGAAAAATATCAGTTCCAGGGTTTCCTTTTTAAAAGGCACGGTAGATTTTGATAGATCACCGGGAAAAGGTACCCTGGTTGCAATTCATGTACCAATTGCACATTAAATAGTTTTAGTTACATTTAGGCTCAGAGAAACGGTGTAAGGAATCATTATGAAAAACAAAAAGATCACTTTAGGTATTGTAGATGACCACCAGATCGTAATTGATGGTTTAAAATCATTACTACACGGTCATGATCAGTTTGAAGTAATAATTGAATGTACACAGCCCCTGGAGATGATCAGTTTACTTGAAAAAAACCAGGTAGATCTTTTACTAACGGATGTAATGATGCCCGGAATGAATGGAGCAGAGTTATCCAAAGCCGTACATCAGCAATTTCCCGGAATAAAGATACTGGCACTATCCATGAGCGGACAGGGCGACCTGGTGAACCAGATGATCGATGATGCAGATATTTCGGGTTATGTTTTAAAAAATATAGGCAAGCAGGAATTGATAAAAGCATTGGAGAAAATATCCGGTGGCGGAATTTATTTCAGTGAGGAGGTTTTACACGAAATGACCCGGGCAAGCGAAATGAAAAAAGAAAATTCTGAAGCACATTTAACTACCCGTGAAATAGAGATCATCCAGTTAATAGAAAAAGAATTGAGCAACAAACAAATTGCCGAAAAATTATTCCTTAGCGAACGTACCATTGAAACCCATCGCAAAAATATCTTCCGTAAAACAAATACCAGCAGTGTTATCGGTCTGGTAAAGTATGCTTATGAGCATAAACTCATTTGAATATTGAACAAAGAAGCTAAAGCACCGAACAAGGAACAAGGAATAACGGACAAGGAAGTAGCATAAGTGCATCCTGCACATTTTCAGCAGAGTGCTTCCTTTATACTTCAAAATTCAGCATTCCTTGTTTCTTGTTCATTATTTTATTTTCTTTATCTCTCTAAGCCTTTAAATTATCCAACATATCTTTTACCATCCTCTCTAAAGCAAATTCTTCCTTCCATCCCCAGTCATTCCGTGCTACCGTATCATCAATGCTTTGTGGCCAGCTATCGGCAATAGGCTGCCGGTAATCGGGTTTATAGCTGATGGTAAATTCGGGTATATGCTTTTTTATTTCGGCAGCAATTTCTTTTGGCGAAAAACTCATCCCCGAAATATTGTAAGATGTTCTCACCGAAATTTTTGATGCATCAGCTTCCATCAATTCAATGGTAGCCCTTATGGCATCCGGCATATACATCATGGGCAGGTACGTATCTTCCCGTAAAAAACATTCATACTTTTTTTCTTCAAGGGCTTCATGAAATATTTCCACTGCATAATCTGTGGTGCCGCCACCAGGCGCACTTTTATAACTGATCAAACCGGGATAACGTAAACTTCTTACATCAATACCATACCGGTGGTGATAATAATTACACCAGAACTCTCCTGCGTATTTGCTGATACCATAAACTGTTACCGGTTCAATAATAGTAGCCTGTGGGCAGCTTTGTTTTGGTGATGTTGGGCCAAAAACAGCAATACTGCTGGGCCAGTAAACTTTATGCAGGTTTTCTTCCTTGGCAATATCCAGTACATTTAACAGGCTCTGCATGTTTAAACTCCAGGCCAGGTGCGGATTTTTTTCGCCGGTGGCAGAGAGAATAGCTGCCAATAAGTATATCTGTGTAATGCCCTGCCGTATCACCTGCACATGCAGCATTTCTTTGTTCATCACATCCAGGCTTACGTAAGGGCCTGTCCCTTTCAACAGATCATTCTCTTCACGAAGGTCGGATGCAACAACATTGGCATTGCCATACATTTTTCTTAAAGCCAGTGTTAGCTCTACGCCTATCTGGCCCGAGGCACCAATAACTAATATTTTCTCTTTTACCATAGTTTTAATTATTACACGAATTTCATAGAATTACACGAATTACACGAATTTTTTTACCAATTGAATTTATAAAACTTCATTACAATTTCAGTTAAATTCGTTTAATTCGAATAATTAGTGTAATCAATTTACATCCTAACTTTGCATCATGGAAAAATATTTAAAAGATCTTTTCAGCAAACAAAAATACAACGACAATAATTTCTTCCTCATTGCCGGCCCATGTGTGGTGGAGAGCGAAGAAATAGTGATGGGTATTGCCGAAAAAGTGGCCGCCATCTGTGCTAAACTCGAAATACCATATATATTTAAGGCATCCTATCGTAAGGCAAACAGAACTTCTGCTAATTCCTTCACCGGTATTGGTGATAAAAATGCTTTGGAGTTGATAAAAAAGGTTGGCGAAAGATTCTCTATACCAACAACAACAGATATACATACAGCCGAAGAAGCTGCTATGGCTGCAGAATACGTAGATATTTTACAGATACCGGCATTTCTTTGCCGGCAGACAGACCTCCTGATAGCTGCTGCAAAAACCGGTAAGATCGTGAACGTAAAAAAAGGGCAGTTTCTTAACGGGCCCTCTATGAAGTTTGCTGTTGAAAAAATAAATACTGCCGGAAATGATAAAGTAGGATTGATTGAAAGAGGAAACTCTTTTGGTTATACCGACCTGGTAGTTGATTACCGCAATATTACCTGGATGAAAGAAATAAATGTTCCGGTAATTATGGATTGCACGCATTCTTTACAACAGCCAAACCAGGCTGGCGGTGTAACCGGCGGTAATCCCGAATTGATTGAAACCATTGCCAAAGCTGCCATTGCAACAGGTGCAGATGGCTTATTTATAGAAATTCATCCCAACCCTGCTGTTGCAAAAAGTGATGGTGCTAATATGCTTCGTTTGGATTTGCTGGAAAATTTATTGGAGAAGCTGGTGAGAATCAGGAAAGCTTTGTAAACCCCCTCTATAACAATTCAAAAAATGAAATGAGTTTAAAGAATCCCGTTCGCAGTTCCTTCTCCTTGGGAGAGGGGTTGGGGTGAGGTCACAGGTATTTCAACGGATTCCTCCTTGCATTAAATATATACCGCTTAATATTCATCCAGAAAGCTACAAAAAGATATACAATAACGGGCGAACCAAATGTCATGAACGACATATAGATAAAATACTTACGGATGGTAGATGTAGCAATGCCCATTTTTTCGCCGATGGCCGAACATACACCAAATACATGCCATTCAATAAAATGTTTGAACCGGTTCATATCGTAAAAATAAACACATTTTATGCTAAAAACAAAGCACTTTAAAAAATGCTTCAGTTTTCGTAAATTTGCAACTCATCAATTAGCTAATTCAATAATTAGCTAATGTGCTAATGATTCTGGTGCAATCAGCCTTCTTTTTACTATCATTAGCACATCAGCCAATTAGCACATTATTAAATTTTTACTATGGCCTTCGACATTGACATGATCAAAAAGTTGTACAGCAACTTTGGCACCCGTATTGACGCTGCCCGTAAAGCGACCGGAAAATCTTTAACCCTGACTGAAAAAATATTGTATGCCCACCTATGGCAGGGAGCAGCTACCACTGCTTTTGAAAGAGGAAAAGATTACGTGGAATTTGCGCCAGATCGTGTTGCTATGCAGGATGCTACTGCCCAAATGGCTTTATTGCAATTCATGCAGGCAGGCCGTACACAGGTTGCTGTGCCTTCTACCGTGCATTGCGATCACCTGATCCAGGCTGAAGTGGGTGCTGTAGCTGATTTGTCGAAAGCAAAAACACAAAATAAAGAAGTATATGATTTCCTGGCTTCTGTATCTAATAAATACGGCATTGGTTTTTGGAAACCGGGCGCAGGTATCATTCACCAGGTAGTTTTAGAGCAATATGCTTTCCCGGGCGGAATGATGATCGGGACCGATAGTCATACTGTAAATGCGGGCGGACTGGGCATTATAGCGATTGGCGTTGGCGGTGCCGATGCCTGCGATGTGATGGCTGGATTACCATGGGAGCTTAAGTTTCCAAAATTGATCGGCGTTAAACTTACCGGTAAATTAAGTGGCTGGACTGCTTCAAAAGATATTATTTTAAAAGTGGCCGGCATACTTACTGTAAAAGGCGGTACCGGTGCTATTCTTGAATATTTTGGTGATGGTGCGACATCTTTATCATGCACGGGTAAAGGCACTATTTGTAACATGGGTGCAGAGATCGGTGCTACCACTTCCATCTTTGGCTACGATGCAAAAATGGGCGAATATTTGAGAGGAACAGGAAGAACTGAGGTAGCAGATGGCGCTGATGCCATTGCTGAACACCTTACCGGTGATGCCGAAGTATATGCAAATCCCGAAAGTTATTTTGACCAGGTTATTGAAATTAATTTATCAGAACTGGAACCACATGTTAACGGGCCATTTACGCCCGACCTTGCCTGGCCGATATCAAAATTTGCCGATGCAGTTAAAGTTAATGGCTGGCCTGAGAAACTTGAAGTTGGACTGATCGGTTCCTGCACCAACTCTTCTTACGAAGATATTACCCGTGCCGCTTCCATTGCCAAACAGGCTACAGATAATGGTTTTAAAGCTAAAGCTGAATTCACCATTACACCGGGCTCCGAGCAGGTAAGGTATACCGTTGCAAGAGATGGTTACTTAGATACATTTGAAAAGATGGGCGGTGTTGTGTTAGCCAATGCATGCGGCCCTTGTATTGGCCAGTGGGCAAGGCATTCAACCGACCCCAACAGAAAAAATTCGATCGTTACTTCTTATAACCGGAATTTCTCAAAAAGAAATGACGGCAATCCCAATACCCATGCCTTTGTTGCTTCTCCCGAAATAACAACGGCTTTGGCGATAGCAGGTTCGCTCTCTTTTAATCCGCTTACCGATTATTTAACCAATGATAAAGGAGAAAAATTTAAACTGGAAGAACCATTGGGTATTGAAATGCCGGTTAAAGGTTATGCCGTAGAAGATGCAGGTTTCCAGGCGCCAGCCGCAGATGGCAGTGATGTAACTGTTATTGTTTCACCAACATCCGACAGGCTACAGATATTGGAACCTTTTAAAGCCTGGGAAGGTACTGATCTGAAAGGATTGAAATTGCTTATCAAGGCAAAAGGAAAATGTACCACCGATCATATTTCTATGGCGGGACCATGGTTAAAATTCCGTGGCCACCTGGATAATATCAGTAACAATATGCTGATTGGGGCACTTAATTTCTTCAACGAAAAAACAGACAACGTTAAAAACCAGCTTACCGGCGAATACGGCACGGTGCCTGGTACTCAAAGAGCTTATAAAGCTGCGGGCATTGGTTCTATCGTTGTGGGAGATGAAAATTACGGCGAAGGATCTTCAAGAGAACATGCGGCCATGGAGCCAAGGTTCCTGGGGGTTAGGGCTGTTTTGGTAAAATCTTTTGCCCGTATTCATGAAACCAATTTAAAGAAGCAGGGTATGCTGGGCCTGACTTTTGACGATAAGGAAGATTACAATAAGATACTTGAAGATGATAGCATTGATATTATCGGTTTAACCAGCTTTGCACCGGGCAGGCAATTGCAACTGGTATTAAACCATGCCGATGGAACCGCTGATACCATCAACGTTAATCATACTTACAATGAACAGCAGATCGAATGGTTTAAAGCAGGTGCAGCATTAAATATCATCAGAAAAGAGTTTGAATCCAACAAATAGAACATTTTTTTGCGTCTATTTAGAATCCCGCCTGTTGTGGCGGGATTTTTTATTAACATAAATTTTATATTAAATTTTCAATGTTTAAACATTAATTGTTAACTTGCATTAAAATTAGAAATCATGGCAACCAAAACCTGGGCTTTAGACCCAACGCACAGCGAAGTACAATTTAAGATCAAGCACCTGATGATCACCAATGTAACAGGTAGTTTTAACATCTTTACGGTATCAGCTCAAACAGAAAATGAAGACTTTACAAAAGCTAAAATAAGTTTTACGGCTGATGTAAATTCTATCTCAACAAATAACGAACAAAGAGATACTCACCTGAAAGGTGCTGACTTTTTTGATGCAGAAAAATTTCCGGAAATTAAGTTTGAAGCAACAAAATCGGAAAATGTAGACAGTGATGGTTCGTATGAATTATACGGCGATCTTACTATCCGGGATGTAACCAAAAATGTAAAATTATCAGTTGAATTTGGTGGCATTGTTAAAGATCCATGGGGCAATACCAAGGCGGGTTTTACTATCAATGGTAAAATTAACCGTAAAGATTTTGGCCTTACCTGGAACGCAGTAACAGAAGCCGGTGGTGTAATGGTTAGTGAAGAAGTGAGACTTTCTGCGGAAATACAATTAATAGAACAAGCACAAGAAAAGATTTAGGAATTTAGGGTTTAGAAGTTTAGGTTGTGCAGTATTATTGCTAAACCACTAAACCCTAAACCCTATTTCACATCAAACCAAACTTTCTTTCCATCATTCCAATCACCATTGTAATTAATAGTGAGTTCTTCGCCATTCTCTATAACCCTTACAGTTTTCACCATGATGGAATCATCCTCAAAGTCCATAAAATATTCGCAGTTGCTTTTATAACTGTGGTTATAAATGGGGATTAACCCCAATGCCATTGCGCATTTATCCTTTTCCTTTCCCCATTCAAAAATATAATCGTGCAGCAGGGTATTATCAAGGTATTCCCGGTCAGTTTTCCGCATTACAATAACCGGCGCAATTTCAATGACTGTGTTGGCCGGTATCCGTTCACGGGTAAAAACGCCTCTTCCCTTTTCGCTCGTTTTATCCACCAATAAATAAGGCTTCAGCATAATGTTTGATTAATAATAAATGGACTAAATTGCAGCCCAATTGTACTGCAATTTAATAACAAAGTACCGATGCCGTTAGACCTGCACGAAATATCATTACAAAAACAGTTTGAAGAAGTGATCGCTTCCGAAGATAAACTGGCCATTCAGGAATTCCTGAATGACCAGAATATCAGTGATGTGGCCGAACTTATTTATGAAAATGAAGATTTTGAATGCCAGATCATTTCACTGCTTTCCATACACCGGGCTGCCAGTGTTTTTAAGATCCTCGAATTATCTACCCAAAAAAGGATAATAAAGAATTTACCTGTTATTAAAACCACCGAATTATTAAATGAACTCCAGGCCGATGACCGCGTTGCCTTCCTGGAAGAACTACCTACCAGCATTGTTCGTGACCTGATTAAAACCCTGGACCCCGATGAACGCATAGTAACCCTGAAATTACTGGGCTATCCTGAAAACAGTATGGGCAGGATCATGACGCCCGATTATGTGTATGTATATGAAGAAAACACCGTGGCCGAAGTATTTGATACCATCCGCAAACATGCAAGAGGCAGCGAAACCATTGATGTAATTTATGTGATCAATGATAAGGGAGAATTACTGGATCATATCCGGATCCGTGATTTTATCCTGGCTGAGCCGCAAACAAAAGTAAACGAGATCATGGATGGCCGCTTTATTTCTTTAAATGTACGTGACGACCAGGAAAGTGCCAGCGAAGTTTTTAAAATGAATAACCGGGTGGCATTGCCTGTAATTGATGATAATAATATTTTACTTGGTATTGTAACTATTGATGATATTCTTTGGGTGGCAGAGGAAGAATTTAGCGAAGACATACAAAAGATCGGTGGTACTGAAGCATTAAATGAACCTTACCTTGATATAAGTATTGTTAAGCTGGTAAAGAAAAGAGCTGGCTGGCTGGTTATACTGTTTTTAAGTGAAATGCTCACGGCCACTGCCATGCAGTTTTTTCAGAAAGAAATTGAAGCTGCAACTGTTTTGGCCTTATTTATTCCGCTGATCATGAGCAGTGGTGGTAATAGCGGTTCCCAGGCTTCTACCCTTATTATCCAGGCAATGGCCCTTGGAGAACTTACTATTGCAGACTGGTGGAAGGTAATGAGACGAGAACTCATCTCCGGTTTTATATTAGGTGTGATCCTTGGCAGTATTGGATTTATGCGCATTGTACTCTGGCAAAATCTGCACATATTTGATTATGGTATTTACTGGAACCTGGTAGCTACAACCATCTTTTTTTCGCTCATTGGTATTGTATTATGGGGCAGCCTGATGGGCTCCATGCTTCCTATCATACTAAAGAAATTAAAATTAGACCCTGCCGCATCATCTGCTCCTTTTGTTGCTACATTGGTTGATGTAACCGGAATAATAATATATTTTTCCGTAGCCTTTATTTTTCTGCAGGGAAAACTATTGTAATTATTGCATAGCCGCCGAAGCACCGGACTTAGCACCATACTTCTCCGATTTTAGTTTTGCTTTTTCCTTCTTATAGGTAATAACAAATAAATTATCGAACTCATTATCGGGTATATCCCCGTAAGGATAACCTTTAACACCCAGCTTCCTGATAATATATGGTATGGTATTGCTGTGAGCAATTATTAAAATGGTCTTACCAAAATCGCCATGCTCCATAATGGTACTGATGAGGTCATCACATAAGGTATCTGCCATGTACTGAACCGTATTAATATTTAGCTGCATACGCATACTATCGGCAGTATTTTGTGTTCGTTTAAACTGGCTTAAATAAATTTTTTGAATGCCCTCATTTCGCAACACACGCATTAAGTCGCCGGCCCGGGCATTACCTGTGGCAGTTAGTACGGGATCTTTACCCGTTTCCTTTTCAGCATGGCGTACAATAAATATCTTTGTTACTGCCGGTTCCTTTTGTGCACTTGCTACAGTTTGAAAACCAAGTATGGCGAAAAAAATCAGTAAATATTTCATACAGGCAATTTTAATAATCTAATTTAAGTTAATCAATTGAAAATACAGGCTGGTTTGGTTTGTAAAATGCTTAAATGAGTACAATTTTGCTAAATTGCACGATAAGTTTAGCCCGCCCGCTAAGTTGAAAGTTGAATAAGGAGATATCATACAAGAGTGCGACGCCAATGAAGTTAAATTGTAGCACTAACGTTGGGCCCAAAACTAAAATAACGAAATAAACCTTTAAAATATGTGTGGAATAGTAGGTTATACAGGTCCAAAAGAAGCTTACCCGATAATAATAACCGGTTTAAAGCGGCTTGAATATCGTGGATATGACAGTACAGGTGTTGCACTGCTTAACGGCGGCTTAAAAGTTTATAAAAAGAAAGGCCGTGTGGCAGAATTGGAAGATTCGCTTGTTGGCAAAGACCTGCATGCACATACCGGCATTGGCCATACCCGTTGGGCCACGCATGGCGAACCTAGCGACAGGAATGCACATCCACATACATCAGCCAGTGGTAAATTAGCCATGATACATAATGGCATCATCGAAAACTATGCACAACTTAAACAGGAGCTTACCAAGAAGGGCTATACATTCGTCAGCGATACGGATACCGAAGTCCTGTTGAATTTTATTGAAGACATCAGGGAAAATAACAAATGCGACCTCGAAGAAGCCGTAAGAATTGCATTGAAAAGAGTTACCGGTGCTTATGTTATTTTATTGCTGGATGCAGATAGTCCTGACACCATTATTGCTGCACGCAAAGGAAGCCCGCTGGTTATAGGCGTTGGTAAAGGCGAACATTTTCTGGGTTCCGATGCATCGCCCATGCTGGAATACACCAAGGAAGTAGTTTATGTAAATGATTACGAACTCGCCATTGTAAGGCCCGATGAACTCATCTTAAAAAATCTCGGTAATGAAAAAATAACCCCCTTTGTTACCAAGCTGGATATAGAACTGGCGGCCATTGAAAAAGGTGGCTACGATCATTTTATGCTGAAGGAAATTTTTGAACAGCCAAGTACCATTTATGATTGTTTAAGAGGAAGATTGGATGCAACAGCCGGAACGATCACTATGAGTGGTATTCAAAATAATATAGAACATTTTAAAAAAGCGCAACGTATTATCATCGTAGCATGCGGCACAAGCTGGCATGCCGCTTTACTGGCCGAATATATTATTGAAGAGCTCTGCCGTATTCCTGTTGAGGTTGAATATGCATCCGAATTCAGGTACCGCAACCCGATCATTAATAAAGGCGATATTATCATTGCCATTTCGCAAAGTGGCGAAACAGCTGATACTTTGGTTGCCATTGAAAGAGCCAAAGAAAATGGCGCCATTATTTTTGGTGTTGTAAATGTGGTGGGTTCATCAATTGCCAGGATCAGCGATGGCGGGGCTTACACACATGCAGGTCCCGAGATTGGCGTTGCTTCTACAAAAGCATTCACCGGACAGCTTGCTGTATTAACTATGATGGCTTTAAAGATTGCTAAAGAAAAAGGTACTATTACTGATGACAGGTATAAAAATCTATTGTTTGAATTGGAATCAGTACCAGAAAAAGTAAGCGCCATTTTAAAAAATGCTGAAGCTTTAAAAACCATTGCCCTAAAATACAAAGGTGCATCCGATGCCTTGTACTTAGGCCGTGGTTATAATTTCCCGATCGCTTTGGAAGGTGCTTTAAAATTAAAGGAGATATCTTACATACATGCCGAAGGCTATCCTGCTGCTGAAATGAAGCACGGTCCTATTGCACTGGTTGATGAAAATTTACCGGTAGTATTTATCGCCACCAAAGATTCTTACCACGAAAAAATTGTAAGCAATATCCAGGAGATAAAAGCCCGTAAGGGAAAGGTTATTGCCATCATTACCGAAGGAGATGAAGTAATACCGGGTATGGCCGATGACGTATTCTTTGTACCAACAGCCGATGAGATCATTGCGCCCATGTTAAGCACCATCCCCATGCAGTTATTAAGTTACTATGTGGGTATTGCAAAAGGTGTTGATGTGGATAAGCCAAGGAACCTGGCGAAGAGTGTGACGGTGGAGTAGAAGAATGAATAATGCTATAATGGATAATTGGGTAATTGATAATGTTTTCAATACTTACTTTCTGTTTTTTTGCAGGGTTATTGTTAACTTGAGGTAATGAAAATAGATTATCATGCATATCAGCATTCTGCAAGTAGCCGGATAAATTATCCATTATCAATTACCCAATTATCCATTATTTCATGAACATCATCAAAAAACACCCGGTTAATAACCTTGGCTACAACTTTGTAGATAAAAAATATATCCCAAAAGGAAAAGACGAATACCACCTGCGGAACCTGCACAATAAGAATGGTATCAATTACCGCAAGCTTACCGCACATGATATTGAGGCCCTCATCCGCAACCGTAATACATCAGACGATTGGGATAAAATTTTTGTTTCTAAAGAATTCAATCCCGATTTGGTAAGGAACTGTAAATTTCATGGATTGGTACGAATTGGAAAACTTGAACCCTTTTACCTCGAATTTCATAACCTCCGTATGGCAGTTGGTTTATATAACAGCACCATCATCAGCAGTGATATTGGCAATAATGTTTGTATTGATAACGTAAATTACCTCAGTCATTATATAATTGGCAATGAAGTGATGATCGCCAATGTAAACGAATTGGCTACCACCGATTATGCAAAATTTGGTAACGGAATTTTAAAGGATGGTGAAGATGGAAAGACAAGGGTGTGGATGGAACTTGGTAATGAGGCTGGCGGCAGAAGTGTGATACCCTTTAACGGCATGCTGGCAGGCGATGCCTGGCTTTGGAGCAAATACCGGGAAGATGATGCATTGCTGGACAGGTTTAAAGAATTTACGGAGAAGCGCTATGATAAACAGCGTGGTTATTATGGTAAGGTTGGCGACAGAACAGTTATTAAAAATTGTAAGATCATCAAAGATGTTTGGGTGGGCAGCGATGCCTATTTTAAAGGCGCCAATAAATTAAAAAATCTTACGGTTAACAGCGACGAGAACCGTACTTCGCAAATTGGTGAAGGTTGCGAACTGGTTAACGGTATTGTAGGATATGGATGTCGTATTTTTTATGGCGTAAAAGCGGTGCGCTTTGTCATGGCTTCTCATTCGCAATTAAAATATGGTGCCCGGTTAATCAACTCTTACCTCGGTAACAACTCTACTATTTCCTGTTGCGAGGTTTTAAATTCACTGATCTTTCCGGCACACGAACAGCATCATAATAATTCTTTTTTATGTGCTGCCGTTGTGATGGGACAAAGCAATATAGCAGCCGGCGCTACCATCGGCAGTAATCACAACAGCCGTGCTGCAGATGGTGAGATCATTGCAGGCCGTGGCTTTTGGCCGGGACTATGTGTGAGTTTAAAACACAATTCAAAATTTGCATCCTTTACAATAATTGCCAAAGGCGATTTTCCGGCAGAATTAAATATACCCATTCCGTTTTGCCTGGTAAGTAATGATGTAGCGCATGACAAACTGGTGGTGATACCCGGTTACTGGTTCATGTACAATATGTATGCACTGGCACGTAACGAATGGAAATATATTTCACGTGACAGACGGACAGAAAAAATTCAGCGTATTGAATATAATTTCCTGGCACCTGACACCATCAATGAATTATTTGATTCGTTGAAACAGTTAAGCAAATTAAAACCAGATGAAGCAGGCACAGCTTTAATTACCGGCTGGGAAAACACAAAACGCAATACCGAATTGCATAAAGTGCCACAGGCCATTTTACTTTTTAAGGAGTTGATACAATATTATGGTACGGTAGAATTACTGAACCATATTCAAACTAATAGTTTTGCCGATTTTAATACATTTAAAAAAACGCTCTCGGCTAAAGTGCAGCGCAGTGAATGGTTAAATATTGGCGGACAGTTAATTCAAAAAACAGAAATAGAAAACGTTAAGCGTAATATTAAATCGGGCAAGGTTAAGAGCTGGGTTGACCTACATGATTTTTACAAACAGCAAGGTATTAATTATACTGCCGATCGGTTAAACCATGGTTACACATCGCTGCTGGAAATATTAAATATTACACCCAAACAGTTCACCCCCGCACTGCTGAAGCAATTATTGCAACAGGCACTGGATACCAAAGCGTGGATGTGTAAAGCTATTTTTGATTCGCGTGCCAAGGATTACAGTAATCCTTTCCGTAAAATGGTTTATGATACCAATGAAGAAATGAACCGGGTAATTGGGCGGCTGGAGGACAATAGTTTTATACAGCAACAGCTTGCCGGACTGGATGAGATGAAAAAGCAGGTGAAGGCCATTTTGCGAAAAATAAAATAGGCAGCTTTTAGTAAATAACCTCCGAAGCCTTTGCCTGATGTGAAAAAATTGCAATCCCAAAATAATCAATAATCGTTAATATTTTATGAAGACAGCCTTTCAAAGGCCTGTCTTCTTGTTTAAAACTTATCTTTGCCTTTCAAATTTTACATGTGAAAAAAATTATTTTATTTTTCTTTTTTACCGGTTTAATATGCGCTGCCAAAAGCCAGACCATTGCCCAGATAAAACAGGTATTGGATACAACCAGTAATCCCATCGGCTTTGTAAAATATGTTTTAAAGAAAAAATATTTTATTGATACAGTTACTGTAATAAGCACACAGCAATTTATGGGTAAGTCCGACAGCCTGGCTTATCATGGCAAAACAGGCAAAACATACGGCCCGTTTAAAAGAGAGAATATATTGGTAAAGATATTGACGAAAGCGCCCAATACTTTTTACCACATCAATCACATCCTCATAGATACAGGCGTTTTTGATAAAAATTTTGCAGAGTCGCTGGCCGACAGCATTATCTGGAAAATAAAAAACAAAACATCAACCTTTGCTGCCCAGGCAAGTATCTACAGTGCCGATTATGAATCTTCGGCCAAAGGCGGTGACCTGGGTTGGTTTATTCAGGGTGTAATGCTGCCCCAGCTTGATAAAGAAATGGTGAAGCATAAAAAAGGCGACCTGTTTAAAGTATGGTCTTCTTCCGGCCTGCATGTTGTAAGTATTGCCGATAATCCCAAAGAAGATACGGGTTATGCACTGCTCTTACGGGTCATTTTATAGCATCAAAAATTTAAACTTATAGTTTTTACTTAGTATATTTATTCTCATAATTATTTTATGCAGGATCAGTTGAACGATTTTACAAATGAAACAGGTTGCCCCAAATGTGGCAGTAAAATAATTACTCCCGTTAAATATACCTGGTGGGGCGGTATGTTAGGCCCTAAGTTATTTCACCATACCAAATGCGAAAGTTGCGGTTACAGGTTTAACCGTAAAACAGGAAAGTCAAATACAACAGCCATCGTTATTTACTCTGTAATAATTTTTGTAATTATGTTTGCTGCCTGGTTTTTCCTCAGGACAATGTAATTATTCTTAAAAAACCTATTGCTTTATACCAAAAAATATTGAACGTGTTGCGAATGCAACACGTTCAATATTTTAATCAGATCAAAGAAACCTGTTGCTCATTTTTCTTCTTGTGCGTGCGCCTGTATAAAAGTTCCACAATTAAAGGAAAGATCAACAACGTAAGAATGGTAGAACTGATCAATCCTCCAATCACAACAATGGCAAGCGGCTTTTGTGTCTCGCTGCCAATACCCGTTGATATAGCCGCAGGAAACAATCCAATAGCAGCCATTAGCGCTGTCATAACAACCGGTCTTATCCTTGTTTTCACGCCTTCTTTTACTGCCTGTACCAAAGGTATTTTATGATGCAGATTTTGTTTAAATACCGAGATCAGTATTACCCCATTTTGTATACAGATACCAAACAAGGCTATAAAACCAATACCTGCCGATATACTGAATATGGTACCGGTAACATGCAATGCAAGAATACCACCTATTAAAGCAAAGGGTACATTAACCAGTACCAGTGCGGCATCCAGCGCATTACCAAAGCTGATAAACAACAGGATAAAAATAAGTACAAGCACTACCGGTACTACCTGGACAAGTTTTGCCTGTGCCCTCACCTGGTTTTCAAATTCCCCGGCCCAATCAAGGCTGTAACCTTTCCCAAGTTTGATCTGCTTATTTACTTTTTCCTGTGCCTCTGCAATAGTACTGCCCATATCCCTGTCACGTATCGAAAATTTAATGGCGATAAAACGGGTATTTTTATCCCGGTAAACAAAGGCTGGGCCTGATACAGTTTTTATATCGGCAATTAATTTAAGCGGCACTTTTGAACCATGCATGGTTGGCACTCTCAATTCGCTGATGGCCACTTCGCTATTGCGGTAATTTTCCGGGTAACGGATACGTATATCAAATTTGCGTTCCTGCTGGTAAAAAGTAGATGCCGATTTTCCACCTATGGCCATTTCAATTACTGAATTGGCATCGGCCGTAGTTACCCCATAGATTCCCATTTTCTGTTCGTCGAGTACGATGGAAAGTTCGGGCTGGCCTAAGTTTCGCATGATTCCAAGGTCCTTTATGCCTTGCACCGTGCCCAGAATATTATATACGCTGTCGGCCATCTGATCTAATTTATCAAGATCACTTCCAAATATTTTTACAGCCAGGTCGGCATTAATACCGGCAACTGCTTCTGCCACATTATCAATGATGGGCTGAGAGTAATTATATACCACGCCCGGATATTGTTTCAGTTTCGCATCCATTTCATCTACGAGTTGTTCTTTACTGATATGGCGTTTCCATTCTTTTTTGGGTTTAAGATTTACCTGGCATTGTATATAATAAAAGCCAGAAGGATCTGTTCCGTCATTACTCCTTCCTGTTTGTGAAAGCACGCCATCTACTTCATCAAAGCTTCCCAATATCTTTCTGAACTCTCCTACAAAACTAACTGTTTGGGTGAGCGAACTGCTCATGGGTAGTTTCGCCTCCACCCACAACGCACCTTCATTCAGTTCGGGTAAAAATTCACTTCCCAAAAATTTAAATGAAAGCAGGCTGATAGCCATTACTACAAATGCAATTGATAAACTCAGTTTTTTATTGGCCATCGTAAAATTCAATCCACCGGTTATAATACGGTTAAAGAAGTTTACGATGGGGTTATTGCGTTCTTTTGCACTTTTATTTAACAGGATACTTGCTAAAACCGGCACCAGCGTAAGCGTAAAAAGCAAGGCGCCGATCAAAGCGAAACTTAATGTCCAGGCCAGCGGCGAAAACATTTTTCCTTCCACTTTTTCAAATGCAAAAATGGGTATCAGGCTGGTGATGATAATTATTTTTGCGAAGAAGATGGCCTTGGCTAATGTAGAACCTGTTTTACGGATGATGCTGAGCTTTGCCATCTTGCCATATTTCTCCATGCCCACTTCATGCGCCTTTAAAGCCAGCACCACAAACAAACCCTCCACCATCACCACCGCTCCATCAATGATAATTCCAAAATCTATAGCACCCATGGAGAGCAGGTTGGCACTCATGCCTTTTATTTTAAGACAGATGAATGCAAACAATAACGCAAGTGGAATAATAATAGATACAATTACCGTTGTCCGCCAGTCGAACATAAAAACAAAAACAATGAGTGTAACCAATAAAATACCTTCTACTAAATTATGGGTAATGGTTTCTGTACAAAAATCCATCAGGTTATCCCTGTCATAAAATGTTACCATTTTTACATCGGCCGGTAATATTTTTTCATTCAATTCCTGTATCTTTTCCTTCACATTTTTTAAAACCTCCCTGGGATTTTCTCCCTTACGCATAACTACAATACCTTCCACAACATCATCATCATTATTTAGCCCCGCCTGTCCTACCCTGGGGAAATGACTGGGAGCAACCGAAGCAACATTCTTTACCAGGATGGGCGTGCCGTTAATGTTATCAACAATAATATTTTCAATGTCTTTGATATTATCAAGCAGCCCAATACCACGTACCACATAAGCCTGGCCGTTCTTTTCAATTACATCGCCACCTACATTAATGTTACTTTTAGATACTGCCGTATAAACTTCCAAAGGCGTTATATCATACCTGGCAAGCATTACAGGGTCAACTGTAATTTCATAAGTACGTTCGGCTCCACCAAAAACAGTAAGATCTGCAACACCGGGTACACTACGTAACTGGCGGTCAATTACCCAATTCTGTATTGTATTTAATTCAACTGAATTCTTTTCTTTTGATTCCAGTGTGTAACGGAAGATTTCACCAGTAGGGCCTACCGGTGGCTGTACGTCGGGTTCTACCCCTTCTGGCAGATTTACATTGCGTAACAAATTATTTACCTGTTGCCTGGCAAAAAAATCGTCTACATCATCATCAAAAATTATTTTGGTTACCGATAACCCAAACATGGAAATAGAGCGCAGTGTATATTTTTTCTGTACCGAATTCATCGCCACTTCAACGGGCACTGTTACAAAACGTTCCACTTCTTCGGCGCTGCGGCCATTCCATTGTGTTACAATAATGATCTGCGTATTGGTAACATCAGGAAATGCCTCCAGTGGAGTTTTTATATAACTCCAGATGCCGCCAATAATGATCAGCAGTGTCATAAAAAATATGAAGAACCTGTTCTTTAAAGAAAAGGTTACTATACCTGAAATAAATTTATTCATAAAAAAAATTTAAGGATTAATGATTTAGTCGTTCAGAGCATCAAAAACAAGCAACTGGTATTTTGCTATGATTTTATCACCGGGTATTAATCCGCTTTTGATGTAAGCTTTTTCACCATCAGTTTCATAGATATCTACTTCCCGTGTTTCTATATCACACTTATCCCTATAAAGCATCACATAATTTTTATTTTTATCAAAAATGATTGCCTGCGCAGGTATAACAGCCATTTGATTGTTACCATCATCATATCTAATATTGATCTGTGCAAACATTTCCGGCTTTATCAGGTTGTCTTTATTCTGGATCTTTATTCTTACTTTCATCACCCGGCTTTGCGGGTCGAGGATAGAAAATATCCGGTCAACTTTACCTGTAAAAGTCTTATCAGGGTAAGCGATCAGTTTTATATCGGCATCATAACCCTCTTTTATTTTAGCAATATCATTTTCAAAAACATCGGCCATTACCCAAACTTCTTCGAGGTTGGCTATGATAAAAAAAGGTTGGGCGCCATCAACCTTAAACTGCATTTTATCAGTAACATTTTTCTCAATGATATAGCCACTCATGGGTGCTGTAATGGTTTGTATCGCATTTCCTTTTGAGCCATAAATAGCATTGGTTTGCTGAATCCTTTTAAGATCAGCTTTTGCTTTTTCCAGGTCAGTTTCGGCTGCCACCACATCTTTGTCGGTTGCCAGTCCGCCTGCAAGCATTTCCTTAGCTGAATTAAGGCTCTTTTCTGCGATCTTTACGGTTGATTGTGCATAGGAGAGCTGGCTTTGAAAATCGGCGATCTCACTACTATGTATCACGGCGAGGGTCTGGCCTTTGGTTACATAATCTCCCAGTTGTACTTTCATTTCTTCTACCACACCCCCAACGACCGGGTAAACTTTAATCCACTTATCTTCATTGGCTTCAATTTTACCGGATAGTGCAATGCTTTTTCTTACCGGCTCTAATTTCACGGTATCGATCCGCAATTTTTTCTGCATGGTATCCGAAAGACAAAATCTGTTGTCTGGAGGAGGATCCGCAACTTTTTCTTTGCAACTAAAAACAGATGCAAGGCTACAGGCAATGGCAGTATATAATATAATCGGTTTCATGTTAAAAATAATTAGTTATTAAAAATGGTTTTCCCAATGGCAAAATGAAGTGCTTCTATAGCCTGCATTTTGTCGTTCTGTAATTGATTTAGCTGCAGCATATAGTTCTTATAAGATTCATTGAAATCAGTGAATTCTATCAGGCTGATATTCTTCTTCTGAAAATTATCATTGACGCCCTGCAGCAACTTTTCAAACTGATTTTTAAAACCAGGATCAATTGATTGCAGTATCTTATCTGTATTCAAAACCTTTGTATAAGCATGCTGCACATCATTCTCAACAGTTTGCCTGGTTAAGTCCACGCCGGTTTTGCTTTGTTCAATACTTATTTTTGCTGCTTTAATATTACCCTGGTTTCTCTTAAAAAAAGGAAGGTCAAATGCTACTGTAAAGAAAGAGGCATTGTCTACAAAGCTTCCGCGTTTGTCAAAATCAGCACCAATAGTGATATCTGTTTTTGCCAGTGCCTTTTGCAGTGTAAAATTTTGTTTGCTTAATAGCAGATTGTTTTCTGCAGTCTTCAGGTCGTAGCGGTTTGCAAAAGCTGTGTCATACAAATCCCTGATCTTTAATTGCTGAACAGATGCCGATGGCGCCGGATCATTATCAACTTCTGCAACATAATATGCTTTATTATTTTGCAATAATAATTGGAGTGATGCCTGTGAATCGTTCAATTGATTAATAAGGGTAGCTTGTTCTGCACGTAAGGAATATAAAAGCGATCTTATACGTACAGCATCTTTTAAAGTAACTACGCCTTTTAGCTCTAGCTGATCATAAGCGGTGCTCATTTTCCCGAGTTGGGCAATTTGAGCATCGTAGCCAATAATTGATTTTTGAAAGAAAACAATATTGTAAAATTCACTTCGCAAAGAATAACGCAAGGTGCGGATGAGATCAAAAAACTGATTCTCACTTAATGCCACGGCTGTCTCTGCCAGTTTTATCTCTTTGTTTCGTTTACCGGCAAGCCTTACAACCTGCTGAATGCCGATATCATATTGACCGGTTCTATTACTTACATCAAAAACCTTATGCAGTTGCGGATTATAAATATTGCCATTTAAGGTGAGTGTAGGATTATTGAACAATTTTGCCTGTATTACCTGTGCTCTTGCAATATCAATATTATATTTTTCTGCCAGTAGGGAAAGGTTCTTTTGTATAAATTGTTCTTCTGCTTCGGGTAATGTAATATGTACTGTATCCTGCGCCACCACAGCTTTGGACGTACATAAAAACATTAACCCAATGAAGCAGATCTGCTTCATGGAATAGTGTTTCATTTGAAATGAATTAACGGGATTTACAAAATAGCTCACAGCATACCAATGCCAATAGTATAGTGGCAGGTGTAGCTGATAAACTGTTTAGATAATTAAAAAGAAGAAATTATATGAAATCCGGTGGAGGGGTTACAATGTCGGTAACGACAGACTTTACAGAAGGTACTTTGTATTCAGAAAAGGTTTTGCTGTTTAGCTTTTTAAAATCAGTTCTTTCAATTAATACAGATTGCTGCTGAAAGCTATATTCAGGCAGTTTAACTACATGAAAATTCTGACCGTTGTCATCATCCTCATCATCTGCAGTCTTATCATATCCAAGTTCCACGTTAATAAGCTCTACGATACTGTTAATATCATCTATTTGTTCTCCATTTTCATTATAGACATCTTCTTCCTGCACCTGTGGCAAGAACATAGACGTGTTCATGTGACAAACGAGCAATATGAATGCGAAACACCTTTTCATTTGAGTAGCAAAAGTATATAACGTTCATCCAGATAAATTAGTGTACTGAGGGATTAACAATTTATTATTACAAAAAATATTCAAGCGCCAGTTCATATCCTTTCAATCCAAGGCCACTGATAACCCCTTTTGCCTTTCCGGAAACGTGAGACAGTTTCCGGAAATCTTCCCTTCCAAAAATATTGGAGATATGCACTTCAATTACTGGTGTAGTAATGGCAGCTATAGCATCGCCCAGTGCAACTGAGGTATGTGTGTATCCACCTGGGTTTAAAATTATACCATCATAATCGAAACCCAACCGCTGAATTTCATTTATCAACTCCCCTTCCACATTAGTTTGAAAGTAAGAAATTTCAATATTGGTATATTTGCTTTGAAGTGTTTGCAGGTAATTATCAAAAGATTCTCCACCATAAATATCCACTTCACGTTTGCCAAGCAGGTTTAAGTTAGGCCCATTAATGATTGCAATTTTCATGGCACTAATTTAAGACACTAATTAGACGAATTACACTAATTAAACGAATTATTTTACAATCAGCGTAAAGCAAATTCGTGTAATTCGTCTAATTCGTGTTTATAAGGGCAATAAATTCATCAAACAAATACCGGCTGTCGTGCGGGCCTGGTGTAGCTTCGGGATGATATTGAACAGAGAAAGCTTTTTTATCTTTTATTCGGATGCCTTCAATACTGTCATCGTTTAAATTAACGTGGGTAATTTCAATATTGTTATTTGCCTTTACCGCTTTTGGATCAACACCAAAACCATGGTTCTGTGTAGTAATTTCAGATTTACCGCTGATGATATTTTTTACCGGGTGGTTTAATCCCCGATGTCCATGATGCATTTTAAATGTTGGGATATCATTGGCAAGCGCCAGTAACTGGTGCCCCAGGCAAATACCAAACAAAGGCTTATCAGCAGCTAAAATTTGTTTTACGGTTTTTACTGCGTAATCCATGGGTGCCGGGTCACCGGGACCATTACTGATAAAATAGCCATGCGGTTTAAATTGCTCCAGTTCATTAAAAGATGTTTTTGCATTATGCACTTTTACATAAGCACCTCTTTCCACAAGGCAGGTCAATATATTTTTCTTAATACCAAAATCAAGTACAGCAATTCTTAATTCACTTTTTTCATCCCCTAAAAAATAAGCTTCTTTTGTACTTACTGTTGATGCCAGCTCCAGTCCATCCATGGAGGGCACTTCTTTTAATAATTTTTGCAGTTCTGCTAGATCTGTTATTACTGAAGATATAATGCAATTCATAGCGCCCTGTGTGCGTATGTGAGCAACCAATGCACGGGTATCAATTCCATCAATGGCAACAACGCCCTGTGCTTCAAAATAATCCTGCAAGGAAGCATCTGCCATAAAGCGGCTATACTTTTCTTCCAGGTTGCGGCCAATAACGGCTTTCACTTTTACGCTGTCGCTCTCCACATCTGCAGCTTTTACGCCATAGTTACCAATATGCACATTATTCATGATGAGCACCTGTCCATAATAACTGGGATCGGTAAAAACTTCCTGGTAACCGGTCATGCCGGTATTAAAACATATTTCGCCGGTAGCAGTACCAATTTTACCAAAAGCAGTACCGTTAAAAACGGTTCCATTGGCTAAAATTAAAATGGCTGGTGTAGTTTGAGAAAGAGACATTAATTATTAAGGTTTTGCAAAGAAAGTAATTCTGTTGCTAAATAAACAAATAAAATTTTTCACATAAAATAAAGGCTTGGCCATTTATGCCCAAGCCTTTATACAAAAGAGCTACTATTAAAATTTACTAATCAACACTCAATATTTAATTACTCTTATTGTGTGTCCAAATAATCCTGCTCTGTAAATACAAACCAAAACTTTTTACTTATAGAATATTTAGAGCTGCTAGCAATATCCTGTCGGTAAGCTTTGTAATTACCTATATTCCTTAATGATGTATAAAGATAATATTTAGGTGCTAAAATTGCAGGAGTATTTACATAATGTATAATGGAATAAAGATTATCAAATATGATTTTTATAGAATCACTTCCTGCAAAATATTTCGAATCAAAGCCATTATTTTCGTATTCAATCCCTCTATCAAATCCATCGGCAATTTGTAAAGTATCATTAATTCCCATCTGCAAAATATTTGCAGTTGGTACAATACCTGAAA
>JBBRQF010000011.1:0-109706 GCA_038226715.1 Chitinophagales bacterium
TGAAACCTTCATAATTTTGTAGTATCTTATTCATGTAAAATTGGGTTTGTAATAAATGACAATTATACAGGCGTTTACGGCAGAATGGTTCGTGGGGACACGAACCAAGGCGGGGGGCAAACTGGCACCGGGTGTTTATAGTTTATTTATTGTTAATCCCGATTTCAGGGATAAGAAAATATTTATGATCAGGTAATACTGGTTGTGAAATGATTGAGAGAACGGCTTCCGGTAAGGGAGCCGTTTTTTTTTGTTGAATGTTGTTGTAGGGTTTAGAAAGTTTATCTTTTTTCAGGCGAGTTTTCACATAAGATTTGTGCAAGGCCGTGGGACTCGCCGTGCTACGGAGCATATTATGCTTTACTTTAGTCCATAGCCGATTGCAAACCTTATAGAGTTGGAGGATTCGGATTTGAGTGACTCAAGTTAATGGCGGCGAGTCCCACAGCCAACGCACGGGCAAGGCGTGGAGACTCGCCTGAAAATCTGTTGTGTGTTCCCGCCAGCAGCAGATGTGTTTAACATTTAATCCGAGAATGTTCCGACCAGGCCCAATCATAATTTTAACCAGCACAAATAAATCCAAAATCTTAATTTTGCGCCATGCAGATAGAAATACTCCGACTCGGTTCGTGTCTCCACGAATCGAAATCTTGCATAATAAAAAAGAGCTTGTAAATTAGTGATAGCCCACAAATAAAATTAAAAGGCTGGCAATGGATAAAAGCATATTCACAGTAAGGCGAAAAAATTATATAGCGTTAGGCAGAATATTTTTTTGGACAGCAACGATCAATAAATCACCCAATGTTCCGATCAGGCCCAATCATAACATTAACCAGCACAAACAAATCCAAAATCTTAATTTTGCGTCATGCAGATAGAAATACTAAAATCAAAAGTACACCGTGCGGTAATTACTGAGGCCAATTTAAATTATGTAGGTAGCCTTACCCTGGATGAAGACCTGATGGATGCGGCTAATTTAATTGAGAACGAAAAGATAACCGTGGTAAATGTAAATAACGGTGAGCGCCTGGATACCTATATTATTAAAGGCGGAAGAGGAACGGGTGTGGTATGTTTAAATGGACCCGCAGCCCGCAAAGGTGCTGAAGGGGATATTGTGATCATCATCTCTTATGCACAGATGGACTTTGAAGAAGCAAAGACCTTTAAACCCTGGATAGTTTTTCCTACGGAAGGCAACAGGCTTCCTTAACCTGTTTTAACTCCAATGACAAATTTTTTATGTCAGTCATGCGAAAGTGCCATGCTGACAGCAAACGCCAATTGGTACTATGTTTGCATCAATCAATCAAACTAAAAAAATATGCAAAAAGGAAGTATACGTGTACAAACGGAGAACATTTTCCCGATAATCAAGAAATTTTTATACAGCGAGCATGACATTTTTATACGTGAGCTGGTAAGTAATGCGGTGGATGCAAACCAGAAACTGAAAACATTGTCATCTATTGGCGAAGCAAAAGGAGAACTGGGTGAACTGAGAATAGATATAAAGATCGATAAGGAGAAAAAGACACTGACCATTTCGGATACCGGTATTGGCATGACGGAAGAAGAGGTTGATAAATATTTGAACCAGGTGGCTTTTAGCGGTGCCGAGGAGTTTTTGGAAAAATACAAGGGGCAGAATGAGGCCAGTATCATCGGGCATTTCGGACTGGGTTTTTACAGTTCTTTTATGGTGAGCGATAAGGTGGAAGTGATCACAAAAAGTTTTAAGGAAGGCAGTAAAGCTGTGCGGTGGGAATGTGATGGCAGCCCCGAATTTAGTTTGGAAGAAGTGGAAAAGGAAAGCCGCGGTACCGATATCGTTTTACATTTAAATGAAGAGAGCCAGGAGTTTTTGGAACCATCTAGGATAAGTACGGTATTGGAAAAATTTTGTAGATTTTTACCAATCCCTATCTTTTTTGAAGATAAGCAGATCAATAATCCTACACCGGCCTGGACAAAAAAACCATCTGAATTAACCGACGAAGATTACCAGAATTTTTATAAAGAATTATACCCGTTTGGCGAAGCGCCTTTGTTCTGGATACACCTGAATGTTGACTATCCTTTCAACCTTACCGGTATTTTATATTTCCCTAAAATTAAACAGAGCTACGAGATACAGAAAGATAAAATTCAGCTATACAGCAACCAGGTTTTTGTAACTGATGAAGTTAAAGATATTGTGCCCGAATTTTTAATGCTGATGCATGGGGTAATTGACAGTCCGGATATACCACTCAACGTGAGCCGCAGTTATTTGCAGGGCGATCCGAATGTGCGTAAGATCAATTCGCATATCACCAAAAAAGTGGCGGATAAACTGGAAGAAATATTTAAAACAGATCGTAAGCAGTTTGAAGAAAAATGGGAAAGCCTTGGTTTGTTTGTGAAATATGGTATGATGACGGATGATAAGTTTTTAGAAAAGGCGAATAAATTCCATATTCTGCAAGATGCAAAGGACGGTAAGTTTTATACACTGGAAGAATACAGAACTGCGACAGAAACATTGCAAAAAAATAAAGACGGTAAACTGGTTATTTTATATACAACAAACCCCGTGCAACAGGATGCCTATATACAACAGGCTGCAGCAAAGGGTTATATTGTAGTAAAGCTGGAAACCATAATTGATAATGGTTTTTTAAACCAGATGGAAATGAAGTGGGAGAATGTACAGTTTGTACGTGTTGACAGTGATATTGTTGATAATTTAATTGACAAGCAGGAAGGAGGCGATAGCGTTTTGAGTAAGGATGATGAAGAAAAACTGAAAGGATTATTTGCAGTTAAAAATCCGGAGATAAATGTATCTGTAGAGATAAAAGGATTAAGTGCAGATGCACCGCCGGTTGTTGCAACCAGGCCCGAGTTTATGCGTCGAATGAAAGACATGGCGGCTATGCAGGGTGGTATGGGTGCTTTTTATGCAAACATGCCCGATGAGGTTACGCTTACCGTAAATGGGAATCATGCTATTTATAAAACGGTATTGGCTGAAGCTGAAAAAGAAAAGCAGGAAAAAGTTGTACATAATTTAGCCGACCTGGCTTTATTGTCGCAGGGATTATTGAAAGGAAATAGTTTAACGAGTTTTATAAACCGGAGTGTGGAGTTGATGAGTTGAGAGGAGGGGTATGTAAAAAAGTAAATAAGTAAAAAGGGATAGCAATTGTTATCCCTTTTTTGTATTTTTTATTCAGGTGCCTGGCCATTGAGCATCTTGTTATTTCACGAAGTTTTAATATGAAGCTGAATTTTTATAATTTGAGTGTATTTGTAGTGGCCTGTCACCTGGATCAATTCTTCAAAATAACGGCCTCAATATATTTCATCTTTTTGCTGTGCCAGATTTCTGCAAATCCCGCTTTTAAAAATTGATCTTTATGTAGCGGGTTTACATAAATGATATTGATCTTTCGGGGATCGTGCTGTAAACTTTCGGTAATATTATTTACCACCGCACTCATAATAACCTCATCAAAAGGATTGAATAAGAAAATGCAATCCACATCACCTGGTATGGCAAAATAAAACGCATCGTTGTTGATCACTTTGTATTCCATGCCAGGATTTTTTTGCTGTGTAATGTTGAGGTTTTCTTTGGCCACATCGCATAAAATTTTAGAAAAATCGAGCCCTGTTACTTTGCTAAAACCATGATGGGCAGCCAGGCAGATGGCGCGGCCCTTACCGCAACCGATATCGAGAAAATGATTGCGTGTTTGTGGCAGTTGTTGAAAGATATCTTCCAGTAAATTATAGCTTACGGGCATGTAGATGGTTGCATGCGTTATATCTATCCCAAGCTTTTCGAGGTTGTGTAATTCATCTGCCCCGGTAGTATGAATATCATATTTCTTTTCACCTTTTATTTCCTGTTTTATCATATACCAGGCAATACGCAGGTTCCAGTTAACAGACAGGAAATAGAAATATTTTATGTAGGAGAAAAATTTCATTATTAGCTGCAGCGCAGATCAATCACTTTTAATTGTAAGCTTATATTGCCGTTCCATTCATTTTCATCAAGTGTAAAAACAAGATCAAATGGCTTCTTAAGCAACTCAAATTTTGCGGCCAGGTTAAAGCCAATACCGGTGAAAGAAATATTATCCTGCTTCACCACAAAACGAAGGTGCTGCTCTTTTACAATTTTGGAATAGCCGGTATCCACAACTTTTTTTGCAACAAATACCGGCCGCATATTTTCGGGGCCAAAAGGTTCCATCTGGCAAATGATATTGTAAAAGTTTTGTGTGAGGTCTGTGAATGAAATTTCGGTATCAATAATAATTTCAGGAATAAGTAAATGATCAGGAATTGTTGCAGCTACTGTTTCTTCAAATTTATTAGTAAAGGCCATTACATTTTCGGGCAATAAGGAAAGTCCGGCTGCGGCAAAATGCCCACCGTATCCAAGCAGGTATTCTCTGCAGGCATGTATGGCTTCATACAAATTAAATCCCGGCACACTCCTGGCGCTGCCTGTTGCAATGCCGCCACTTTCGGTAAGTACTACAGTTGGACGATACCAGGTTTCAATTAACCTGCTGGCTACAATGCCTACTACACCTTTATGCCAGTGATCCCTGAAGACAACCGTTGTTTTTTTTGATTGAAGTGCAACATCTTCATTAATTATTTCCAGTGCTTCGGCCGTTATGCTGCTATCAGCTTCTTTGCGGTTGGTATTATCGCTGTGCAACATTTCGGCATATTCAAGTGCTTTATTATAGTCGTCTTGAATAAAAAGTTGTACGGCTTTTTTTGCATCATCCATACGCCCGGCAGCATTTACTCTTGGGGCAATTACAAATACCACATTGTTGATGGATAGTTTTTTTTGCAGGTTGCCTAAAAAGATGAGTGCTTTAATACCCGGATTAGGATTGCTGTTTATCTTTTCCAAACCATAGTAAGCCAGTATCCTGTTTTCGCCGGTCATGGGCACAATGTCGGCAGCAATGGCAACTGCAACTAGGTCAAGGTAACAGAGATAATGTTCTTCGTCAATGGTAAGCTGTTTTGCCAGTGCGGTTATCAGCTTAAAGCCAACCCCGCATCCGCAGAGTTCTTTGTAGGGATAACTACAATCTTTTTGTTTTGGATTAAGGATAGCAACGGCAACCGGAATTTCTTCATCGGGCAGGTGATGATCGCAAACAATAAAATCAATACCGATATCTTTTGCATAGGCAATGAGTTCAACAGATTTAATGCCGCAGTCTAAAGAAATGATGAGCGTAAAATTATTTTCTTTTGCAAAATCAATTCCCATTTTACTAACGCCGTAACCTTCCCGGTAACGGTGTGGGATATAAAAGTCTAACAAAGTGGGTTCATAAATCTTGTACAGGAATTTGTACATACTGGCAACTGATGTTGTACCGTCTACATCATAATCACCAAACACCAGTATTTTTTCTTTTTTATCAAATGCAGAAAGGATGCGTTGTACAGCCTTATCCATATCTTTCATCAGCCAGGGATCGTGCAGGTCATGTAGTTGCGGGCGGAAATATTGTTTGGCTTTATCATAACTGTCAAAGCCACGTTCGATCAAAATACCGCACAGAGACCTGCTGATCTTTAATGATTCCTGTAAAACAGCAGTTTTAGGGGTATCGGCTTGTAATATTTTCCATCTTTTATCCATACTAGTATTTCCTGTCGGTAGTAAAGCGTACCAGTTGTTCCAATGCATTTCTAACCGGGCTTTCGGGAAAGCTGTTCAGGATCTGCAGGGCATCATCGCGGTACGTATTCATTTTTCTGGAAGCGTATGTTATACCTCCGGCTTCAACAACGGTATCAATTACAAATTTAACTTTTTGCGGGTCTTTATTTTCATTTTTTATTATATAGATCAATTTTCTTTTTGTGGAGGCAGGTATTTTATTGAGTGTATAGATCAGCGGCAGAGTTAATTTTTTTTCTTTGATGTCATTACCGGTGGGTTTTCCAATATCTTCCTTACCGTAATCAAAAAGATCGTCTTTTATTTGAAAAGCGATGCCCACTTTTTCGCCAAAACTTTTCATTTTTTCGGTTACGGTTTCATCTTTGCTGGTGCTAAAAGCTCCTACGGCACAGGCAGAGGAAAGCAGAGATGCTGTTTTGTTCCGGATAATTTCAAAATAAGTCTCCTCATTTAAATTTAGTTTCCTGGTTTTTTGTAACTGCAGTAATTCACCTTCACTCATTTGTTTTACGGCATCTGAGAGTATATGCAAATGCCTGAAATCGTTGTTGGATGTTGCCAGCAGCAATCCTTTGGAAAGCAGGTAATCGCCAACCAGTACTGCGATCTTTTTATTCCATAGGGCATTGATCGAAAAAAAACTTCTCCGTTCGAGCGAGTCGTCAACAACATCATCATGCACCAGGGTTGCAGTATGTAAAAGTTCAACCAGTGCTGCGGCCCGGTAGGTGCTTTCGTTAATTTCACCATGCAGTTTGGCACTTAATAAAACAAACATGGGCCTTAATTGCTTCCCTTTTCGTTTTATGATATACCTCATGATGGTATCAAGCAAAAGTGTTTCGCTTTTAACTGCCTCAGCAAACTTTTTTTCGAAAGTTTTAAGTTCGGTACCGATTATTTTATCAATGAAGTCCATGTGTTAAAACCAGCAATATACTGTACTATTTTGCACAGTCAAAGTATTTTAAATTTAATGCAACGAAAGTAGTAATATACGTGTCTTGCCCAGTAGAATAAGTATAAAAATCAGATATAGCCTAAATAAATAATAAAATAGCTTTGAAATTTAGGTGATATTTGATATTTTTGCTGTAATATTAATAAATACGCATTAAAAATTTTCTTAATTAACAGATTATGATAAGCAAAAAGTACAAATTATTTCTGGGCATATTATTGATGTCTCTGGCAGCAGGTGTAAATGCACAGGTTGGAGGAGCAGGAAGTGTATATGACTCTTCAGTAATAAGTAAAAAAGGGATGAACCAACAAAATGAATTTTGGAATGGTACCTACAATTTCCCTGCAAAGCCCCGTAACATGTGGGAAGTTGGTGCCTCAATAGGTATGTTCACAATCAGTAGTGACGTATCTGTAAGGCCTTTTACATTTCCTAATTTTGAAGTGCATGTGCGTAAAGCATTTGGTTATGTTTTCTCTATGCGTTTGCAATATTTAAATGCAACAGGGGAAGGCCAAAACTATAATGCAGCCGGGAATTTCCTGAAAAATCCGGCCTGGAATACAAATTTGCCTGTTGGCAAACGCTATTTTGCACCAGATGCACTGAGGAATGCTTCATCAACTGGTCTAACAGTTAATTCTGACAATAATGGTAATCTCAGTAATAAAGCTGATTTAGTTTATTATAATTACAAAACTAAACTTCAGGATCTTGGCCTGCAGGGTATTGTAACATTAAACAATATCCGTTTTCATAAACAAAAAACTGGTATTGTTATTTATGGTGGTGGTGGTATAGGTGTATCTGTGTTTAAAACAATGGTAAATGCTTTGGATCCCAATGGTAATAACTATTCTACCTTATTCGCTAATACGGTTGCTAAATTTGGTACCGGTAATTATAAACAAAGAAGAGATATTTTAAAAGACCTGAAAGCTGGTATGGATAAAACCTACGAAACTGCAGCAGATAATGAAAATACACGCAGGCCTTTATTAGGCGATAAGACTTTAAAACCTTCCGGTACTGTATTGGCCGGTGTTGCCATCAGGCTTGGTAAAAGAATTAACCTGGCTATTGAAGACAGGTGGACTTTTGTAAAAACAGATCTGTTAGATGGACAGCGCTGGCAGGAGCATGCTTATGGCGATGCTGCTTTAACGCCTGATTTTGATTCTTACAACTATGCATCTATTGGGTTAAATGTAAACCTGGGAGGCAGGTCGGTTGAGCCTTTATGGTGGGTTAATCCTTTGGACTATGCCTATGATGAGTTAAGAAATCACCGCAATGTTAAGATACCTAAAAATGATTGTAATGATGCTGATGGTGATGGTGTTTGCGACCATTTAGACAGAGAACCCAATACACCTGCAGGTTGCCCGGTTGATACACATGGTGTAACCAGGGATACAGATGGTGATGGAGTACCTGATTGTAAGGATAAACAATTGATCACTCCAACAGAGTGTCAGCCTGTTAATTCTGATGGTGTTGGTAAATGCCCGGATCCTGAATGTTGTAAAAATCCACAACCAGCAGAGCCGGTTGTAAAATGCCCATGCGATTATCCAACTTTGATCTATAAAGGCAATGCAACCAATTTGTCAAATGATAATAAAGCTTTATTGGCAACAGTTGCTGCTAAATTGAAAGCAAATCCAAATTGCATGATATCAATAGCTGGTTATCCCGAAGCTTCAAAAGCTTCACAGGCAAATTGTCAGAAAAGATTAGAGACCATTAAAATATACCTGATAGAAAAAGAAGGCATCAGTGCCGACAGGGTTACAACCAATTGCGAAGTTGGTGGCGGCGATAAGAATTCAGTGGATATCAAGTGTAATTAAGAACTATTAAAATTGCAATATATACAGCCCTCCGGTAACGGGGGGCTGTTTTTTGAACTGCAAAATGCCTCTTTATCAAATCATTAACTGTAGTTTTTTGGCTAATAGTTTATTTACAGGCATTTTTGAGTTATTTACATTAATTTTGCGTCCTTTATGAGATTGATTAAATTGTTTTTAGCATCGGCGTTTTTAATTTTAGTGGTATCTTCCTGTAACAAATACAATAAGATTACCAAGAGTAAGGATTATGAGTATAAACTGAAAATGGCAGATGAATTTTACAGTAATGGAAAATTTAAGATAGCCCAGCAATTATACGAAGAATTATTTCCTGTGTTTAAAGGCACAGTTAAATTTGAAGAGTTGTATTATAAAGATGCTTACTGTTTTTACAATATGAAGATGTATGCAGATGCTGAAAATCTCTTCAAAGGTTTTTTGGAAGTTTTTCCTAACAGTACCAAGGCAGAAGAGGTTGATTACATGCGTTCGTTTTGTTTTTACAAGCAATCTCCCAAACTGGAACTGGAACAGGTAAATACGATCAAGGCAATGGGTATGATGCAGACATTCATTAATACACACCCCGGATCTGAACGAAATAAGGAAGCAACAGAAATAATTGATAAGTGCCGGGCAAAACTGGAGCAAAAAGAATACCGGGCTGCCGAATTGTATTATAATATGTCGCAGTACCGAGCAGCCGCTATTGCTTTTACTAATTTAACCAATAGCTATCCCGAATCGTTGAAGGGCGAGGAGTATAAGTTAAAGACCGTAAAAGCTTATTACAAATTTGCAAAGCTCAGTTATGAGGATAAGCAGATAGAGCGTTATGAAAAAGTAGTGGAAGAATACCAGGATTTTGTAGACCGTTACCCAGAGAGTAAATTATTAAAAGAAGCAGAAAGCTTCAGCAACCTAAGTCAAAATCACATTAAAGCCATAAAATATGAGCAAACTCAGACGTCAGCTAAGCGCTAATACCAGCAGTGTGGTAGAGCCTAAAAAATTATCCGATATTAAGGATAAGACCGGTAACCTGTATGAATCTATTGCCATCATAGCAAAAAGAGCCAACCAGATAAATATTACTTTGAAAGAAGAGTTACACAATAAACTGGAAGAATTTGCCAGTCATACCGACAGCCTGGAAGAAATACATGAAAATAAGGAACAGATTGAAATTTCAAAAGCATACGAGCGTATGCCTAACCCGGCTTTATTGGCAACCCAGGAGTTCATGGAAGATAAGGTTTACTTCCGTAGAAATGATGAAGACCTGTTTAGCTGATTATAGACAATATTTTAGCATCTTATTTAGTTAAGAAGTCATAATTTTAACCCCACAGTTATTTAAATAGCTGTGGGGTTTTTATGTTACAGAATAAAAAGATATTATTGGGCGTTACTGGTAGCATTGCTGCTTATAAAGCTGCTATTTTAACCCGGCTGCTGGTAAAGGCTGGTGCTGAAGTAAAGGTTGTTATGACCAGTGCGGCAAAAGATTTTGTAACGCCACTTTCCTTATCTACATTATCAAAAAATCCGGTACTGGCCGATCTTACTGAAAACGATTCCTGGACTAATCATGTGATGCTTGGTCGTTGGGCTGATATTATGCTGGTAGCTCCGTTAAGTTGCAATACATTGTCTAAAATGGCTACGGGCTTATGCGATAATTTACTGATGGCAGTTTATCTTTCTGCAACCTGCCCTGTGGTTGTTGCTCCTGCCATGGATGAGGATATGTGGCATCATGGCACAACAACAAAAAATCTTGAAACAATACGATCATTCGGCAATCATGTTATCCCGGTAGAGAACGGGGAACTGGCCAGTGGGCTTATTGGAGAAGGTAGAATGGCCGAACCGGAATCTATTGTAAAATGGCTGAATAATTTTTTTTTGAGCAGTAATGAATTGCAGGGAAAGAAAGTTTTAATAACAGCCGGTCCAACCTATGAGCAGATTGACCCGGTTCGCTTTATCGGTAATCATTCATCCGGCAAAATGGGTATTGCCATTGCAGAAGAAATGAAAAACAGGGGAGCAGATGTAACACTGGTACTGGGGCCATCCAGTATTAAAGTGAACGGAGGTATTAACGTGATAAATGTAAAATCTGCTGCCGAAATGCTGGAAGCCTGTGAAAAGAAATTCGCAACAGCAGATATTACGATCATGAGTGCTGCCGTTGCTGATTATACACCGGTACAGGTTGCTGCAGAAAAAATCAAGAAGACTGAAAAAGATCTTTCGGTATCACTCACCAAAACAACCGACATACTGAAAAAACTGGGAGGGCTTAAAACAGACAAGCAGATTTTAGTTGGCTTTGCATTGGAAACCAATAATGAAACAGCATATGCACTGCAAAAACTGCATTCAAAAAATGCCGACCTGATCGTTTTGAACTCTTTGCAGGATGCGGGTGCAGGTTTTGGGCATGATACTAACAAAATCACTATTTTTGATAAAACAGGTAAGTCTTTTCCTTTTGATATAAAATCAAAAAAAGAAGTGGCCATTGATATTGTAAATACCATTATTCAACATTTTTATGCGAAAAATTAGTCTGTTATTTATTGTTGCTTTTCTTTGTAAGATTGCAGCGGCACAGGAATTAAAAGCCAATGTTACTGTGGTGAGTAACCAGGTAGGTAATAATGTGAATCAAAATGTATTTCGTACCCTGCAAACTGCATTAAGTACTTTCCTGAACACCCGTAAATGGACATCGGATAATTTTGCGCAGAACGAAAGAATTGAATGTAATTTTTTATTGAACCTGCAATCAACCGGCGATTTAAATGTGTACAATGCCTCCATCACTGTACAAGCTGCCCGCCCGGTGTTCAATACTTCTTACCTTTCTCCCATTATTAATTTTAAGGATGACAATGTAAGTTTTAAATATGTTGAATTTCAACAACTGGAATTTAATGAGAACCGGGTTTCGGGCTCGGATGCTTTGATTTCAAATTTAACAGCCATTGTTGCTTACTATGCCAATATGGTTCTTGCTTTTGATTATGATTCTTTTTCGCCACGCGGTGGTGATCTTTATTTTCAAAAAGCACAGAATATTGTAAATAATGCGCCCGATGGAAGAGGGATCTCGGGCTGGAAAGCTTTTGATGGCAGGAGGAACCGTTACTGGCTGGTAGAAAATATGCTTAACAGCCGTTACACCATTATGCACGATGTGTACTATAACTACTATCGCCTGGGCATGGATAAATTATATGAAGATGAAAATAATGCCCGGCTGGAAGTAATGAATGTACTTAACCTGATGAATAATTTTATTACCGACAATCCAAATAAAATGATCAGCCAGTTCTTTTTCCAGGGAAAATCAACTGAACTGGTAAAGATATTTTCAAAAGCACCGCAGCAGGATAAAGCAAGGGCATCTGAAATTTTACAAAGATTAGATATTACCAATGCCGGCAAATATAAAGATGAACTGAAATGATAAGGATATCCATGTTTTTATTTGGATTGGTTTTATTTGCTTCCTGCGAAAACAAAGACAAGATCCCTGAAGGTATTTTAAAACCGGATAAGATGCAGGCTGTTTTATGGGATGTGATCAAGGCAGATGCATTTACAAGCGAATTCATTAAAAATGATACTAAAAAAGATCCCGCTGAAGAAAACCTGAAATTGCAGCAACAGATATTTGCCATTCATAAAATAACCAAGGTTGATTTTTACAATAGTTACGATTATTACAAATCAGATAATACCCTGCTGTTTAAAAAAATGCTCGACAGTATGGTTGCGCAGGCAGAGCGAAACAGGAATACGCCGGTGAAAACAAAAGGCTTACTGGCACAATAATTATGAATAAAGTATACAATAGCGCAGCAGATGCAGTGGCAGATATTAAAGATGGTGCTGTTTTAATGCTCGGTGGTTTTGGCTTATGCGGTATACCGGAAAACAGTATTGCTGCATTAGTAAAAAAAGGTTCAAAGGATCTTACCTGCATTTCCAATAATGCGGGTGTGGATGGTTTTGGTATTGGCCTGTTGCTGCAAAAAAAGCAGGTAAAGAAAATGGTATCGTCTTATGTAGGCGAGAATGCTGAATTTGAAAGACAGTTGTTAAGTGGCGAGCTGGAAGTAGAATTAATTCCGCAGGGCACATTAGCTACAAGATGCATGGCTGCCGGTTATGGTATGCCCGCCATCTTTACACCCGCAGGTGTTGGTACCGAAGTGGCCGATGGAAAAGAAATACGGATATTTAATGATAAAGAATATTTACTGGAATATGCATTTGATGCAGACTTTGCCATTGTAAAAGCCTGGAAAGGAGATACTAATGGAAACCTGGTTTTTAAAGACACGGCCCGCAATTTTAATCCGTTAATGGCGATGGCCGGAAAAATAACGATCGCAGAAGTGGAAGAATTAGTGGCTGCCGGGGAACTGGATCCAAATCAGATTCACACACCGGGGATTTATGTACATCGCATTTTTGAGGGGAAGGATTATGAAAAAAGAATTGAACAAAGGACTGTAAGAAAATTAGTTGATTAGCAAATGTGCTGATTTGCTAATTTTTTAGAGTTCAGGCAGCAGCTATTTAAACAAAAGGTTTCCATTAAAGGAATTAGCATATTAGCACATCAGCAAATTATCACATTAACAATGGCTTTATCAAAAGAACAAATAGCACAACGCATTGCAAAGGAGCTTAAGGACGGTTATTATGTTAACCTGGGCATTGGTATACCAACACTGGTAGCCAATTATATTCCTGCAGGTGTTAACGTGGTATTGCAGAGTGAGAATGGTTTATTAGGCATGGGGCCTTTTCCCGTTGAGGGAAAAGAAGATGCTGATCTGATCAATGCAGGTAAACAAACCATTACCACTTTACCGGGCTCATCTATTTTTGACAGCGCTATGAGCTTTGGTATGATAAGGGCCGGCAAGGTTGACCTGACCGTTTTAGGTGCCATGGAAGTAAGTGAGCAAGGGGATATTGCCAACTGGAAAATACCAGGCAAGATGGTAAAAGGTATGGGCGGTGCGATGGATCTGGTTGCCAGTGCAAAGAATATTATTGTTGCCATGATGCATACCAACCCCAAAGGCGAAAGCAAATTATTGCCAGCCTGCACATTGCCGCTAACCGGAAAGCGTTGCATAAGAAAAGTGGTAACAGAATTAGCCGTGCTTGATATTACTGCTGATGGATTTAAATTATTGGAACGGGCACCGGGTGTTTCTGTAGAAGAAATTGTTGCTAAAACTGCTGGTAAATTAATTGTTGAAGGGGAGATACCGGAAATGGTTTTCGAATAAATTGGAAAACTTACTTTGCTTCTTTTAAACTGTTGTTTTTATAAATTTTACCGAGTTTAGTGGGAATCAACTCATTTTTCCTAAAAATTAGTTTTGGTATTGGTGGTTGAATTTTTACAATAATTTTTGTTTTGTCATCACATAGATTTATTTCGAAGTTATTATATGCAGGGTGTTCGATCTGAACAAAATTTTCTTTTAAAGGAAATGCAATAATCCTCAACTTATATAAATTCTTTAGTCCCATATAAATTTCACCTCTTTCATCTGTGTAATGATAAGTTTCATCGTTGTTTATGTACACAATAGCCATTGGAACAGGCTTGTTGTTAATTTTAAAAGCAATTTTTTTAAAATCAAATGGCCAGTCTGATTCCGTTTCCTTTATGTATTTTTCGCATTTATTCAAGCTATCAAATGTTGGTGAATTAGTTACAGTAAGAAACACCGTATCCTTTAATTTCTTCCAAATACCTTTGTATAAGAAAGTAGGGTAATCAAGTGGAAAACTAACATTTTCATATGAAACAAAATAAACAAACTGAGAATCGTTAATGAAATTTACTTTGTGAATTACCTGGTTATATTTGTCACCACCACCGATAAAATTTTTGCCAACCAATTGGCAATAAGAAGATACATGGATTAAGAAAAGCAGGTAAACGGATACAGTAATATATTTTTTCATTTTTCTTTTTTTTGCCTGGTTACTTTTTCCGGAGCAACGGAATTACAGATTATAGATGAAAGTCTGGGCTGATTTACATAGTAATTTGGCAAAACTTATTTGAACTAAATTAAATACCGAAAAAAATCCCCCCTGAACATTATCCAGGAGGGAAATTTAGCAGGTAATCATTAAAACTATTCTTACAGCTTTGGCGCTGCAGCTAAAATTTCTTCATTAGCACCACTTGCATATTTTTCAAAATTTTTAATGAACTGTTGAGCCAGGTTTTTTGCCATCGCATCGTAAGCTGCTTTATCTGCCCAAGTATTGCGTGGGTTTAAAATTTCAGTTGGTACATTCGGGCAACTGGTTGGCATCATCATACCAAAAACAGGATGCTCTTCGTAATTAACATTATCTAATTTACCTTCTAATGCAGCAGTGATAATGGCTCTTGTAAAACCAAGTTTCATACGGCTGCCAACACCATAAGCACCACCGCTCCAGCCTGTGTTTATCATCCACACATTCACGTTATGATCATTCATTTTCTTACCAAGTATTTCGGCATATTGCGCGGGGTGCAATGGTAAAAACGGTGCACCAAAACAGGCGCTGAACGTAGATTTAGGTTCGGTAACACCTGCTTCTGTACCCGCAACTTTTGCAGTGTACCCGCTGATGAACTGGTACATGGCCTGCCCGGTAGTTAACTTGCTGATGGGTGGTAAAACACCATAAGCATCGCAGGTTAAAAAGAAAAGATTTTTAGGTGTCTTGCCAATAGATGGTTCCAACGCATTACTGATAAAAGTTAAAGGATAACTTACCCTGGTATTCTCTGTAATTTTTTTACTGCTGAAATCTATTTTATTGGTGCCATCTATAAAAGTCACATTCTCAACTAAAGCACCGGGCCTGATAGCACGGTAAATTTCAGGTTCCTTTTCTTCACTCAGGTCAATGCATTTTGCATAACAACCACCTTCAAAATTAAATACGCTGTCTTTGGCCCAGCCATGTTCATCATCACCAATCAGTTTACGGTTGGGGTCAGCACTCAACGTTGTTTTACCCGTACCGCTCAGTCCAAAGAAAACAGCCGTATCTCCATCTTCACCCATGTTGGCACTGCAATGCATACTTAATACATTGGCTTTGGAAGGCAATACAAAATTAAGCATGGTGAAAATGCCTTTTTTCATTTCGCCGGTATAACCACTACCGCCAATTAAAATAGTTTTATGTGTAAAGCTGATAACGGAGAAGTTCTCAGCACGTGTACCATCTACCGCAGGGTCAGCTTTAAAACTCGGCGCCTGTATAACATGCCAGTGTGGCTCAAAATGCTGCAAATCTTTTTCTTCAGGACGAATAAACATATTGTAGCAAAAAAGGTTGCTCCAGGGATTTTCGTTGATCACCCTTAACCTTAGCCTGTATGCTTCTTCTGCACAGGCATAGCAGTCACGTACCCAAATTTCTTTACTGCTTAAATGGGCCAGCATTTTTTCTTTTAACTGGAAGAAGAATTTTTCTTCCATAGGAATATTAAAATCATTCCAGTGCACACTGTTTTCAGTAAGCGAATCTTTTACCGTGAATTTGTCTTTAGGGCTGCGGCCGGTGAATTTACCGGTGTTGATCAACAAGGCTCCGGTATCATTTAAAACACCTTCACCACGCAGCACGGCCTGTTCTGTTAACTGGTCGGGACTAAGCTGGTAATTCACATTTTCAGTTAGTGATAATCCGAGTTTTTTCAATGCATCTAATGGGGGGACAATTGTAGTTTGAACTGACATAGCAAGTAATTATTTAAGTTTACGCAATCGTTCCCGCAAAGTTATGCATTTGTGCATTTAAAAAATAAAATTAGCCAACACATATTTAAAAATGGTAAGCTGAGAATGCGTAATAATTTATGAATATTAAATATTTATCAGTTTTCTTAAATAAATTCAAATAATGCATGTTTAAATTTAATATGATTGATTTTCATTCAACAGCTTATAAAATGCATGCGATGCTTTTTAAACAAAAAATTTAGACAATATCTAAACTATTTCAACAAAAAAAAGACATGATTAACCTGTATATTGCAGGATAAACCTTACAGATGAAATATTTACCCCTCGATCCTGATATTTTCATACAAAACCGCAAGCGTTTTGTAGAAAAAATGGAAAAGAATTCCATTGCTATTTTTAACAGTAATGATGAATTGCCAACCAATGGCGACCAACTGCACCGTTTTAAGCAAAGTGCCGATCTGTACTGGCTTACCGGTGTTGAGCAGGAAGATACCATGCTGATCTTATTTCCGGATAACCCGGATGCCAAATACCGGGAAGTATTGGTGTTGGTAAGACCAAATGCCTTAAAAGAAAAATGGGATGGCCACCGGCTGAGGGATCATGAGGGTACTGCTGTTTCAGGCATACAAACAATTGTGTGGTTAGATGTTTTGGATGGCATGCTTTTACCATGGATCCATTTGGCTGAGACCATTTATTTAAATAGTAACGAAAACGACCGCAAAGCAAACTGGGTTCCGGTAAGGGATTACCGCTATGCTAAAATGATGAAGCAACGTTTTCCGCTCCATAATTACAAACGCAGTGCGCAGCTCCTGAAAGAACTGCGTGCCATAAAAACAGCACTGGAAGTTGACGTGTTACAAAAAGCCATTGATATTACGGATATCACTTTCAGAAGGTTGATGCAGATCATTCAACCGGGTATTATGGAATATGAGATCGAAGCAGAAATTTATCATTCGTTTTTATCGCAACGGGCAACAGGCCCGGGTTATGGTTCCATCATTGCCAGTGGCGACAGGGCCAGAACATTACATTATGTAGAAAACAGCCGGGAGTGTAAAGATGGGGAATTGATATTGATGGATTTTGGTGCTGAGTATGGCGGCTATAATGCCGATCTTACCCGTACCATACCGGTAAACGGAAAATTTGGCCGCCGGCAAAAAACAGTTTACAATGCCTGTCTGCACCTGCACCATTATGCTGCCAGCATTTTAAAACCCGGTATCAGCATTGTTGATTACACCGAAAAAATTGGCGATGAAGCAACCGTTGTTTTTCAAAAGATAGGATTGCTGAAAAAATCTGATATTAAAAATGAAGATCCGGAGAACAGGGCTTATAGAAAATATCTTTATCATGGTATTTCTCATCACCTGGGTATTGATGTACATGACCTGGGTACAAGAACCGCACCCATAAAGGCTGGCATGGTATTTACTATTGAGCCGGGTATTTATATTGAAGAAGAACAGATGGGTGTAAGGATCGAAAATAATTTCTGGATAACAAGAAACGGAAATAAAGACCTGATGAAAAATATTCCGATTACGGTTGAAGAGATAGAAGCCTTTATGAAAAAATAGCCCGATACATGACCAAACAAATTCCTAATTTATTCACCCTCCTTAATTTAATTTTTGGTTGCCTGGCTATTGTTGCTATCCTGCAAAATGGTATTGTTATTCAATATGCAGCTGATGGTAGCCAGTTGATCGACATACCGGAAAAGATATGGATGGCATCGCTGTTTATCGGGCTCGCTGCAGTTGTTGATTTCCTGGACGGCTTTGTTGCCCGCTTATTTAAAGCCAGTTCCGAGATGGGCAAGCAACTGGATTCGCTGGCCGATGTGGTTAGCTTTGGTGTGGCTCCGGCCATGATCATCTACCAGTTTTTACGCATGGCCATTGCAAAGGAAGATGATGGGCTTAATGCTTCTATCACCTGGCTGGTACCTGCTTTCCTGCTTGCCGGAGCAAGTGCCTGGCGCCTCGCTAAATTTAATTTGGATAATTCACAGTCATTTGGATTTAAAGGCGTGCCTACACCGGCCATGGGTTTAGTGGTTGCTTCGCTGCCGCTTATTTACTGGAATAACCATATCCAGTTGATAGCTGATATTCTTTTTAATAAATGGTTTTTATATGGCCTCATTATTTTATTAAGCTGGCTGATGGTTTGTAACCTGCCGATGATGGCCATGAAATTTAAAGACTATAGCCTAAAGAATAATATCACTAAAATAATTTTACTGGTAGTTGCCGTTATTGCAGCATTAATTTTTCATTGGCTGGCAGTACCCATCGTGTTTATCGTTTACATTATTTTATCTTTGTTTTTCAAACATCAATCATCATGATATTTACAGTACAGATAAAAGTAATGCCGCTTAAAGACCTGTTAGACCCGCAAGGAAAAGCTGTTATGGGCGGGTTACAAAATTTAGGATTAAATAATGTTACCGATGTTAGAATTGGTAAACATATCGACCTGCAGATTGAAGCTAATACCAAAGAAGCTGCTTTAATAACCGCTGAAGATGCAGCCAAGAAATTACTGGCCAACCCGGTGATGGAAGTTTATGAGATCGTAGTAACCCAAACTCCTAAAGGGGCTTTCTCTACAGTATAACTAAATAAATTCAGATCAAAGTTTGAGTGATAAACAATCTCAGAATAATAATACTCCAAATTCCCCCTTCAAGGGGCTAGGGGGTCTTTACCTCATTCCTTCTCCGATAGGCAATCTCGCCGATATTACTTTCAGGGCAATTGATATTTTAAAGTCGGTTGACCTGATCCTGGCAGAAGATACCCGTACTTCTGCGGTATTGTTAAATCATTACCAGGTTCGAAAGCCTGTCACGCCTTATCATCAGCATAACGAACATAAAATACTTACGCATTTAACCGAGCAACTGGCTGCTGGTAAAACCATGGCCTTACTTACCGATGCAGGTACACCGGGTATCAGCGACCCTGCTTTTTTACTGGTAAGGGAATGCATTAAAAATAATATCAACGTAGAATGTTTGCCAGGTGCCACGGCTTTTGTTCCTGCACTCGTAAACAGTGGCTTGCCCATCAATAGTTTTTGTTTCGAAGGTTTTCTTCCGCTTAAAAAAGGAAGACAAACCATGATGAAAAAATTAGCTGAAGAAGAAAGGACAATGGTATTTTACGAAAGCCCGATGCGGCTTGTAAAAACCTTGAATGATTTCATTCAATATTTTGGAGCTGGAAGGCAATGTTGTGTTAGTCGTGAACTCACCAAAAAATTCGAGGAAAATGCTCGTGGCAGTTTACAGGAAGTACATGATCATTTTAATGCCAAAACCGTGAAGGGTGAAATTGTGATCGTAGTTGACGGAAAAAAATAAATTCTCACCATATGAAAAGCAGCTTGTTTTGTTTTTTCAGCATAATATTTTCTGCTCAATTTGCTGTTGCACAGATGCCAAAAGACTGGGGAGCTTTTAATCAACGGGTTGATGCAACTCCTTATATTGGTAAAAATTTCAGGCTGGAAGCCGCTGTGAAAGTACAGGTCATCGACAGTACAGCCGAAGGGGAAATTTGGTTAAGGGTAGATAAGCAGGATAAAAAAATGGGTTTTTTTTACAACATGATGGATAAGCCCATCCGTTTAAATGAATGGAAGATTTATTCCATCAGCGGCAAGGTTGATAAAAATGCAGCATCTATTTTTTTTGGCGGCTTATATCAACGGAAAGGCATTTTTTATTTTGATGATTTTAAATTTTTCATTGAAACGAAAAAAGATAAATGGGAGCAAATTGTATTACCGGATGGGGGCTTTGAAAGTGATACGTCAGTGATCAATAAAACCTGGAAATATTTTCAACAGCGCAATGGGCTTGAATTGGGTGTTAGTGAAACCGACGCTTATGCAGGAAAAAGATCTTTTAAAATAGATGGCTCTCTCTTTGTGCCTCAATATTCCTATGGCAATAATAAACTCACCGGTAAATACGCTAACGTAAATGGTATAAAAATCTATTATGAAGAATATGGCGAAGGGCAACCTTTGTTATTACTGCATGGTAACTCTTCCTCCATAAGTTTATTTGAAAAGCAGATACCGGAATTTTCAAAGCAGTTTCATGTAATAGCAGTTGATACAAGAGGCCAGGGTAAATCAACCGAAGATGGCAAATTATATACCTATGACCTGTTTGCGGATGATATGAACGCTTTATTGGAAAACCTGCATCTTGATAGCGTAAATGTTGTTGGCTGGAGTGATGGCGGAAATACAGGATTGATCATGGCCATGAAATATCCATCAAAAGTTTAAAAACTCGTAACGATGGGTGCTAATGTTTTTATTGATAAAACGGTAGTGGAAAAATGGGTGTTTAAAGAATTGGATAAGCAGATGAAGAAAGAACTCAACGGAGATACATCTGCATGGGGTAAAAACAGGAAACGACTTGTTACTTTATTATTAACAGAGCCCAGACATAATTTTGAAGAACTTAAAAATATAAAATGCCCGGTGTTGGTTATCGCCGGCGAAAAAGATGTTATTAAAGAGGCACATACAAAAGGTATTGCCGCAAATATTCCAAACAGTACTTTATTGATCGCAGCAAAAGAAACACATTATTTTCCATCAGAGAATCCTGCAAAATTTAATGCTGCTGTTATTGATTTTTTGAAAAAATGACTACGTAATTCAGACAATAAGTGCCATAAGGAAATGACCGCAGGGTTCGGTTAGGATTTTCCTGATAAAAAGGTATTACAGCTATCCATGCTGCAAACAATTGAATTAGCACTGTATTTTACAAATGAATAGCCATTTATCAGTTTTATGCTTTTCATAAAGCTATTTTACCGAAATTTACCCCTATAAATTATGTTAAATGAAGAAATTAATTGTTTTAGCTATAGCTGTATTTTGTATTCATCTTTTTTCTTTTGCCCAACCAGACCGCTGGCAGCAAAGGGTTAAGTATAATATGAATATTGATATGGATGTAAATACCAACCGTTTTACCGGAAAACAAAAACTTGAGTATAGTAATAATTCACCGGTTGCACTAAACAAAGTGTTTTACCATTTGTATTTTAATGCTTTTCAACCAAACAGCAGTATGGATGTACGAAGCAGGGAACTGGGTAAAGTGCTGGTGAATGGCCGGGCAGATTGGGATGGCAGGGTTAAAGACCGCATTGTAAATCTGAAGGCTGATGAGATAGGGTACCAAAAAATAATTTCTTTAAAAATGAATGGTGTACCACAGCCATTTAAATACCACGAAACTATCCTGGAAGTAAATTTAACCAAACCCATTGCGGCAAAAAGTAAAGTAGTTTTTGAAATGGAATTTGAAGCACAGGTTCCATTGCAGGTCCGCCGCAGCGGAAGGGATAATCCAACAACGGGTGTGCGCTACAGCATGAGCCAATGGTATCCAAAATTGTGTGAGTATGATTATGAGGGCTGGCATCCAACACCCTATGTGGCCAGGGAGTTTTACGGTGTGTGGGGCGATTTTGATGTTACCATTAATATTGATAAAACCTATAAACTTGGTGGCACAGGTGTGCTGATGAATGCCAATGAAATTGGTTGGGGTTATGATGCACCCGGTACCGAATTAAAACCAACCAACAAAGCAAAACGTAGCTGGCATTTTGTTGGAGAAAATGTGCATGATTTTGTTTGGGCGGCCGATCCGGAATATAAACACCTGGTTTATAAAATGCCAAACGGAGGACCAACATTGCATACCCTATATAAATTCAAACCAAACGATCCTAAAAATGATACAGCCTGGAGTACTGTACTTCAAGCTGCTGCTCAGGCTTTGCCTTTTATGGAAAATAACTTTGGCAAATATCCGTATCCTCAATATTCATTTATACAGGGTGGAGATGGTGGAATGGAATACCCGATGGCTACACTATTAATCGGTTCCGGTGTAGGAACCGTGTTTCATGAGTGGATGCATAGCTGGTACCAGATGATGTTGGGTACCAATGAAAGTATGTATGCCTGGATGGATGAAGGTTTCGCCAGTTATGCTGAAGACCTGATCTCAAAGTTCTATGATAAAAAATCTGCTTTGCAGGGATATAAAGAAGCGTTGCTGGAAAATCCAAACAACAAAAATTTAAAAGAGATCGTTGAAAATTGTCCGGAAGATCACAGCGGTGCTTATTTCAGTTATTTTGGCCTGGTTAAAAGCGGGTTTGAAGAACCGATGACAACCCATGCTGATCACTACAATTCCAATTATGGTTATAGTACTGCAGCTTATTCAAAGGGCGAGGTTTTTATGGAACAGCTTGGCTATGTAGTTGGCGCAGAAGTGCGAAACAAAATTTTATTGGAATATTATAAACAATGGCGTTTTAAACATCCCAATGCTAGTGACTTTATGAGAGTAGCCGAAGATGTAAGTGGAATTCAGTTGGATTGGTATAAAGAGTATTGGATCAATACAACAAAGACCATTGATTATAAGATAGACAGTTTGTGGGAAGAAAATGGCGTATCAAAGATCCGTTTAAAAAGAATTGGAAACATACCCATGCCTATTGATCTGCAACTGACCTTTAAAGATGGCAGCAGTGAAATGTTTTATGTGCCTTTGAATTTAATGTATGGTAATAAGCCAAATGAAAATGCTGCACAAAAACGCGACGTGCTGGAAGAATGGAAATGGACACATCCGACTTATATTGTAGAAATGAAGCGCAGGTTAACAGATATAAAAACAGCTGAAATAGATCCATCAAAACGGATGGCAGATGTTGACAGAAAAAATAATAAATTAGAATTGAACTGGTAAAAGTTTTTTGCAGGTAAATGGTCTGACGTCCGCGTCTGACCATTTACCTGCAAAACCAAAACCAAAAGCATGAGCAATGGAAATAAATATTCGCAGGGTTACTATTAAGGATGTTTCAGCCTTATCGGCGATTGCCCGGCAAACTTTTTATGACACCTTTAACGGAACCTGTACTGAGGAGGATATGCAGTTTTTCCTGGATAATTATTACAGTGAAGAAAAATTAGGTAAAGAATTAGTTAACGATCAGAATTTATTCTTTTTTGCAGAAGCAGATGGGTTGCTGGTAGCTTATTTACAATTCATGGAAGATTACAGCAACTTTGCAGAAATAAAAAAATGGAAGGCATTGGAGTTGAAAAGAATTTATGTGCTTGCCTCATTTCATGGAATGGGTATTGCACAAAAATTAATGGACTTTATGTTGAACTTTGCAACAGAAAATAAATATGAAGTGGTTTGGCTGGGTGTTTGGGAGCATAATGTACGTGCACTAAAATTTTATGCGAAATATGGATTTGAAAATTCAGGATTTACCCATGATTTTCCGATAGGTAATACCCCACAAACAGATGTCTGGCTCTGGAAATTTTTATAATGCCGGTAGAATTAGAATAATAAACCCGGAATTTCCGGGGTTTATTATTCTAATTGCCTGATTATTGTCTTTATCGTCCAAAATATTTATTAACGGCCTCAACGCGGTTGCTGACATGCAGCTTCTCGTAAATATGGTAAACATGTTTGCGGACCGTTTCGGAACTAATAGATAAACTATCAGAAATTTCTTTGTACAAAAGCCCTGTTGACAGCATTTCCAGTATCTCATTTTCTCTTTTAGATAAAACATCTAAAGAAGCACCTGAGGTTGTAGTTATTGATTTGTTTTGAAATGCTGCAACTACCTTGCTGGCGATCTGACTGCTCATGGGTGCGCCACCTTGTATCAATTCTGTTATACCTTCTAAAAGTTTAGCGGGCTGGGTCTTTTTTAAAATATACCCGCTTGCACCTGCCCTCAATGCTTCAAATATTTTTTCATCTTCTTCATAAATGGTACACATCATAAACAGTATCTCAGGGTTACTTGTTTTTAACTCCTTTACCACTTCAATACCATTCATACCATCACCAAGGCCAATATCCATTAATACAACTTTTGGATTAAGCTCAGGCAATCTAATAAGGGCTTCTTCACCGGTTGTGCAAGATCCTGCAAGTATAAAATCTTTGGAAGATTCGATGATCTGCTCTAATGCCTGTCGGATATCATTATTGTCTTCAACTATTGCTACTGAATTATTCATCGTTTTACAAAATTGACATTATTATAGCAATTTAACAATACCCTAAACTGGTAATTATACATTACCTGATGGGAATGTACAGCAGGTATTTTTCTTTAAAAAATTCATGCGGAAATATTTTTTCTATTTCCCAAACCTTTGGTTTGCAACCGCTTTCAGATATTTCGGCAGCCAGGTCGCCACCTTTAAGGCAGATCAGGCCATTGGGTGTATCGGGGTTATACACTTTGGTCTTTTGAATCAATGGCTTGCTCCAGTACCAAAGATCTTTCAGGGGAGCTACGGCGCGGGAAACCACTATATCAAATTTTTTGTTTTTTATTTCCTCGGCACGGGAATGCTCTGTAGTAAGGTTTTGTAAACCTGTGGCTGCAGCTATTTCTGCAACAACTTTCAGTTTTTTATTGATACTGTCAACCAAATGAAAATGTGTTTCGGGAAACATGATAGCCAATGGAATGCCGGGGAACCCTCCGCCACAACCCAAATCCATTACCTGCATACCTATTGTGAATTCAAATTTGGCAGCAATGGCTAAAGAATGCAGTACGTGGTGCTCATAAAAATTATCCATGTCCTTGCGGGAGATGACATTTATTTTTGAGTTCCATTCAGCATACAGATCTTTTAGTGCAGCAAACTGTTTTATTTGCTTTTCCGAAAAACCGCTAAAATATTTTTTTATTAATTCCATAAAACATCAAATAAATAAACCTTATCTCCAAGTCAATCTCCCAGATTTACCACTCATTCAAGGGAGATAGAAAGGGTTGGGTTGGGGCCCGGCTTTACTTCCACACCCGCTGCGGCTTTCTGAATATGGATGCTGCAAATACAAGATAATAAAAAAACATACCTATATCAATAAATAAAAACCAGGGATACATGGCCAGCTCATTCAGTTTTTTCATACATGGATATAAAACTACAGCCTGCACCAAAAAACGAATCCCAAACACAATTAAAGCCAGTTGCCAGTTATACATTAATAAAGAAATGAGCAGCAGTGGATAAAATAAAAAATGAGAAAAAGTGTACAACCCAAGCAGGAATTTATGCACCGGCTTGTAAAATTTACCGGTACTGTAATGCCTGTTCTTTTGCTTTATCCAGCCGCTCCATGTTTTTGCCGGCTCACTTAAAGTAAATGCATCCTTATCAATATTGATCTTTGTATTTATTTTGGTAGCAGCCATGTTAATGAACAGGTCATCATCGCCGCTGGGTATATTGTTGTGTGCAGAAAAACCTTTGTGCCTGTAAAAAATTGTTTTTTTATAACTAAGGTTTCGGCCCACGCCCATATAGGGTTTGCCTGCCAGGGCATAGGAAAAATATTGCAGTGCGGTGTGAAAAGTTTCCCAGCGGATCATTTTATTTAAAAACCCTGCTTTTTTATGATATGCCCCGTAACCCAAAACAATTTCGGTTTGTTCATCAAAAGAACCCTGCATTTTATCTATCCAGAATTCACTGGCCGGTACACAATCAGCATCTGTCAGTAAAACAATTTCATGCTTCGCAGTTTTGATACCAATGCTTAAAGGAAATTTTTTGCCGGGTATCAGTTTGGCTTCCTGTTTTAATTCCACCACCTGCAATTGCCTGTATGTTTTTTGATATTCTTCCAGCAAATATTTACTGTCGTCAAAGGAATTATCATCTACCACAATTACTTCGTGCGTGGTACTATATTGCTGAACCAGCGCTCCCGGCAGATTTTTTGCTAAATTTGCAGCCTCATCACGTGCACAAATGATAACAGATACCGGATGTGTTTGAGAAACAGACCTGTGCTTTGGTTTATACATGGCCAGTCTGGTAAAAAAAAACAGGTAATAATAAAGCTGTATCAGGGTTATCAGGCAAAATACATAAAATAGTATTTGCCAGATCTGGGTAAAATTCATTTGACAAAAATAAGGAATGAGTGTAAGTAAAAAGTCAAAAGTAACAAATCAAAACAAATCCTGAACCCTAAACATTAAAACACGAACAATCAATGGCCGCATTACAATTTGATCTTCAACATACCGATACCCGTACAAAAGCCAGGGCTGGCAAAATAACAACCGGCCACGGAGAAATTTTAACGCCCATTTTTATGCCAGTGGGTACGGTGGGCAGTGTAAAGGCTGTAACGCAACAGCAATTGCATACAGAGGTAAATGCACAGATAATTTTGGGCAACACTTATCATTTATACCTTCGGCCCGGACTGGAAATACTGGAAGCTGCAGGTGGTTTGCACAAATTTAACGGTTGGGATAACCCCATTTTAACCGATAGCGGTGGATACCAGGTTTTTTCTTTGGCCAATAACAGGAAACTTACTGAAGAAGGGGCGTTGTTTCAAAGCCATATCGATGGCAGTAAACATTTATTTACACCCGAAAAGGTAATGGATATACAAAGAATAATTGGTGGCGATATTGTAATGGCTTTTGATGAATGCCCGCCTTATCCCAGCGATTACAAATATGCTAAAGACAGCATGGAACTTACGCATCGCTGGTTGAACCGTTGTTTCGATAGGTTTGATACTACAGCGGATAAATACGGGTACACACAAAATTTATTTCCAATTGTACAAGGCAGTACTTATAAAGACCTGCGCACTGAATCGGCAACATTTATTGCTTCTAAAAATGCAACCGGTAATGCCATTGGCGGCTTAAGTGTGGGAGAGCCGATGGAGATGATGTATGAGTTTACGGAATTGTGCTGCGATATTTTGCCGATACAAAAACCACGTTACCTGATGGGCGTTGGTACACCCTGGAATATACTGGAAGGCATAGCCCTGGGGATAGATATGTTTGATTGCGTAATGCCCACCCGTAATGGCCGCAACGCCATGTTATTTACCAGCAACGGGGTGATTAATATTGATAATAAAAAATGGGAGAAAGATTTTTCGGTAATTGATGATGGCATTGATTGCCCCATGAGCAATTATTACAGCAAAGCCTACCTCAGGCATTTAATGAAAGCGAAAGAGTTTTTGGGGCTTACCATTGCAAGTGTACATAACCTGGCTTTTTATTTATGGCTGGTAGGCGAAGCCCGTAAACATATTGTAACAGGCGATTTTAAAAGCTGGAAGGAGGAGATGGTTGTTAAACTGCAGCAGCGGCTATAGCTAATTTACAAGCGGTTAACAAAAAAGCTGTGGCTACGGCACAATAATTGAAAAATGAAAAGTTGTTTTTAAATAATTATCTTTAAACCAACAAAACCTTTTGCAATGAAGCAAAAATTACTTTATGTACTGTTTACTTTCTTATTGCCTTTTGCAGGTCACAGCCAAAACGGTAGTGTTCAAAATGCCAGCATCCCCAAAGATGCACCGGTAAATGTAAGCATGACAGATTTTAAGAATAATATCCTGCCGCACGAGATCGTTATTTTCCGCAGTCTTTCCAATAACAGGGAATACCAGGGATTAACAGATACAACCGGCAAATTCTCTACCCGTTTACCGGCAGGAGATAAATATGAGATATTCATTTTAGGGTTTAAAGATTCTACCAGTTATATAATTTTGGATATTCCGGCATTACAAGGTAACGCCTATTATAAAAATCCATTTAAGGTGGATATACAGTTTTTGCCTGCCAAAAGTTTTATCCTGGAGGATTGTAATTTTGAAACGGGTAAGGCCGATCTGAAAGAAGATTCTTATAAGGTGATCGATGAACTGGTTGCTTACCTGAACAGGAAAGATGATGAGCGTATTGAGCTGGGTGGGCATACCGATAATGTTGGTAGTGCAAAAAGTAACCAGGTACTTTCCGAAGCCCGTGCAAATTCCGTAAGGAATTACCTGCTTGGTAAAGGGATTGACCCAAATCGGGTTACTGCAAAAGGATATGGTTTAAGTGTACCTATTGCCAGCAATAAGACCGCTGAAGGCAGGGCGCAGAACAGGAGAACGGAGGTTAAGATTTTGGATTAGAATTTTTTAAAATAGCAACATAAAGGAATCCCGTTTGGCTTTAGGTTGAACGGGATTTTTCTTTTTTCAGACGAGTCTCACAGCCAGGAAAGTTGAGTTGGGTGGACTCGTCGTATTTTATTTAGCATCTTCGTAATATGGCGAGTCCTGTGCCAGAGACTCGCCTGAAAAGGGAAGAAAGGGTCGATTCAGGAGAACTTACTGGTGATTTTTTGAGGTAAAATATTTGTCGATTGTTCATTACAATTTATTTAATGTTGAACTATTGAAGGAATTGTGTTTACGTGATTTGTAATCCGGTTGTAAACTGGTAGAATTAATAGACACATAGTGGGGGTGTTGACGGAATACTTGCCCGAAGGGGTACTGCAATTCCTAATAATTTTTTTGTTTAGTTGTATACATATTTTTCAATAAAGAATCCATGGCTGCCGTTGGCGGAAAAGTTGTGACAAAAGGAGATTTCTTTGGAATCAAAGTAATTTACAATTTCAACAATTTTGATTTGATTATGTCAAAGCCAAATAAACCTTTAGAATATGTCAATGAAACTTTTGAATAGGTCTTAATTGTCTTTTCAAAGTCGCAATAGAAAACTAATTGCTTTTCAATTCCAGTAAAGTCAATAATGGCATAAGGCTGAAAACACCTACCAAATTTACCTCGACCTAATGTTCCTGCTTTTACAATTTTAAAATCGTTAGAAATGATTTCTTTGTCAGCAAATGCCTGGTTCAAGTATAATAACCCAAAATAAAATATCCCACTACCAATTACCAGACTAAGGAAAACTCTCTAAATTTTTGTGTAAGTACTTTTAAAATACTTAGGAATTAAAACTAACCCAACAACGGCTCCAATTACAGAAACTATAAATAAATATTCTGTGTCAATAATTGTTAACCTATAAATATTTACCGCCCACACTGTCAAACAAAGAGTTGCTGCGAAAATTAAACCAAGAACACTGTCATCTTTATTGAATTGGAATTGTCGGTTGGCTTTAGTTATTTGTTTCATTGTTTGGAAGGTTCGAATAATATTGCAGGCAACTCTTAAATGTAGAGTCAAAGTAACGTAAAAAAATCCCGTTCAGCCTAAACTGAACGGGATCATATTTTTAGAACTCGCCGTAAGGCGAATGCTTACTCTCCTTTTGGCTCTTCGGTAGTTCCGGCTGCATCAGCATCACTATCCATTTTTGCCTTTAAGTCGGCCAATGCACCAATATCGCCTAAGGTTGATTTCTCAACTTTGCTTTGTAAGCTTTTTACAGCTTTTTTGGTTATTTCAAAATCGGCTTTCTTTTCTTTAATAACAGCTTGTTTTTCTTCTTCAATCACCTGCTCCCAAAGACGGGCATGGCTTAAAACGATACGCTTGTCATTACGGTCAAATTCAATAACCTGGAATTTAGCGATCTCGTCAATACCAACTGTTTTACCATCTTCCTTGGCTAAGTGACGTGCAGGCGCAAATCCTTCCAGTCCATAAGGTAATTGTACAATGGCACCTTTATCATCTTTCTTTACAACAGTACCTTCGTGCTCACTACCTACAGGGAATGTAGATTCCAGTGAGTTCCATGGATCTTCTTCAATTTGCTTATGTCCTAACTGAAGTTTGCGTCCTTCCTTGTCGATATTCATGATGATAACTTCAATTTCGTTACCAACTTTTGTATACTCATTAGGATTGTTGAAACGCTTTAACCAGCTCAGGTCGCTGATGTGGATCATACCACCGATACCGGTTGTTAATTCAACAAACACACCATACGGAGTGATGTTCTTAACTGTACCCATATGCTTGCTTCCTTCAGGGAATGAAGTTTCGATAGTGCTCCATGGATCTTCAGTCATTTGTTTGATAGACAAACTCATCTTACGGGTTTCTTTATCAAGGGTAACAACTTTAGCTTCGTATTCGTCATTTAATTTGAAGAATTCTTTGGCATTGATCGGTGTATTAGCCCAGGTAATTTCACTTACGTGAACCAAACCTTCAACACCCGGCATGATCTCAAGGAACGCACCGTAATCTTCGATATTAACTACTTTACCTTTTACAATTTCACCTTCTTTCAGGTTTTCTGTAAGGGTATCCCAAGGATGGGGAGTTAATTGTTTTAAACCAAGGCTGATACGTTTTTTATCATCATCAAAATCCAAAACCACCACATTCAGTTTCTGGTCCATCTTCAATACTTCAGTTGGGTGGTTGATACGTCCCCATGAAATATCGGTGATGTATAATAATCCATCTAAGCCACCAAGGTCGAGGAATGCACCGAAATCTGTGATGTTTTTGATCGTTCCTTCCAATACCTGGCCTTTCTCCAGTTTACCCATAATTTCAGCTCTTTGAGCTTCGATATCACTTTCAATAAGTGCTTTGTGAGATACAACTGCATTCTTGATAGCTTCGTTGATTTTAACCACTTTAAATTCCATGGTTTTACCAACAAACTGATCGTAATCAGTAACTGGTTTAACGTCGATCTGAGAACCGGGTAAGAAAGTTTCCATACCAAATACATCAACGATCAAACCACCTTTTGTTTTGCTGGTAACTAAACCTGTAACAATTTCACCTGTTTTGTGTACTTCCACAATGCGTTCCCATGCTCTTGTTGTACGGGCACTTTTGCGGCTCAGGTTCAGGTTACCTTCCCTGTCTTCTTTTTCAACAACCATTACTTCAATAATGTCTCCAACTTTAACACCACCGGGGATGTCTCTGAATTCGTTTAAAGAAATAAGGCCATCACTTTTAAATCCGATGTTTACAACAGCATCAGTTTTGGTTAATGATTCTACAGTTGCCTGTATCATTTCACCATCATTGATCTGTTTGAAAGTATTGTCGTAAACGGTGTCATACTTTGCTTTTTCATCGGCAGTATAACTGGTTACGTTACGTTTGTCAACACTCCAGTCAAAATCATCATGAGCAGTTGCAATAGTTTCAGCAACCGGTGCAGCAATTTCAATGTCAACAACCGGAGTTGTTTCTTCAACAACTTCAGTTTCTGTTTCGTTTGTTTCCATGCTTTCTACAGGCACATTTGTTTTCGCAGCAGTTTCCCCGGTCTCGCCGGCAGAACCTTCCTGTGCATCTGCGTTTAATTGTTTGTTAATAATAAATGACATAAAATAACCCGTGGTTTTTTAAACGGGAGGGCAAAGTTAGGAAAATAACACCGATTTTGGCACTTAAAACAGGCTTATTTTGGCTCTGGTGGCTAATTTTAGCCAATTTAAACGGGTATCCTTAATTTTAAGCTGAGAATTAAACGATTTAGCCTGATCTTATGCCAGGAATGAACTTATCTCAAAGGCCAGCCTGTCCCGGTTAACTCTTTCTATCGGATGTGCAGTGTTTGGCAGAACAGCCAGTTGTGCCAATGGCAAACTTTTATATACCTGCAGGGTCTCATCAAGAGTGACCATTTTATCCCGGTCGCCGAGCATTAGCAAAACCGGCTGCCTAATATCTTTATAATCATCTGCATGTAAAGGATTGTGTGCGCCCATCTCTCTGAGCATGATGACTGTTTTTTCCAGCACTGTTTGCCAGTTATTTGGGGCATGTCTTTTTTGAAGACCGGCTGCAAAACCCGGTAGCTTTTCCAATATTTTGGCTGGGTTAAGCATGTTGATCTCATTGGCAGCAATGGCTTCATCCCAGGAAAATTTTGTTGCCAGGGTTATAATTTTATCTACTCTTTTTGGATAATGCCTGGCGAGAAACATGGCCACATAGCCACCCATGCTGTATCCAAAAATATTGATGCGCTCAATATTATTTTTATCTAAAAAAATAATCACTTCTGTAGCAAAATTTTTTATGGAAAATGGTTGCTCAACAAACGGCAAACCTCCGTGGCCGCTGAAATTAAGCCTGCTTATTAAAAATGAACTGCTAAGTTTATTTTCTATATCTGAAAACTGGCTCATGGCACCAATGGCCCCGTGCAGTAAAAGAAGCTGTTGCATAATTTAAAAATAAAGCAGGTATTAAACAAAAAAATCCCCGAAATTTTCGGGGATCTTTCAAATGTATTTTACTAAGATTAGTTATCAGTAGTTTTTTGAGTGCTGGCTTTTACAGCCGCAGCTTTTGCAGCTTGCTTTTGATCAGCAACAGGCACTGCTATACCCGCAGCGTTAACGCTAGTAACAGTACTTTGTGTTTGTTTAGCCTTCATTGCATTTTGTTTTGAGGCTGGTCTTGCTGCATTAACGTCAGCAGAAGTAGAAGCGGTTCCAGCCGGAAGTACATCATTTGTTGATTTTTCTGTCAGCGCAGATTTCTGAGGAGTAGCTTTGCTGATAGAATTTGTTGTAGTAGTTTTTGACTGCTGTTTAAATTTTGAATCACTTGTTGCGCTTTGAGCAGTAACAATACCGCAAACACCAAACATGATTATTGAAGAGAGTAATAACTTTTTCATTGTGTTAGTTTTAATTTATGAGTGAATAATAATTTTTTGAAAATAATCTGGCTTTTGCGTTAAAACCTGTTTACAATGTCAAATATACTTTTTTTTGCAAAAAAAACAAGGATCTTTCTTTTTTTTATCGTTTTTGTGGGTAAAAAATCAGAGAAATGTTGATAAACCCGTGCATTAGTTACCGGTAATCATTTTTCCAGGCTGTGTAGTAACAGCTGATTAAAGTTGCTTAATGTGGATATTTTAAGATCGGCCGCTCCCCAGGCTGGGTATTTTGCATCTTGCAACGAGGGAACGACGACACATTTCATTTTGGCGGCTTTTGCTGCTATCATTCCATTGAAGGAATCCTCAAAACAAATACATTGAACTGGGAATACATTTAGTTTGTGGGCGCAGTCTAAATATACTTCGGGGTGGGGCTTTCCATAGGCTAATTCAGCGGCTGAAGAAACGGCCTGTAAACAGGTGCCAATTTGCAGCAAATCAATAACCACATTGATCAGGCCGGGGGCCGAGGAGGTTGCCAGTCCTATTTTAAAATTGCGGTCTGTAAAAAAGTTAATGATATGTTCAACACCTGGCATGGGCTTACCTTCTTCCTTTACCAGGCAGATCACCTGGTCAACAATTTTTTTTTCAGCAACAGCCAATTCACTATCAGGCAAATTAAAATGCGTGAACCAATGCGCTAAAAACTCTTTTGTGCGTAAGCCGGTAGTAATGGCATATTGTGGTGCGGTCAATTGTTTTCCATAATATAAAAACAGGTTATCTGCAGCTTTCTTCCACAGTGGTTCCGAATCAATAAGCAGCCCATCCATATCAAAAATTACCGTATTCAGTTTCATGCGGCAAATATAATGTGTTCGTGTATTTTAATTTAACCGGCCGGTTTAAATATGTTGATGTTATTTTAAATTGATTTATTAATATTTAGTTTATATAAATTGCGCTAAGATTTCAGGAATAAAAGATTGCTTCATGCGTAAATTATTAAGGGCTTTTAAAGAATCGGGATTTGTAAAAAAATTGGTTTACATGGTTATTGGCTCCCTGTCTTTTCCGGGGCTTGCCATCATCAATAAATTGCAGGTAAACGGGATGGAAGAGTTGAAAAAATTGCCTAAAAAGAATGTACTGTTTGTAAGCAATCACCAGACTTATTTTGCAGAAGTAATCGCTTTTTTACACATTTTCAGTGCTGTAAGCTGGCGCAAAAAACATGGCTTTGGCATTCCTTACTATTTATTATGGCCATACACCCGTGTACAGTTTGTGTCGGCCGAAGAAACCATGAAAAAAAACCTGATGAGTAAAATATTTGCGTTGGCGGGTTCTATCATGGTAAAGCGTGTTTGGGTTGATGATGCCAAAGAAGTGAGAAAGGGGCTGGATCCCAGCGACACCCGTAAAATTTCGAGAGCCCTGGAAAAAAACTGGATCATTACTTTTCCACAGGGCACTACCACGCCTTTTGTACCAGGAAGAAAAGGAACGGCATTTATTATTAAACATTACAAGCCAATAGTAATACCGGTGGTTATTGATGGCTTTAGTACAGCATTTGATAAAAAAGGCGTAAAGCTGGTAAAAAAAGGAACACGTTTAAGCATAACTTTTAAAGCACCTATGCAAATAAATTTTGAGGACAGTACTGAAAAGATACTGGAAGAGGTTATGGATGCCATTGAGCAAAGCAAAAAATTCAAGCCTGTACAAACTGAAACACTGTCTTAATCTTTCATAAATAAAGCCTTTAACTCAGCAGCATCTTCGGGCTTCATCTTTCCGCCAAGTACCAGCCTTAACTGTCTTCTTCTTAAAGCACCTTCAAATAATTTTTTCTCTTCTTCAGTTTCTGTTATGAGCTGGTTAACTTTTCTTGGTTTTCCATTAGGGTCCAATGAAACGAACGTATAATAAGCTTCGTTGCTTTTGTATTTGTATTGCTGAATGACATCTTCGCCCCAAACATTTAAATGTACTTCCATACTGCTGTTAAAGGCCCTGGTAACTTTAGCTTCAATATGCACCACATTACCGATCTTAATAGGGCTCTCAAAGGAAATATTATCAACAGAAGCGGTAACAACCGGGGCACTACAATGCTTCATAGCAGCTAATGCCGCGGCAATATCCATCCAGTACATTAACCGTCCACCCATTAAATTGCCAAAGTTGTTGGTATCATTAGGTAATACCAGTTCTGTCATCACCACAACCGATTCACTTGCCTTCTTATCCATCTCAATTTTTTTGCAAAGATAATGCTCTAAACGTGAATCGTGAATGAGCTCATTCACAACAATCAGACAGTAAGGCCTGGCTGACTATTCACAACTTACGATTCACGCCTCACGCTTTTTATTTGGCAGTTCGTCTTTGTTTTGTGAATTTCGGGCCACGAATTGCTAATTATGACAGAACAAACAAAAATATCTTTCGATAATACCGAATATGCTTTTGCAGCTAAATCTGATGCAGAGTTGAAAAGAGCAAATTTTCTTTTTAGTGCAATAGGGAAAGCATGGCTGGTTAACGCCGGCTTAAAGATCACGCCACTGGCTATAAAGTGGCATATACCCTTTACAAAGACTTTAATACGCAAAACAATTTTTAAACAGTTTGTAGGTGGCGAAACTTTAGCGGAAACTGCAAAAGTTGCAGATAAACTTGAAGCGTATAAAGTACAGGTTATTTTAGATTATGGCGTAGAAGGTAAAGAAGGCGAAGCTAATTTTGATCATGCCCGGGATGAATTTAAAAGGGTTATTGATTATGCGGCCACGCAACCCAATATTCCATTTATGAGTATTAAGGTTACCGGGTTTGCCAGGTTTTCGTTATTGGAAAAACTGGATGAGATGATGAGTAAAAATCCGGGTACTTTAATGAAACGTTACCTGGCTGCAGTAGAATCTTTGCCGGTTAATGAAAAAGAAGAATGGCATAGTGTAAGATTAAGAATGCAGCAGTTATGTGAGGCCGGAAATAAAAAAAATATTGCTGTATTGATAGACGCAGAAGAAACCTGGATACAGGACCCGGTTGATGCACTGACGATTTTGATGATGGACATTTTTAATAAAGAAAAAGCGGTAATTTATAATACGTTACAGTTTTACAGGCATGACCGTCTTCAGTTTTTAAAAGATTCTTATGATGCTGCAGCAGAGAGAAACTTTATTTTGGGCGCAAAACTGGTAAGAGGTGCTTATATGGAGAAGGAAAGGAACCGTGCTGCTGAAATGAATTATCCTTCACCCATTCAACTTAACAAAGAAAGCTCGGATAATGATTATAATGCAGCAATTGAATTTTGTGTTGACCACCTGGAACAGATCGCTGTGATCGTTGCTTCGCACAATGAATACAGCAATTTATATACCACGCAGCTACTTGATAAGAAAGGGTTACCGCATAATCATCCGCATATTCATTTCTCCCAACTGTATGGCATGAGCGATAATATAACTTTTAACCTTGCCAAATCCGGTTGCTCTGTAAGCAAGTATTTGCCTTTTGGGCCGATAAAAGATGTAATTCCTTACCTGATGCGGCGTGCACAGGAAAACAGTTCTGTGTCTGGTCAAACAGGCAGGGAGCTCATTTTAATAAAAAAGGAATTACAAAGACGAAAACTTTGATATTCATTTTTTTTATATCTCATTAAAGCAGATGCAGCATGATTTTCATATATTTTAATATTATACCTTTAGCTTAATATTAATGCTAACTCGCCTGATAATACTACCAATCCTCTCCCTTTTTACCCTTGTAACAAATGCACAGGTTAGAAGTATACCTGCAATTAAAATAAATCAACCCATTAAAATAGACGGTAACCTTGATGACGAAGCCTGGAAAACTGTAGAAGCAACGGGCGATTTTATAACCTTCTCACCTGTTTTTGGAAAGGTTTCAACACGCAATACAAAAGTGAAGATCGCTTATGATAATACCGCTATTTACATCGGCGCATACCTCTATGATAATCCGGCAAATATCAGGAAGCAGCTTACAGCCCGTGATGTACTTGACCGCCAGGATGTTGATATTTTTACTGTTGGATTTGATACCTACCACGATAAACAAAATGCATTTGTTTTCCGGGTTACGCCGGCCAATGTTCAGGGCGATATGAAAGAATCTCAAAATGGTGGTGTGATCTACGATAATACCTGGGATGCCGTTTGGGAAAGTAAGACCAGTATTAAGGAGGATGGTTGGGTTGCCGAAATAAAAATTCCTTTAAGTGCCATCCGGTTTTCAAAAAAAGATATACAGGATTGGGGAATCAATTTTGCCCGCTTTACCCGAAAGGCAAATGAGAATAGTATCTGGAATCCAATAAATCCCAATATAAACGGTGAGTTAAATCAATGGGGTGTATGGAAAGGCTTGCATGATATTACACCACCAACCCGCTTATCATTTTTACCTTATTTGTCCGGTGGGTTCAGGATGTCGCCAACTACAAAAGGGCATGTTACCGAATTTCTTAAGAGTGGGGGAATGGATGTGAAGTATGGTTTAAATGAAAGTTTTACATTGGATATGACCCTGGTCCCCGATTTTGCCCAGGTTCAAAGTGATAATGTATACCTTAATCTTTCTCCGTTCCAGGTTAAGTTTGATGATTACCGGCCTTTTTTTACCGAGGGTACCGAACTGTTCAATAAGGCCGGTTTATTTTATTCACGAAGAATCGGAGATGCCCCGGGACAAGCTGCAGCAGTTTTAAATAGCTACGGTGAAATGGCTAATTATAAGATCATTAAAAACCCGGGTATAACCAGGCTGTATAATGCAACAAAATTTTCGGGAAGAACAAAAGGTAACCTGGGTATTGGTGTATTCAATGCTGTTTCGGCAGAGATGTATGCAAGTATAGAAGACCAGAGAAATGATTCAACTTTCAGGATATTAACGGAGCCGCTTACCAATTATAATATCATTGTACTTGACCAGGCGCTTAAAAACCGTTCTTCAATAAGTTTTACAAATACAAACGTGCTGCGTAAAGGCAACAGCCGTAATGCCAATGTAAGCAGTATAGACCTTTCATTATTTGATAAAAAGAACAACCATAATTTTTCTTTTACCAGCCGCTACAGCAGTATATGGGGTAAGTTGGGTAGTAAAAACGGGTATACCACTGCAGCCGCTTTTAGTAAAGTAAGCGGACTTATACAATACAGGACCAGCTTTCTTATTGAAAGTGATAAGTATGACCCCAACGACCTGGGATATATACAAAATAACAATTCGTTTGAATACAATGGCAATATCAGCTATATCGTGAATAAGCCTACCCGGCACTTTCTTAATCATAATTACAAACTGGGTTTTGCCAATGTGTATTTGTATAAACCTTTTACATGGTCCAGTTTTAAATTTAATGCCAGTGCTTTCTTTTTGTTTAAAAACTTTTGGGATGTATCTGTTAGTTTTGAAAGTAGTCCCAGGTGGAATAAAGATTATTTTGTTCAATCTAATTCATATACCGGTTACTTTCTGCGCCGCACACCTTATTATAGTTTAAGTACCAATGGCAGCACCGACAGCCGTAAAAAACTATATATAAGCTGGAATATCGGAGGGGCCGAATCACCCTTACCCAACGATCCCTATTGGACTGGAAATCTGGGATTGCGTTACCGGTTCAACGATAAATTTCAGTTGAGTACCAGTATGAATGTTGTGCAGGATAAGGGAAACTGGGGTGCCTTTATAAAGCGGGATGGTTCGTTACTTTTAAATATGGATGGGTCGCCTGTAATTGCACGCAGAGATGTAAAAACAAATACAGCCATCATCAGTGGCCAATATAATTTCACTTCAAGAATGAATGTGAACATCAGGATGCGGCATTATTGGTCGCTATTGCAAAACACCAATTTTTATAATTTAAACCCGGACGGTTACTGGCGGGACACTACATTCTTTGCCAATGAAAATTTAAATTTCAACACGTTTAATGTTGACATGTTTTTTACCTGGGATTTTTTGCCGGGCAGCAGGTTAACCATTGCCTGGAAAAATGCACTGGGTAATAATGTTAGTATTGATCCCTATGCAAATACCAACTATATAAAAAACTTTGGTAAGGTAATTGACAACCCACATAGCAATGAAATAACTGTAAAAATTGTTTATTACATCGACTATCTTAAGTTGAGAGGGAAACATTAGGGCCGGCGCACCTTTTAAATTTTCCAAATTACTTTACAAACCAACACTGGCAAGATTTGATTTTGAATTAAAAGACTATTTGTTTAATTTGGATAAAAAATAAACGACCATGACACAAGACAACACTGCCGATGTTTTGAATTTTGATCAAAACAACAAACCTAAATTGCCATCAGGTTTAAACGTACTTACTATTTTAACTTTTGTGTGGAGCGCTGTACAATTGATCAGTGCTGGTTGGGGGTTCTTTTCTGCGAAGAAATCCTATGAGGGTATAGATAAGCTTAGAGAGCAAATGAATTCAGATAGTATGCCAGGCTGGGTAAAATCGATGATGGGTAACCCGGAAAATATGATCAATATGATCACCAAATCTTATGAAAACCGGATACCAATTGTTTTATTATCACTGGTGGCTGTGGGGCTTTGTTTTTATGGTGCCTTACAAATGCGCCATTTGAAAAAACAGGGTTTTTTATTTTACTGTATTGGAGAACTTTTACCTTTTCTCACCCAGTTTTTATTTATTGGTGCATTTGCCTTTACCGGTTTTGCGATGTATTTTTTTATTGCTTTTGCCGCACTATTCATTTTGCTGTATTCCATGCAGCGTAAACATTTAATTTACTAGATTTTTTTTAAAACAGGATGGCAGGCTTTTGGCCTGCCTTTTTTATTGTAATAAGTTGAAGATATTAAAATTACCAGGCTTTGGAAATGCTGCCGTTTAATATTTTGATCAGGTACAAGTGTTTGTTCTCAAAATAATCGGGTATAGCAATGTCGTCATGTTGCTTTACTGCCCTGAAATTATATTCACAAAATACTTTTGCATTTTTATCATTAATGTTGCTCATGAAATTATCAGGATTTTTGATCAACAGTTTTGTAAATAAATACACCGATTCAAAACCTTTAAACGCCATGTCGCTCGGTTTACCCCTGTATTTTTTATAGTAAGCAGCAGCTAGGGATTTGCTGAATGCATCATTTTTATCAGTATAGAATGGGGTGGTATAGTAAACAGGAAAACCAGCCAGATCTTTTTTGTTGTAGAGGGCTGTAAAATTATCCCAGGTAGGCATACCAATTAAGCTGATCGGGTATGTTTTATGTAATTCGAAACAGGCTTTTGCAATATTGCCGGCAAATGTTTCATCCAGGCTTGCACCTATGATCACGCTTTTCCGGTTGCTGTCTAGCTTTGTTTTAAGAAAAGCTGCGGTTACATTATTATCCAGGTTAATTGTTTCAATTGGCAATAAAGGTTTACCTTCTTTTTCATTTATCTGTTTAAAAAAACCGGCTACCATATCTTCCTGTGTACCTTTTTGGCGGCATAAATAGATCTTATCAGTTCCATTATTCTGAAGTATATAACTGTAAATGGCTTCGCAATGCGCTTTTAGTGTAGAGTTCATGATCACCAGAAAAGGGTTGCCGGTTATACCTGCATCATTGGGATAGGTTGCGGATATGAATGGTATATTTTTCTGCAACGCAAAATTGGCAAGTTGTATATAATCCTCATCCCTTACACTGCCAATGATCAACTGCAGGCTGTCTAATTTTTTATTAAGGATAAGGTCGGGGATTTTTTCTGTAAAAGACCGGGTATCGTAAATGCTGGCATCAATAAAATCTTGTCCAGACTGTAAACTGTCCAATGCGAATAAAGCGCCCTGAACAAAATCCACAGCCGGCATAATAAAGTGGGGCACACTTTGCCGGTACCTGAAAGTATTTTTAGTAAAAACAGAATCAAGATACAATGGTGCAAAAATACCAACTTTATAAACCGGGGCTTTTATTACGGAATCGTTTTGTGCATAGCTTTTTGCAGCGTGTAGGGTTACAGACAATAAAATTAATCCGGTAATAAATTTCTTATTCATATATCTAAATTAGAAGCCTAAGCTAAAATCTGAAAGCATTATTCCCACTCGATGGTTGCCGGAGGTTTACTGCTTATATCATAAACCACCCGATTTATTCCCGGTACATTATTAATGATCTCATTGCTGATATCAGCTAAGAATTCATAAGGTAAATGCGCCCAGTCTGCTGTCATACCATCAACCGATGTTACAGCTCTTAGTGCAACTGTAAACTCGTAAGTTCTTTCATCGCCCATAACACCCACACTTTTTACCGGCAGTAAGATTGTGCCAGCTTGCCAAATGGTTGCATACAGGTTATATTTTTTTAAACCATTAATATAAATCGCATCAGCATCCTGCAATAATCGTACCTTTTCTGCATTAACTTCTCCTAAAATGCGTATGCCTAAGCCAGGGCCAGGAAAAGGATGACGAAACAACATATCATGCGGAATGCCAAGCTCCAAACCAACACGCCTTACCTCATCTTTAAATAAGGCACGTAATGGTTCTACCAGGCCAAGTTTCATCGTATCAGGCAATCCGCCAACATTGTGGTGCGATTTAATAGTTTGAGATGGTCCATGCACCGATAGCGATTCAATTACATCAGGATAAATAGTGCCTTGCCCAAGTAGTTCAACCCCTTCAATCTTACTTGCTTCCTGCTCAAAAATTTCTATAAATCCACCACCAATTGCTTTTCTTTTTTCTTCAGGATCAGTTTTTCCATCCAGTTTTTTATAAAAATGTTCTTTGGCATCAATACCAATAACATGCAGGCCCAATGTTTTATAAATTTCAAGCACATCTTCAAATTCATTCTTACGTAAAACACCGTTGTCAACAAAAATGCCATACAGGTTTTCACCGATGGCTTTATGTATTAAAGTAGCAGCAACGGTACTGTCAACACCGCCGCTAAGGCCCATAATTACTTTTTTATTACCAATTTGCTTTTTAAGTGCTTCAACGGTATCGGTAATAAAATGAGCAGGTGTCCAATCCTGTGTGCAACCGCAAATATTTACCAAAAAATTCTTAATAATGGTTTTGCCTTCGGCAGAATGGTAAACTTCGGGATGAAACTGTAAACCATAGAGCGGGTATTCCTTTTTAGTATCGCTTATATCTCCGCTGCTTCCCCCTTTCCTTCGACTGCCGCTCAGGATGGGCGGAGGGGGTTGTGTTTGCTTAAATGCCGCAACCGGAATACTTTCCGTGGTACCCAGCAATTCAAATCCTTCGGGCAATTCTTTAATAGTATCGCTATGGCTCATCCATACCTGCGATGATGCCGAAATATTTTCCAGAATTGCATCTTTTTTTGTTACAGAAAAAATTGCACGGCCATATTCTCTTTTATCGCTTTTCTCAACCCTGCCGCCATATATTTTTGCAGTTAACTGGGCTCCGTAACAAACACCCAACACAGGAACCTTTGCTGCCATGGCTTTTACATCCGCCTGTAACGCATTTTCTTCATTAACAGAAAAAGGGGACCCTCCCAAAATAATGCCTTTTAAACCCGGTTCGTAAACTATTTCTTTATTGTAGGGGATGATCTCACAATAAACATTAGCTTCCCTAACCGTACGGGCAATCAGTTGTGTGTACTGAGAGCCAAAATCAAGTATAAGTATCTTTTCTGTCATATTGCTGCGAAGGTAAATAATTAGTTGGATGTTATTTGTCGTTGAAATTTGAGTTTAATGTTAAGAGTTTTATATTTACACAAACTATCAGCCATGAAGCATTTCCTCTTCTTATTATTTGTAATTTTTACCTTAGCCTCCTGCGATCAGACAACCGGCAGCGGCAATATTGTAACCGAAACCCGTAAAGTTGGCAGCTTTGATGCAATCAGTGTTGGAGGCTCTTTTGATGTTGAAGTTAAGATGGGTGATGCAATTTCCGTAGTTGTTGAGGCTGATGATAATATTATAAAGTATGTTGAAACAAGGGTTTCAGGCAGTACTTTAAAAATAGAAACTGAAGGCCTCCATAATTATTCTGATGTTCACTTGAAAGTTTTTATTACCGTGCCGTCGTTAAAAAGCATCAGTGCAGCCGGTTCGGCAGAAGTTGTTGCAGATAATATCCTTACCAGCAGCAGCAAATTAACATTCAAGGCTTCCAGCTCTTCCAGTATTAAAGCCGAAGTAAATGCGCCCGAAATTGAAACCGATGCCAGCAGCAGCGCAACAATAACGCTTCGGGGAAAAACAAAAAATTATGATGCACAAGCATCAAGCAGTGCCAATATTAATTCTTTTGAGCTTTTAAGTGAAAATACAATCGCCAAAGCAAGCAGCAGTGCCGATATTCAGGTGCATGCCAGCGTTACTTTAAATGCCAAAGCAAGCAGCAGTGGTTCTATAGATTATAAGGGAGCGGCAACTGTTAATAAATCAGAAAGCAGCAGCGGGAGTGTGGAGAAGAAGGATTGATTACAGGTATAAAATAATATTTTATCAACTAAGGTTATTATGGAGTACCCACCTAATGGGTGGGGGCGTGTGGAAAATCACGTTTTATCTTCCAAAGTCAATAGCCTAAATAAACTGCAATGAAAATACTTAAAAAATAAATCAGCGTTTAAATTTTTGTATTGATTATTATGTTTATATTAGTGTTGCAATTGTACCGATGACCCCACATTTCATCAACCTGTAAAACTAAAAAATCATGTACACCCAATCAAAAAACAAAGCTTTCGCAGCTGCTGCTGCAACCCAACAACCCAACAACCCAACAACACAACAACACAACAACACAACAACACAACAAATTTAATTGGCGTGCCAAATTACAACTTGTTATGTTTGTACTTACAACCTCATCTGCTTTATTATTTACAAGCTGCAAAAAAGATTTAGAAGCCACACCAGAGTCAACTTCTACTGCACCAACAGTAAAACCAAAAATCACATTATCTAACAGTGTTAATCCTTTTTCGTTACGCAATGTAGAGAAAGCCAAAGCCGCTTTAGCAGCAGGAGGCTTTATTAAAAATCAGAATACTTCTTCGAATCTGATAACGGGAAGCCAACCACAATTTATTTATTTTAAGTTTAATCCCAATGAGCTTACTGGAGATCAATTTGCTGCCATCAAAAATGACAGTTCAGTTTTTATGTTGCAAATTCCATTTGCTAACATGGCTATCTATACAGAAGAATTTGGGCTTGATAGCACAAAAGCAGAACAGTTAAGAGATGGTAATATTTATGGAGTAACCCCGATAGGCAATACGAGTGTAATTAATGCACTTACAAGCCGTTCTCAAACCCAAACAGTGTTGCTTGATACATTGGTAAAAGTGGCTGAGGAAGATACCGCATTACAGTTTCAGGCTTTTAGAGAGATTGGATATACAGAGCAACAATTGAATGCATTTAGAATTTGCCTTTTTAAAAGGCCTCATGGATATGTGCGTTACCAGGATAATGATTTAGGGGGGCTTCAGCCTGTAAGAGGTATGTCAGTTTGGGCATTGGTATTTGGCATACCTGCAAGAACTTATACAGATGATAATGGATATTATGAAATACCCTGGCGTTTTTCGTTTGGTACAGTAATGGGTACAATGGCTGTTAATAATAAAGTACTGATAAGGCCATTAAATACTACCAATTTGGCAAGATTAGTAATAGATTTTTTAACAGGGCCTTTAACCATTGAAAACTGGTTTTCACCCTGCCAAATGCGAACTGATATTGATTTTAATTACACAAGCCATTCAAAAGCAAGATATTGGTGCCAGATATTGAATGGCTATTACTTTCATTATCAATATTGTAATAGTGATAATATAACAAATGCACCGGCGGGTATGGTTTGTTATGCAGAATGGAATAATAAAAGTGTTGTTGGCTCGGCAAGCACACCCTTATTTAATTATATTGGTGGCGACCCGGAATTATTAAAGCTTTTTAATAAATGGTGGAGCGGCGGTATATCTAGCTTATCTACTTATTTCACTTTACTATTATCGCACCAATTACCAGATGTAACATTTTCGGTTGGTAGTGCCAGCGAACCTGCACATTACAGCAGCGTATTAGCGCAAACTATTTTTCATGAGCTTGGCCATGCCTCACAATTTAGGCAGGTAGGTAATGCCTGGTATGCCAGCTTAGTAGCTGCCGAGGCTTTGCTGCCAAGGGGTGGAGGATATGGAACCCCAGGTTATGACGATTGGGGCAGGGTGCAGGTAGCCGAAAGCTGGGCAGAGTTTATTGGAACGCAGTATGCAAGGCGTAGGTACGGTAATAGCGGGTTTAAAAACTTTACACAATTAGGGCTAGATAATCTTTCTCTTTTACATATTGACCAAGATGAAGTTTTCAATCGTTTTTGGATACCTACAGGATTTTATTACGATTTGATTGATAATATTAATGCAGAACCAGCCGAAAATAATTGGGATAATATTGGGGGATCATCTATACATAATATTTATGGGGTATTTAACAGCAATACAAATAATATGTGCGATTATTTATGGCAATTTGATAACACATACCCTGCATTTTTCACCGGTAATTCGATGTTCGATATTACGAACCATTACTCAATGTTAGACCCAAATAGTTTCCCCTGCTTTTAATATTCTTGAGGCATCTGTATTTATTACAGATGCCCTTATTATTTTAATGTATATATCATGAAAAAATTAATCATCATATCGATAGCCGCATTCCCTTTTTTATTATCCTCTACCTGCGTAAAAGATAATTATAAAAACACTGAAGCAGTTAGGCTAAATGCAAATATTAGTAATACTAGCGAAACTATTGCCTTGGGCGATACACTTAAAATTACATTAACTATTTCGGGGGTTATTGTAACTGAATCTGCACAAAACATAACAGTAAATAGTTTGCAGGAAGGTAGCTACTGTGTTCTTTGCGAAAGATTTGATACAATCAATCGAAGGGCCGTTGGATTAAATAACACAGCAGCTTTTTTTGCTACTCAAGGTAGTTATTACCAGGGATGCCAGATATTTGTAACCAACACCAGTAACCCATACATTTCGGTACTTAATATTGTACCACCACAAAAAGGGGTATATCAACTTCATATGCTTGCACAGCCTGGTAATTTACAAATACATAGCTCGAGTTATTATGGCTTAAAAGTAAATTTTAATGCAGCAGATAAACACTGGAATATGTTAGCATATTATTACAACACTTATTTTAACACTAATATTAATGAGTTTTTATCTGTAAGGCAACAAACCGATAGTGAAGGTTACGGTTATTATGGCTTCAGGGTAAATTAAAAATCATTCTTTTTTATAAAGGCATTTACCCAAAGCTGTTTTACAAATCAAATGTTATGAAATACAAATTTTTGATAGTTATCTTCCCCATAATCTTTTTCAGTTGTGACCCACCGTCTGGCCAAACAGAAAGCGATTTTGTAAAACTTAATGCGACGCTTAATAATGCCACAGAAACCATACATTTAGGCGATACGTTGAAATTTAAATTGACGCTGCCTGATAATATAGTTACCTCTACAAGAACAGTGTCTGTAAATTCTTTACAGGAAGGATGGTATTTATTTGATTTTGTACTTTTGGATACAGTTTTAAAGCGTGGAGTTAAGATATTTATCTGCTAATGGTGCCGCAGTATATTTATCCAATGGCACCAAACCCTATACAGCAACAATAAACCTTATTCCGCCAACAAAAGGGGTATATACATTTGAAATTGTACCACAGTCTGGTACATTAAGGATAAATAATTCTAATGTCCCTATCGGCCTTAAAGTAAATTTGGATGTGGCAAATAAGCATTAGCCCATGATAGCTTACTATTACAGTACTTATTTTAATACAGATCAAAATGTTTTTTTAGGACAATTGCAACAAAACAATATTGATGGGTATGGCTATTATGGTTTTAAAGTAAATTAGCAACGAAACAATCTGAAATTTTTCACAAGCCACCCTGCAATTATGCAGGGTGGCTTTTTTGCCCATTTTAAAACCATACTCATCAAAACAAACTGTCTTATTAAGATATAGTCCAATTTTTCTCAAGTAATCATTATAAAAAGTATTTCTAAAAAACTTTCCGCTTTCTTTTGCTAATTACTTCTCAACCCTTACCTTTGCACTCCAAATTAAAAAACGGATCAAAAAAGTTCTTTTTATATGTCACAGAGAATCAGAATAAAATTGCAGTCTTACGACCATAACCTGGTTGATAAATCAGCAGAAAAGATTGTAAAAACGGTACGTAGTACTGGTGCAGTAGTAACAGGACCAATTCCTTTACCTACACACAAGAAAATTTTTACCGTTTTGCGTTCTCCGCACGTAAACAAAAAAGCTCGTGAACAATTCCAATTGTGCACGCACAAACGTTTATTAGACATTTACACCAGCAGCAGCCGTACGGTAGATGCTTTAAGCAAGTTAGACTTACCTAGTGGTGTTGATGTTGAGATCAAAGCCTAATGAACTACTTGAACGAGGGTCCTTCGACTCCGCTCAGGATAGCAGCAGGTAAGTTCTTAAAAGAAAAAAAATATTGAACATCTATGTCTCGCCTTTGGCTAGACCGCTGGATAAAAACAAGATACAATGAAAAGTATTATTGGTAAGAAAATCGGCATGACGAGTATCTTCGATGCAAGTGGCAGGCAAACTGCTGTTACTATTATTGAAGCTGGCCCATGCGTGGTTACACAAAAGAAAACCGTTGAAACAGACGGCTACAATGCTCTCCAGATAGCATTTGGTGATAAAAAAGAAAAGCACTCCGTAAAAGCTGAGATCAATCACTTTGCCAAAGCGCAAACCTCCCCTAAAAAATTCGTTCAGGAAATCCGCGATAGCGAAATAGATAAGAATGTTGGTGAAACATTTACTGTTGACATATTTGCCGAAGGCGATGCTGTTGAAGTAATTGGTACAACCAAGGGTAAGGGTTTCCAGGGTGTTGTAAAACGCCATGGCTTTAAAGGTGTTGGTGGCCAGTCTCATGGTCAGCACGACAGGTCAAGAGCTCCCGGTTCTATCGGTAACTCATCTGATGCCAGCCGTGTATTTAAAGGTATGCGCATGGGTGGCCGTATGGGTCAGGACAGGGTAACTATGAAAGGCCTGAAAGTAGTTAAAATTTTCGCAGAAAAGAATTACATATTAGTTAGTGGTTCAGTTCCGGGCCATAACGGTTCAATTGTTTTAATTCAAAAATAACCCTTCGACTCCGCTCAGGGCTACCAATAAAAATAAGTACAATGCAAGTAGATGTTTTAAATATAGAAGGAAAGCAAACCGGCAGATCGGTTGAATTACCAGACGAGATTTTTGGTATCGAACCTAATGACCACGTTATTTACCTGGCTGTTAAGCAATACCAGGGTGCACAACGCCAGGGTTCACATAAAGTAAAGACCCGTGCAGAAGTAAAAGGCTCTTCTAAGAAATTGCACAAACAGAAAGGAACCGGTGGTGCCCGTAAAGGTAACCTGCGTAACCCTTTGTATAAAGGTGGTGGTACTATTTTTGGGCCAAAACCGCACAAATACGATATCAAATTAAACCGTAAGGTTAAGGATCTGGCTAAGATGAGTGCATTGGCTTATAAAGCAAAAGAAAATGCGATAATGGTATTGGAAGATGTGAAAATGGATGCGCCAAAAACAGCAACTTTTACAGGTATTTTAAAGAGCCTGAACATAACAGGAAAAAGAACCTTGTTTGTTATTCCTGAATACAATGATAACCTGTATTTAAGTTTACGTAACGTGCCATCTGTTAGCGGTACTTTATTAAGTGATCTGAATACTTACGATATATTAAATGCAAATGTTTTGGTGTTAACTGAAAGTGCAGCCAAAATATTCAGTGAGGAAAATGTAGAAACTGTAGAAGCATAAACTAATAAATTAAGAATTTAAAAATAATAGACATGAAGCCGTCTGATGTATTAATAAAGCCGATTTTATCTGAAAAAGCCAACAAGCAAACAGAAAAAATGAACCGTTACTCTTTTGTAGTGGATAAAAAAGCTAATAAGCTGGAGATAAAAAAAGCGATAGAAAGTTTTTACGGTGTAACTGTTGATAGTGTTAATACTATTGTTGTGCCTTCAAAAGCAAAAGCAAAATACACTAAAGCCGGATTTATAGTTGGCCGCAAACCTTCTAAAAAGAAAGCGATCGTAACTATTGCCAAAGGCGAATCAATTGATTTGTACGGCAGCGGAATTTAAAAGACGCCCTCATCCCCTGAAGGGGAGCAAGGCAACAACTAAAAATATAAATAACGAATGGTAATTCTGCTACCGCAAAATGCAGAGATTTTAAAATAAAAAAGAGTTCATCCCCCTTTAGGGGATAGGGGCAAAATGGCATTAAGAAAATACAAACCGACAACAGCAGGAACCAGGTGGAGAATTGGTAATGCTTACGAAGAGATTACTACAAACATTCCGGAAAAGTCTTTGCTTGAAGCACAGAAGAATACAGCCGGCCGTAACTCTCAGGGCAGAAGATCAATGCGCTACATGGGTGGTGGAAACAAAACCATGTACCGTATCATAGATTTTAAAAGAAGTAAGAAAGATATTCCTGCTACTGTTAAAACCATCGAGTATGATCCAAACCGTACTGCTTTCATCGCATTATTAAATTATGCTGATGGAGAGAAACGTTACATCATTGCTCCACAGGGTTTACAGGTTGGACAAACCGTAATAAGCGGCGACGCTGTTGCACCGGAATTAGGAAATGCGTTGATGTTTAAGAACATGCCTTTAGGTACAAATGTTCACAACATAGAAATGCAGCCAGGACAGGGTGGAATACTTGTACGGAGTGCAGGAACCTCGGCCCAGTTAAGTAATAAAGAAGAAAAGTACGCGATATTAAAAATGCCAAGTGGCGAGTTAAGAAAAGTGTTGATCAAATGTTACGCAACCGTTGGTGTTGTAAGTAACAGCGATCATAGCCTGGAGAGCATGGGTAAAGCAGGCCGTAACCGTTGGAAAGGTATTCGTCCACGCACAAGAGCAGTAGCGATGAACCCGGTAGATCATCCGATGGGTGGTGGTGAAGGTAGAGCTTCTGGTGGTCACCCACGTAGCCGTAAAGGTAAATATGCAAAAGGACAGATCACCCGTACAAAAGGTAAGGGCTCAAGTAAATTGATCATCACCAGGAGAAACGGTAAGAAATTGCCTAATTCATAATCATTAATCATTGTTAAAATGGTTTCGTTTTAGCCGGAACAAATAAACAAAAAAAAATAAAAAATGGCTCGTTCGTTAAAAAAAGGTCCTTATGTAGAAGCTAAGCTTGATGCTAAAGTTGCTGCAATGATTGAAGGAAAAAGCAAAAAGGGTGTTATTAAAACCTGGAGCAGAAGAAGCACTATTACTCCTGATTTTGTAGGGCAAACTTTTGCAGTTCATAACGGGAATAAATTCATTCCGGTTTATGTAACAGAATTCATGGTAGGACATAAGTTGGGTGAATTTGCTCCAACGCGTAATTTCAGAGGTCACTCAAGTAAAAAGATATCGTAAAACGTTGACCGTTGAAAGTTGACCGTTGATAAAACGCACCGGCCAACGAACTTCGAACAACTAACAACTTAATAAAAAATGGAAGCAGTAGCAAAATTGAACAATTACCCGACATCACCACGCAAAATGCGTTTGCTGGTTGATCTGATCCGTGGTATGGAGGTTGAAAAGGCATTAGCCGTTTTAGAACACAATCCTAAACACCCGGCTGTTCCTTTACGTAAGCTGGTATTATCTGCCATCAATAACTGGAAACAGAAAAACGAAGCAGGTGACGAAAGCACACTGGTGGTTAAAACAATTATGGTTGATGCTGCAAGGGTTATCAAACGTATGCGTCCGGCACCACAAGGTCGTGGATACCGCGTTCGCAAACGCAGTAACCATGTAACCGTTATTGTTGACGAAAAAGCAATTAAAAACTAAATTTTAAAATATAGTGTGGGTAATTAGCACATCAGCAAATTAGCACATTAGCACATTAAAAATATGGGTCAGAAATCAAATCCGATAGGTTTAAGGTTAGGAATCATCCGTGGATGGGACAGCAACTGGTTTGCAAGCAAAACGGAATATCCAAAAAAATTGATCGAGGATAATAAGATCAGAAATTACCTGAATGCCCGTATCAACAAGGGTGGTATCTCTAAGATTGTTATTGAGCGTACGCTTAACAAACTGATCGTTACCATTCATACTTCTAAACCAGGTATCATCATTGGTAAAGGTGGTGGAGAAGTTGACAGGATCAAAGAAGAGTTGAAAAAACTTTGTGGTAAAGAAGATGTGCAGATCAACATTTTGGAGATCCGTCGTCCGGAGCTTGATGCAAACATTGTAGCCGATACTATTGCCCGCCAGTTGGAAAATCGTATCAACTATAAAAGAGCTATCAAAATGTCTATCGCTTCAGCATTACGTATGGGTGCCGAAGGAATTAAAGTAAAAGTTGGTGGCCGTTTGGGTGGTGCTGAAATTGCACGTAGCGAAGAAATTAAACAAGGCCGTACGCCATTGCATACTTTACGTATGGATATTGATTATGCTAACGTATTTGCATTAACTGTTTATGGTAAAATAGGTATCAAGGTTTGGATCTGTAAAGGTGAGGTTTTAGGTAAGCGTGATCTGAATCCAAATGTTGTTGCAGGTGGTGGAAAAGAAATCGGTGACAGGCCAGGTGGATTTGACCGTAGGGATGACAGAAGAGATGACCGCAGAGGCGGCGGTGGAGCTGGTGGAAACCGTGGCGGTGGCGGCGGAGGAAGAAGATAAAAAAAATGTGCTGATGGCAGATTTGCAAATGGGCAAATTGAAACATCGGGCCTTTAAAAGAATAGAATAGTGTTAGCAGTGCAATTAGCACATTAGCACATTAGCAAATTAGCAAATTGAAAGAAAATGTTATCACCAAAAAGAAGTAAACACAGAAAGGCGCAAAGGGGAATGATGAAGGGAGACACCAAGCGTGGAGCAACCCTGGCTTTTGGAACCTTTGGATTAAAAGCACTGGATGAGGTTTGGATGAGTGCCCGTCAGATCGAGAGCGCACGTCAGGCAATGACCCGTCATATGAAACGTGAAGGAAATGTTTGGATACGTATTTTCCCGGATAAGCCAATTACTGCTAAACCTGCAGAGGTAAGGATGGGTAAAGGTAAAGGTAACCCGGAAGGTTGGGCAGCTGTTGTGCAACCAGGAAGAATTTTGTTTGAGTGTGATGGTGTTCCAATGCAGGTAGCTAAAGAAGCTTTTGCCTTAGCAGCTCAAAAATTACCAATCCAGACAAAGTTTGTAGTTCGTCACGATTACAAAGCATAATTAAAGTAATTATCAAATACAACAACAATGTTAAAGAAAGTTGATTTTTTAAATAGCCTGAAAGGATTAAGCGAGGTAGATCTTAAAGCAAAGATTACTGAAGATGAATTGCGTATGAAGAAGCTTTCATTTGCTCATGCCATTTCTCCATTGGAGAATCCGCAAAGCATCCGCGCTTTAAGAAGGGATATCGCCAGGTTAAAAACGGCATTAAAAAAAGTACAAGCAGGATTTTAATTAATCCATAAAAAAGTAACTAAAGTGGAAAGAAATTTAAGAAAAACAAAATTAGGTGTAGTATCCAGTAACAGAATGGATAAGACTATTACCGTAAGTGTAGAACGTAAAGTAAAGCATCCGCTTTATGGTAAGTTCGTAAAAAAATCTACCAAATTTCATGCGCATGATGAAAAGAATGAGTGTAGCATTGGTGATACGGTAAAGATCATGGAGAGCCGCCCTTTAAGCAAAACAAAACGCTGGAGACTGGTTGAAGTGGTTGAGAAAGTGAAGTAAGCTACGAGCTACGAGCCGCAGGCTACGAGCCGTGAATGATAAGTAATAATAGTATAAAATGCTAGCAGCTCAAAGCTAATAGCTCAAAGCTAAATAAAAATGATACAGCAAGAAAGCAGATTAAATGTAGCGGACAACAGCGGTGCCAAAGAAGTACTTTGTATTCGTGTACTGGGCAACAGTGGTCAGGACTATGCAAGGATCGGTGATAAAATAGTTGTTACTGTAAAAGATGCCATGCCTGCAGGTGGTGTTAAAAAAGGAACTGTTAGTAAAGCGGTTATTGTAAGAACAAAGAACAAATTACGTCGTAAAGATGGTTCTTATATCCGTTTCGATGATAATGCAGTAGTATTATTAAATGCTTCTGATGAACCAAGAGGCACCCGTATTTTTGGGCCAGTGGCCCGTGAATTGAGGGATAAAGGATACATGAAGATCATTTCATTGGCGCCAGAGGTATTATAAAAATTATTAAGAATAAATATGTGAATTTGCAAATTTGCAAATTTGCAAATTTGCAAATTAAAAGAAATGAGTACAAGATTTAAACCAAAGTTTAACATTAAAAAAGGCGATTCGGTAGTGGTAATTACCGGTGAAGATAAGGACATGAAGAAGCCTCGTAAAGTGTTGGAAATAATTTTAGAAAAAGGAAAGGTTTTGGTTGAGGGTGTTAACATCGTTACCAAACATACCAAGCCAACTTCACAAAACACCAAAGGTGGAATAGTGAAAATTGAGGCACCGATCGCTATCAGTAACGTGATGCTTTGGGATGCTAAAGCAGGGGTGCCAACTAAAGTTAAACGCACCAGGGAAAATGGTAAATTAATAAGGATCGCTAAAAAATCAGGGGAGGTAATCAAATAATGAGCACAACAACTAACAAACCCAGGTTAGCAGACAAGTACAAACAGGATGTTGTACCTGCTTTAATGAAAAAATTCAGTTATAAAACTGTAATGCAGGCGCCAAGATTAACCAAGATTTGCTTGAATCGTGGTGTAAATGGTGCAGTAACAGATAAAAAACTGATCGACATCGCTATTGATGAGTTATCAAATATAACCGGTCAAAAAGCTGTGGCAACCATGTCAAAGAAAGATATCTCAAACTTTAAGCTGCGTAAGGATATGCCCATTGGTGCAAGAGTTACATTGCGTGGAGTTAAGATGTATGAATTTTTAGACAGGTTGGTTTCTGTGTCTTTACCACGTGTACGTGATTTCAAAGGTATCAACGATAAATCGTTTGATGGCCGTGGAAACTATACATTGGGTGTTACAGAGCAGATCATTTTCCCGGAAATTGATATTGATAAGGTAAATAAAATTACCGGTCTGGATATCACTTTTGTAACAACAGCCGGTACCAACGAAGAAGCATTTGAATTGCTGAAAGAGTTGGGCATGCCATTTAAAAACGTAAAGAAATAATTATAAAAGATTATGGCAAAAAAATCAATTGAAGCCAGGCAAAGAAAGCGTGAAGTAATGGTTGCGAAGTATGCTGATAAAAGAGCAGCTTTAAAAGCAGCCGGTGATTATGCAGGTTTGGATCTATTACCAAAGAATGCATCCCCGGTTCGTTTAAAAAACCGTTGCCAGTTAACAGGCCGCCCAAGAGGTTATATGAGACATTTTGGTTTATCCAGGAACATGTTTCGTGATATGGCATTGCAGGGTAAAATACCGGGCATAACTAAAGCAAGCTGGTAAAAACGTTGGCCGAAAATCGTTGGCTGTTGACCGAAAAGCCGGTTACAAACAACGATCAACGAAAAGCGAACAACCTAATTAGGATATCGCATTGTAATAAAATTATTTAATCAATTAACTGAAATAACAATGGTTACTGATCCAATCGCAGATTATTTAACTAGAATTCGTAACGCACAGATGGCTAACCACCGTATTGTAGAAATACCTGCAAGCAATCTGAAAAAGCGCATTACTGAGATCTTGTACGATAAAGGATACATCTTAAAATATAAATTTGAAGATGACAATAAACAAGGACTGATCAAGATCGCTTTGAAATATGATGCTAATACTAAATTACCTGTTATACAGAGTTTGGAAAGAGTTAGCCGTCCGGGATTGCGTACTTATGCAAAGCCAGATGAAATTAAGCGTGTAAAAAATGGTTTAGGCGTTGCTATTGTTTCTACATCTAAAGGTGTGATGACCGATAAAGAAGCAAAAGCACAGAATGTAGGTGGAGAGGTTCTTTGTAACATTTATTAATGTTCATATTTGCAAATCTTCACATTTGCAAATTATTAAAAAACTGATCTGATAATTAAGCCTTAGTCGTGGCTGAACACAGATCGAATAACAAACAAAATAAAAAATCGACAATGAGCAGAATTGGAAAAAAACTGATTGAAGTACCCGCTGGTGTAACCATCACGGTTAATGCTGAAAATATTGTTACAGTAAAAGGACCAAAAGGCGAATTAAAGGAAACTTTAGACAGGGATATGAAGATCGAAATTAAAGATGGTATTGCAAATGTAACCCGTCCTACAGATCAGATCCGTCATCGTGCCATGCATGGTTTATACCGTTCACTGGTAAGTAATATGGTAAAAGGTGTAACTGAAGGCTATACTAAAAAACTGGAGCTGGTGGGTGTGGGTTTTAAAGCTGCTGCCACGGGTAATTTGTTGGATTTAGCTTTAGGTTATTCTCACAATATCGTTTTTGAAATCCCTAAAGAATTATCAGTTGTTACCAGCCAGGAAAAAGGACAAAATCCGATGATCACTTTTGAAAGTATCGATAAACAATTGATCGGACAGGTTTGTGCGAAGATCAGAAGCTTACGTAAGCCAGAACCATACAAGGGTAAGGGTGTTAAATTTGCAGGTGAAGTGTTGAGAAGAAAAGCTGGTAAGTCTGCTGGTAAATAAAAATATTTATTCCGTTATTCTGTATAAACGGATTAACCAATAAACGGATTAACAGATCCCTGGCAGAATCAGGGAGAAAAAATAAAATAAAATGAACAACAAGTCAAACGCAAGAGTAAAAATTAAATACCGCATCCGCAGAAAGATCAGCGGTGCTGCAGCAAAACCAAGGTTAAGCGTTTTCAGAAGCAACAGCGATATCTATGCACAGTTAATTGATGACAACAATGGCGTAACATTAGCGTCTGCTTCATCAAGGCAGAAAGATATCCAGGCTCAGAAAGCACCTAAGACCGAAAAAGGTAAAATGGTTGGAGCTGCTATTGCGACAAAAGCAAAAGAACTTGGCATTGATACAGTTGTTTTTGATCGTGGTGGTTATATCTACCATGGCCGTGTAAAAGCAGTTGCTGAAGGCGCAAGAGAAGCTGGTTTGATTTTTTAATTACAAAATTTCTAATAAGAAAAATAGATGTCAAATTTAATTACAAATAAAGTAAAAGCCGGCGACCTTGAATTGAAAGACAAGGTTGTTGCCATTAACCGTGTAGTAAAAACAACCAAGGGCGGTCGTGCCTTTAGTTTCTCTGCATTAGTAGTAGTTGGTAACGAAGCCGGAGTTGTTGGACATGGTTTGGGTAAGGCCAAAGAAGTTCAGGAAGCTATCACCAAGGGTATTGAAGATGCTAAAAAGAATTTGATAAAAATTCCTTTAATGCATGGTACTATTCCTCATGACCAATTGGCTAAAGAAGGTGCAGCAAAAGTTTACATCAAACCTGCAGCACATGGTACCGGTGTAATTGCCGGAGGAAGTATGAGAGCCGTTTTGGAAGCAGCAGGAATTACTGACGTGTTGGCTAAGAACCTGGGTTCTGCCAATCCAACCAACGTGGTAAAAGCAACTTTTAAAGCCCTGGCTACTTTACGTGAACCAATTGCTGTTGCAAAAACACGTGGTATTTCTTTAAAGAAAGTATTTAACGGATAATGCCCCCATCCCCTGAAGGGGAGTTATGGATGGGTTATTTATTAATCAAAAAAGTTAATCCCCCTTTAGGGGATAGGGGTATGAAAAAGATAAAAGTAACACAAGTTAAAAGTGTAATTGACCGCTCGGAGCGCCAGAAAAGAACAATGGTAGCCCTGGGATTAAAAAAAATGAATGCTTCTGTTGAAGTGGAAGCTACTCCCCAGATATTGGGTATGGTTACTAAAGTTAACCACCTGGTAAAAGTAGAGGAACTGGGATAATGAATGTTTATCCGTTAATTCGTTAACACGTTTAAACGGATTAACCAATTAACAAATTAACTAAACAAGCGAGGGGTGATTCCCCGTAAGTACAAAATCAAAAAAATAAAATGAAACTACACACACTCAAGCCTGCAAAAGGCGCAACACACAAAGAAAAAAGAATTGGCCGTGGTGAGGCTAGTGGTAAAGGTGGTACATCTACTAAAGGTAATAAAGGTGGACAAAGCCGTGCAGGTTACAAAAGTAAAAAAGCGCATGAAGCCGGACAGATGCCAATTCAGCGTCGTATCCCAAAACGCGGGTTTAAAAATAATAACCGTATTGAGTTTAAAGTATTAAACCTTGGCAAGATCGATACCTTGGCAGAAAAATACAACATTACAGAATTCAACCTGCAAAATTTATATATCAATGGTATAATAAGCCAGTTTGATAGTGTAAAGATTTTAGGTAACGGCGAACTTACAGGTAAATTCACTTTTAAAGTGAATGCAGCCAGTGAAAAAGCAAAAGCAGCTATTGAAGCAGCCGGAGGTTCTATCGAGATAATAAAATAATTTCACGATATTTGCCCGACCACGCTAAGCGGGGTCATTTTTAATTTAGCGCAAATCACTTAAATCGTTTAAATTCTGTGAAGAAGTTCATAACAACACTTAAGAATATCTGGAGCATAGATGAGCTACGCAATAAGATAACGTTCACTTTAATATTGATCTTTATCTACCGTATTGGTTCATACATTGTTTTACCCGGTATCGATCCCAATAAATTAGCAAGCCTTACTTCAAGTACACAATCCGGCATGCTGGGTTTGCTTGATACATTTGTAGGTGGTGCTTTTTCAAAAGCATCTATTTTTGCTTTGGGTATTATGCCCTATATCTCAGCTTCTATCTTTATGCAATTGATGACCATCCTGGTTCCTCAAATGGCTAAAATTCAGAAAGAAGGTGAAAGTGGCAGAAAAAAGATCAATCAATGGACACGTTACCTCACAGTTTTGGTAACAGCTTTCCAGGCAGCAGCCTATATCGGTTATTTAAAAAGCCCGGGTAATGTAGAAGCTATTATTCCTGCATTCAGCGCTTATTTCTGGGTATCAACAGTTGTTATTCTTACTACAGGTACATTGTTTGTAATGTGGTTGGGCGAAAAAATAACTGACAAGGGTTTAGGTAATGGTACATCTATTATCATTATGGTTGGTATCCTTGCCCGTTTACCACAATCATTCATACAGGAGTGGGAAGCCAGGATAACAAGAGGTGCAGGTGGTATCTTAATGATGCTTATTGAAGTTGTGTTCCTTATAGCCGTAATATTGGGTGTTATTATGCTGGTACAGGGTACCAGGAAAGTACCGGTTAATTATGCTAAACAGATCGTAGGTAACCGCCAGTTTGGTGGTGCCAGGAATTTTCTGCCCTTAAAAGTTAATGCATCAGGTGTAATGCCGATCATCTTTGCACAGGCAATACTTTTCTTACCAACATTATTTTCATTTGGCGGTACAGCTACCTGGACTAAATATTTTACAGATCATACCAATCTTGGTTACATGATCGTATATTCTGTTGCTGTAATTGCATTTACATTCTTATACACAGCTTTGATATTTAATCCAAAGCAAATGGCTGATGAATTAAAACGTAACAACGGTTTCATCCCGGGCGTTAAACCTGGTCAGCCTACCGCAGATTATATTGGTACCATTATGGATAGAATTACTTTACCGGGTGCTGTGTTATTGGCATTTATTGGTATTCTTCCCGGTATCATTCAGTTAGTATTTGGCATGACACAGGGCTTTGCAACATTTTTTGGCGGTACCTCATTGTTAATTATGGTTGCTGTTATCTTAGATACGTTACAGCAGATCGAAACACAATTATTGATGCGTCAATATGATGGTTTAATGAGTAGCGGCAGGATCCAGGGAAGGCAACAGCAGGGTGTTTCAGCAGGAGTATAAAATAAATAATACCCCTTACGGGGACTTAAAAAATAGATAATTAAGCCCCGACTATATAAGTCGGGGTTTGTTTTAAATAATTTCAAACTTATAAATCCTCCTCCTGAGCGAAGTCGAAGGAAGGGATCAGGGCTTATGATACATTACAAAAGCAAGGCTGAAATTGAACTGATGCGTGAAAGCAGTTTATTGGTTAGTGAAGCACTTGCTGTTGTTGCTGCTGCTATTAAACCGGGTGTTACTACCATGCAGTTGGATAAGATCGCAGAAACGTTTATTAAGGATAATAAAGCATCAGCCTCATTTAAAGGGTACCATGGTTTTCCATTTGCCTGCTGCATTTCTGTTAACGATGCTGTAGTTCATGGGTTTCCTACAAACAAAGAATTGAAAGAAGGTGATATTGTTTCAGTAGATGTGGGGGTTCTTAAAAATGGTTTTCATGGTGATAGTGCCTATACTTTTGGTGTTGGAGAAATAGCTGAGGATATCAAAAAATTAATGCGTGTCACCAAAGAGTCTTTGTATAAAGGAATTGAAAAAGCAATACCCGGTAACCGGGTCGGCGATATTGCTTTCGCCATACAGGATTATACCGAAAAGCAACACGGTTATGGTGTGGTTAGAGACCTGGTTGGCCATGGACTTGGCCGGAGTTTGCATGAAGAACCACAGGTACCAAATTTTGGCAAAAGAGGTACCGGTGCCAAATTAAGAGAGGGATTGGTGATTGCCATTGAGCCGATGATAAACCTGGGCACCAAAGATGTTTTTCATGATAAAGATGGCTGGACGATTCGAACAGCCGATGGAAAGCCCGCAGCCCATTACGAACATGATATCTGTATCCAAAAAGGTAAAGCTGATATTTTATCTTCGTTTACACCTATAGAAGCTGCTGAAAAAGCAAATCCAAACCTTTGCTCAGATTATTGATCTAATGCGATAACTATTTTCTCCCTGATTTAATATTCCCGATACCTTTTAATCCCCGGGTTGTATAAGGTTTTCGCTGCTGTTTTCCGGCGCATTTTTTTATTACATTTTTTCTGGCTTTTTTAAAAATAACCGGCCATACCAAATAAATACCCTCTTCAGGGTACCAGAAGTACAATGGATAACGATACTTTTAGGAAAATTTATTTAGTATGAAAATGAAAAAGCACCTGCTGATAATTGTTGTAATGTTATCCTTTACAGCCATTGGCAAAGCCCAGCGAAAATTTGCCATGGGAGAGATTATTGATATGCAATTGATATCCAAAACTCCACAAAAAGTTAGGGTATCAGAACGTAGTTTCAGAGGACTACCTTCAAGCTATTCGCTCGAAAAGTACTCACCCACTCCCGGCGACCAGGGTAATTACGGAACCTGTACTGCATGGGCAAACGGTTATGGAGTAGCAACAATACTTTATGCAGTCACTCACGATTTAACTGATAAAGCCCTGGTTAATAAATATGCATTTTCTCCCACTTTTTTGTACGAACAGATCAAAGACAGCAAAGATTACAGTTGCCAGTTTGGAAGCAGTATTATTACTGCTCTGCAGACGCTGATGAGTTTAGGTGATGCAACATTAAGAACCACACCTTATAAATGCGGATCTACCATTACAGAAACAGCAAAAAGCGAAGCGGTAAATTACAAAATAGCAGATGCTAGTTTTCTATTTGCTGCTAAAGGTTATTCAAAAAATGATGTTTGTTTAAAAACCCGTGACGAATCCATTGAGCTTGCAAAAAAAGCTTTAACGGAAGGAAGCCCCATTGCTGTTTCATTTACACTTCCGCAGAGTTTTTTAGATATCAAATCTGCTGTATGGAATCCTGATTCCAGGGAATCTTCTGTTGATACAGCATGGAAACATAATAAGCATGCCATGTGTGTAATTGGTTATGATGATAATGTAGCAGGTGGTGCATTCCAGGTATTAAATAGTTGGGGTGCAGATTGGGCCGATCATGGAAAGATCTGGATAAAGTATAATGACTTTGTAAGCTGGTGTAATTATGCAATACAGCCATTTGCAAGTCCTGATACCAAAGTGCCGGATGAAAAAAAGGAAGATCCTAAACCGGTTCCTCCTGCACCAGATCCTAAACCGGTACCGGTGCCAGATCCTAAGCCTGTTCCTCCTCCTGCACCAGACCCCAAACCATCACCGGCTCCGGTAATAGTTAATGGTTTAAGCGGTAACATTGAGTTTAAATTAAACACCGGCGATGATATGCCCGTTAACAGGATCAGCAGCAGAAACCTCGTAGTAGAAGAAGAAAATTCGGCAAAAGAAGACCTGGTTGCATATACCATGATGAACAGCTATACCAGCGGAACAAAATTCCGTTTTTATATGAACATCGATAAGGAAGCCTACATTTATGCTTTCGCAACAGACCTTACCGGAAAAATAAACAAGATATTACCTTTTGATGATTTAACAAGCACGCACGTGGGTGCAAATACCGTGGTGGCTTTCCCCAGCGATACCAAAATAATTAAGATGGATGAGAACAAAGGCATTGATTATTTATTGATCCTTTATTCAAAAGAAAAACTCAATATGGATGATATGCTGAAAACCATGGGTAATAAGCAAGGTGGATTATCTGCCAAAATAATAAGTGCACTTGGCGATAAACTTATAAAAAAAGAAGACATAACTTATACAGGTACAGAGGTTGGGTTTAAAGTAAAAGAAAATGTAAATGGTACTGTAGTGCCGTTAATGGTTGAGATAAAGCATAATTAATTTCAGGGTTAAATAATTCCTGTTTTAATTTTAAAAAAATAAAAGCATCCCGTATGAAGCAGCATTTTAATTGCAAATCGTTCACTCCATTGTTTGTTTTGCTGCTTGCATTTATTATGCCGGTAAAGTTATTGGCACAGCGGCCGGAATTGATTATTCCTGCTACGCATGAGGCTAATTCAGTTGTAATTTCTCCTGATGAAAAATGGCTTGTTTCTGTGGGTATGGATGGGATAAAGATATGGGATAATAAAACAGGCAATCTGTTAAAAAACCTCAGGCCTGGCGGAGTTGATAATAAAAGATTTAACGATGGAAACATAAGTATGGCTATTGATAACAACAGTGCTTTTTTAGCTATGCAATTTGCCGATACTATATTTTTATTCAGTTTTGAAAAATTTGAACTGGTCAATAAAGCGTCTGCAAAAGGATATCGGTCGGCTATGATTTTTTCGGCAGACGGAAAAACTTTGTACACCGGAGGAACATATCAGGTAGATGATAACAATCTGGTTATAGAGAAAATGAATTGTATTACAGGCAAAAATGAACTTTTAAAAAATATCCCTGTAACAATTGACAATGACTATAAAATAAAAAAACTTAGTATTTCTCCTGATGATAAAGTTCTTTTGTTATCAAACCAATGGAACAGCAGCTGGTTATTGGAAATTGAAACAGGTAAAATACTTAAAATATTCCCTAAAAACGCTAATCTTACCCCCTATGAATTTCTATCAAACGGAAACATAATTGCATTTTCCGGAAGAAATGAAAAAGTACTTTATATAGAAGAATTGGATGGAAAAAGCTATGCATCTTTAAGAAAGTCGAAAATTATTTTCAAGGTGATACAGAACGCTGATAACCCTGTAAATACTACAAAGGCATATGCATCATCATCAGGAAAAATATTATTACACTACTTACAAAATTTCGTTCTTTTTGATCCGGCAGATTTTTTTATAAGCAAAAAGGAAGTAGATATTATAGATGATTTAGCATTATTTAGTGAAGAACAAAAGCAAAACAATGCCCTGTCTCCAAAAGGAGATTATCTGGTGGCAGGTCCAAACATGTCAAAATATAGCATTAGCGCCAATGCCAATTCAATAATACCAATCTTTACCTATGGCCAGTTACCATTAGATTCTCATGTACGGTTTGTTTATAAAAATAAAGACGCAGTTTGTCTAAAAGATAGAATACTGAATTTTGATAATGGCATCTTCAACCTTCGCCTGTTAGGAGGTAATTATCAAGGTTTTTTATACCGGATTACTGATGATGGCAAGACTGGTTTTTTATATGCTGAAGAAGAAGGGCTTAACAAGTTTGATGCAACAAAAGCAAAAATTGTTTACGAACCCGTAACTAAGATTAACAATATGCATAAAAGATTTGTAGGCATGCAGATTTTTGATGCACTTAATATTATTGTGCTTACTGGTAACGAAGGTATTTATGTAATGGATCTTAAAACATTAAAGCTTTTATACATCGTAGATATTCCCTATGGTTTGCATTACACGGGTACGGAAAGGCTTAATAAATTTTGTGATTTTTCGCCAGATAATACCAAGATGATTTTGTTTGCAGAATCCAGAGATGATACCGCCAATTTTATTTATTGCGTAAGCCTTGCAGACCGGAATGAAAAATGGAATTTTCAATCTGTAAACATCCGAAATATCCGCTTTACAGATAATGGAAAGAAATTAATGTTCACTTCCAACGATAAATTAATTTATCTGGATGCAGAAACTGGTAAGCAAATCGGAACAGATGTTCAATTGCCAAAATCTGATTTTGAAACAATTATATCCCCTTCAAATAAATATGCAGCCACACAAATCCCCATTGCAGTAAATATGAATGCAGGTTCAGATATTGGTTTAGTTGATGCTGTTAATAATAAATCTGTAGGTATAATGCGTGGTACCGGCGATGAAGTTTACGGTTTTGTTTTTTTACATAATGAACGTTACATGCTTACCGAAGAGTACGGAGGGCTGTGCCTTTGGGATGTTGAGAAAAAAAGAAAAATTGCAAAAATATACATGTTCGAAAAATCGGGCGATTGGGTGTTACTTACTGATGACGGGCGTTTTGATGCCACTGAAGGAGCGTTGAAAAAAATGTATTTTACCAAAGGCAAAGAAATCATTCCTTTGGAAAGTTTGTACGAAAAATATTATGTACCAGGATTATTAAAACAGATCTGGGATAATACATTGCCCAGCAATGTGCCTGATATTGCTGATATAAAATCTCCACCATCTATAAAAATTACATTGCAAACAGCGGAGCGTAACCTTGATGTTGCCGACGATGTAAAAACTGTTTCGGTTGATAAAGAACAGGTTACTATTAAAGCTGAAGCTGATGGATTGAAAGATGTTATAACTGAAATACGTTTATATCAAAACGGAAAGTTGGTTGGTACAACCAGAAACCTGACTGTTGAAGATGAGAATAAGGGAGATAAAAAAATGACCAAAACTTTCTCGGTTACATTAAATGCCGGGGCAAATAATTTTAAGGCCATTGCCATCAATAGCGAGCGTACCGAAAGTTTGCCGGCAGAATTGATTGCAGATTATAAACCGTTGGTTATTCCGGTAAAAACCAAGGACAATGATATTCAGCTTTATCTTTTTGTGGTGGGGGTAAACACATATAAAAATCCAAAGTACACATTAAACTACGCCCATGCCGATGCGGTTGCTTTTACTGAGGCACTTACAGCAGGCTCGCAGGGCTTGTTTAGCAAAATAAACACCACTGTTTTAAATGATGCCGATGCAACAAAAGATGGAATGAATGCCGCATTCGAAAAAATAAAAGCTGCTGCTAATCCGCAGGATCTCTTTATTTTTTATTACGCCGGTCATGGTGTTATAAATAATAAAAATGAATTTTACCTGGTCCCTTATGATGTAACACAGTTGTATGGCAATGATGATGCATTGGCACAAAAGGGATTCAGTGCTAAAGATTTACAACAAATGAGTAAAGATATAAAAGCACAAAAGCAATTGTTTATTTTAGATGCCTGCCAAAGTGCCGGAGCATTGGAAGTAGTAGCCGGCTCAAGAGGTGCGGCTGAAGAAAAAGCCATTTCGCAATTAGCACGGGCAACCGGTACACAATGGCTTACCGCATCGGGTACAGATCAGTTTGCATCTGAGTTTTCTCAACTTGGTCATGGCTCTTTTACCTGGTGTTTGCTGCAGGCATTTAAAGGAGATACAAACCCTGTAGATAAAAAATTAACAGTAAAACAATTAGACGCATACTTACAAACCAAAGTGCCGGAGATTTCGCTGAAATACAAAGGCACACCACAATACCCGGCCAGTTACGGTATCGGAAACGATTTCCCAATCATCATTATAAAATAGAACAACAAAAAATAAGCAACATCGAGCTGTCATTACCGCTGTTTCTTCCTGGCTTTTTATAAAATATTATTATGAAAATTCTTTTCTCGGTTTTGTTCATTGCTGTATCATTTCTGTCTGGTGCCCAGGCACCGCAGTTGGTAATACCAAGAGGGCATAACGCAACAGTAAAACTTATTGCTACGTCTCCGGATAAAAAATGGCTTGCCACTGGTGACGAACATGGCGTAGTAAAATTGTGGGATATGATAACGGCCAGGGAAGTAAAAACATTTAATGATACATCCGGAATAACTTCTTTCCGTGGTGCAAAAGCCCTCACATTCAGCCCTGATAGTAAAAAACTTTTTATTGGGCATCTTTTTAATTTAGTAATAATAGATCTTTCCAATGCAGGGAAAGAAATATTTAACAAAACAATTCATGACAATAAAATTGTAGATGATATACTTTTTAGCAGCAAGGGTAAAATATTTGCAACTGCAGCAGATGAAGAGATAAAGATTTGGGATTTAGAAAATTTAGAATCCCCCAAAACTGTACCCATTAAAGGTTATAGGCCACAACTCGCTTTTGATGATGCAAACAATATTGTTGCAGTAACCTCAGGTAACTATACTGATATCAATTTTACTCATGTAACTACAAATACAGGATATATTACTCATGTAAACACAGCCACAGGACAGGTTATTAGCACAGATGAATTTGAAAATTTAGAGGACGACAATTTTTTTATAAGCCCAAATGGAAAATTATTGGCAACTGTCCGGTTTGAAAAGTTGGCAGTAAACAATGAGGAAAGAAAGGCAGGTACTGTTCAGCTATTAGATATAGCCAGCAAAACAATTGTCAAAAAATTTATTGGTATTAAGGATAGTACTATAAACTTATTGAGTTTTAGTGAAAACAACAATTACATGGTTACAATGGCCGGCAAATCTATTATTTTATATGACTTAACAACGCTGGAATACGTAAAAACTTGTTATAGTGATGATATTTTTTCAGGATTGATATTGTGTAATACAGATGGCTCAAAATTATTTCAGGCAATTTCTACAAATAGCTCTGTTGTTCAATGGAATTTTAAAGAAAATAAGGTGGACAAAATTTTTGGTGGCCAGGCTAATTTTATACAGGATTTAGCTATAACACCTGACCAGCAATCAATCATCTTGTTGTCTGGTGCTAACGAGTATTACAGTAAATATTTTTTACAGAAACTTGATTTAAACAGTGAATTGGTATCTGATATAAATCGTTCGGGCATTATCAGTAACATGCAACATACATATGAGGGTGGCTACATAGCTTCAGCAGGAGGGGGAAGATTATTTGAGGCTGACGCTGTAAATACAGTAGATCGCATTCTTCAGCATCAGACTGCCACAGCTTTTTCTGTTTCAAATAATAAAAAGATCCTGGTTACCACTAATCAATATGAAGACCCTATACTTTCTTTTTACAACGTAGAAAATGGCAAAAAAATCAGGGATATCAGTCTGCAAACAACGGCACTTTCTTTTTTGTATTCAAAAGATGATTTGAGTCTCTATGTCGGTCATAAAGGAAATAATAAAATAGATAAAATAGATATACAAACAGGTACAATACTAAAAACCTTTGAGCGTATTGATGATGATTATAGTAAAACCAGAAGCATAAATTTCATGATGCTTAGTAAAGATGAAAGTACACTTATTGCGGTAAATGATTACAATGAAATATATAGTTGGAATACTATAGCAAATGCTCAATCTGCAAAAATTGGATACGGATTCTCAATAAAGGCAATACCCAATAAAAATGAATTTGTTTATGGTAATGGAGAAAGCGATTTAGAAGTATATGATTTATCTGCAAACAAAATAAGCCGGTCCCTAAAATATCCCTCCAAAACAAATGGTGCTATGGATATAACGGCTGATGGTAAATTTATATTCTACAGTAATAATGATAAATCTGTCAGCATTGTAGATTTCTCTAAAGGAGAAGTGGTAGCTACGATGGTATTTTTTGGCAAAAAGGACTGGGTTATTGTTGACAAAGCTGGCCGCTTTGATGGAACAGAAACCGGCATGAAGACAATGTATTATGCAAAAGGTTTAAATATTTTACCCTTAGAATCGGGTTACGAACAATTTTATACCCCCAAACTTTTACAGCGTATTTTAAACAATGAAAAATTTACGCCACCTGTAGTAGATATCAATAACATAAAAGCTGCACCAGTTGTAAAAATTTCTGTAGAGGAAGAGCAGCGGAATTTATCGGTAGGGGATGATATAGTTACATACAAAAGCGATAAAGAAGAGGTGACTATAAAAGTAAAAGCCGATTGCCCCGATGATGCTGTAACTGAAATACGGCTGTATCAAAACGGAAAGCTGGTACAAACTACAAGAAATCTTACAGTTGAAGATGAGAACAAAGGAGAGAAGACAATGACCAAAACTTTCTCCGTTACTTTAAATGCAGGGCCAAACAATTTTAAAGCCATTGCCATCAACAGCCAGCGTACCGAAAGTTTACCTGCTGAATTGATAGCGGATTATAAACCCTTGATCATACCCACAAAAACAGAAGACAACGCTATTTAGCTTTATCTTTTTGTAGTGGGTGTAAATACTTATAAAAATCCCAAGTACACTTTAAATTATGCCCATGCAGATGCTGCTGCATTTACAGAAGCAATTACAACCGGTTCGCAGGGTTTATTTGGTAAAATAAATACAACTATATTGAACGATGCGGATGCCACCAAAGAAGGTATTGCTGCTGGCTTTGAAAAAATAAAAGCTGCTGCCCAACCGCAGGACCTGTTTATTTTCTATTACGCCGGCCATGGTGTGGTTAATGATAAAAAGGAATTCTTTTTGGTGCCGTATGATGTAACGCAGTTGTATGGTAATGATGGTGCACTGGCACAAAAAGGATTTAGTGCCGCAGTCTTGCAGCAAATGAGTAAAGATATAAAAGCGCAAAAGCAATTATTTATTTTAGATGCATGCCAGAGTGCAGGTGCATTGGAAGTTGTAGCCGGAGCAAGAGGTGCAGCAGAAGAAAAAGCCATTGCACAATTGGCCAGGTCAACCGGTACACAATGGCTTACCGCATCGGGCAGCGAGCAGTTTGCATCGGAGTTTTCGCAGTTGGGCCATGGCTCGTTTACTTATTGTTTGCTGCAGGCTTTTAAAGGAGATGCAAACCCCGGAGATAAAAGACTAACGGTAAAACAACTGGATGCATATTTACAACTAAAAGTGCCGGAAATAACACAAAAATATAAAGGCACGCCGCAATACCCGGCCAGTTACAGTTACGGAAACGATTTCCCGATCATCATTATAAAATAAACCAACAAAAAATAAATAAAATCAAGATGTTAATACTATTACCTGGTTTTTATAAAATATTATCATGAAAATTATCTTCTCGTTTTTGTTAAGTGCTGTATCATTTTTTTCTGTTGCCCAGGCACCTCAGTTAGTAATACCAAGAGGGCATAGTGGTGATGTAAAATTGCTGGCAATTTCTCCGGATAAAAAATGGCTTGCCAGTGGTGACGAAAAAGGCACCGTGAAATTGTGGGATATGCAGACGGCAAAAGAGTTAAAGACCTTTGATAATAATCCCGAATTATCCATTTTAGGACAAACCACAGGCCTCGCATTTAGCCCCGATGGTAAAAAACTGTACACAGGTATTGGATCATCTTTAATTATCAACGACCTCTTAAATGGCGGGAAAGAAATATTCAACAAAAAAATTCATGAAGATAAAATAACTCAAATACTGTTCAGCACTAATGGTAAAATATTTATAACGGCTGCAGATGATGTGGTAAAGATTTGGGATGCAGATAATCTGGCATCCCCCAAAGTTGTATCTATTAAAGGGAAAAAGCCCAAACTTGCCTTTGATGACGCAAATAATATAGTTGTGATTACTACCGGTAATTATATGCAGGTAAGCAGCTCTTTTGATTTTACGGATATTGTTACCAATAAAGGATATATTACTCATATAAATACGGCCACCGGGCAGGTGATTGTTACAGATGAATTTGAAAATTTAAAAGACGACGGAATATATATAAGCCCTAATGCAAAATTACTGGCAATTACACGGTATGAAGAATCAGTGGGTACCGTTCAGTTATTAGATATAGGCAGCAAAAAAATTGTAAAAAAAATTACCGGAATTCAGGACAGTTCTATCAGCTTACTAAGTTTCAGTAAAGACAGTCGTTACATGGCTACCAAAGCCGGAAAGTCAATTATTTTATACGACTTGACAACATTTGGATATTTAAAAACTTTTTATAGCGAAGATATTTTCTCCAGTTCAATTTTGTTTAGTGAAGATGATACAAAACTATTTCAGGGCATTAATACAAACGGTTCTGTTGTGGAATGGAATTTAAAAGAAAGCAACGTTGAGAAAATTTTTGGCAGCGGTGCAAATTTTATTAAAGATCTGGTGGTAACAGCAAATCAGCAATCGCTTATTTTGTTATATGGTACCAGCGATTATCGCAGCAACAACCTTTTTTTACAAAAACTTGATCTCAGAAGCGCAGTATTATCTGAAATAAAGAACACAGGCATAGCAGGCACAATGCAAAAAACCGATATTGCTTCAGCGGGAGGAGGCAGATTATTTGAGCCTGATGTTGTAAATATGGTAGATGGCATTCTATCCAATCAAACAGTTACAGCCTTTTCAGTTTCAAACAATAATAAAATCCTGGTTACAACTAATCAGTATGAATCGCAGCCAAAACTTTCTTTTTATAGTATAGCAGGCGGCAAAAAAATCAATAGTATCAATCTGGAAAGATCCGCCTATTCTTTATTGTTTTCAAAAGATGATAAACTACTGTATGTTGGTTACGAAGGCAATAATAAAATAGACAAAATAGAAATACAAACCGGTTCAATATTACAAACCTTTCAGCATATTGACAGTTATAGCAAGGGTAGAAAAATAAATTATCTGTTGCTCAGTAAAGATGGGAATACGCTTATTGGTGTAAACGATTTTCGAAAAATCTATAGCTGGAATACTGAAACGGGTGTAGAGGCAGCGCTTAATATCCCGGATCCGGGAATGGGGTTTTCTTTAAAGACTGTGCCCAATACAAATTCATTTATTTACGGTGACGGAAAAAATAATTTATCAGTGTATGATCTTTCTTCAAATAAAATAATCCGTTCTCTTACATGTAATTCCAGAACGATTGGAGCTTTGGATGTTAGCCCCGATGGTAAATTTATATTTTGCAGCAATAATGATAAATCTGTCAGCATTTGGGATTTAACCAAAGGAACTTTAGTAGCTATCATGGTATTTTTTGGCGAAAAAGATTGGGTTATTGTTGACAAAGCCGGCCGCTTTGATGGAACACAAACAGCCATGCACAATATGCATTACACAAAGGGTTTGGATGTATTGCCCTTAGAATCGGGGTACGAACAGTTTTACACACCTAATCTTTTAACCCGAATTTTAAATAACGAAAATTTTACGATACCGGTTGTAAATATCAATACCATAAAAGCAGCGCCGGTTGTAAAAATTAGTGTAGAAGAACAGCAAAGAAATTTATCGGTAGAGGAAGATATAACCACATACAATACCGATAAAGAACAGGTAACTATAAAAGTAAAAGCCGATTGTCCGGAAGATGCCGTAACTGAAATACGGTTGTATCAAAACGGCAAGTTGGTGCAAACTACAAGAAACCTTACCGTTGAAGATGAGAACAAAGGAGAGAAGACAATGACCAAAACTTTCCCTGTTACATTAAATGCCGGTGCAAATAATTTTAAAGCTGTTGCCATCAACAGCCAGCGTACCGAAAGTTTACCTGCCGAATTGATAGCAGATTATAAGCCTTCGGTTATACCGGCTAAAAAACCAGAGAATGATATTCAACTTTATCTTTTTGTAGTAGGTGTAAATACTTATAAAAATCCCAAGTACACTTTAAATTATGCGCATGCAGATGCTGCGGCATTTACTGAAGCCATTACAACCGGTTCGCAGCGTTTGTTTAGCAAAATAAATACCACCATATTAAATGATGCAGATGCAACAAAAGAAGGCATTACTGCTGCTTTTGAAAAAATAAAAACTGCTGCCAATCCGCAGGATCTGTTTATTTTTTACTATGCCGGCCATGGTGTTGTAAATGATAAGAAAGAATTTTTCTTGGTGCCGTATGATGTAACACAGTTGTATGGTAATGATGGTGCGCTGGCGCAAAAAGGATTTAGTGCGGCAGCCTTACAGCAGATGAGTAAAGAGATAAAAGCACAAAAGCAATTGTTTATTTTGGATGCATGCCAGAGTGCAGGTGCATTGGAAGCGGTAGCTGGTTCAAGAGGTGCTGCTGAAGAAAAAGCTATAGCACAATTAGCCCGGTCAACCGGTACGCAATGGCTTACTGCATCGGGCAGCGAACAGTTTGCATCAGAGTTTTCGCAGTTGGGCCATGGCTCATTTACTTATTGTTTGCTTGAAGCTTTTAAGGGAGATGCAAATCCCGGAGATAAAAAACTAACGGTAAAACAACTGGATGCATATTTACAAACGAAAGTGCCGGAAATAACACAAAAGTACAAAGGCACGCCACAATACCCGGCCAGTTACAGTTACGGAAACGATTTTCCCATCATCATAATAAAATAAATCAACAAAAAATAAAACAAACATTATGCAAAAGATCTTATTGCTGATAGTGATCAGCTTAACAACAACAACCTTGTTTGCACAGCAACCTAAAGTAGTTGCACAAACAACACCTGCATTGCCTGCCAAGGTTGTGCCGGTAGTGCCAACCAAAGAATTAAAAAGGCAACTTGAAAGTAATTTTAAAAGAAAAAAATACAAAAATGTATTGCCGATTGCAGATACATTACTGAAAAGAAATAAAAAAGACGAGAATGCGTTTGCTAAAAAAACAGCGAGTGAAGTAATTTTAAAAATGGATAAAGAGGCTATTGCTGATATAAAAAACTGGTATAAAAATAAAGATACCGCAGCAAGCAACATTGCATTTATACCTTCCGATTTTTATTTTGCTGATAAGAAAAGATCAGGTACAATATATTATAAGTCAGCAATGGCATGGGCACCAAAAAATGGGTTACCCTATATATTTTACGCTGCAGAGCTCGCTGATGCACAACAATCTGCAGAGGCATATAAATATGCAAAGAAAGGGTATGATCTTTTAAAAGGCTCATACAAAAAAGCATTTGTTCCAACTTATGCTTATGTATTACACCAGGCAGATAAAAAAGAAGAAGCTTATAAATTATTGGAAGATGAAATATCCTCCGGCAACACTACTGATGATATCATTAAAAGTTATTTCAGCCTTTTTAGAAAAGATAAGGAATATCAAAAAGGGATTGACAAAGCAACTGAATTTATTGAAAAAGAACCAAAAGCAGGTTATTATGGTAATCGTGCTGCCTTGTACAATGAAACAGGCAATAATGAAAAAGCCTGCGAGGATGCCATAGTGCTGAAAGAAAAATATAATGAAGAAGATTATTGGCTCAAAAGATTTGGTTGCCCCCAGGTAATGGCCGATGTTAAGCCAACCATGCAGCGCACTTATATTTACGAAGTGATTTTTGGTGGCATAACTTACGATTTCAGGGTAACAAACCCAAAAGTGGATATGGATAATGGCATATCATTTAAATATAAATTAACCGGCGATGTTGGTTACAACGGCACTGTAACCATTAGTAAAGAAGCTATTAACACTGCACACGATCAAATGAATAAATTTGGTAAAGAAACTATTGAACTTGATACAAGGACTTCTGTATGGATAAGTAATGAAGTATTTAACGAATTAAAAACGAAAGGGTCTTCTATGATAAATGCAAATGAGTGGGTTGGACAACGTGAATTTACTGTTGTAAGCGAGGAAGGAAGTGATGATAATTTCTATACTGTAAAAGTTGACGGCCAGGATAAATACATAAAATGTTTTAAAGCAGAAGCAAAAGACGGCGAGCAGCTTTGGATAAATGATGACCCTAAAAATCCCATTATTCTGAAAATGAAAGTAGATTTTTCGATTGAACTGAAACAGATATTGTAACCCTGCTTTAAATAATGCGCATTAGAACTGAAAGTGCTGTAACGATCAGAAATGTTACAGCACTTATTTTTTAAAAATCAAAAACTTAATCAATGAAAAAATATTCAATTTTTTTATGCCTGATTTGTGTTTTAAATACATCTTTTGCGCAAAATAATACGGAGGCTGATGAATTGTACATACGTACTGCAAGAACAGCATCCAACGAAGCCATTGCAAAAAAAGATATTGCTGCTGTGGCAAAATACTGGATGAACAATTATGTGGAAATATCCAGCGATGGCAGTACTATTGCCGGAAAAAATACAGTAATGGCAGATTGGAAAAAAATGTTTGCTGATGAACCAAATGTAAAATTTGAAAGGGTATTTGGCCAGATAACTTTTAACGGATCAGTAGCACTTGAGAAGGGATTACTGAAATATCCTGATCGTAATTACATCGGTTACTATACAGCAATCTGGCGAAAAACAGATGGTGTGTGGATGACGCAACTGGAAAATTTTGTACCCTTGCTTTAAGAATAAAAAAATAATTACAGTATCCTGTATTTTAATTCCACTCAATATCGTTCCAGATACTAAAGGGGCTGATATACGTATCCATATAACAAAATACAATCTCTGCATTTCCAAAAATGTCTCTTACCAATTCGCTGCAGGTATAAGCAAGTTTTTTTTCTTTTACCAACATGAAATAAGATTCGTATCATGATCTTTACAATTTAATAATTGTCATAAGGCCTGTCAGTTCGTCAAGACTAAAACTTATATATATTTACATTTGAAGGAACGAAACAGGTAAGATGAATAAAAAGCGTTTGGTTGTTATTGGCGGGGGAGCTGCCGGTTTTTTTTGTGCCGTTAATGCAGCACGATTAAACCCGGTGCTGGAAGTGGTCCTGCTTGAAAAATCAAATAAGTTACTGAGTAAAGTAAAAGTGAGTGGTGGTGGCAGGTGCAATGTAACGCACGCCTGCTACAGCATTGCCGAAATGATAAAAAAGTATCCCCGTGGTGCTGCTTTTTTAAAAAAAGCCTTTCATCATTTTTTTACAAATGAAACAATTGCCTGGTTTAAAGAAAGAGGTGTAGCATTAAAGACAGAAGCAGATGGCAGGATGTTTCCCGTTACAAACAGTTCGCAAACCATTATTGATTGTTTGCTGAAAGAGGCCAACAAATTTCATATCGATATCAGGATGAATAAAGAAGTGAAAGGCATATACACAAAAGATGCTGTATGGAACCTGGTTATGAAAGATGATACAGAATTGAAAGCTGATCTTATCTGTGTGGCAAGCGGGGGCTATCCCAAAATAATGCAGTACGATTGGCTGAACCGATCTGAACACCATATTGAAAAACCGGTTCCTTCTCTCTTTACTTTTAATATGCCCGGTAACCCGGTTACTGCACTGATGGGTGTTGTTGCGGAGCAGGTGCGTGTAAAAATTTCGGGCTCTAAATTATCAGAAGAAGGGCCATTGTTAATTACCCATTGGGGAATGAGTGGTCCGGCTATCTTAAAACTCTCGGCCTGGGGTGCAAGAGAACTTGCCATTAAAAATTATAATTTTTCAATACAGGTAAACTGGATCCCAAATCTTAATGAAAACAGTTTGCGTGAAAAAATTCAGGAACTGCGGTTTGAGTTAGCTGCTCAAAAGATCATCAACCGTAACCCTTTTACTTTGCCAAACCGGTTATGGGAATTCCTGCTTATGCAATCTGGGATACAGGTGGATATGCGATGGGCTGACCTTCCTGCCAAAGAACAAAATAAACTCATCAAAAACTTATGTGCCAATGATTATGCGGTAAAAGGTAAAACCACCTTTAAAGAAGAGTTTGTTACTTCAGGTGGAATTGAGCTATCTGAAATTGATTTCAATACGATGCAAAGTAAAAAACATCCAGGCTTGTTTTTTGCCGGCGAGATCATTAATGTAGATGGGATAACCGGAGGTTATAATTTTCAAAATGCGTGGACAACGGGATGGATTGCAGCGAAAGGTATTAGTTTAGGGGTTTAGTGTTTAGATGTTTAAAACAGTGCTTTAATTTTGAGTTCCAAACTAAACTTCTAAACACTAAACTTTCAACCTCCGTTAATCTTCACAAATTCTTCACGTATGTATTTCTTTGCCAGCGGCATTTCAGTTACTTTTGTCCCTACTTCGGTATATGAAAAAAATTGACCGCTACATACTCGTAAAATACCTGACTACATTTTTCTTTTGTTTGATATTATTTACTGCTATAGTGGTTGTGGTTGATGTTAGCGAAAAAACGGACAATTTTATAAAATCCCAATTGCCGCTTTCACGTATAATTACCGATTACTATTTCGGCTTTATTCCCCGCATAGATGCCATGCTTTTTCCTTTGTTCGTATTTATTTCGGTAATATTTTTTACCAGTAAAATGGCCGGCCGGTCCGAGATCATTGCTATTCTCAGCAGTGGTGTAAGCTTTCGCCGGTTCTTATTGCCCTATGTAGTTGGAGGCATTTTTTTAACGGCGCTTTTATGGATAGGGTATCAATATGTGGTGCCCAGGGCAAATCTTAAGTGGGGCAATTTTGAAGCAAAATATATTGATGGCCCGGGAGCCGGGGGCACCAGTAGTCCCAATTTTAAACATACACTTTATTTTAAAATGGATACCAATACCTATGTGGGTATCATGAGCTATGATACCATTTTAAAATCGGGGAATGGTTTTTTTGTGCAGCGTTTCGAAAAAAATAAACTGGTATATAACCTGCGGTCCGATCAGTTTAACTGGGATACCGCAACAGGAAAATGGAAACTCTTTAATGCAGTTGAACGCCGGCTGGATAGCATTTCTGAACGCATTACTAAAATAAAAGAAATGGTAGTGGTTTATAATTTTAAACCCCGTGATCTGCGCAGGGATGAATACCTGAAAGATCAACTGCCAACACCTGAGCTCGATGACTTTATTAAATTAGAACGGTTGCGTGGTTCCGAAATGCTGAATACCCTGCTGGTTGAGCGGTATAACCGCGATGCTATACCGGTCTCCGTATTGATACTGACCATTATCGGCGTAGTGCTGGCTTCCCGCAGAACAAGGGGTGGCAGCGGCTTGCACCTCGCAATTGGCGTAATAATCAGTGTGCTTTATATTCTCTTCGGCCGTTTCTCGCTGGTGTTTGCCACCAAAGGAAATTTTACACCATTTCTTGCAGCCTGGACACCCAATTTCCTGTTTGGGTTACTTGCTTTTTATCTCTATAAAAAAGCCCCGAAATAATCAGGTAAAGCCATTGTATTAATTTAAACTTTCTGCTAAAACTTTTGTTTTAAAGCCCGCTGCTTCGTAATTTTAAGGCTTAAGTTGAATTGCTGTATGGTTTATCAGTAATGCTGCAAACACGTAATAACTAAGTTGACATTTTCATTAATTTATAATAAATAATTGTATGGGTATTATTAAAAACAGGTTTAAAGAGAAAGCAGATGCGGTTGCGGCAGATATTAAGGGTATGCTTAAAGAACATGGTGATAAAGTGATTGGAGAGGTAACGTTAAGCCAGATATACCAAGGTATGCGTGGTATTACGGCTTTGGTTTCAGAAACCTCCTTACTGGATGCACAGGACGGTATTCGTTTTCGTGGATATTCAATACCGGAATTAAGAGAAAAATTACCCAAAGCACCCGGTGGTACCGAGCCTTTGCCCGAAGGATTATTTTACCTGATGCTGGTTGGTAGCTTGCCTACAGATGAAGAAGTACAGCATTTAACCAGTACCTGGCAACGACGCAGCCATGTACCTAATTATGTATTCGCCTCCATAGAGGCATTGCCTTTAAGTGCACATCCGATGACGCAGTTTGTGGTAGCTATTATGAGCCTGCAAACAGAAAGTCATTTTGCAAAACGTTATGCAAAAGGTATGAGTAAAGCAGACTATTGGGATGCGGTGTTTGATGACTCTATGGACCTGATCGCCCGCCTGCCACGCATTGCAGCCTATATCTATCGCCGTAAATATAAATCTGGAGAACATATCCAGCCAAATGGTTTGCTCGATTGGGCCGGCAACTTTGCACACATGATGGGCTTTGAGGAAGAAGGTTTTCATGAACTGATGCGTTTGTATATGACGATACATGCCGATCATGAAGGTGGTAATGTGTCTGCACATACAACACATCTTGTAGGTTCTGCTTTAAGCGATCCGTATTTAAGTTTTGCAGCTGGTATGAACGGCCTTGCGGGACCGTTACATGGACTGGCCAACCAGGAAGTGATCAAATGGATTTACGAGATGAGGGAAAGTATTGGCACTGATATCCCAACGAAAGAACAGATTGAAGAATACGTAAAGAAAACTTTGAGCGAAGGAAAAGTTGTACCTGGTTACGGCCATGCTGTATTGCGTGAAACAGATCCAAGGTTTATTGCACAGATGGAATTCGGTAAAAAGCATATGCCCGATGATCCGCTGGTACAAACTGTTTGGAATATTTATGATGCTGTGCCTGCTGTTTTAGGCTCTATTGCTAAAATTAAAAATCCATGGCCCAATGTAGATGCGCACAGCGGGGCATTACTGGTGCATTATGGCATGGTAGAATATGAATTTTATACAGTATTGTTTGGTGTTTCAAGGTCTTTAGGCGTTTTGGCAAGTCTTTGCTGGGACAGGGCCCTGGGCTTCCCGCTGGAAAGACCAAAATCAGTTACAACCGGCCTGGTAAAATCCTGGCTTGATGGAAAAGAAGAAATCTGGGGCGAATAAAAATAACTGGCCATAATTAGCGAAACCGGAATTCAAAATCCGGTTTTTTTTATTAATTTGAGCGCTCAAAAATAATTGCATGAAAAAAATAACCTTTGTATCCCTCGTTGGCTTATTATCTGTTAATTGTATGGCACAGGGTGCAAAAACATCGCCTGCTGCTTCCACTAATCCTCATATCAGGGTATTTAGACAGGCTGTTACCAGTGGTGACGTTGCAACAGGTATTACCGCACTTAGTTATTATGTAGGAGAAGCGGGAGCAAATCCGGCTTATGAAGATACCTTGGCTATGCTGTATATGCAGCAGAATTCATATGTGCAATGTTACTATTGGGCCGACAAAAGATTAAAAGTTAAACCAGATGACCTGGTTTTGATGGAAATGAAAGGAAGCTGTCTTGATAAATTACAGCAACCCAAAGAGGCGATAACCATTTTTGAAAAATTATATTCAAAAACACAAAGCCCTTACCATGCTTACACATTGATGGAACTGCAATACAGTATTAAGCGCCTGGCAGAATGCCTGGCAACCGCCACCAGCACAGAAAAACTACAATTTAAACCTGAGTATACAATACCTTATAATGTTGGCGAACAGATGGGCAGAACCTACCTGCAGGCGGGTATTTATAATATCCAGGCATTAACCTTATATGATCTTGACAAAAAAGCTGAAGCAAAAATGTATTTTGAAAAAGCATTGGCACTTGACAGTAATTTTGTTTTAGCACGTCAGAACCTGGATGCATTAAAATCTATTGAGAGTGGTGCTAATAAAATGAAACCGGTCAATAATACCAACCCAGCATCGCCGGCAAACAAGCAGAATTAAAAATTCATTTTGAAGCGTAGGTTGCTGCCAGTATATTTGCAATCCGAATTAAAGAATTGGGGGGTTAGCTCAGTTGGCTAGAGCGCTTGCATGGCATGCAAGAGGTCGTCGGTTCGACCCCGATACTCTCCACTCATCAGTAAAACACGTAAGCCTCACTACCAGTGGGGCTTTTACATTACTATCACTCTGAATATTCATCATTCCAAGCTGCCCGTCACCTTAAAATTGGGTCACAAATGAGTAAAATTGGGTCAGGTTTGGGTCAGAAATCCTTAAAGGATCTGTTTCAATAGCAAATTGTGAAGGTAGAATAAGATTGAGGTACCAGGATAAAAGGTATTCCATCAGTCTTTCATCATTCAATAAAACTAACCTTCTACAGGCAAGGAAATTATCCGTTCAAATAGAGGAATACATGGTCATGGAGAACGTTGATACTAGTCTCTTAAAGTATGGCGGTAAGAAAAATAAGCCACTGCAGACTTATCCATTTGTGTCATTTTTTGAGGAATGGACCAGCAGCTATAAGCAAATGGATTGTGAGGTAACAATGTAGTAATCGACATTCCCTGGATATTATGCGATTTTTCTAGCAAGATAGAAGCGCTAAATTTTACGCAATATTTTTTTTATGTTTAAATACTTCGGGTTTATTTAATTTTAGAGTGATTGCAGTATTTCTTTTTTTCATATTTTTTATAAATTAAAAAAATGATTTGTTTACAACACAAAAATTTCCTGTCAAAAATTTTCAAAACTTCAGCTGTTTTAGTTTGCCTTTTAGGCCATAAAGTTGCAGGAGATGCTCAAACTAAAGATTCTTTATCGCACATGGTAGAAAGTGCGGAGCAGATAAATCCAACTACGGTAGAACTGATGTTTTCAGACAAACAGCGGCTCACAATTGATTTTTATAGTGAAAATATTTTTCGTGTTTTTGAAGATACTTCTGGCAATATGATTCGTAAACCGGAAGCAATGCCCCCTGCAACTATATTAGTTGATAATCCACGACGGGCGGTTGGTCCGCTAACCATTAAGGATGCAGCGAATACTATAACGATCGTTTCTGCTAAAATATCTGTTTCGATAAATAAAGCCACTTCTTTAATGGAAGTACTAAACAATGCTTCGCAAAAAATAGTACTGCAAACGATGAAACCTTTTTCTTTTAGTGAAGAAAAAACAACACTGGTTTTAAAAGAAAATCCAGAAGAATATTTTTTTGGCGGTGGTGTTCAAAATGGCCGTATCTCTCATAAACATAATAGCATTGCAATAGTTAACGAGAGCAGTTGGACAGATGGCGGGGTAGCATCGCCTGTACCTTTTTACTGGTCTACAAATGGCTATGGTATGATGTGGTACACTTTTAAGCCAGGTAAATATGACTTTGGATCGAAGGAAGACGGCCAGGTAATTCTTTCGCACAATACAAACTATCTCGATGTTTTTTTTATAGTGAATGACGTTGCTGCAAATCTTTTAAATGATTTTTACCAGCTCACCGGCCATCCTGTTTTGTTGCCAAAATTTGCTTTTTACGAAGGACACCTGAATGCCTATAACCGGGATTACTGGAAAGAAGATTCAACCGGAATTCTTTTTGAAGATGGTAAGCGTTATAAAGAAAGCCAGAAGAATAATGGCGGCATAAAAGAATCTCTTAACGGAGAAAAAAATAATTACCAGTTTTCTGCACGTGCAGTAATTGACCGTTATAATAAAAATGATATGCCTTTCGGCTGGATATTGCCAAACGATGGCTATGGCGCAGGTTACGGACAAACAAGTACCCTCGACAGTAATATCGAAAACTTAAAATCTTTCGGTGATTACGCCCGCAAACATGGCGTGCAGATAGGTCTTTGGACACAATCTGATTTGCATCCCAAAGCAGGTATAAATGCACTGTTGCAAAGAGATATTATCAAGGAAGTAAGGGATGCAGGCGTTCGTGTTTTAAAAACGGATGTGGCATGGGTAGGTGACGGTTATTCCTTTGGCCTGAATGGTGTGGCAGATGTGGGACAAATTTTACCTTACTACGGCAACGATGCCCGGCCTTTTTTTATCTCCCTGGATGGATGGGCGGGAACACAACGCTATGCAACCGTATGGAGTGGCGATCAAACTGGTGGCAACTGGGAATATATCCGATTTCATATTCCAACTTTTATTGGTGCAGGCCTATCGGGGTTGTCCAATATTACATGTGATATGGATGGTATTTTTGGTGGCGAAAATCCGGTAGTGAATGCAAGAGATTTTGAGTGGAAGACTTTTACACCGATGCAATTAAATATGGATGGTTGGGGCGCCAATCCGAAATATCCGAATGCCCTGGGCGAACCTACCACATCAATCAACCGTACTTATCTTAAATTAAAATCACAGCTTCTTCCATACACTTATAGTATCGCAAAGGAAGCCGTTAACGGATTGCCAATGATCCGGGCAATGTTCTTAGATTATCCTAACGAGTATACGCTTGGTAAATCTGTTAATTACCAGTTTATGTATGGCCCTTCTTTTTTAGTTGCACCCATTTATCAATCTACAGAGATGGATAAAAAGGGCAATGATATCCGTAACAATATTTATTTACCAAAAGGAAACTGGATAGATTATTTCTCCGGGCAGGAATACGCAGGAGATTGTATCATCAATAGTTTTGATGCACCCATCTGGAAGTTACCTGTGCTCGTAAAAAAGGGCGCCATTATTCCAATGAACAATCCTAATAACCATGTAAATAAAATTGATAACAAACTGCGTACTTATGAAGTTTATCCCTTCGGTAAATCTTCTTTTATCCAATATGATGATGATGGCGTAACAGAAGCCTACAAAAATAAAACTGGCGCTACAACCCTGATTGAATCTAATGTAGCAGGGAATGTTGCCACTGTATCTGTACATGCGACAATAGGAGATTTTAATGGTTTTGTAAAACAAAAAACAACCATCTTTAAGATAAATGTTACTGCAAAGCCTAAAAATATATCTGTAATGTTTGGAGGGAAAAAGCAAAATCTTATTGTTGTAAATTCTTTAGATGCTTTTACTAAAAATACGAATGTGTTTTTCTACAACGCAGCTCCGGATTTAAACCAATTTGCAACAGCAGGCGGCGAATTTGCCAAAGTGAAAATGATTAAAAATCCGCAAATATGGGTGAAAGCTGCTGCGGTAGATATTACTAAAAGTGACGTTACCTTAAAGATTAACGGATTTGTATTTAAGCCTGCAAATAAATTAAAACAACATACGGAAAGTCTGGCTATACCTGCAAATGTAGCGATAGCAGATAGTAATAAAACAGCCTATACTTTAAAGCTTAACTGGGATGCTGTCAGTAATGCTGATTATTATGAAATTGCGTTTATGGGTATGCACTATACTACAATTAATAGAACTTATTTTTTATTCGAAGACCTGCAGGCAGAAACAGCCTATAGTTTCAAAATCAGGGCGGTAAACAAAGAGGGTAATTCAGACTGGGCAACTGTTCAGGCCAAAACAAAAAATAATCCTTTGGAATTTGCCATTCATGATATCAATTCAGTATCATCTGCCGATGATGAAGAAGGAAATGAAATAAGTAAACTGTTTGACTTTGATGAGAAGGATATCTGGCATACAAAATATGGAAAAAGGGCAGTTCCATTTTCTATTGTAATGGATTTGAATACAATCAATCAGCTGGACAAATTTGAATACAAGCCACGTATGGATGGCAGAAACGGAATTATTACCAAAGGGAATGTGGAGTTCAGCCTTGATAAAAATAAATGGATACCGGCAGGAATATTTGAGTGGAAAAAAGACAACATTACCAAAATTTTTGATTTTGCTTCTCATCCTTCAGTGCGATATATAAAAATTTCTGTGAATGATGCTTCCAACAACTATGGCTCCGGCAGCGAACTGTATGTATTTAAAGTAGCCGGTACAGCAAGTATTCTCCCGGGAGATATTAATGACGATCATAAAATTGACAATAACGATCTTACTTCTTACATGAACTATACGGGCCTGAAAAAAGGTGATGCGGATTTTGATGGATACATTAGTAAAGGTGATATTAATAAAAATGGATTGATAGACGCTTACGATATTTCTCTGGTGGCTTCACAATTAAATGGCGGCGTTAAAACTACAGACAGCGCTGCAAAAGTTTCTGGTACTTTACAGATCAGCACTGCAAAACAGAGTTATAAAAAAGGTGAAACGGTAGAGATAGTTATAAAAGGAAATAACCTCGCCAATGTAAATGCTGTAAGTTTTGCGTTGCCATACAATCAACAGGATTTTGAATTTACCGGCGTACAAATCCTTAAAATTGGAGTTATGGAAAATCTTACTTACGACCGGTTACATTCCGATGGTAGTAAAGTTCTTTATCCAACATTTGTAAATGTTGGAAACAAACCCACCCTGTATGGTAGTGAAGATCTATTCATAATAAAATTGAAAGCGAAACAGGATGTAACTTTTTATCTTAAACCTACAGATGGTATTTTGGTGAATAAAAGCCTGGAGTATATTAATTTTTAAGTGTTCATAAAGTACTGATTAAGGAAAGGTTGATGAGGTAAATTATGCATCTGAAAAATCAGGATTTTTAATTTTACTCACTTCTTATTTTCTCTTTAAAAGATTACTAATCAGTTGTGTTGTGTAAGCAACATCAATTAAAACTAAAATAAGATATGAAGTAAAAATTATTAACCAGTTATGTTTTGTTGTTTTTGATATTCTTTTCAGACAAAAAGTTCTGTTGCAAAAAAGTGGCAAACGATATCTATTTCAAATACTCTTTTCAGATTAGATTTTAATCTGCAAACTGGTAAGTATTTTGGTGTAAATAAACAAGGAAATATAACTGCTTTTACCAATGCACGTTTTACGTTTGATGCGCTTAATAAGGATTGTAAAATACCAAAGAATAGGTATAGCTGGTCTCAAGTCCCTCTTTATGATTCGTTTGGAAATGGCGTTTAATTGATAATAGAACATCGTACGAAAATTTAACTTATGCCATCCTTGAGGGTTTAGGCTATAAAGATGAAAGTCATGCTAAATACTTTCAGGTAGGGGCAGGGTGATGCAGATAGCTGGTAACATGGACGTTGCAGCAGGCATTTGAGAAATGCTGATCCAATCGCATGATGATAAAATTGAATTGCTGCCTGCACTTCCGGCGTAATGGAGCGAAAGCGAAGTAAAAGGGAATGTGTACAAGGAGAGCTTTTACCATAAATATGAAATGGATACAGAATAAAATAACGAACTTAGAAATAATTTCTAAGCAGGGTGGTACTGCTGCTTAAAATAAAACAGTAAAATGAAAGTATACGGCTGGAAAAAATGTAAAAGCAAAAACAAACCAAAATAGAACAAAAGAATTTGAGGCCGAAAAAAATGCAACTTATATTTTAAATAATCAGAACAATTTATTACAATCGAAATTAAAAAACTTTAATGCTAGCAATATTTCAGCATTAAAACATCATACAATTAAATTAAAATACATGAACAGAAATCCCATCTTGATTTTACTTATTTTTTTCGGCGTTGGTTTTTTACAAAGCAACAATTTGCTTGCACAAAAGCAACTTACACTAAGAGATATTTACACCAGTAGAACGTATAGCCAAAACGGCTATGGCCCGGTGCGATGGATGAAAGATAATGAAGGCTATTCTACTTTGGAAAATAACAACGAGTTTGGCGGAAAAGATATTGTTCGCTATGATGCTAAAACAAACGAACGGAAAGTGCTGGTTTCTGCGAAGCAATTAATTCCAAAAAATGAAAAGAATGCTTTGCAGATTTCAAATTATGAATGGTCTGATAATGATGGAAAATTATTAATTTTTACAAATACCAGGCGGGTATGGCGATACAATACCCGTGGAGATTACTGGGTGCTTAATCTTACAACAGGCAACTTACAACAGGTTGGTAAAAATGTAGAAGCTACCACTTTAATGTTTGCAAAATTTTCACCGGATGCTTCTAAAGTTGCTTATGTAAGCAAGCAGAATATTTATGTGGAAGACCTGGCAACCGGCAACAGCAAACAACTTACCCATGATGGCGGCGCAAATATTATTAACGGCACTTTTGACTGGGTGTATGAAGAAGAACTGGATGACAGGGATGGTTTTCGATGGAGCCCGGATGGAAACTACATCGCTTACTGGCAATCGGATACAAAAAATATCGGTACATTTTACCTGATAGATAATGTTGATTCTATTTATTCAAGACCAATACCGCTGCCTTATCCTAAAGTGGGTACCAAACTTTCTGCGGTAAAAGTGGGTGTAATTCCTGCTGCCGGCGGTAAAACAAATTGGTTTAAAATTCCGGGAGACCCTGCAAACAATTACCTGGCCCGTATGGATTTTATACCTCATTCTAACGAAGTAATGGTCCAGCAACTCAACCGTTCCCAAAACGAAAATAAAATATGGATTGGTAATGTAAAATCAATGGCTCTTAAAAATATTTATACAGAAAAAGACCCCGATTTTCTTGATCTGCATGATGACATCCGCTGGCTGGACAACGATAAATATTTTACCTGGACAAGTGAGAAAGATGGCTGGAAACATCTATACAAAATTTCCCGTGAAGGAACACAATCAACGTTAATTACAAAAGGAAAATTTGATGTGGTTCAGATCAATTGTATCGATCCTCAAAACGGGTATGTTTATTATATTGCTTCACCGGATAATTTTACACAGCGCTATCTCTACCGGAGCAAAATAGATGGCAGCAGTGATGGGGAAAGAGTTACACCTGCTACGTTAGCAGGACAAAGCAGTTACCAGGTTTCCGGCAATGCGGAGTGGGCTATTCAGACTTTTCAAAATGCAATTACGCCACCGGTAATTTCTTTGGTTCATCTTCCGGATCATAAAGCCATAAGAACACTACAGGATAACCAGGAACTGAGAGAAAAGTATGAAGCCCTGCGCCTGAATCCAAAAGAATTTTTAAAAGTAGATATTGGCGATGTTACGCTGGATGCCTGGATTATAAAACCGAAAGATTTTGATCCATCAAAAAAATATCCATTATTGTTTTATGTTTATGGTGAGCCAGCCGGATCTACAGTTCAGGATGATTGGGAAGGTGGTGCCCTTTGGGATGAGTATATGGCGCAGCAGGGATACATAGTGATGAGTGTGGACAACAGGGGAACCAAAGCGCCCAGGGGCAAGGATTGGAGAAATTCAATTTACAGACAGATTGGTATCCTTGCATCGCAGGACCAGGCAGCTGCGGCTAAGAAAATTTTCAGCATGTATTCATTTATTGATACTGCCCGTGTCGGAATCTGGGGCTGGAGTGGTGGCGGACAGATGACCCTCAATTGTATGTTTCGTTATCCGGATATTTATAAAACCGGTCTGGCCGTATCTTTTGTGGCTGACCAAAGATTGTATGATGCTACTTACCAGGAACGCTACATGGGTTTGCTAAACGATAATGCAAAAGGTTACCGCGACGGTTCGCCCATAAACTTTGCAAAAAATCTCCAGGGTACATTAATGATTATAGCCGGTACGGGTGATGATAATGTACATTACCAGAGTTTTGAAATGCTGACGAATGAATTGATAAAAAATAATAAAATGTTTTACATGATGTCGTACCCGATGCGTTCGCATGGCATTTACGAAAGAGAAAATACATCGCTTCACTTACGGGAAACGATGACAAAATACTGGAAGGATCATTTGTAATAAATGAACCTCTAATAAAAAATTTATGAAAAATTTCCCAAGTATATTTAATGATGTGATAGGTCCTGTAATGCGGGGCCCGTCCAGTTCTCATTGTGCAGCTTCTCTCCGGATTGGGAGGCTGTGCCGTGACTTGATGGAAAATAATATCAGCAGCATTTTAGTTGAATTCGATCCAACCGGGTCTTTAGCAGATACTCATACAGGGCAAGGTTCTGATATGGGATTGTTTGGAGGTTTTTTAGGATGGGAAGCAGATGATGAGCGTTTGCCAGAATCTGAAACCTATATTTCGAATGCTGGTATTCCGGTTGAATTTGCTATAAGAGATATTAACGCAGAACATTTAAATACCTATCTGATTACATTAACTAATCCTCAAGAAACAAGAACCGTAACCGCTATTTCCACAGGTGGTGGCATGATTGAAGTGATAGCCATTGATGGAATTAAGGTTTCTATGATGGGGGATTTTTACGAAACGTTGATTTATTGCAAGACACCCGAGAAGATTTTAGAATTAATTAAGAGCGGCATGTCTTATGATTACTTAATTGTGCCTGATGAAAATCCACATTTTATTGAAATAAAAGCACAACATTTTCCTGATGAATCACTGCAGGAAAAATTAGCTTCTATGGAAGATGTAATGTTCATAAAAAAACTAAGTCCGGTTCTTCCAGTCCTTTCCCGGAAAGATGTAAATGTGCCTTTTACAACCTGCAACGAAATGTTGGAATATAACAGCGATAAGATTTTTTCTATATTGGAACTGGCTATTCTTTATGAGAGGGAAAGAGGAAATATTTCTGAAGAAGAAATTATTGAGAAAATGAGGAAGATTGTGTGTATTCTAAAGGACTCTATCAAATCTGGGCTACAGGGAACACATTATGCAGACCGGTTGCTGGGAAGTCAGTCTGTAAATTTCAAAAGGCAATTGCAGAACAAAAAATTAGTAGATGCCGGGGCACTGAATAATGTTGTGATGTATGTATCTGCACTGATGGAAGTAAAGAGTTCAATGGGCGTCATTGTTGCGGCGCCTACTGCCGGGTCATGTGGCACCTTGCCGGGTGCTGTAATAGGAACTGCAGATTTCCTGAACGCTTCAGAAGAAGAAATTATTAAGGCGATGTTGGTGGCGGGTATTATTGGGATTTTTATTGCGACACAATCCACTTTTGCAGGCGAAGTAGCTGGGTGTGGAGTTGAATATGGTTCGGGCGGAAGTATGGCTGCAGCGGCCATTGTTTATCTTTTAAAAGGTTCGCTTGCCCAATCTGTTGCTGCTGCTTCTATGGTATTACAAAGTACCCTAGGACTCTCTTGCACACCTATTGCCAATAGGGTGGAAGCTCCCTGTTTGGGCAATAATATAATGGCAGCAACCAATGCAGTTACCTTCGCAAATATGGCACTTTCCGGTTATGACCCATTAATACCTTTAGATGAAGTAATTGAAACAATGCACACAATCGGTATGGCAATACCACACGAATTTAAATGCACCAATATCGGCGGATTGTGTGCTACAAAAACAGCTAAAATTCTGGAAGCGAAATTAAATTCGAAACAATGAATTCCTCGGGAGAATAAACTTAATTTTTAGATAACGGTAAAAAATAATAAGAGATAGTCCTATTTAAAATAAAAAAGAAACATGATGTTTAGCAAAGAAACTTATAAAACAAGACGGGAAGAATTAAAAAAACAGGTTGGCCATGGCCTGATATTGTTATTAGGGAATGCGGAAAGCCCTATGAATTATTTAGATAATACTTATCACTTTCGCCAGGATAGTAATTTCTTATATTTCTTTGGAATAGACAGGCCGGGGTTGGCGGCTATTATAGATATTGACAATAACGATGAAATAATATTTGGTAATGATATTGGTGTGGAAGATATCATCTGGACAGGGCCTATGGAATCCCTGGCTCACCAGGCAGCCGCTATCGGCGTATTAAAAACTTTGCCCACGGTATCCATTGCAGAAACAATAAATAAAGCCTTAGCTGAAAAAAGAAAGATCCATTACCTGCCACCGTACCGGGCAGATAACATGCAAAAACTAAATAGCTGGCTGAATATACCATGTGATTTATTAAAAGAGAAAGTAAGTGTTGAACTTATAAAATCTGTTGTTGCGCAGCGTTCCATAAAATCTCCGGAAGAAATAGAAGAAATAGAAAAAGGCGTAAACATAACTATCGATATGCAGTTGGAAGCGGCAAGACTTGCCAGTGAAGGAATGTCTGAAACAAAAATTGCAGGCGCTATACATGGTATCGCATTAAGTGCCGGAGGGAATATTGCTTTCCCCTCTATCGTAACAGTAAACGGGCAAATTCTTCATAATCATTCCCAGGGAAATATCTTAAAAAAAGGGCAAATGCTGCTTTGCGATTGCGGTGCAGAAACGTCTATGCATTACGGTGGCGACCTCACAAGAACTACTCCTGTTGATAAACAATTTTCAACAAGACAAAAAGAAATTTACGACATTGTATTGAATGCGCATGAAGCGGCGATTGCGTCTCTACATCCGGGCGTATATTTCAAAGATGTTCACCTGCTCGCTTGTGAAAAACTGGCCGGGGGATTAAAATTAATTGGGCTTATGAAGGGTGATACGAAAGAGGCCGTAAGCCAGGGTGCGCACGCCATGTTTTTTCAATGTGGCTTGGGACACATGCTCGGGTTAGATACGCATGATATGGAAGATTTGGGCGAAGAATATGTAGGCTATACAGATGAATTAAAAAAAAGTAAACAGTTCGGATTGAAATCTTTGCGACTTGGCCGTAAAATTGAAGAAGGATTTGTATTGACCGTAGAACCCGGTATTTATATGATACCAGAATTAATTGATTTATGGAAAGCAGAAAATAAATTTTCAGACTTTATCAATTATGAAAAACTGGAAACTTATAAAGATTTCGGAGGCATCAGAATAGAAGAAGATTTATTAATTACTAACAAAGGGAGCCAGGTATTAGGCAAACCTTTGTCTCGAAGTATGGAAAGCATTAAAAATTGTCTCTAAATCTATTAGGATTCAAACCTGAAACCGCTTTATTCTTAGTAAAGTACTCTATTCAATTTAGCTAGAGAGCCATTTTAAAATTAGTTAACCAAAAGAATTTTAAAACCTGCTGATCTAATACCGCCGGTTTCTAACATAACGCTGGTAGCAGGTTACCAGTATAACGCACTTAGTAAAATTGGGATTGCCAAAGGATCTGTGAAAACTAATTTGATAACTGGTACATTAAGATTGGCACTCAATCCCAACCTGCGGTTAAGTTCCTTTTATCAGTATAACAGTGTTCTCAAAAACGTAAGGATAAATGAAAGGTTTTCATGGCAGTATAAGCCTTTATCCTATATCTATTTCGTATTTAACAGCAGTAAGGATAATTTTAATAACGAACTTGATCAGGAAAGTATTTTCAAAATAAATTATATTAAGCAGTTTTAGATTTCGTTTTAGTAAATTAGTAAACAATAAAAATTAAAACATGAAAATATCCAGGTTCCTTTTAGCCAGTATCCTGTTAACCTCATTTATCATCCCTAAAAAAACAGTACATGGAAAATTAATTGTATTAATTGCTATCGATGGGCTACGGGGAGATCTGCTGGAAAGATATAAACCTGCTTTTAACCATGGGTTTAAAAAAATGTTTGATGAAGGCATGGTTTTCACTAATGCATATGATAATCATGCTATCACTGTTTCGCATGCAGGCCATGTTACACTGGCTACTGGAAATCTTCCCAGGATACATGGGATTGTAGATGCTGCATTTTATGAAAGACGTGACGGTAATCTGTATTTTACGGATGCTTTTGCAGATTCAAATTACAATGTTACCGGTTACCCGGAAATGAAAAGCATTTCAGAAAAAAAAGTGTTGACTCCGGGATTGGCAGAGTGGGTAAAAAAGAATGATGCGTCAAGCAAGATATTTTGTGTTGGTACAGGTAATATTTCTTCAGCATTATATTGTTTTCATCCTGGCGAAGATGTTTTTTGGTACAACTTAGAACTGGGAAAGTATGTAACCTCCACCTATTTTAAAGATAAAGTTCCAGGTTGGATAACTTCTTTTAATGAACAGCAATTGCCTTTGTATTTTGAAATGTCGAAAGCGTGGAAAAATATTGTGCCTGCTGAATTTTTATATTTAGCCAACAAAGATGACAGCTATTTTGAGTATTATGGTACAAGGCAACATGTGTTTCCCTATATTCCCTCTGAGCGGGTTCAAAAAGGGAACCTGTACAAGTCTTATATAACATTTACACCTTTCATTGACAATGCTACGCTGGCACTTGCCAGGCAAGGAATTAATTCTTTATCAATGGGTCAGGGTACAAGCACAGATTATTTATCCATTGTGCTTTCGCAGATTGATAATACCAATCATGATTTCGGCCCGTCAAGCCTTGAAACATTTAATGTGTTGCTGCAAATGGATATAGCTCTTGGTGATTTTTATGATTACCTGGATAAAACAGTCGGCATAGACAACTATGTAGTGGCTGTATCTGCAGATCATGGATTCCCGGAAATTCCGGAACAAACGCTTGCAAAAGGGTTACCTGCAAAAAGAATTATGGAAAAGGAAATAGAGGATGTTCTGACGGAAGTAAAAAATATTGTAACCCGATCAAAAGACGAAAACCATGCGAAACTGGAAGATAATATCAAGCGTTATTTAAAGAAACAGGATTTTATTACAGATGTGTACACAAGCAACCAATTAAATAATGAGGCTATCAGCAATGATATTTTTTTAGAACTTTATAAAAAATCATACAGGAGTGATCGTGTGCCAAGGCTTCCATTTTTTTCACTAAATACATTTCAATCTGAGATTGCTAAACAAGGTATGATGATTCGGTTAAAAGAAAATACGATGATTGACCTTGATTGTGTTATTCATGGTTCGCCTTACGGTTATGACCGGTATATACCACTATTTTTTATGGGTATGGGGGTAAAAAAAGGCACTTCTGCCGCTGAGGTTTATAGTGTAGATGTAGCACCTACGCTTGCTAAACTAGCTGGTTTGCCAGTTACTAATTATACAGATGGCAAATCATTGTTTAAATAAGATATGATATAGGTCAATCTTTGCAGCATCTTAAAATATATAAGCAAACTAAAATAATGAAAATGAAAAAATATACGCTCTTATCTTTCTTATTCACTGCTGTTTTTATTTTAAACAGCCGCGCCCAAAGCAATGGCCTTGCAAAACTTATTGCAACTGAAAGAAATTTTGCATCCACATCTGTAAATAAAAATACGAAAGTTGCTTTCCTTTCTTTTATGGCAGATTCAGGCCTGATCTTCCGGAATGGCCAGGCAATAAACGCAAAAGCCAGGTGGAATTCAAAACAGGCTGATAGCTCCGTATTGTGGTGGCAACCGGAATTTGCAGCTTTGGCAGAAGATGGTAAATTGGGCTTTACATCAGGCCCGTGGTCATATAAGGTAAATAAATTGGATAGTGTTCCTGTTGCTTATGGCCATTTTTTTACTGTCTGGCAAATGCAGTCTGATAATGAATTTAAAGCTATTGTGGATATAGGTATTTCTAATGCTGCAGTGGAAGTAAAAGAGAATGGACAAGTTCAATCTGCTGATATTATTTCCATAAAGAAAAAGCCAGGAACTGATTCAGAATTTAAAACTATCATTTCACTGGAGGAAAGTTTTATTTCGGCGTATAAAAAAAATGGAGGTAAAGTATATGATCTGTATAAAGCAAAGGAAAGCAAATATTACAGAACCGGTGAACTGCCTTTTACCAACACAGACAGTCTGAAAAATTTTATTGCAAAAAACAAAGAGAAAATTGCCTTTGAAAAACTGAAAGGGAATATTGCCAGGTCAGGAGACTGGGGTTATATGTATGGCAATGTAACTTTAGAAATCACTGATCAAAAAGGCAAGCGGGAATTAAAAGGTAATTATTTGCATGTGTGGAGAAAAAATAAAAGCGGTAATTGGAAACTTATAGCGGAGGTGGTATCGATATAAATTGTTATTATTTCTTAATGTTTTAATAATTAACCGCAATATAATTATTGAGATTGGTATTTATTAACCTGCAGCGATAGAAAAGAACAGCTTTAATATTATTATAACCTTAAGTAATTTACAGGTATATTAAATTATGTATAATCCCCGTGATTTGTATAACCATTTGCAGAGTTTACTTTTATTAGATTAGTCCTCAAATATTCCTATACCTTTTACCGGTACATCGGGTTACCATTAACTAAAAAACAATTATCTTAACTTTATCGCCTAAAACAATTAAATAAAAATATATTATGGAAACTAATGCACCTCAGGGTAAGTGTCCTTTTTCAGGCGGAGCACTAAATCAAAGCGCAGGCGGTGGCCCGGCAAACCGTGACTGGTGGCCAAATCAGTTAAAACTGAATATTCTTCGTCAACATTCTTCACTTTCTAATCCGATGGGAGGGATGTTTAACTATGCAGCCGAGTTCAAAACACTTGACCTGGATGCCGTGAAGAAAGACATCTTTGATCTGATGACCACATCGCAGGATTGGTGGCCGGCCGATTATGGACACTATGGGCCCTTCTTTATCCGGATGGCATGGCACAGTGCAGGTACTTACCGCATCGCCGATGGCCGTGGTGGCGGTGGCTCGGGTACCCAACGATTTGCACCACTCAATAGTTGGCCCGACAATGCAAACCTCGATAAAGCACGTTTGCTGCTTTGGCCTGTAAAACAAAAATATGGTAAGAAAATTTCGTGGGCAGACCTCATGATCCTCGCCGGTAACTGCGCCCTTGAGTCGATGGGTTTTAAAACCTTTGGTTTTGCCGGCGGACGTGAAGACGTTTGGGAGGCTGCAGAAGATATTTATTGGGGTGCTGAAAAGGATTGGCTCGGAGATAAACGTTATACCGGCGACCGCGACCTGGAAAATCCGCTTGCTGCTGTTCAGATGGGGCTTATCTATGTAAATCCCGAAGGCCCTAACGGGAATCCTGACCCGCTTGCATCAGCACGTGATATTCGTGAGACTTTTGGCCGCATGGCGATGAATGATGAAGAAACGGTAGCATTGATTGCCGGCGGTCACAGCTTTGGTAAAACCCATGGCGCTGCCGACCCGGGTAAATATGTAGGCCGCGAACCCGCAGCCGGGAATATTCTTGAGCAAAGCCAGGGTTGGGCAAACAGCTTCGGCAGCGGTAATGGAGCGGATACTATAACCAGCGGCTTGGAAGGAGCATGGACAACTACGCCAACAAAGTGGAGTAATAATTTTTTTGAAAATCTCTTCGGCTACGAATGGGAGTTGACTAAAAGCCCGGCGGGTGCACATCAGTGGCAGCCAAAGAATGGAGCAGGTGCAGGTTTGATACCGGATGCACACGACCCATCAAAACGACATGCACCATTTATGCTTACGACTGATCTCGCCCTCAGATTGGACCCTGCTTACGAGAAAATTTCAAGACGTTTCTTCGAGAATCCGGATCAGTTTGCAGATGCCTTTGCCCGTGCTTGGTTCAAACTAACACATAGGGATATGGGGCCAATCACACGCTATCTCGGCCCCGAAGTGCCTACAGGGGAATTGATCTGGCAAGACCCCATACCGGCTGTTACGCATAAACTGATTAATGATAATGACATCACCACCCTAAAAAGTATGATACTTACTTCAGGACTTTCTGTATCCCAACTGGTATCAACTGCCTGGGCTTCAGCATCAACTTTTCGTGGCTCCGATAAACGTGGCGGTGCAAATGGTGCACGCATCCGGCTTGCACCACAAAAGGACTGGCAGGTTAACAACCCGGCTCAACTGGCTAAAGTATTAGAAACGCTTGAAGGTATTCAAAAAGAATTCAACAATACGCAGTCTGATGGTAAAATGGTTTCTCTCGCAGACCTGATCGTATTGGGCGGATCAGCAGGTGTGGAACTGGGAGCAAAAAAAGCGGGCCATGATGTGAATATACCTTTTGCGCCGGGACGTGCAGATGCATCGCAGGAACAAACTGATGTAGAATCATTCGCTGTTCTGGAGCCGAATGCAGATGGTTTCCGTAACTACATAAAAACAAAATATGCAGTATCGGCAGAAGAAATGCTGATTGACAAAGCACAACTGCTCACATTAACAGCACCAGAGTTAACAGTGCTCATTGCCGGTATGCGTGTGTTGAATACGAATTTCGATCAGTCTCAGCACGGTGTGTTTACCAAACGCATAGAAACACTCACGAATGACTTTTTAGTAAACCTGTTGGATTTTAGTACGAAGTGGACAGCGACTTCAGATGCACAGGACCTTTTTGAAGGACGTGATCGCACAACATGTGAACTCAAGTGGACGGGTACCCGTATAGATCTCATCTTTGGTTCCAACTCCGAGCTCAGGGCTCTTGCCGAAATGTATGCCTGTGCCGATTCCCAGGAGACTTTTGTGCATGACTTTATTGCGGCATGGACTAAAGTAATGAACCTTGATCGTTTTGACCTGGCGTGATTCCAGGTTATTGGATAATTAAAAAAGCTGGCCTGGTAACGGGGCAGCTTTTTTAATTTACCTGCTATGTTAAAATTATTTTCCTGGATGGCTTTTAAGAAAGTCAGGTTTGATATGCAATAAGGTATTTAAGTACACAATAGGTTTTCTATATTTACTGTGTAGTACATAGTTTAATGTGAAACCAACCAAACAATATATATCAGATAAAGCACTCGTACTTTTTAATGAAAAAGGATTTGTGAATGTACGCTTGCAGCATATAGCCGACAGTGCATTTGTGAGTGTGGGACACCTGGCCTATCATTTTAAAAATAAAGAGGAGATCGTTTTATCGCAATATAAAAAGCTAAAGAAAAAACAGGAACTGTTGTTGACCGAGTTCAGGATGTTGCCGCTTTTTGATGACATCAATTTCCTGCTTCGCAATATGTACGGGTTGCAACAACAGTATCGTTTTTTTTACCTGGATACGCTGGAAGTGTTGAGAGCCTATCCCGAAATTACAGAAAAACTCCGTACACTGCTGAGTTTTCAAAGGCAGCAAATACAATTCATATACATGAAGTAACGGAGCATAAGCACTTACATGTACATATCCATTCAGCTCAAAAACACCAACACATACATTCACTTGCTTTTGGGGTAGGGCTGGTTCACGGACTTGCAGGCAGTGTCGCATTGGTAATTGTGGTGATGTCGCAAATGAAAGGTCCGCTTGATGGATTAACTTACCTGTTGCTTTTTGGTATAGCCTGCATTGCAGGAATGATGTTAGCCGCCGGGTTATTCAGTATCCCTTTTTCAAAAAAATTAATAAAAGCGCCGTTATTACAGCTTTTCCTGGTTATTATTTCTTCTTTGCTTTGCCTGCTGTATGGAAGTAAAGTTATTTACGAAAACCTCCTGGCATAGATCATGACATCATTAGAAATTTTATTGGAAGCACTGAAGGTTTATGAAATTGAAGTAATTGCCATTGAAGGCAACAAGGTAAAACTGCAAAAAAATTTTGAAGTAGAAGTGGAAAAAAACAAACTCTACAAATTAATTGATGACGGCTATATTGTTGCGCCATTCAACGATTTAAATGAGTTGTGCCGGTTTATACTGATGTAACAAAACTCACGCTTCTTTTGAGAAAAAATATCACCAGCAAGGGGGAGTAACTATCAGTAAAAATAAAAGCAGGATTTTTATAAGGATATTTTTTCTACACAGTAAAAAATTAAGCTCTTTCAGGCCAATCAATATATAGCATATAAAAAAATTAAACCCTTGTCAGTCAAGAGTTTTGTCACTCATTTAAATTTTTGGCATAGATGTTGTTTTTTCAGGAATGAACAAAAACATATTCAAATGAAAAAGATAAATTTAATGGTTATTGCTGCGGTCGTAACGACGGCTTTTACAGCATGCAATAATAATTCAGAAAAACAAATGGCAAAGCAGGATGCTGATAATCTTTCAGAGTATGTTGATTCTGTAGAAAGTGCATCGCCAATTTACACTGTTGCCAACTGGACAGAAATTGACAATGGTTACCAGGAGCGTGCATTAAAGGCAGAGGCAAGAATTGATCAGCTTGAAGCTTCCGATAAAGCAAAGGCAGACGAAACCAAAGCGAAATTTGCAACCTTAAAAGCAAATTACGAAGCTAAACTTAAAGCAAAGGAAGCAGCGGAAAAAGCGGCCGCAGCAACACCAGATTACCGGTTGGTATTGCGTAATAAGTTATTTGGTGAAGGTAAAATTGGTGCCGATATGAAATTTGATTTTGTAACGGCCGACAACATACATGACGTGTATAAAAATTTTGTAGATGCCGTAGCTGATAACAAAGACAAGTTTACCCGTGAAGACTGGGACGAAATAAAGGTTTTATATGAAGCATTGGATACCCGTAAGAATACCATTGAAAAAGACCTTAAAACATCAGATAATTTAAAGATAGCAGCGCTTAAAGTAAGATTTGCTACTATAAAAGCATTAAACCGTGGTGGTTCAAAGGTGGTGGAAAATGAAAAGGCAAAAAAACAATAGAAAAAAATAAGCATGCACGAAAATAAAAGTATCTTTTGTTAACAGGAGATACTTTTTATTTCCGGCTATTTTTAGTGCTGGCTAACGAACAAGCGCTCTTTCATCTCCTTTAATTTTTTCGAATTGCTGCGCTATCCATTTTTTAGAGAAAAGCAATGGCTGATAAATTTTTACCCACAAACAATCTCCTTTCCCCTAAATTCGCAAATAAAAACCATGGATATAAAAGCAGCATTTGAAACAGCCATCGCAGAAAGTAAATCACTTTCTGAAAAACCCAGTAATGAAACTTTATTGCAACTCTATTCTTTATACAAGCAATCAACCGAAGGCGATGTAAGCGGCGAAGCACCATCCAATCCATTTGATTTTGTAAATAAAGCCAAGTACGATGCATGGTCTGCACTTAAAGGAACAACATCCGAAGAAAGTATGAAGCAATATGTTGACCTGGTGAATAAATTGAAAGTATAATCGTGCTGCATTACTCAAGCAATGAAAAATATTTTTTACGAACCATAAATACCATTGTATTTTTTGTTGGCATAGTTCATAAAATAACTGCTGTTTAAGGTTTCACCGGTTACCTTTTTACACAGGGCTTCTGAAGTGTAATAACGCCCATGCTCATGAATTTCCGTTCTTAACCATTGCAGTAAATTATTTGTATTGCCAGATGCCAGTTCTTTTTCCAGGTTGGGATTTTGGTTACAGAAACTGTTATAGAATTGCGCAGCATATAAGCTACCCAGGCTATAAGTGGCAAAATAGCCAAAGCTGCCGTGGCTCCAGTGTACATCCTGCAGGCAACCATTTTTATCATCGGGTACTTGTATGCCTAAATATTTTTCGTAGTGCTCGTTCCAATATGCCGGGATGTCTTTGGTTTTAATGCTGCCATCGATCAGCATTTTTTCTATTTCGTACCTGATCATCACATGAAAATGATAAGTAAGTTCATCGGCTTCGGTGCGTATCAAAGAGGGTTGTACTTTATTAATGCCTTTGTAAAATTTTTCCGCATCAATATCCCTGAATTGTTTTGGAAAGCATTTTTGTGCCAGTGGCATATTGTGTTGCCAGAAAGATAAACCGCGGCCCACCGCATTTTCCCAAAGCCTGCTCTGGCTTTCATGAATACTTAAGCTGCAGTATTCACTAAGCGGCAAACCATATTCTTCGGTTGGTAAACCCTGTTCGTACAATGCATGTCCACCCTCATGTATGCAACTCCAGAGCATGTTGCCAAAATCATTTTCATCAATACGGGTGGTTATTCTTACATCCTTATTATTAAAGTTGATGGTGAATGGATGCTCACTGATATCCTGCCTGCCGGCTTCAAAATCAAAATGCATTTGTTTTAAAATTTCAATACCAAACTGCCATTGGTTGTCTTTATTAAAATGTTGATGCAAAAAAGAATTGTCAACCTGGATTTTATTTTTAATGGTATCAAGCAGTGTAGATAATTGTGGTTTAAGATCAGCAAAAACTCTATCAACAATGGCTATGGTAAGTCCCTTATCATAATCATTCATTAAAGCATTGTAAGGGTGTTGTTCGTAACCCAGCATATCAGCTTCCTGCTTTTTTAATTGTATCAAAGTATCAAGCGGGTTTTCAAAACCGGCAAATGCATTTTCTTTCCGGGCCTGTATCCATGCATGAAAACTTTTGGTTACGGTTTCGCTCATCGTACGTACAAAATCGCTGCTCAACTTTTTGCTTTTGTTATAATCATACAGGCTAAGCTGAACATTTTTTTGTTCCTTATCACTGAGATCATTTTTGTTATTCAGTTCCAGCAGTAATGCTCCGGTTGATTCATCTGTAAATTGCTGGTGCGCCATTTCGCTGAGGGTAGCCAGTTGCCGGCCCCTGATCTCATTGCCTTTAGGCGGCAGGTAGGTTTCCTGGTCCCATTGCAAAACCGCCGATGCGTATTTAACGTCGGCAATTTTTTGCATCTTTGTTTTGTATTGGCTATATAGTTCGTTCGAATTCATGCTTTAATTTAATAAAATGAAGATACAGGAAATTACCTCTTTTTTAGAGTCGGTGGCACCGCCATCATTACAGGAAAGTTATGATAACGCAGGTTTACTTACCGGCAACCCCGATTGGGCATGTACCGGTATCATCTGCACATTGGATGCAACCGAGGATGTGGTGATTGAAGCGATCGAAAAAAAATGTAATCTTATTGTAGCACATCATCCCATCATTTTTGGCGGACTGCGAAAGATAACCGGGAAGAATTATGTTGAGCAAACCATTATCAGGGCTATTAAAAACGATATTGCCATTTATGCTATTCACACCAACCTGGATAATGTATTGCATGGCGTTAATGCCGCCATTGCAGATAAACTGGGATTAATAAACCGGAGTATTCTGCAACCCAAAAGAGAAACTTTAAAAAAACTGTTCACGTTTGTGCCGGTAGACCAGGCAGAAAAATTACGCTCAGCCATTTTTGTTGCCGGCGGCGGACATATCAGTAATTACAGCGAATGTAGTTTTAACAGCAGCGGCCAGGGTACTTTTAAACCAGGCGAAGGAACCAATCCTTTTACCGGTAAAATTGGGGAGCGGCATACCGCAGAAGAAATAAAAATGGAAATAATCTTCCCGGCCTGGCAGGAGAAAGCCATTATTGAGGCTATGAAAGCAGCCCATCCCTACGAAGAGGTGGCTTACGATATTGTGCCACTTAGTAATGAAAACCAGTCAGTTGGCAGTGGATTGGTTGGCGAATTGCCCGAACCACTAAGCGAAACCGTCTTTTTAGGCCTTTTAAAAGCAAGATTTAATCTTTCTGTAATACGGCATACTTCATTGTTGAACAAACTGGTAAAAAAAGTTGCCCTTTGCGGCGGTGCAGGCAGCTTCCTGATTGGGGCTGCGGCCGCCACTGGCGCTGATTTCTACATAACCGGTGATATCAAATACCACGAATTCTTTGATGCCAATAACAGGCTGGTTGTGGCCGATATTGGCCATTATGAAAGCGAACAGTTCACTATCGGCCTGTTATTTGATATTTTGAGCCAAAAATACCTTACCTTTGCCGTCCTAAAAACAGGCGTAAAAACCAACCCGGTACATTACTTCCTGTAATTTCAAATTCAAATTTCAAAAATAATATGGCTGCAGTTAAAGAATTCTCAATTGAAGAAAAATTAAGCGCATTGGTACTTTTACAAAAAGTAGATTGTAAGCTGGATGAAATTCAGATTCTGAAAGGTGAATTACCGATGGAGGTAAAAGACCTGGAAGACGAAATTGAAGGCTTGCATGCAAGGCAAACCCGTGTGGAAGAAGAAATAAATGGTATCCAGGAATTTATTGCCCAAAAGAAAGAAGGCATTAAAGAAGCTGATGCATTGGTTAAGAAATATGAAAAGCAAAGTGATAACGTAAAGAATAACCGTGAGTTTGAAGCGATCAATAAAGAGATTGAAATGCAGACTCTGGAAATAAAGCTTTGCGAAAAACATATTAAAGATGCAACTGAAGAGATCGCTGAAAAAGCCAGGCAACTGGAGATCGCTAAAAAAGCGGTAGCCAATAAAGAAGGGCACCTGGTTGGAAAAAAAGGTGAATTGGAAAAGATCATCAGCGAAACTGAGAAAGAAGAAAAACATTACAACAAGGATGCAGAGAATGCAAGAAAACATGCCGACGAACGTTTACTGACCAGCTACGACCGTATCCGTAAGAATTACCGGAATGGATTGGCCGTTGTTGCCGTGGAAAGAGATAGCTGCGGTGGTTGTTTCCATGCTATTCCTCCTCAAAAGCAGAGTGAAATTAAATTACGCAAGAAGATCATGGTTTGCGAAAACTGTGGCCGTATTTTGGTGGATGCTGATCTGAATGACTCGGTGGTAGTGAAATAAAAATACTGATACCTGATAAAAGATACTGGAAGAGTTCACAATTTGTGGACTCTTTTTTTATTGTATAAAATTATTGGCTAAGCTGTAGCTTATTTGCTAATTTGCCAGTCAGTTAATTGACCTTATGCTTCAGAAATTAAACATACAGAACTACGCTATTATTACTGAACTGGAAATTGATTTTTCAGACAGGCTCAATATCATTACGGGGGAAACGGGAGCCGGTAAAAGTATTTTAATGGGTGCATTAAGTTTAATTTTAGGCGAAAGGGCCGACAGCAGTGTGTTACAACAAAAGGAGACGAAAGCGGTGGTAGAAGGTACATTTAAAGCGATGAATAAAAAAGCCATCAGGGATTTTTTAAAAGAAAATGATCTTGATGCGGAAGAAGTATTGATGATACGGCGGGAGATTGCTGCCAACGGCAAATCAAGGGCATTTATAAATGATACACCGGTTAATCTTAACCAGCTTAAAACGCTTAGTGCTTTGCTGGTTGACCTTCACCAGCAGTTTGACACGCAGGAACTCAGTTCGTCTGATTTTCAGCAGGAGGTATTGGATGCATTAGCCGGGAATGCTGAACTGCTGCAGCAATACCAGCAGATTTTTCTGCAATAGAAAAAAACAAAAAAAGAATGACAGGAACTGCAGTCAGAGCAATCTGCAGCAAATGCTGCGTTAGACTATAACCGGTTTTTATTTGATGAACTGGAAGAAGCCAATCTTACACCCAATGAACTGGAAGACCTGGATGTAGAATTAAAATTGCTGAGCAATGCTGAAAATGTAAAGCAGGAATTGGCTGGTATCTGTTACGGATTAAAAGAAAGTGAAGAGCCCATTGTTCAACAATTAAAATCGCTTTACCAGAAATTGCATGCATTGGATCAGTACCATAGCGGTATTGCAGCGCTTGCTAAAAGATTGCAGAGTACACAACTGGAGCTCGCAGATATTGCAGATGAACTGGAGCATATCAATAATGGTGTGAACTATAGTGCCGAACGCATTCAGTTGGTGAACGACAGCATTTCGATGGGGTATAAATTACAAAAGAAACATGGTGTAACAACTACCGCTGAATTACTCCTGTTAAAAGATGAATTGCAGGAAAAACTGGATAAGATATTAAACATCAGCGAAGCCATTCAGCAAAAAGAAAAGCAAACGGCAGCGCTGTTGCAACAATGCGAAGCGGCAGCAAAAATAATTTCTGATAACCGTAAAAAAGCGATCAAGCCATTTACCGAAAATGTAAACAGGTTATTGGCACGTGTGGGAATGCCCAATGCCCGTTTTACGGCAGTCGCACAAACTTTGGACAACTTAACGGAGTTGGGTATTGATAAAATTAAATTTTTGTTTGATGCCAATAAGAGTGGCCGTTTTGAACCCCTGCGTAAAGTAGCCAGCGGTGGAGAACTGAGCAGGCTGATGTTGTGCATCAAATCGCTGGTGGCAAAAAAATTACAGTTACCTACTTTAATATTTGATGAGATAGACACCGGTATCAGCGGCGAAGCGGCCAAACAGGTGGGTAATATCATGAAGGAACTTTCGGGCTCACACCAATTAATTTCCATTACACACCAGCCACAGATCGCCGCAAAGGCTGATGCACATTATTTTGTGTACAAGGCTATTGATAAGGATAAAATTGTTACTTCCATACGCCTGCTTAATAACGACGAACGCATTACAACCATTGCACAAATGCTGAGCGGTGAAAAACCTACTGCTGCTGCATTACAGAATGCCAGGGAAATGGTGGGAAATTAAGATTCAATAAACCATTCAACTAAAAAATTGTACAATACTAAAGTTTTACTGCTTATTTTGGTTACAACCATACTGGCTTATTGTTCGCATCTGCTTTTCAAAAAAATAATAGATCCGAGGCGTTCGGCAGGATATTTCGTGCTGTATATTTTTGTACATTTCATCAGTATTTTGGTATGGGTATTTATTTTTGGCCTTGTAATAAATCATTATAAAGAGTTTTTCTTTAAAAGATAAGAGTGTTATTTTTACCGTTCATTCATTTAAAATCTATGTATGTCATATAATCTGTTAAAAGGAAAAAAGGGAATCATTTTTGGTGCACTGGACGAAAGGTCAATTGCCTGGAGAACGGCACTGCGTTGCCATGAAGAAGGTGCTGAACTAATCTTAACCAATGCACCTGTTGCCATGCGTATGGGCGAAATTAATAAGCTGGCAGAGATCGTTAAGGCACCGGTAATACCCTGCGATGTGAGCAGTAATGAAGACGTAACCAACCTCATTACAAAAAGTATGGAGCACTTTGGCGGCGGAGTGGATTTTATCCTGCATTCCATTGGCATGAGTATCAATGTGCGTAAGGGAAAACATTATACAGAGATCGATTATGGATTTAATTCAAAATCACTGGATATATCGGCCATGAGTTTGCATCGTGTTTTGGCAACTGCTATGAAACTTGATGCCATTAATGATTGGGGCAGTGTGGTGGCTTTAACCTATATCGCAGCACAAAGGGTTTTTCCTGATTATAATGAAATGGCTGATGCAAAAGCATTATTGGAAAGTGTGAGCAGAAGTTTTGGTTATCATTACGGTGTTAAAAAACACGTGCGGGTTAATACCATTTCGCAATCACCGGTAAAAACAACAGCAGGCAGTGGTGTAAAAGGTTTTGACGGATTTATGGACTATGCAGAAAAGATGAGTCCTTTGGGTAATGCAAGTGCCGATGACTGTGCCAATTATATTGTAATGATGTTCAGCGATATGACGAAGATGGTAACTATGCAAAATTTATTTCACGATGGTGGTTTTTCTTTTACGGGAGTTACCGAAGCGGTGATTAATAAGATGTAAAAAGCCCCCTCCGCCCCCTGCCCTTCGGCTTCGCTCAGGATGAGAGGAACTTTGGAGATCATAACTATAAATCCTTTTTCTCTTTTAGTAAGATTAAGATTGCATAAATTATAAAGCCTCCTGAAAATCAGGAGGCTCATTAATATTGTGGAGACCCAGTTCTACCTTCAGGTGGCGTAGAGGGTTTTGTTAATATTCATCTTCATTAAAGAAGAAATCTTCCTGGCTGGGATAATCGGGCCAGATATCATCCAGGCCTTCATAAATTTCACCTTCGTCTTCCAACTCCTGTAAATTTTCTACAACTTCAATAGGCGCACCACTGCGGATGGAATAATCAATTAATTCATCTTTAGTAGCGGGCCAGGGTGCGTCTTCCAAATGAGAGGCTAATTCTAGTGTCCAAAACATCTTCGTAAAGGGTTTAATTTTTTGCAAATGTATAAGTTCATTTGGAATAACCAAAAGTGTTTTTTTAACGCCCCTTCAGGGTATTTATTATTTAACATAGGTAAAAGCACCTAAACACCTGTTTTTAAAGGGCAAACTTGCAATTATTACTTATTTTCGAAGCATGTTAACAGCTACAGGTATTTATAAAAAATATGATCATCTATCCGTGCTAAAAGGGGTTGATATATCTATTAACAAAGGCGAGATCGTGAGTATTGTAGGGTCGTCAGGTGCCGGAAAAAGCACGCTGTTGCATATTCTGGGCACTTTGGATAAGGCCGACCAGGGGCAGATCAGGTTAAATGGCCAGCAGTTGGAATTGCTTAATGGAAGAAAATTAGCTGCTTTCAGAAACAGGCATATTGGATTTGTATTCCAGTTTCACCACCTGTTACCCGAATTTACAGCGCTTGAAAATGTTTGCATCCCGGGCTGGATCGCCGGAGATAAAAAGAAAGAAGTGGTAATAAGGGCTTCGGAATTGTTGAAAACTTTAGGGCTGGAAAACCGGCTGGAGAACAAACCTCAACAACTTTCGGGTGGAGAGCAGCAACGGGTGGCAGTTGCGAGGGCCCTGATAAACAACCCCTCTATTGTAATGGCTGATGAGCCCACCGGTAACCTCGACAGCGCCAATGCCAGGGAATTACACCAGTTGTTTATTGACCTGCGTAATAAATTCAATCAAACTTTTTTGATCGTTACACATAATGAAGAACTGGCAAAAATGAGTGACAGGATATTGATGATGAAAGATGGTAAGATGATTAATGGATAATTCGTTAGTGGGTAATTGATAATGTTTTGAAAGCATAATTACTGCCGCTTCTTTAAGCGCCCAATTATCCATTATAAATTATATCATTATCCATTAGTTCTTGGCTTCCACGGAATGTCTGCTACACCCAGCAAATGCCCGATGTATCTTGCCAAAACAAAAAGGTAATCGCTCAAACGGTTTAAATATTTTATAACGAGCGGGTCTACAAACAGATTATGCTCCTGCATATTTACGCAAATACGTTCTGCCCGCCTGCAAACACAACGGGTAACATGAGCCGTCGAAATGGCTACATGGCCACCGGGAAGAATAAAGGATTTCATATCCGTTAATTCCTCATTCATGCTGTCGATTTCTTTTTCAAGCAAAACAATATCTGTTTCTTTCAGATCCGGAATTTTTAATTTGGATTCTTTATCAGGATCGCAGGCCAGGGAGGATCCAATGGTGAATAAACGATCCTGTATCTCTTTTAAAATATTTTTTGATGATTCGTGTGAAAGCTGATCAGCAGTTAAACCAACAAATGAATTCAATTCATCCACGGTTCCGTAGGCATCAATGCGGATATTACTTTTAGGAACTTTGGTGCCGCCAATTAAACTGGTTTTGCCCAGGTCGCCGGTTTTGGTATATATTTTAAATGACATGGCTGATATCTTTTCTTATGTAAAACAACAAAATTTTCCGGGAATAGTTAATTGAAAAAATAATTAAGCCGGTACTGTTGCTATGGCGGGGTTTGCATTTACCTTATCAGTTTCAATAATACCATCTCTTAACCTGATAACCCGGTGTGCATACATCGAAATATCTTCTTCATGTGTTACCAAAATAACGGTATTACCATCTGCATGTATTTTACCCATAATCTCCATGATCTCATAAGAGGTTTTGGTATCTAAATTTCCTGTAGGTTCATCAGCCAGAATAATAGAAGGGTTGTTGATCAGGGCCCTGGCAATGGCCACCCGCTGTGCCTGTCCACCGCTTAATTCATTAGGCTTATGATGGCTCCTGTCTTCCAGCTTAACTTTTCTTAAAACTTCCAGCGCTCTTTCAATTCTTTCTCTTTTACCGATTCCGCTGTATACCAATGGAAGTGCTACATTTTCGGCAGCAGTGAGGCGGGGTAATAAATTAAACTGCTGAAAAACGAATCCAATCTCTTTATTCCGTACTTCGGCGAGGTCATTATCCGGCATCCGGCTTACGTCTTTTCCGTTTAAAATATAATTACCTGCCGAAGGAGTATCCAGGCAACCCAAGATATTCATTAAGGTAGATTTACCGGAACCACTGGGTCCCATTAATGCTACATATTCATTTTTGAAAATATCCAGCGAAATACCTTTTAACACCGGCAATTCATTTTTACCGAGGTAGTAACTTTTACGAATATTTTCTAAATGTATAATGCCTTGCATAATTTATTGTTTAGTCGTTTAGGGTTTAGGCGTTTGGAAGTTAGCAGACTGAAAACTAAACTTCTAAACCCTAAACATCTAAACTATTTCTTAATCACTTTCGGTACTTTAAAAAACTGCTGATCATGTATGGCTGCATTTTTCAAACCTTCTTCCCGGGATATACTACCAGTAACTTCATCGGCACGTAAAACATTTACATTGCTGCTCATGTGCAAAAGTGGTTCAACACCGGTGCAGTCCACTTCATTCAGTTTTTCAACGAACTGAATCATTTTTTGCAGGTCATGCTTGATCTCTTCTTTTGCAGAAGCATCAAATTTTAACCTGGCCAGGTTGGCTAATTTGTCAACTAAGGCGTCATTCACTTCCATATGGCAAATATAGTTCAGTTTTGGGTTTGACTTTTTCAGTTATTATTTAAGCGGCATTTGTTTTTTTAATGACTAATAACCAATGACAATTGACTTTTCCTATCTTCGCAGACTGACAGCCCGATACTAGCTGCCACTAAGTTTTATGGAAAAGAAAAAGGAAATTGTAATGAGTGGCATACGCCCGACCGGGTACCTGCATTTGGGCAATTATTTTGGGGCCATTCGTAATTATGTAAAAATGCAGGAAGAATTTGACTGCTTTTTTATGGTAGCAGACCTGCATTCTTTAACAACGCATCCCGACACAAAACAACTGAAAGCCAATGTACACCGTGTATTAGCCGAAAATATTGCCTGCGGACTTGACCCTGATAAAGTGGCTTTATATTGCCAGAGCCAGCTGTATCAAACATCAGAATTGTACCTATATTTAAATATGTTGGCCTATACAGGGGAGCTGGAAAAAACAGTTACATTTAAAGACAAGGTTCGCCAAAACCCCGATAATATCAATGCAGGTTTGTTAACTTACCCTGTTTTAATGTCCGCCGATATTTTGTTACATCGTGCCAGCTATGTGCCCGTTGGTAAAGACCAGGAACAACACCTGGAAATGGCCCGCACATTTGCTAACCGGTTTAATCATCGCTATGGAGAAGTTTTTCCCGAACCACAGGCATTTAATTATAACCAAAGCCTGGTTAAAGTGCCAAGCCTGGATGGAGCCGGTAAAATGAGCAAGAGCGAAAACCAGATGGCTACTTTGTACCTCGCCGACAGCGATAACATGATCAGGAAAAAAGTGATGAAAGCGAAGACAGACAGTGGCCCCACTGAAAAGAATACGCCCAGGCCTGATTATATTGAAAATATATTTTTGCTGATGAGTCTCGTTAGCAATGGAGATACTATTACACATTTTGAAGACGCATATAATAACTGCAATATCCGGTATGGTGATCTGAAAAAGCAACTGGCAGAAGATATGGTAAGCTTTATTACTCCAATCCGTAATAAGGTGGATGCTATTTTGCAGGATGAGGAGAGGTTGAAACAGATCATGCAAAAAGGGGCTGAAAAAGCCAATGTCAGTGCGGATAAGACAATGAAACGTGTTAGAGAAGCCATGGGGCTAAATTATTTTTGATGCCTGCCTCTAAAGGGACTATCCCGCATTTTTATATTTGTGGTATTATTAAGTTTGCATACTTTCAGTCTTCGAAATCAAAAGATTTTTTACATTTTATAATAAAAAAGGACCTTAAGGGGTTTGGGGTACTATGGCAAAGACAAAAAAACCAAAACACATAGCAGTAGCCGGGAATATAGGTGCAGGCAAAACAACTTTAACAGAAATGCTCAGCAAGCATTATAAATGGATTCCCCAGTTCGAGGATGTGGATCATAATCCTTACCTGAATGATTTTTATGAGGATATGCCCCGGTGGAGCTTTAACCTGCAGATATTCTTTTTAAACAGCAGGCTAAATCAACTGCTGGAAATACATCATGGTACAGAAACCGTGATACAGGACAGGACCATTTATGAAGATGCTAATATTTTTGCGCCCAACCTGCATGATATGGGCCTGATGACAAAGCGTGATTTTGATAATTATTATAAGTTTTTTGAGACTTTAAAAAGCATGGTACAACCACCAGACCTTATCATTTATCTTAAGGCATCTGTACCAACACTGGTTGCACAAATACAAAAAAGGGGTAGGGAGTATGAAGAGAATATACGCCTCGATTATTTAAAAAAGCTGAATGAGTTTTATAATGGCTGGATCGATAATTACAAAGAAGGCCCACTACTGATCATAGATGCGGATAATAACAAGTTCGCAGAAAATGAAGAACACCTGGGACAGATCATCAGCAGTATTGATGCCAAGTTGTTTGGATTGTTTTAAGTTGTGGATAGCGGCTCTAATCTATCAGCGAATTTTTCATGGCATAAAAAACAAGGCCTACGGAGTTTTTTACCCCAAAGCGTTCCATTAACCTGTCTTTTATGGCTTCCACGGTTCTGGCGCTAATTTCCATTTTGGCTGCAATTTCGGCTGCAGTAAATTCCATGCAGACCAGGGTAAGCACTTCTTTTTCACGGTCGCTGAGTACCACTTCCGAGGTTAGCGAAGGATTAAATTTTTGTTTGGAGTAATTTTTTTTGATGAGTACTTTGTTTACGAAAGGGTTAAGATAAAACCCTGTACGCATCACATCCATAATGGCCTTTTTGATCTCCGAAGGGTCGGTGCTTTTTAGCAGGTATCCTGCTGCCCCGCAATCCATCAAATGGCCAACAAATCGCTCGTCTTCATACATAGTAAGTATAATAACGCGAATGTTGGGGAAATTTTTTGTGATCAGTTTAGTTGTATCTATACCGTCTTTTATAGGCATTTTTAAATCACATAATACAACATCAGGTTCAAATTCAGGGATTTTTTCAAGTAGCTCCTCACCATTATCGGCTTCCATTACAAATTTGATATTAGAGTAGCTCCTCATTGAAAGTATTACTCCTTTCCTGAAAATTTTATGATCGTCAGCAATAGCTACTTTAATTTCATTCATAA
>JBBRQF010000012.1:0-104532 GCA_038226715.1 Chitinophagales bacterium
CCCCACGAACCATGTTACCCCCAAACACTGTTATAATTACCATGTACTCCCAAGCCTTGTTTGCAAAAAAAGGTAACAGCTAATCAGTAATCTTTCAAAACTCATTCCGCAAATCTTTTAAAAATGAATACTGTTTTTCTCCCAGCATATAATATTTAGCAGATGAATAAATATAATCACAAGGATCTGATACCAAACACCAACGCTCTGTACAAGGATTATAATGGATGTAATCTAATTTTTGATAGGCAACTTCTTTAGTATATAAATGTACAGCCAACGAATCTCTTTGCCAAAACTCATAACTTTTATTAGCGGCAGTTACCGCATAAGAAGCTAAGTTATTATCTGCATCTTTTTTAAGCATCTTTTTAAACTCGTGTGCTGTGTATTTTAAAAACGAGCCCTGTGCTGTTTCCTTACCATTCATTTCATTGACGCGCCAGATAAGATGAATATGGTTGGGCATAATGACGAATGCAAATACATCTATCTTACCTGAATCACTTAAATATTGAAGTGAATTGATAATCACATTTTTATAATCATCTTTCCATAGTAACCGCTGCCATTTATTGATCGTTGCTGTCCAAAAAAATATTTCACCTAATGCTATGTAATTTTTTCGCCTTATGGCAAATATACTTTTATCCATGGCCAGCTTTTTTTAATTTTATTAGTATGGGATATCACTAATTTACAACCTCTTTTTTATTATGCAACATCTCGGTTCGTGGGGACACGAACCAAGGCGGAGTATGGGATATCACTAATTTACAACCTCTTTTTTATTATGCAACATCTCGGTTCGTGGGGACACGAACCAAGGCGGAGGGGTAATTAAGGTATGGAAAACAAGATCGGCAAAAGATCTCTCCATTGCCATGTTACTGTTGCTGATGCTTGGTGTTGTTTTATGGCTTATTTATGGCCTGATCGTAATGGATGCTGCCATAATTTATACCAATAGTATGGTGCTGGCTATGAGCCTGATCATGCTGTATTTTAAGTTGAGGTTCAAATGATATGTATCATACCTGAATTGATAATAGCTTCAGTACATTTGCATACATGAGCGAAAATAAACCCAAGCCTAATTATTACTGGAGTATTTTAACCATGAAATGCCCGAGATGCAGGCGTGGAAAAATGTTCAGGGATGCCAATCCCTATAAAAGCCTCAGGCTTTCCCATATATTTGATATGCCCGATAATTGCCCGGTCTGTAATCAAAAATACGACCTGGAAGATGGCTTTTGGTTTGGAACCGGGTATGTGAGCTATGCACTGGCAGTAGCGGTTTCGGGAATCACTTTTGTTGCCTGGCTGGTTTTGATCGGTGTATCTACCGATGATAACCGTATCTTCTGGTGGCTGGGTACAAACACCGTTATCCTGGTAATTACACAGCCCTGGCTAATGCGCCTGAGCCGCGTATTATACATGCGCTTCTTTATAAAATATGACCCGCATTATGAAGAGACGAAACCGGTAGCGTTTGACAAGTGATCAATGCGGGACATGATTTTAATCTGCATGCTTTTTAAAAAAAGCTGTAAAAATATTTTCTTTATCAAGTTCCTCTATGTCGCTTAATACCAGTTCGATAGCCCTGGGACTTTTATTAATTTCCAGTAGCGAAAGTATTATTGATAGGGTTAAAAATAACAGGCTGCCCGCAAAAATGATATTCGCCAGGGGCATCCAGTTGCGGTAAATAGTAAACATACACAGCACACAGCATAAAAAACTGAGCACCCCAAAAGCCTGCATATAACGTATCAGGTTTAGCCTGCTGCGGATATTTTTTATCTGCCTTAAAATATTTCTTTCTTTTTCGCCACGGTTATATTCATCATGCAGTTTACAAGCGACGCTAATGATAAAAGACGGTTAGTATTTGCCAGCATCAGTAAAGTGATTGCCGGAAAAAGTAAAGCAGGTGTGTTGATGTTGATATCGGTCATGCCCTAAAAGTACAATCAGAAATCAATTTGGTAAGCAGCGGCTATGGTACAAATGTAAAATGCGATTTACGGGATATGAATTTTCCAAAACCATAACCCAATGCCACACCCAACGGGAAGTCTGATGCCCAGTGTACACCGTTATTTATCATAGCTAAACCAATTAAACCCGCAATGCCGTAGCCAACAGGTTTCACCCATTTAATTTCAGGATAATTAGCACTTATAATTGCTACGGTACTTACAAATGTGGCTAAGTGCCCAGAAGGAAAAGCATCATACTTTGTTTTATTATTCTGAAAATTACTCCAGGATGGAAACGGCCTCCATCTACCGCCACGGGCAGTTGCATCAGAAGGATTTTCACGCCCGGTTGCAAACTTTAATAATTGTGTTGACCCACCCAAAGCAATAAAAGCCTCTACTAACTGGTTGGCTGTTTGCAGGGCCCTGTTATCTTTTTTTATTTTGCCTGTAATAAAAAAACCGGCAGCTATCAACATACTGCACGAACCTTGCCCAAGATCATAAAAAGCCGTATTTATATTTCTGGGTAGTTTGCCGATATTTGTTTGTTTGCCCCCGATCTTTAATTTTATTATTGGCGAAAAACTTTCTTTTGATGAAATAGAACGGTCTTCACTATAATCCTGCAGATTATTAGTGAAATGCTGATCTACTAAAAGTAAGGCAACTGTAGAACCCGTAATTAAGGCAATTGGCAGCAAATTTTTTTTCTCAAACGATTGTTTTGTAAAACCTGCCAGGTCTTTAGGGATATTGGTAACAAAAGAAAGCGGTTTTGGTTTTTTATAAAAGACCTGCTGTTTATTTGTAATAACTGCAGGCATGGCGCTACTGACAGAATCAACTGTTTGTGCTGCCAAACTTAATGGAAGCAGGTAAATTAAAAGCAGCAAACTAATTTTCATTATGCAGGATTGTTTTGGAATTATGTTTTTTATCTATCCATTTTTGCACTTTATAAGCTAAGTATGCACTTCCGGCGCCTACTATCGCACCAGCTAAAACATCCGAAGGGTAATGCACACCCTGGTATATTCTGGAATAACCTACACTGCCTGCCCACAAATAAGCCGGTACAATAACATACCATTTTGGAAAATACAAACTTAATGAAGTAGCAGTAGTAAATGCTGCAGATGTGTGGCCCGAAGGAAACGAATACCCGCCGCCAGCACTTAATTGAGTTATGAAGGGATATTCCTGGTAAGGCCTTTGTCTTTTTACTATTTGCTTGGTTATATTGGTTACCACAGACGAAAACACAAAAGCACCTGTCATATACAGCGCATCCTTTTGTAGCAGTTTATCGTGTTTAATAAGGCCTGCAGTAAAAACTGCAACAGGCGCGGCAATGTTTACTACGGTAACACTGGCTGCATCTGTTTTTGTTGAACTTGTTTTAAAGGCAGTCTGGTGTTCATTAAGTGATTTAACTACATTAATATCAAAATTCTGGGCAAACAAGTTTGACTGTATGAAAAGAAAGCCGGTCAGAAAAAATAATCTGTTATGTCTTTTCATTTTTCGCTTTTTATAATATTAATATTGCAATATATCATAACACGCAGTTAATAACCTGTTAATGAAAAAAAGTGCTTTATACAACACTCATTCCCTGGCGGGACTTATTGGGGGACTTTTTATTCTAGTAATGTCCTTATCCGGTGCAGCACTGGTCTTTCACGAAGAACTTGATACCCTGCAGCAACCCGAATTTAGCGTGAAGGATTATCAGAACCTTATGCCCGACAGCGCTTATAATAACTTGAGGCAACGCTTCCCTGATGCACAAATAAATAGTTGCACACTTCCTGTAAATAAAGAAACTGCATTTGTTTTTTCTATTTATGAGCCATCTTATAAAAAAGGAGAAAAACCGGTGCAGGCTTATTTGCATCCGCAAACCGGGGGGCTGTTACAAATAGGAGACAATGATAATTTTGTGAACTGGCTTTCTAAGTTTCACAGTTCGCTTCATTTGGGTAAAACCGGCGAATGGCTGCTTGGCTTTTTTGCATTGGTGTTTTTGCTGAGTATCATTACCGGGCTAATCCTGTTCAGAAAAAATATATGGGCTGTTTTATCATTTAAAAAAACAGTGTATAAAAGAAGCAACCTGCATCAGTTAATTGGAGTGTATGCTTTGTTATTTAATTTAATGATCGCTGTTACCGGTTTCTGGATGCAACGCTATGTATTTAAAAAAGAATTTTATGCTACTGATAATTATACACCGGTTTTAAAAGCCTCGCCTGCCTTCCCTTTTAAATTTGATTCGGCCTATGCACAGGTAAAAAAACAATACCCCGACTTTACTGCCGCTGTAATTTATTTTGCACAGAGCAATAAGGGCAAGACCGCCGTTTATGGCAGCCGTTCTTCCAATGCATATATCCATTCCAAAAAATTTGCCGATGTTATTTTTTTAGACAGTGCGGGTGGTATTGCCAAAACAAGGTTTGTAAATGAGATCAGTGCCGCCGATCGCTACGATATTATAAACTCTCAACTACACATGGGGAAATTTGGCGGCACCGGAATAAAAATAATTTATTTTGTCTTTGGGTTAAGTGGAGGTTTGTTGAGTATAACCGGGTTTTTGTTGTGGTGGAGAAGGAAGAACACTCCGCTTTCTCCTTAACATTTCATTAATAATATTCTTTAAAGGCGGTTGAATATTAAGTATATATTTGCAACGGCGTTACAAAATTACCAAACCAATTATACTTAAAATGGTGCTTTATAAAAAAAAGTTGCTTTTGAGGATTAACCTGCTGTTAATAGTAATTATTAGCTTTAATGTGCAGGCCAAAGCGCAGGTAGTGGATAGTACAGCTACCGATTCTGCCATGTTGAGACAGGTTGAAGAAATGATGAAAAGTAATGAGCCTGTTCCTGTTAAAACCCGTTCGGGTATTTCTGCCAATCCTGATATTGGCGTTGTTGGCGATTTCCAGGGCTCTTATTTAAGTGCCGGTAAAAAGAATTTTGATGCTTATCTGAATGAGACAGAAGTTTCTCTTCAGTCAGTGGTGGATCCTTATTTACGGGCTGATTTTTTTGTTTCATTTGGACGGGACGCTGAAACCGGTAAATATGGAGTTAATATAGAAGAGGGTTATCTCACTACCTTATCACTGCCATATAGGCTACAATTAAAAGCAGGAAAATTTAAAGAAGCAGTGGGTCGTATTAATCCAACGCATGCACATGCACTACCTTTTATTGATCTGCCCAATGCATACGTAAATTATTTTGGAGAAGAAGGCCTTAACGATGAAGGCCTTTCATTAAGCTGGTTGCTCCCCAACAAAAAATTTTACCAGGAGGTTATTGTTCAGGCTACATCGGCCCGGTCCGAATCGCCCAGTTTTATGAAAAGCGATGGAAACCGCTTTCTTTACCTGGCACATCTTAAAAACTTTTTTACCCTTAGTGATAATGCTACTTTTGAATTGGGACTATCCGGAATCTCCGGCCCCAATGATTCATCACGCGTTACCAATATCCTGGCAGGAGATTTTACATACAAATGGAAACCTGTACAAATGAATACTTACAAATCACTTACCTGGCAGAGCGAAATTTTTTACAGCAGTGCATCATATACCCCTGTAGTATCAAAGCGGTCTTTTGGCCTGTATTCATTTGTTGATTATCAAATTGCAAAACGATGGTTTTTAACCGGACGTTATGATTATGCACAAAAACCATACGATAAAAATATTATTGAACAGGCTTATTCAGTTACTGCCGGCTGGGATGCAACGGAGTTTTCGAAAATTGAACTGGAACTAAAAACAACCGATGATAATGTGCGATCAAGATTTTACCAGGCATGGCTGCGCTGGATATTTGTAATTGGTGCACATGGCGCACATTCGTATTAATGAAAAAAAATTATTCCTTTTAAAAGAAAAATAAACATGAAAAATAAATCAATTCTTTTAGCTGTATTACTGGCTGGATTTTTTTCAACTGCATTTGCAGGCACCATTAAAGTAGTTACCACAACTACCGATCTTAAAAGTATTACTGAGCTTGTTGGTGGCAACAAGGTTTCTGTAAGTTCCATTGCAACCGGTTACCAGAATCCGCATTTTGTTGATCCGAAACCCAGTTACATCATCAGCCTGGCTAATGCCAGTTTATTTGTTACTATTGGGTTGGACCTGGAAACCGGATGGTCCCCATCATTACTAAGCAGTTCCAGAAATTCAAAAATTCAAAAAGGCTCACCCGGTTATGTTGATGCTTCGGAAGGTGTTGGCTTGTTGCAGGTTCCCACATCTTTAAACAGGGGTGAAGGCGACATACATATTTATGGTAACCCACATTATTGGCTGGACCCATACAACGGAAAAGTTATTGCCCGTAATATTGCTGATGGACTGGAGCGTATTGACCCAACCAATAAAACATTTTACGAAGAAAACCTACAGGTGTTTTTTAAAAAGATAAATGATAAGATGGTGGAGTGGCAGGCAAAAATGGCTCCCTATAAAGGATCAAAGATCATTGCCTATCACAATGAGTGGTGCTATTTTGAAAGACGTTTTGGCCTGGAGATCGTTGATTTTATGGAACCCAAACCAGGTATTCCACCATCACCTTCGCAATTGGTTAAAGTAATTAAAGAGATACCGGCCAACAAAATAAAAGTGATCATATCTTCGCCCTATTTCAGCACTTCTTCATCTGATGTAGTGGCCAAACAAACGGGTGTTAAAGAATTAGTTTTGGCAACATCGGTAAATGCATTTGACCCGGTTAAAAATTATTTCGACTTGTTTGACTATAATATTAATCAATTGATCACAGTGCTGAAATGATTTTTTGTGAAGCGTGAGTTGTGAAACGTGAGATGGGAACCAACTTTTCATACATGCTTTTGAAAGCCGCAACGATATGTTTTTTATTTTAAAAATTTCATTCTTATGTTCGATATGTTTCAATTACCTTTTATGGTGCAGGCGCTTGCCGCAGCAGTAATTACCGGTGTACTACTGTCGTATCTGGGTGTGCATGTAGTTGGGCGTGGAATTGTTTTTGTTGATCTGGCCCTGGGCCAGATCTCATCGCTGGGTGTTGCCTTTGCCGCATTTATTGGCACTGGGCTTACTTCCATTCCATTAATTTTTACATTAGTGGGAGCTTTACTTATGTCATTCATCAATATACGTGATAAACGGCTGAAGCAGGAAGCCGTTATCGGAATATTGTATGCATTTACATCGGCACTAACAGTATTATTTATTTCTAAAACACCGCATGGCGATTCTGATATACAGGAAGTACTCTTCGGAAATATTTTATCCATCAGTTGGCAACAGATTACGCTGGTAGGTATTGTATTTGGTGCCATCGCAATAATGCATTTGATCTTTGCCCGTAAATTTTTTAACTTAACAGAGTCTTTTGAAAATGGCCAAAATCATTCGGTGGGTATCTTCAATGTCTGGAATTTTTTATTCTACATATCAATTGGCCTGGCCATAGTTTTTGCCGTAAAGATCAATGGGGTCATCCCGGTTTTTTCATACCTTATTATTCCGGCGGTATCAGCAATACTTATTTCCAAAAATAAGATCACTGTAATTATTCTGGCAATGCTTATCAGTATACTGGCAGGTTTTTTAGGTTTGAATTTTTCTTTTCATTATGATTTTCCTGCAGGCCCTTCTATTGTTTCTGTACTGGGCGGTATATTTACCTTAGCGGCTATGTATAAAATGGTAAAGGGTGTATTTGTAAAAAAAACGGTATAAAGATTTGTACAGTATTTGTGTAACCATGTAATATGGTGAAAATTACTGTTGCTTTACTTTATAGCCGGGATTTACCATCTACTTTATTTAGATTTAATTTTTCTGTGTCAATATTTTTCTCGTTATAACAACTGGTTATTTTGGTAAGGCCGGTATGTACATATGTATGTTTTTGTTTTAATGATAATAAAAAACAAGGAGGTAGCTAAACCTTTTGCATTTTATACAGTCATAACCAGACAAAAATTACTATTATGCAAAATGTAAAAAAACTATTCTTCCTCTTTGTATGTTTGGCTGCCACCAGTATTAATGCCAAAGCACAGGAAGATTCAACAGGCTTACCCGGCGATAATTTCAGCCTGCAGGGCGCATTGGAAATGTTCAAACAGGCTTCATCTATCGAAGAATTTGAAAAACTGATCAACACTCCTGACAAAAATGTAAATAACCTTGATCTGAATGGCGATGGAGAAACTGATTATATAAAAGTAATTGACAAGACCGATAAGGATGTTCATGCTTTTGTGTTGCAGGTTGCTGTATCTGAAACGGAGAACCAGGACATAGCCGTTATAGAACTTGAAAAAACCGGTGATACATCCGCTGTATTACAAATTATTGGCGATGAAGATATTTACGGCGAGCAGGTAATTGTAGAAGCATCTGATGAAGGAGATGAGATAGATAATAAAGCAAATGCAAGCGTAAATGGTCCCTCGGCAGATTACCTGGAGTCAAACCGTATTGTGGTAAACGTTTTTTACTGGCCTGCAGTTCGGTTTGTTTATCGCCCAGCCTATGTGCCTTGGTTTTCTCCCTGGAGATGGAGTCATTACCCTGGTTGGTGGAGGCCATGGCGCCCGTTAGCATGGCGTGTTTATCATCCAAGAGTTTTTATATATCACAGGCATTGTGCTGTTGTATATACACACCGCGTTGTTGCAGCGCACAGGGTTTACACGCCATACCGTACAAGTTCAACTATCGTTAGAACAAGAACAACGGTTGCCCGTAATAATTACAAAGTAACCCGCACAAGAACCCGTATTACCGGTCCAGAAGGTAACTCAAGAGTAAGAACAAATACTAACATACAAAGAAGAGGTAATGCCGGTAGAAATAATAATGAAAATGGCAGAAAAAGAGGCAGGGGAAGAAAAGGATAAAAATAACAACTCCACAATACAAAGCTGTAGGATAGAAACCTGCAGCTTTTTTATTAATAGACTATTTGTTGTCAAATAATTTTATTTGTCCCATCGGGACAACAGGTTGGTAGAAAATTTAAAATAATTAAACATAAAATGCCGTAGGCATGATAGATTGCCTGCAGGCTTGTTTTGCCAACGGTAATTTATTTTCATGGCTTTCCTTTTTTTCTGCCAATCTACAGCCACTACAAGGCTAAAATACGCCAGTAGGCTAATGTTCACCTGATTAATAAAAATTAAATTACCTTGAATGAAAATCATTTTTCATGGCTCAATATATTTTAGCGCTTGACCAGGGAACCACCAGTTCCCGTGCGATTATTTTTGATGAGAAAGGAAGTATCATCAGCACGGCACAAAAAGAGTTTACACAAATTTTTCCACAGCCGGGTTGGGTGGAGCATGATGCCAATGAAATATGGAGTACACAATTAGGCGTGGCCGCAGAAGCTATTACCAAGGCGGGATTATTACCTGAAAATATTGCAGCCATCGGCATCACCAATCAACGGGAAACAACCGTTGTTTGGGAACGTGAAACCGGCAAACCCATTTACAATGCCATTGTTTGGCAGGATAGAAGAACGGCAGCTTTTTGTGATGGCTTAAAAGCAAAGGGTTTGGATAAAATGATACAGGAAAAAACCGGTTTGATCGTTGATGCCTATTTTTCGGCCAGTAAAATAAAATGGATTTTAGATAATGTAGCGGGTGCAAGAACTAAAGCTGAAAAAGGGGAATTGTGTTTTGGAACCATTGATACCTGGCTGGTTTGGAATTTGACCAAGGGGCAAATTCATGTAACGGATGTGTCCAATGCATCACGTACCATGTTATGCAATATACATACCCTACAATGGGATGGAGAACTGGAAAAAATATTTGATATACCTGGAAATATGCTGCCGCAAATACGCAGCAGCAGCGAAGTGTATGGCACCACACAAAATATTTTAACGTCGCACAATATTCCTATTGCCGGTATTGCAGGCGATCAGCAATCTGCTTTGTTCGGACAAATGTGTACACAGCCGGGTATGGTAAAAAATACCTATGGTACCGGTTGTTTTATGCTGATGAATACCGGTGAGCAACCTATTATATCCAGCAATAATTTATTAACCACCGTTGCCTGGAAAGTAAATGGCATTACCAATTATGCTCTGGAAGGAAGTGTGTTTATTGCCGGTGCCGTGGTGCAATGGTTAAGAGATGGATTGGGTATCATTAAAAATTCAAAAGATGTGGAAGCGCTTGCAACATCTGTTGATACTGCCGATGGTGTGTATGTAGTTCCTGCATTTGCAGGCCTGGGAGCACCGCACTGGAACCAATATGCAAAAGGCACCATGGTTGGTATAACAAGAGGTACAACTGCTGCACATATTGCAAGGGCATCACTTGAGAGTATTGCTTACCAAACAATGGATGTATTAAAAGCGATGGAAGCAGATTCAGGAATTTCTATAAAAGAATTAAGGGTTGATGGTGGCGCTACGGCCAATAGTTTATTGATGCAGTTTCAGGCAGATATTTTAAATACAAAAGTGGTGCGGCCGGTAATAACAGAAACTACAGCATTGGGTGCTGCATACCTTGCCGGTCTTGCTGTTGGTTATTGGAAAAGCATTGATGAGATACAGGATCAATGGCAGGTGGATGTAAGCTTTGAATCCAACATGCTCCTGGAAGAACAGGCCGCATTAAAAAAAGGGTGGCAGCGGGCAATTAAATCTGCGATTGCGTGGGCTGATGATAAATGAAGAATTAAAATGGTTTTCTTTTTAAATTAATTGCATACTTTTCAAGATCAATTGCTGCTTATGAATAATTTCATCTACGAAATGATTGGCACCGCCTTTTTAATTTTATTTGGTAATGGTGTGGTAGCCAATGTTGTTTTACATAAAACAAATGGTAATAATGGAGGTTGGATAGTAATTACGTTTGGATGGAGTATTGCTGTTTTTGTTGGTGTGTATATTGCTGCTGCACAAAGTGGTGCACATTTAAATCCGGCGGTAACTATTGCTTTTGCCGTTGCCGATAAATTTGATTGGGCACTTGTGCCAATATATATTGCCGGACAGTTTGCCGGTGCCATGATCGGTGCTTTTTTGGTTTGGATAGCCTACAAAAAACATTTCGATGAAACTACAGACGCCGATGCCAAACTATCTGTATTTTGTAATAGCCCGGCAATAAAAAGCACGCCCTTTAATTTAGCTTCCGAGATCATTGGCACTTTTGCACTGGTATTTGGTATTTTATTTATTGCCGGAGGCGATGTTAAGTTAGGAGCTTTAGATGCTTTACCTGTAGCCTTGCTTGTTTTGGGAATTGGTTTAAGTCTTGGAGGGCCAACTGGTTACGCCATTAACCCGGCCAGAGATATGGGACCCAGAATCATTCATTTTATATTGCCAATAAAAGGCAAAAGAGATAGTAACTGGCGGTATAGCTGGATACCGGTTGTGGGCCCGGTAATTGGAGGTTTATTAGCTGCATTATTGTTTAAAATGCTGCAATAATCCAATAATACGTCTTGATTAATAGGTCTGTGATCCTCATTTATAGGCAGTTTCAGCTATATAGCTTTGTGGGTATAAAAAAATTGCCTGCTAATTTTTAATTCCAACCCCCAAGCCTTACCTTTGCGGCTCGAAAATTAAACCTCTTTTTATATGGCTAATACCGGTAAAATAAAATCAATCATCGGCGCTGTGGTTGACGTTCAGTTTGACAGCGACAGCAAACTACCCGAAATTTTAAATGCATTGGAGTTAAAACGTGATAACGGCGATACTTTGGTGTTAGAAGTGCAACAACACCTTGGTGAAGATAGTGTACGTACCATTGCGATGGACGGAACGGAAGGTCTTGTTCGTGGTACCGTTGTTACTGATACCGGCAAACCAATTGCAATGCCTGTTGGTGATGCAATTAAAGGACGTTTATTTAATGTTACCGGCGATGCTATTGACGGTTTACCGCAGGTTAGTAAAGTTGGAGGACGCCCCATTCATGCCAAGCCGCCATTATTCGAAAACCTGAGTACAGCCAATGAAATTCTGTACACCGGTATTAAAGTAATTGACCTGATCGAACCCTATGCAAAAGGTGGTAAGATCGGTTTGTTTGGTGGAGCAGGTGTGGGTAAAACCGTATTGATCCAGGAATTGATCAACAATATTGCAAAATCATATAGTGGTGTATCGGTATTTGCCGGTGTGGGAGAAAGAACACGTGAAGGAAATGATTTGATGAGAGAGATGATAGAAGCTGGCATTATGAACTATGGCGAAAAGTTTAAGCATAGTATGGAAGAAGGTGGATGGGATTTGAGCTCGGTGAATATGGAAGACTTGAAAGAATCTAAAGCAACTTTCGTTTTTGGACAAATGAATGAACCGCCAGGAGCAAGGGCTCGTGTGGCTTTAAGCGGACTGACTATTGCGGAATATTTCCGTGATGGAGATGGTACCGGACAAGGAAAAGACATTTTATTTTTCGTAGATAATATCTTCCGTTTTACACAGGCAGGTTCTGAGGTATCGGCTTTGTTAGGCCGTATGCCATCAGCGGTGGGTTATCAACCAACACTTGCAACAGAGATGGGATTGATGCAGGAGCGTATTACTTCAACTAAAAATGGTTCAATTACTTCTGTACAAGCGGTTTATGTTCCTGCGGATGATTTGACCGATCCGGCACCGGCAACAACATTTGCGCATTTGGATGCTACAACCGTATTGAGTCGTAAGATTGCCGATCTGGGTATCTATCCTGCGGTTGATCCTTTGGATAGTACTTCACGTATCCTTACTCCATTGATCGTTGGCGATTTACATTATGATACAGCAAATCGTGTAAAATTAATTTTACAACGCTATAAAGAATTACAGGATATCATCGCCATTCTTGGTTTGGATGAATTAAGTGATGAAGATAAATTAGTAGTATCACGTGCACGTAAAGTACAACGTTTCTTAAGTCAGCCTTTCTTTGTGGCCGAGCAATTCACCGGTTTAAAAGGTGTGCTGGTGTCTATCGAAGATACTATCCGTGGTTTTAATTCAATTATGGATGGCGAAGTAGATGATTATCCCGAAGCAGCATTCAACCTGGTTGGTACTTTGGAAGATGCGGTTGAAAAAGGTAAAAAGTTGATGGAAGCGGCGAAGGCGTAAAAGGCGCCCTGTCCCCTGAAGGGGAACTAAGGCGCAGTCAGCTAACGTAGTTTCAAACAGTTCTTAAATTTATAAGTGCATTATTTTTTAGGCCTGGCGATAGTTTTTTAATTTGGCTTCATTGGCAGTTTATCCTGAGCGGAGCCGAAGGACACTCTTGTACTGAATATCTTTATTGAGCATTGAGTGAAGCCGAAATGTCATCGAAGCGAATGAATTTTGTACTTTTTGAAATAAATTATAAACTAATAAATCAAGTTCCCCTTCAGGGGACAGGGGTATGACTTTAGAAATTTTAACACCCGAACAAAAAATTTTCAGCGGCGATGTGTACGGCGTCCAATTGCCTGGCATTGTAGGTTTGTTTGAAGTATTAGACAAACATGCTCCCCTGGTTAGCGCATTAAAAGAGGGAAACCTGAAAATTTTAAAAGATAAAACACAGACTACTTCTTATACTATTAAAAGCGGTTTTGTAGAAGTGCTGAATAACAAAACCACAGTGTTGGTAGAAGGTGCTGTTGAAGCATAAAATAAAATATTTTCATAAATAAAACCCATTCGCCAACAGGCCGATGGGTTTTTTATTTCGTAAATTGGCCTGCATGTTGAACAGAATTTCAATTATAATACCTACCTATAACGAAGCAGCAGGTATTGGTAAGCTGATTGTTTTTTTGCAAAAGCATGGCGGAGAATATGTAGCTGAAATCATCATCAGTGATGGAGGCAGTACAGATGAAACCGTTGCTATTGCCCAACAGGCAGGAGTTGTAGCTTTTGTTTCGCCACAAATCGGCAGGGCTGCCCAAATGAATTCCGGTGTTGCTAAGGCTACAGGAAATATTCTTTATTTTATTCATGCAGACAGTTTTCCTCCCACAAATTTTGTCTCTGATATTACTAAAGCTGTAAATGACGGCTATGATTTCGGCCGTTACCGTAGTAAATTCGATTCTACTAAATTTCTTTTAAAGATTAATGCCTGGTTCACCCGGTTTAACTGGTTTATCTGTTATGGTGGAGATCAAACCTTGTTCATTACCCGTAAATTATTTGAACAGTCGGGCGGGCTTAAAAATGAACTGCTTATTATGGAAGAGTATGAGTTTTCGGAGCGGCTTATGAAACAGGGTAGATATAAAATTTTTACTGATGCTGCTTTGATTAGTACCAGAAAGTATGACGGAAGAAGCTGGCTGAAAGTTCAACTGGCAAACCGAAAGGCTGTTAAATCATTTAAAAAAGGATTACCCCAACAGCAGATTTTAGAAGAATATAAGACGATGCTTGACAAATAATGCTGAATTCATTTCGCTTATTAATCCACAATAAGGCTTTATTCGTAATTGTTCATAATGGAAAGATTCATTCATGGCATCCAACAAGTGGGTATTGGAGTAGCTGATGCTGATACTGCATTTAAATGGTACCAGAAATTTTTTGGAATAGATATACTGGTATTTAAAGACACTGCCCAGGCAAAACTAATGAAACGGTATACTGGTGATATTGCCAAAATGCGCTACGCCATACTGGCTATGAACCTGCAGGGCGGAGGCGGTTTTGAAATATGGCAATACACCGAAAAAAAACCTGCGGCTCCTGTATTTGAAATTGCATTAGGCGACCTGGGCATTTTTGCAACAAAAATCAGGTGTAGAAATATTCAAGCAGCATATAATTTTTACAGAAACGAATCCGTGGATATTTTAACCGAACCGCATCTTAATCCCGAAAATAAAAAGCATTTCTACATTAAAGACCCATGGAACAATATTTTTGAAATTATTGAAGATGATTATTGGTTTACAAACGTAAACAAACTTACAGGTGCTGTTTGCGGAGTTGTAATTGGTGTTAGTAACATGGAGGCCTCTATAAATTTTTACCGTAATGTACTTGGTATTAATATCGTTGTTGCTGATACAGTATCTGTTTACAAAGACTTTGAAGGCCTGGAAGGCGGCAACAGAACATGCCGCCGTGTAATACTACGTAATAATTATAGAGCAACCGGTGCTTTTGGTAAATTGTTAGGGCCGCTTTTTATTGAATTAATTCAGGCTTACAATTATCAACCTAAAAAAATATACGAGAACAGGCATTGGGGCGACCTTGGTTTTATACATGTGTGTTTTGATGTGGGTAATATGCAGGCGCATGAAAAAATCTGCGAGGCAAAAAATTATCCGCTTACGGTAAATAGTGCCAACAGTTTTGAAATGGGTGAAGCATCGGGCCATTTTGCCTACAACGAAGACCCCGACGGAACATTGATAGAATATGTAGAGACCCATAAAGTACCTATCGCAAAAAAAATAGGTCTTTATATCAACCTGAAAAAAAGAGACCCTGCAAAATGCCTGCCCAACTGGGTTGTACGGTGTCTGCGTTTTAGCAAGGTAAAATAAAAATTAAAGCTGGGTCTTTAACTGAACAAATGCCCAGGCAGTAAAAGGAAGTGCCGGTAGAAGACTAAATACATACCAGCTACCTGCAAAAAAGAATAACAGAAAACACAGCAATAATAGGAACAGCGGGTAAAGTAAAAATAAAAAGGCAACAATTTTTGAATCATCGTGGCCATCTTCTTTAACCAATCTGTCACCAAGTATTTTCACAAAATAAAAAACGGGTGCATGGATAATATAGCCGGCTACAGCGGGTATAAAAAGTAGTATTTTTTTTACAGCAGATTGCTTTACGTAGAAAATTTTATGTTGGGTTACTTTATCGGTTTCATCAATTTCATAAACATACTTACTCAATTGCTGGTTTAAAATTTCATTAAACTGCCTGATGGCATTACCATCTGTGCCTTTATAATCTATGTTTTCTTTTGTAATAATAGCGCCAAACGAAATTTTTAAATTTTTACCAAACCTGCTGAAAGAACTATAGTTAATGGCCACCGGTAAAACCTGCACATCAATACAATCTTGCCAACTATTGATGGCAAGCCTTGCGGTTCCTTTTTTAAGTGGCCGCAAATGCCATTCATTAACGCATCTGCCTTCGCTGAAAATTAGTACAATGCCTTTTTTTTTGAAAAGATCTTTACAAAGTTTAAAAGTTGTATAATTTTCTTCCAGGTTTTCAACTCCCTCACTTACCCGGTACACTGGAAACATTTTAAACAAGCGTAGAAATTTTGCTGCTGTTTTATTTTTAAATGCATCACCACGGGCAAGTGAATAAAGAGTGCCATCAAATAAAGTGCAGAGTATAACAGCATCTAAAAAAGAATTAGGGTGATTGCAGGCCAGTATAAGCGGCCCTTTATGTTTAAGAAGTTCTTTTTTATTAATTTCTATATCCCTGCAGTAAATGGGTAAGGCAAGCCGGGCAATAATTTTTACAAATGAATACAGCAATGTAACTTAGTTTGAAAAGGGAAGTTAATTATAAATCTGGCAAAAAATGCAACGGGCGGAGTGCGTGGGTCTTTTTCATTAACTATATCATTCAGCATTCGCAGTTGCGTAACGCTAAGGTTCAGTGCTGCTAAATCTTTATCGTTTCCTCAATTTTTTTCCTTCTGTTCTTTTTGGGTGAAGGGTAATGTTTTTATTTAAGCCCAAATCCATTTGTTTTTCTGGCGAAGAATTTTTTGGTGCAATACCAAATCGCAGTTTCAAAGCGCGTATGCCGGTTTTAATTTCATTCCATAAGTGCGGAGGAGGTTTGTAACCATAAGCCCGGTATTTACCTGGCTGTACTTTTCCTTTACCAGCTACAAAAATTTCAAAATCGTTTACCCAGCTTTCAAATTTCATTATGTATTCTTTTTCGTTCAGCACATCTTCACTTTGGTTATCACTATATTTTCTTCCTACGCCGCTATCAGCATATTGCCAAAGAGTTTCGGGTACTTCTATGCCGCCGTACCTGCATTGCCATACTAGGGGAGCATAGGCCTGGCGCATATCGGCAAAGGGTTCAGCATCGCCATCAAAATATTCCTTGCGCTTTAAAATTTTAGGGATATTATTTTCATCCATTTCATCGCCGCCCTGGTCGCCGTAGCAAAAGAACCCGGCTGTTCTGCCTTCCAGGTGATTGATCATAAGGATTTTCCACTGCTCAGTTTTTTCCAATGCCATGGCCAGTTCGGGATCCTTGTGTTTAATAAGTGTTTCATCAGGATTGCCGCCGTTCATACAAACTAATCTGTCGAACATTAATTTTAAATTACTGGTTGGAGCATACCAGTTTACCGGCCCGATGATTGCCCAGGCATCAGCCATATCCAGCCTTGCATACATATCAGCGTCCCACATAAAATCAGGCTCAGCATGACTGTTCTTTTTATAACAGTTGCAGGGCCATACACACAAAGCCATTGAAGTTGAAACACAGGCATTGCAACTTTGTATATGGGCACGCCCATAAGCATTACTTAAATCTTCATAATCAATTTCCCATTCTGGTGACAACATGTCGGCCATCTTCAGCATCAGCATTCTTGCCTTGCTGTCTATACCCGGACAATTATATTGTTTACGGGCCGAACCTGCAATGATCAGAATCCTGAATGGTCTTTCTGTTACAGGCAAGGCCGCATTTTTATCATTAGGTTTCATAACTTCAATTTATGCAAAATATATGGGAGGCTATAAAACATTATTATATAAGCCTGGGCGAAAATTATAAAGTTGACCCTGTAATTTTTCTGGCTATACATGTTGTTGCCACGCCGGTATTTATTGCAGTAGTGGCATGGATTGTAAGCAATTACAAGGCGAAAAGATCGCTGGTATTGCCTGTAGTTGTTGCAACGCTGGTGTTTAATGCGGCTAATATTTACCTTGTAATTGAAGGAAAAAATATCCCTTGGTGGATATATGCTATCCTTGCCTCAACAACCATCATTACCGGATATTTTTCAATAAAAAAAATAAAGAAGAAGCTTAAATAGCTTTAGCAGCAACCGTCCCATCATAAAATCTGGTGTTTTCCGAAATAAAAATATCTTCTCTGTTTCTTACCGGTTGATAGAACATTAACCAAAGCGACTCATCGGTGATTTTTGTCCCCTGTTGGCGGGACGCCAACAGGGGCGGCTTGCCGTGGGCGGTGTCCCCACCGCCCACTATCAAGTTTACCATGCGGCAATTTGAAATGTACCCAAAAATTACTCCTGTTTTTCATCAACCCCAAAAATAACCGGTGCTTTGGCCTTTTTTATGTAAGTATTAAAAATCCTGTCCCAAAAGCTGAACACAGAACCATAGTTGCTATCCGTTTCTTTTTGCTTGTTGGAGTGATGGATGCGGTGCATCAGTGGAGAAGAGAAAAGTTTCCTGTAAAGCATATCCATTTGCTCGGTGATTTTGATATTGGAGTGATGAATTACAATGGCTAAAAAGAAAATAGCCTCATATATAAGTACCGGCAAAAAAGAAAATCCCATCAGCAGCAGCAGGGCAGTTTTATAAACTACAGAAAATAATAATTCTATTCCATGAAAACGCAAAGCTGTTGTCGTGTTCATCATTTCATCACGATGGTGAAAACTGTGGAAGCGCCATAAAAAACCTTGTGTGTGATTAAACCGGTGCCACCAATACATAGCCAGATCCATTACAATGATGGTTATAAAAAGCTGTGCCCAAAACGGGATAGTAAATTGTTGTAAAAAACCGAGGTTATTTTTATCAATGATGCTTAACCATTGTACCATCCAGAGAGATGGAATAAAAAGTACGGCAGCATTAAGCAACGCAATTAATAAATTGAAGCCTTCGTTTTTTAAGTTGTTATTTTTTTTAACCTGCGGAAAAACATGCTCCAGCAAATACTGCAAAACAAAAATGCCAAAAAGAAAAATGGTTTGAATTTTCTTTTCGGGCATATCAACTAAATACCCAGCCAGGTTTATTTTGCAAATTATCATAACAGTTTTTTACTTTCAATCCAGTCTGCTTCTATATCTACATCGGTTAAAACAGGTAACACGCCTGTACTTAAATTATGCTGCTGCATATCCTTTATACTTTCATCAAATACACTGCCTGTACTCCATGCTTTGTTGTCAAATAAAAATCCATATTTCTTTTTCATCCCTAAAAGATAATAACCACCATCGGTTGCCGGCCCAATAACGGTATCATGTTCATCTAACAAGTCAAATGCAGCATTAATTATAGAACTGTTTAACTGCAGACAATCACTTCCGATAATTATTATTTTATTATAACCCGCTTTAAATATTTCATCAAAGGCAGCTTTCATTTTATCTCCCAAACCTTCGCCAGTCTGTAACTTTTTATAAAATCCATCTCCATTCCAGATGTCATCAGCGTTTATCTGTTGGTGATAATAAACAAATTTATCTGCAGCAATTTCACTTGCCTGCTGCATGGTATGGTTAAGCAACTGGCAGTAAATGTCAAGTGCCTGTTCATCCCCAACTGTTGCTGCCAGGCGTGTTTTCACTTTTCCCAGCTCGGGATTGCGGACAAATATGATGATTGCTTTTTTCATTTGCAGTACCACTTACCACTAACTAAATTATAGTTTTCTCTTTTATTTTGGCTTCCAGCGTTTTCGGATCTAAATTTTTAATAAAAAATAAATCGCAGTACCGGCAAATATTCTGTACAACTTCATTGTCTTTTTTTGCCTGCTCTTCGGTAATACCCAAATGCTCACCCATTTTTAAAGGCTGCCCGTCATTCAGCATTTGAAAAACTTTATTTTGAGAGATACGCAGCAATACATCTGCAACTTTTTCTTTTCTTATATCGCCCAGCGGAAACTTTGTGCCAGGGCAGCAAGGGTTTAATGCCCACAACTGTATGCTTACTTCCTGTATCACATCATTGTATCCACCTAAAAAATTTCTTGCACCAGATTGTATGGCGCAAAAATTATGTGTTGGATCTTTAAGCCAGATATTATTTTCCATAGCACGGCCTCTGGCCCAATTGCCGCCAAGCCACATTTCTTCATTGGCACCAAAATACGAATAGGTAATCCACGAAGGGTCCAGATCATTTTTCTTTTTTCCTATTTTCAGGTATGGCATCGCATCTACCATACCTCTTGAATCAAAAAGTTTTTTAATCCCGTCAAGTTTTGCACCGGCATGTTTATGAAACCTGTCGAGGCTGGCAATGCTGATACCTTTAACTCCTTTTTCCAAAAGCGTGTCAAGTATCTTTTCTGTCATCAAATCGCCATTAGTTTGTAAAGTTATTTTTTGCGCAGTGCCGTACTTTTCTTTCAGGGTATCTAAAATAAGATAGAGTTGTTTTTTCTCTGCCAACGGCTCACCACCACTTAAAATTATTTTGCCAATCTTATCAGGCATGTTTGCAATAATACTAAGGCATTCTTCATCAGTCATGCGTGTGCCTTGTGGCCCGCTTGTGTTATAGCAATGGTCGCATTTATCATTACATAACTGTGTAAAAACCCAATAAATGGTTTCGCAGTGATTAAAATCTTTTTTCATTTTTTAATTTTACAGGTTATTCCAAAACGAAATTTCTTTTTTTGCGCCGGTTTTTTCATCATTAATAAAAGTCGTCTTATTTTCATAAATGTCCAACATTCCTTCATGCATGTAGGCAATGCGGTCTCCCATCAGCAAGGCTTCTTTAATATCGTGCGTTACAAATAATGCAGTAATGCTGAAGGCTGCGGCCACTTCTTTATACAGCTCCTGCATCTGGCTTCTTATTTCTGTATCTAAGCTGCTGAACGGTTCATCAAGCAATATCAATGGCGGATTAATGATTAATGCCCTGCCGAAAGCAACCCGTTGCTTTTGGCCTCCAGATAACTGGTGCGGCATTTTATCACTATGCTCTGTTAACCCAAGGCTCTGCAGCATGTCAGTAACTTTTTGTTTCACTATGCCTCCATCAGTTTTTCTTACCCGTAAACCAAATGCCACATTTTCAAAAACACTTAAATGTGGAAACAGCAATGCTTCCTGAAAAAGATATACGATGTTTCTCTGGTTTGGGTGCAGGCCCGAAATATCATTTCCGTCGAGTATTATTTTTCCGCTATCGGGCGTTTCTATCCCGGCAATAATTTTTAACAAAGTAGATTTCCCACAACCGCTTTTACCCAATATGCTAACTGTTTCGTGCCTTGCCAGGCTTAGGTTTATATCATTAAGAACGGCTTTGCCGCTGAAAGATTTACTGATATTTTCTATTGATATAAACATTAACCCGCTTGTCTTAAAATTATGCGTTTATTTAACCAAAGCAATAAAACCGGTGGTAAAATAAGCAGGCAGCAACTTAATGCTGCGTAAAAAATATTTGCTTCGGTAAGATATTGATATACTTTAACAGTAAGTGTCTGCACTTTTCCATAACCTATAACACTGGTTAGCCCATACTCAAACCAGGAAATTAAGTAGCATTGAAAAAAACAGATGATCAGCAAAGGTTTTGATAAGGGAACAATCACACGCCAAAAAACATCCTTGTTATCAGAGCCTAAAGTACCTGCTACTGAAGAATAATCTTTAAGCCGCTGGTTCCAAAACCCCATAAAAAAAATGGTGCTGTAAGGAAATGCAATAATTAACTGTGCCAGCACTACACCAAAAATATTTCCGGCAAGGTTAAGTTTTATAAAATAAAATTTAAGGCAAACTGCAAGTATCACCGGCGATAATACAAAAGGAAGATATGCCAGGAACATTAAAGCCCGTCGCTGCCGGTGGTATGCAATGGTGCGGCTGGTAAAAAAACCCATAAAAGTTGCGCCCACGCCAACGAGCAGCGAAATAAGCATGGAGCTGAAAAGGCTATCCCTGACACTGTTTCCTTTTTTAAAAAGGTCTTCCCAGGCAATGGTTGTATAGGTATCGGGGGACAGCGAAGGAAATGTCCAGTTTTTTGAAAAAGATAAAACAACCAACAGCATAATCGGGATAATACAAACAAGTGCAATAACTAACCGGAAAATATAGGATGGCTTAGTTTGCATAAGCCAGTTTTTTAGATTTTAACAAAAGTAAAATAAACAGCAGCACAAAAATGGTATAAACAACAGCTATTACATAACCCTGCGGAATATCCTGCAGGTTAAATTTTTGTAGTTTTCTTACTGCCAGTACAGAAACCATTTCGGGATTGGAACGGCCCAGCAGCACGGGTATTTCGTAAGATCCAAAAATAAAAATAAAATACAGGATAATGTTTGGAAAACTTTTCTGCAACAAAACCGGTACGGCAACCCTGAAAATTGTTTGCCTTTTGCCAGCACCCAACGAAGCAGCAAGCTGAGAAAATTCTTTTAATCTTTGCGTTTCTACCAGGCTAACAAAAAGCAGCAGAAAAAAAGGAAACGATAAAAAAATATGTGTGATGATCATTCCGATTCCGGCACTGTCATTTACCAGGTCGGGGAATTGCTGCATATTTGATGTAATGCCTGTTTGATAAAATAATCTTGATAAAAAGCCTCCTTTAGATAAAAATTGAAAAAAGAAAAAGGCTGCAACCATTGCTGGAAAGGCCAATGGTAAATATATAAGGTAAGAAAGCCAGCCCTTTTTAAACAGGTGATGGTAACGCAATGCTGTTCCCATTGCCAGCGAAACAGATAAAAGCAAAGCTGCTGCGGCAATAGCAGCACTGTACAAAAAAGAAACAAGGATTGTTTTATCAGCAAAAGCAATTTTCCAATGTTCTAGGGTAAACCCATGATTGAGTGCACCAACCATGCCAAAGCTGTACAATAAAGCATAACCAAGACCTGCCAGCAAAGGAATAACTGCAAAAAACAGCAACAGCAAATACGATACTATGTTTATTTTATTTTTCAATTACATTTTTTCTAAAGTCGTCAAAAACACGCAACATATACTCTGGAGCCAGTTCTTTAATAGCTTTTGATTTTATGTATGCGGCATCTAATCCGTACTTTCTTTTTGGCAGGGAATCAAATTTATCCTGCCATTCTTTTTCAAGTTTGTCAAAAGCCAATACTGTGCGGCTGCCCCAAAGTGTAATATCATTCTTTTTTATCTGCGCCTGCGGCGAGATGAGAAAATTACAAACAACCATGGCTGCTTCCTTGTTTGCAGATTTGGCCGTAATACCTATATAGTGCGTATTGTGTATGGCACCGGCTTTTAAAATATATGCTTTTGATGTGGTAGGAAAAACACCTTCGCCAACTTTGTTGTCTATTTCGGCATCATTAAAACTAAAAGTAAAATCAAGCTCGCCGTTACTGAACATCTGCGATACCTGTGTATTGCCAGACGGAAATGTTTCGCCTGCTTTCCAGAAATATTTTTTGTTTGCATTTATCCATGCCCAAAGCTGCGGAGCGTATTGCTTGTATTTTGCTTCATCAAATTTTCCATCAAGCACATTCATACCACCAGCCAGTTCTACCAGCCAGGATTTTAAAAGTGTCATGCCCGAAAAATCTGTAGAGAAAGTAAATTTACCCGGATGGGCTTTCCACCAGCTTTCAAATTCGGCCATGCTTACCGGCGGGTTGATTAAACGGCTGCTGTCGTAAATCAAATAAAAAAATGATTCTCCCCAGGGGGTTTCATATCCATTTACTTCCTGCTGAAAATCGTATTTGATGATGGGATTATCGTAATCTACATATTTTGAATTGGGCAGTTGATTTGTATAAGGGCCATACAGCGCTTCAATCTGCCGCAACTGAAAAAAAGTTTCACCATTAATCCAGCAAAGATCAATTTCACTTTTTTGTTTGCCGGCTTCTTTTTCACTCATCAGGTTGCTTACAATTTCTTTTCCCTGGCCGGGCACAATGGTAAGGTTAATGCCGTATTGTTCTTTTACCGCAGGCACTACGTACTCGTTCATATACCGGTTCACTTTTCTGTCTCCCTCAAACATCATCATGGTAAGCGATTTTCCTTTCGCATCTTTCTCGATTTGCTGCCAGGTAAGGTTATTTGTTTTTTTATCGCCTTCAGCAGAATTATTATTACAGGACAGTAAACCTGCTCCCAGTATTAGAATCAGAATAAATTTACGTAGCATCATTTTTTTAAGTTGAAAATACAAATGCTGCATTTTTTGCAGCACCTGTGTTTGTAAATCTTTTTTTTATTACCAAATATAACGAAGGCCAAATTGAAATTGGCGTGGAGGAGCAGAACCACGTTTGGTAATTGTATTATTTGATGGCGAACCTACCTGAACCGTATTGTTGGATGCCCTGCCTGTTGCATACCCAGTAAGGTTTTCTGTGTTTAAAATATTATAAACATCGGCAGATATTTCAATTGCCGGTTTGTTATTAATATTTATGGTATAACGTGCACTAAAGTCAAAAGTTGTTGCTGATGGTAGACGGCCGCCGCCATTTCTTCTTTGACCGGGTTGATAATCTGCCGGCCCTGCACCGGTATAACTTAACTCCCCATTGCCATTTAAATCGGTAGCTCCGCCAAACTTGGTTGCATCGGCATAATAGGTAATTGGCTGGCCGCTTTGAAATAAAATAGTTGGTGTAAGTGCCAGGTTTTTTATTGCATACCAGGTGATCAATCCGCTCAATACATGTGTGCGGTCGTTATCGCCATAGCCATACTCAAGATCAAAATTATTGGCATCATTTGCCCTTACATTTATCCCTTCATCATCCGTTTTATATTCGCTAAGTGTGTAAGCCAGGCGATAAGCAATTTTATCATTAATTCCTTTATTCTTTGTCAGTGTCATGCTTAAAGCTTTGTACCTTCCTTTACCTTTTGTTTCTGTCATAAAAATATCGCGAGCAATTCCTTTATAGCTGGTTCCATTAATAGTTGCCTGAAACTGGCCACCAACGGTTGTTATAGGAACCGGCCTTGTCAGATTTGCCGCAGTGGTTGTTCTTACTACCGCAGTTGCAGGGTCATCAAGCGGGTAAGCAGCAGGTGCGTTAAGATTGGTAATTCTAAAAAGGTTGTTGGTGTTTACCAGTGTTCCGTTTAATTCAAAAACCAATTCTTCAGTAATTTTTCTTTGATAACCTAAGGTAAACTGGCTGCTATATGGGTTTTGATATCCATCAGGATTTTTTATACGAAAGTTGGCACCAGACTGCAACGCCCTGTTGCCTTGGGCCTGCTCGGCTGTTTGCCCCTGTAGGTATGCAGGTGTTGAACCTTGATCGTAAAAAGCTTTCAGGTTTCCATCATGCGTAATCCTGTCAAGGTCAGCATTGGCGCTTAGTATGCCGAGGCGTTGCAATTCCTGCAACTCTAATTTAAAATTTGGAGAGTTGTTACTGAACTGAAGATTATCGCTGGTTACAGAATATTTTATCTTATCATAAAAAATTCCCCAGCCGCCACTGATGATATTGTTGTTATCAATTTTATAATTAAAACTAAAGCGTGGTGCAATGTTGTTCCAATCACCTTTTGTGCTGCCGCCTTTTGACAGGTTATCATAATCAAACCTTAAACCAAGGCTCAGGTTCAGTTTCTTATTTACTTCAAAATTATCTTCAGCATAAACATTAAAAACATTCTGCCTTGTACCAAAAACTTTTTTATCTAAATCTACCTGGTAGTTAATTACCTGTACATTAGAAGGTATATTTTCAATATCAAGGGCACTGCCAACATTCTGTGCTTTCAATGCATCTATTTGTGCCTGGTTAAGCCTTACTGTGTAGTAGCCATAAGCATTGCCTGCACCTAGCAATTTAAAATTGGAAGTAGTGAATTCTGCACCTGCTTTAAAAGTATGTTTGCCAGCCTGGTATTTAAATTTTTGCTGAAATTGGTTTGTATATTCATCATCATAAAAAATATAATTTTGTGGCCCAATGGTGGCAATAGTAAGTCCTGTAGGGCCCTGTACAGTTGCACCAGCTTTACCAAAATTTGGGTTATCCCTGTAGTTCCAACGGAAATAGGAATTTTGATAATTGGTTTCGCCGCTTAATCTTTCACTTATTTTATAATCATTTTTAAAAGCAATTAAGTACGTTCTGTTTTTTTGGGTTGATGAAGCCGACGGGAATAAAATACCACCAGTAAGGCCGCCTGCCTGCACATCTATATCAAACCTGCCATAATTGGCACGCAGGCTTGAATGCAGATTCTTTTTCCAGTATTGATCAATTTTTAAAGAAGCATAGCTGAAATAATTTTTTCCTCTCACAGTTTCGTTCACACCAATGGTAGGTGAGTTCAGTAGGTTATCTTTTATATCATTTGTCTGTTCGAAATTTACATAAAAAAATGTTTTATCTTTTTTTATGGCACCACCAAGCCCAATACCCAGTTGCTGGCGCTGGAAACCATCTTTTACAGGATTGCCATACAAGTCTAATGCAGCAAAAGATGATTTACTGTCAATTGCTTTACCAGGGCGGGTTACATAAAAAACCTCGCCGCTGAATTTATTGCTGCCACTACGGGTAGTTACGTTTACAATACCATTACTGGTGTTTCCATATTCAACCGAATAATTATTGGTAAGTATGGTTGCACTCTCTGTAAAGCCAAATGGAGTATTAAATTTTACATTTCCTAAAAAACGTTCATTGTTATCCAATCCATCTATAAGATAATTTGTGTAGATAGGATTACCGCCATTAATGGTTATCTGTGGCGATTCATTATAACCTAATGTGGCAAACGTGATGTTTGGCAGGCGGATAAAACTCTTGGTTATATCCCTTCCTTCAAGTGGAATTTTTTCAAGTTCTGTTTTGCTTACTGTAGATGAAACGGTGGCGTCTTTAAGGTTTACAATTTGATTTTTCCGGCTTCTTACAGTAACTTCATCTAATAGCGACATGTTTTTTGGGGCAAGGTAATAAACAGGTACCTGGTTATTTTTTTGTACGTTGATATCTTCTTCAATCGAAGAAAAAGTGGTTCCCTTATCAATTACAACTGAATATTTACCAACCTGTAAATTTGTAAAAGATGCAATGCCATCAGCATCGGTAAGTGATTCCACAACAGCTTTTGTTTTTGTATCCTGTAATTTTACAGATACATCTTTTTCGGGTTTCAACTCTAAGCCATTAACCACTTTTAATTTAAAATTGAGTTGGGCTTGTGCAAAAAAGGCAAAGCTTATGCATAATAATGATAATAATATTTTCTTCATAATGTAAGTTTTTTGTACCCGTTAATTAAACGGAAACAGAGGTTTTACCTGATACGTTTTTTGGAAATAGGTTGATACTTTAGGATGTCATTACGTGTTAAGGGGAGGCCCACGCCTGTTGTTTACTGAAGTTGTATATGCGTAAACTAATTGAGACGGATATTTAAAATACCTGGATATACCAGAAAGGAAAAGATTAACGAGTAGGATTATCAGCGAATTATATGATTTTGCTTGTTTTGCAAAATACGCTATATCTGCAGGATGGTTAATGTCACGCATTTTGGGCATGATAATGCAGTCATTGTTACTTTGCCGGAAATTTTCCAATAACTTATCAAAAACCAGGGATGTTTGCCAGCTTATTTTCTCAAATGCAGATTTTTTAAAAGAAACTGATGAAAGGCCCATTAAATAAACTCCCCCATTGGAGTCTGGCCCCAACACGCAATCGTTTTTATCAAGATCCTGTATAGCTTTCTGTATAATTTGCTGATTAAGTCCCGGGCAATCATTTCCTACAACAATCAGTTTTTTATATCCTTTGGCAAAAGTTGAAATTATGGCATCTGTCAGTTTTTCGCCAAATGAACTTCCTTTTTGTGAGTTTTCGTTTGATATATACCAAGACATGCCACAACCAGAAACGGTTTTAACAGTGTGTTCAATTAAACCAGTAACGGCTTTCAGGTTTTTTTTTGAATTGCATAAAATCTTCTTACCGGCAGCTTCGGCTGTGGATGAGCGTGAAAAAATAAGTATTGCAGTTGCTGAATTCAAATGCCGCTGTTTGGTTAACCAACTTATAAACGAAAATGCCGCCTTGTTAGATTTCAACCATATACTTTAGAAACGCCTTTTGCCCAAATACCCCAAAATCTGGAAAAGCCATGTATTTTTTTTGAAAGGTTACCGGTTGCATCAACAACCGGTAATCCACAGTTTATCCATTCAAACAATCCGCCATAAAGATTGTACACGTCTGTAAATCCCATATTCGATAATAAAGAGCATATTTTCTCACTTCTTAAGCCAACGGAGCAAAAAACAATCAGCGTTCTGTTCTTAGGTATAAGCTTAAGCAAATCCAGGTCAGGATTTTTAAAACCCAGGTTGATGGCTTCTTCAATACTACCAATGAGGTATTCATTTCTTTCACGGGCATCAATATATATAGTATCGGCAGGCAATGCTTTGGCAAAATCTACATCGGCCTGTGGCACCTTCAGTTTCAGGATGCTTTTCAAAAGCATATCGTATCTTTTATTTTTTACTGATGGTTTACCGTGTGCCATTTTCTAATTCCTGTAATTTTCTAAATATAAATTCCAGTCATATTCTTTGAATTTGATTTCAGGTTCAGCATTCACTGGTAATATTTTTTTCGATTTCAATAATTCAACTATTTTTTTCTTACTACCAAAATCTCTGCGAAACCAACTTAGTATGGCCGGTAGTTTTAAAACATTGGTTGCTGCATCATACTCCACTTCTGCTGTAAGATAGGCCGTTGCTGCAACATCCAATTGTGTATTTATATTTTCTGGGTTATAAAAAGCAATGGGCGGACAACTTTTAGCTCCGCAGTTTAATGCAAAATGAATACGGTAATCCAATTTATCTACCTGTAAATCTTTTTCTGTTTTTTTGGGAAATAGTTTTGAAAAATAACCCAAACTCCATTTTATTTTACTGCGCCTTAAAATGCCATGCTCTATTTTATCTAAGCTGAATATTTTACCTGCAACAACAATATTTTCCTGTTTAAAAAAAGCTTTTCTGTCTTTGTATTGATCAGGGTTTTTGTGCAAAGATGTATTGGTGTAGGCATTGTAAAGGTTTATCCAAAAAGCTTTTTTATCATCATCATTTTTTAAACCGGTAAGTAATTCATCATATTTTAAATCCTTCAGCCGGTTTATATAATCAGCCGTAGCCTCATTGGTTTTGGCGGCATACATAAAATCCTGCGATAATTTAACCAGGGTATTATTACTTACGGTGTACATCGGTTTTGTTTCGGTTTTGATTTCTGATTTTATTGCAGGTTCTGCGATTTTTTTCTCAATAATATTTTTATTGTCGCCAATAAATTTAGCTAATATTGTTTCAGTTAAATCCGCTGCATTGGTAATCAACAATATTTTTAAATTTTTATCCAGCACAATAGAATAAGGATATGATGGCGGACTGAATGCATTTGCAAAAATATTGTCAGCATCAACAATCATAGGGAAGGCAAACGGTTGCCTGCTGTTTATGAATTTACTCAGCTTGTCTTTGGTTTCTGTTGAAACCAGTATAACCTTTACATCATCCTTAAACTTTTCCTGGTAACTCTTTAATGCAGGCAATGCTTTTATGCAGGGTGCACACCAGGTTCCAAAAAAATCAATAATGGTAATATTGCCTTGTAATTTCTTTAAGGATGTTGATGAGGCAGGGTAATTGAGTATTTGTGAAGCAGAAAGATCAGGAACCAAATCAGATTCCTTATACGGTTTCTGGGCAGTACAATTAAGACAGCAAACAGTTAATAGTAATAAAAAAATTTTCATGATTGTTTTAAGAGGTTGCTTATAAATGAATATACGTAATTTCACAGCAAATGGTTTAAATATGAACTATACTTTAAACGAAGTAAAAGAATGTGCAGTTTTCCTTCAGGCAAAAGGGGTAAAAAACCCTGTAGCAGGCATTGTACTGGGTACAGGCCTTGGTGCTTTTGTTAAAAATATTGACATTGAAATTTCGATACCATACAGTGAGATTCCTGGTTTCCCGGAAGCTACTGTAGAATTTCATAAGGGCAACCTCATTTTCGGTTTTTTAAATACAATACCCGTGCTGGTGATGCAAGGCAGGTTTCACTATTATGAAGGTTACAGTATGCAACAGGTTACGTTTCCGGTAAGGGTGATGAAGGAACTTGGTGTAAGGTATTTGCTGCTGAGTAATGCAGCCGGCGGAATGAACCCGGATTATAAAAAAGGCGATTTGGTTTTATTAACTGATCATATTAATGAGCAACCCGAAAATCCGTTACGGGGTTTAAATGACCCTGCCTTTGGTAACAGGTTTGTTGATATGAGTTGCCCTTACGATGCTGCAATGAATAATAAAATAATAACTGCCGCTTCGTCTTTATCTACAGAAATTAAACAAGGAGTGTATGTATCCGTTGCTGGCCCTAATTTAGAAACCCGTGCTGAATACCGACTCCTGCGTGGTATGGGAGCCGATATGGTTGGCATGAGTACAGTGCCCGAAGTAATTGTTGCCAATCATGTTGGGTTGCCTTGCGCTGCTGTTAGTGTAATAACAGATGAATGTGATCCTGATAATCTTAGACCGGTGAATATTGCAGAGATAATAAAAGTGGCAGGAATGGCCGATGAAAAACTAAGTAAAATATTTGTGGAAACCATTAAATCCTTAGTTTAACTGCGGGTCTATAGGGTAATTGATCATCATTTTATATTCACCGCCCAGTTCCTGCAAGCTGCTTTTCCATATTTCATTGTAACCTGTATTAAAAACCAGCCTGGCATTTGCCGAAACGGTAAGCCAGCTTTTTTCTTCAAGTTCACGGGTTAATTGTCCATCACCCCAGCCACTGTAGCCAATAAAGAATTTGATCTTATTAAGATCAAGACTATCATTCTTCAACAGTGCGGTTACTGTTTCAAAATTACCACCCCAATAAATATCTCCTGTAACTTTAACTGATTCCGGAATTAAATCTGGGTACTGGTGTAAAAAATGAATGCTATTTGTTTGCACCGGTCCGCCATAATATACAGGCAGGGTATGGCCTTCCATATCAGTTAGCAGTTCATCCAGGGTCTGTTCGATCTGTTTATTTAAAACAAAACCAAAACTACCCAGCTCCTGGTGTTCGCATAAAATAACAACGGTACGTAAAAAGTTTGGGTCCTTTAAAAAGGGTTCCGCAATCAATAATATACCTGTAGCCGGTTCAATCATATTTCTAAAGTAATATTTAATTTTAAAAAAACATGACCGTCTGTGTTTTTTATTAAAAAAGTCTAAACCTTAGTTAAATTTAAAGTTTATCGGTTTTAAATTATATTACAGCCGGATACTGATTTACCTTTGCTTGAATGAAAAAAATTTTCCCTATCATAACAATTTTAATACTGTTCTCTTTGCTGGGGCTGATTTTTTTTCAGTACATGTGGATCAAGAGTGCCAAGGATATTAAAGACAAGCAGGTGGAGGATAATATTGTTCAGGCACAAAATTACGCAGCCACCATATTAACGCAGGAAAAAAACTCACTGATGCCGCTTACCCGTAAAAGCGACCTGCTTTTTCCGGGTGATAAACTACAGATGCAGTATTTTAAACCATCTGTTATAAAGCGTTTTTCAAAAGAAGAGATATCAGACATTATAAGAATGGGATTCATTAAAAATAATATGAAGGATTATCCATTCGAGTTTAATGTGAGTAATATTTCGATCAATGGAGACCAGGTGTACAGTAACGATTTTTATAAATATTACCTGGATTCTAACAATAACATAAACCATGTTATATCACTGGAGGCTGCAAGCGGCAGCAGTTTTGAAAACATGGGTAACGAAGAGCTTTTGGTTATTATAGTACCGCACCAAAAGGGCCTTATCTGGAGAGAGATGATCTGGTTTATCCTGGGTGCTATTCTTTTCACCATTATTATAACTGCAGCCTTTTTTATTACCATTCGCACCTTGTTAAAACAGAAAAAACTCAGTGAGATAAAATCTGATTTTATCAATAACATGACGCATGAGTTTAAAACGCCGCTGGCAACCATATCACTTGCCGTTGACGCACTAAAAAATGATAAGGTTACGGGTAATAAAGAGAAGACAGATTATTTTACAGGCATTATCAAGGAAGAAAACAAACGCATGAACAAGCAGGTGGAAACCATACTGCAGGCGGCTTTGCTTGATAAGCAGGAAGTGCAGTTAAACCTGAAAAGATTACTGGCGCATGATCTGATCATCAGCGCATTGAATAATATTAACTTACAGGTTGAGGAAAAAGGCGGCAAAATAGATGTGGAACTGGATGCCGAAAATGATCTGATCATGGCAGATGAAGTTCATTTCACCAACCTGATAAATAACCTGCTTGATAATGCAGTTAAATATTCAAAAGATAACCTCTATATCAAACTCACTACAAAAAATGCAGGTAACATGCTGAAAATTAAAATTGAGGACAATGGCATAGGCATGAACAAAGAAACCCTGCACCGGATATTTGAAAAATTTTACAGGGCACATACCGGTAATGTGCATAATGTAAAAGGTTTTGGGTTGGGATTGAGTTATGTAAAAACCATGGTAGATGCACATCATGGAACCATAAAAGCCGAAAGTGTTTTAGGTAAGGGAAGTAGTTTTTGTATTTCCGTTCCGCTGGCAAAATAATATTATCTTTTAGCAAGCGGCACCACTAATTTCAATCCACTCCATTTATTGCTTACTGTGCAAATTTTTACATCGAACAGGTTATGCTGTAATGCAAATTCACGAATCATACCTTCTGAAAGATCAGCGTATACTCCTGAACTTTTTTTGTACCAGGATACCCACACTATTAACGAACTGTTTTTTTTACAAAGGTTTAAAACAGTCTTCATTTCCTGCTTAAAAACAACGTTGTCCTTTGCAAAAAGATGTATAAGATCCGGAATCCCTTTTTTTGAAATGTATTGCTTTTCAATATCGGCGATAAGTAATTGAAAATAATTGGCAGGTGCTTCCATTACCAGGATCTTCATTTCAGGCTTGCCTAATTTTTTGATCAGTGCTGTTCCCGAATATCCTGCATCAACCATAATAATTTTAATTCTACAATAGGTAATCCACAGTAATCCACAGCTTTCCACATTCAATTCACATCAAATTCCATGTTTTTCAGCTTATAAGTCCACCAAATATGCCATACGGGGTTGTGGATAAAAAACTTTCCCCAAATTTTGTCTTTAAAGTGGGAAAAAGTGTTATTTTGTGGGAGTCTATGTTATTTAACTTACTAAATACCTGAAAATGATAGGTTTCCTCGGTGAATATGAGGCCACTTTAGATGCTAAAGGGCGCTTCCTTTTACCGGCTGGCTTTAAAAAGCAATTGCCGGAAGAGGGTGCTACGCATTTTATCATTAACAGGGGTTTTGAAAAATGCCTCACATTATACCCGCAGCAAAGTTGGGATCCTATTTTTTCTGATATCAGCAAACTGAATGATTTTGACCCTAAGGTAAGAGAATTCAGGCGTTATTTTTTAAACGGGGCCACACAATTAGAGCTGGATTCTGCCGGCAGGTTACTGCTGCCTAAAAACCTAACCGACCACGCAGGGCTGGAGAAAGATATTGTATTGGTGTCGGCGGTTAATAAAATTGAGATCTGGGATAAAAGTAAGTATAAACAGTTCTTTGAAACTTTTACACCACAATCATTCAGCGATCTGGCGAATGAAGTGATGAATAAAACGGTTGGTTAATTGGTTTAAACGTTAATTAGTTAATACGTATGAAGGAGCAACACACAAAAAAACTAATTAACGGATTAACGGATAAACCTTCAGATTATCACACGCCGGTATTATTGAATGAATGTATGGAGGGTTTAAATATACAGCCTGAGGGGGTTTATGTTGATTGCACATTTGGTGGTGGCGGACATAGTCGTTCCATATTGCAGCAACTAAACGAAAACGGTAAGTTATTTGTTTTTGACCAGGATGAAGATGCCAGGAAGAACCTGCCGGATGATGAAAGGGTGGTTTTTATCCCTCAAAATTTTAAGCACCTGCAACGTTTTTTGCGGTTGCATAAGATTACAAATGTAAATGGCATTCTTGCCGATCTTGGCGTTTCCAGCCACCAGTTTGATGAAGCGGGCCGCGGGTTTTCCATCCGCTTTGATGCTGCACTCGACATGCGTATGGATCAACGTCAAACCCACACGGCCGCTGAGATACTTAAAAATTTCTCTGAGTTACAATTGCATAAAATGTTTGAGCAGTATGGCGAAGTAACCAACGCTAAAACACTGGCAAAAACAATCGTATTGCAACGGTCACTTACTCCCATCCGAACCATCAATGAATTTAAAACTTCATTACAGGCAATTGTAAAAGGTAATCCACAAAAATATTTTGCCCAGGTATTCCAGGCACTACGGATAGAAGTGAATGATGAGTTAGGCGCATTGAAGGAATTACTGGAACAAACCAAAACAGTGTTACAGCCGGGCGGGAGAGTGGCTATCATCACTTTTCACTCGCTGGAAGACAGGATCGTAAAAAACTTTTTCCGCGATGGCACTTTTGAAGATACAGCCATTGATGATGTTTATGGTCATAGGTATGAAAATCCTTTTAAAGTGATCACCAAAAAACCGGTTACCGCAACTGAAAAAGAATTAAAAGAAAATAAAAGATCACGCAGTGCAAAACTGCGTGTGGCAGAAATGAAGTAAAAGTTTTAGATAAATAAAGCGCATAATAAACAGATGCCGGAAGAAAAAGAAATAAAAGAAGAACCCGTAACCAGCCAAAAAATGGACTGGAAGAAAATTATCAGCCATAAATGGGTGGTAAAAAACATCCCGTTCTTTTTATTCTTAACGGCACTGGCGGTGTTATACATCTACAACGGTCATTATACAGATAAGCTGGCTTTAAAAATTAATACAACAGAAAAGAAAATTAAAGAACTGGAGTACGAATACAAAACAATAAAAAGTGACGTGATCTTCCGGAGTAAAGCAAGTGAATTGATAAAAGCGGTGGAGCCGCTGGGTTTAAAAGAATTAACGGCTCCGCCTGTTTTATTAGGAGCCGAAGAAACAAAATAGAACGAAAGCAAAAGGTTTATAAAAGTGGATATAAAGAAGGACATATTATGGCGGGTTTATCTCAGTTTCCTGGGGATAGTTGTCCTTGGGATAATTGTGTTGGGTAAGGCTTTTTATATACAGCGCTTCCAAGGCAATTTCTGGACAAATATGGACAGTAGTATGCACCTGAAATATTTACCAGTTGAAGCAGAACGTGGTACAATCTATAGCGAAGATGGAAATATGCTTAGTACTTCACTTCCTGTTTTTGATGTGTATGTGGATTTTGCAGCAGAGGGTTTACGGGAGAAAGATGGAAAAAAATTTAAAGAAAATATAGATACCCTAAGTCTTTGTCTTGCAAACCTGTTTAACGATAAAACGCCGGCAGCCTATCAAAATGAAATGAAGCTTGCTTATAAAAATAAAGACAGGTACTACCTGTTGAAGAAGAAAATTTCATTTACACAATACAAAGACCTGCGGGATTTTCCATTGGTTAAACTGGGTAAAAATAAAAGCGGTTTCATCATTACATCAAAAGATAAAAGGATCAATCCGTATGTTTTACTGGCAAACCGCACCATTGGTTTATCCAGGGACAATGCCAGTAATGTTGGTCTCGAACAACGTTACGATAGTTTGCTGAAAGGAAAGACCGGACAACAGTTGGTAAGATATATGGCCGGAGCTTATATGCCCGTTGATGGTGCAGATGTAGAACCGGAAAATGGAAAAGATATTATTTCAACGCTCGACACGTATATACAGGATGTTACCGAATCGGCATTGATGCGGATGATGATTGGTAATAATTCTACACATGGTACAGCCATTGTTATGGAAACAGCTACCGGAAAAATAAAAGCAATTGCTAACCTGGGCCAACGCATGAATGCCGATAAGACCCCCATCAAAGATGCAGCCGGTAAGGGTATTTATGATGAAGACCTGAATTACGGTATTGGTAAAGCAACAGAGCCCGGTTCTGTTTTTAAACTGGCAACTTTAATGAGTTTGCTGGAAGATAAATATGTAACCATTAATTCGATAGTGAATTGTGAAGGCGGGCAGAAAAACTTTTACGGTTTAACAATTAAAGATTCTCATTTGCATTTGTATAACGAGCTTACTGTTAAAGATGCATTTGCAAGAAGCAGCAATGTAGCATTTGCAAAATTAGCCGATCTGTATTATCACGAACAGCCATTAAAATTTATTGACCACTTACATAAGTTCAGGTTAGACACGCTTACAGGAATTGATATTACTGCAGCATCGGGCAGGCCAACCATTAAAACCCCAAAAAATCGTAGCTGGAATAGTAATACCTCTATTCCCTATATGGCGCATGGTTACGAAGAATTGGTTACACCACTTCACATGCTGATGTTATATAACGCCGTTGCCAATAATGGTAAAATGATGAAACCATATTTGGTGAGTTCTATAAAACAATACGGGGTAGAAGTAAGATCGATCAAGCCGGAAGTGCTGGTTGAAAAAATTTGCAGCGATGAAACACTTGCCCAGCTTAAGGAATGTTTACTGGCTGTTGTACAGGGAGAACATGGTACAGCCCGGATAATAAAAGACACTGCCTACCTCATTGCAGGTAAAACCGGTACTGCAGTAACCGCACTGGATAACAAGGGTTATAATAAAGGGAATAAAATTTACCAGGCTTCATTCATCGGTTATTTTCCGGCCGACCAGCCAAAATATACCATAGCAGTAGTTATTCAAAATAGCAAGCTATCAACAAAAGTATATGGCGCCGATGTATCAGGTATTGTATTTAAAGAAATAAGCGATAGGATCTATGGCAGCTATCTCAGTACAAAAAAATATCAATTTGTAAACAGGCCCGACAGCAACCAGTATAATTATTTCGGAATGAAAAATGAATTGAGTTCAATTTTCACTTCTTTAAATATGCCTTATACCGATTCTGCTAAATCAGGCTTCTGGAGATCAATGCAATTAAAAAATAATTCAGGGATATTAAATGCACCACTCACTTCAACTTCAACATCCGGTTCTGTAACCCCTAACGTTGTCGGAATGGGTTTGAAGGATGCGGTGTATTTGCTTGAAAATATGGGATTGAAAGTTACCGCTACGGGCCGGGGCCGGGTAATGAATCAATCACTGGCAGCAGGAACAACTTTTACTAAAAATAAAAACATCGCACTACTACTGAATTGATACTGCAGGACATACTATATAAAGTTTCTATCCGCTCTGTAAAGGGTAATACCAATATGGATATACATGGTTTGCATATTGATTCACGCCAGGTAAAGCCGGGCTGCTGCTTTATTGCATTAAAGGGTACTAAATCAGATGGGCAGGAATATATTGAAAACGCTATTGCAAAGGGAGCCACAGCAATAGTTTGCGAAACCTTTCCATCGGTTATCAATGAAAATATTACTTACGTGCAGGTTGAAAATGCGGCTGATGCTGCAGGCTATATGAGTCATAATTTTTATGGCGAAGCTTCTTTGAAATTAAAACTGGTTGGCGTTACCGGAACCAATGGAAAGACCACCATTGCAACACTGCTCTGGAAATATTTTACTGCAAGAGGTTATACCTGTGGATTGATAAGCACCGTGCAAAATCAGATAGGTGATAAAGTAATTGCAGCAACACATACAACACCTGATGCGGTTAGTGTTAATGCGCTGCTTAACAAAATGGCTGATGAAGGTTGTTCCTATGTTTTTATGGAGTGCAGCAGCCACGCCATCCACCAGGGCAGGATAACCGGTTTACAATTTACCGGCGCCTTGTTCAGCAATATCACACACGATCATCTTGATTATCACAAAACATTTGATGAATATATCCGGGTAAAAAAATCGTGGTTTGATAAACTGCCTGCAACTGCATTTGCGATCAGCAATGCTGATGATAAAAGAGGTGCGGTGATGTTACAGAATACCAATGCAAAAAAATATTTCTATAGCCTGAAAACCTTGGCCGATTTTAAAGGAAAGATCCTGGATAACAGCCTGGAAGGTTTGCACATGACCGTAAATGATAAGGAAGTTTATTTCAGGCTTATAGGTGAATTCAATGCCTATAATTTATTGGCAGTTTATGGAGCAGCCGTTTGCCTGGGAGAAGATAAAGATACCGTGCTGCAGATCCTCAGCAGTCTTGAAGGCGCCGAAGGAAGATTTGATTATATGGTAAGTAAGAAAGAAAAAATAAAAGGGATCGTTGATTATGCCCATACACCCGATGCATTATTAAATGTATTGGCAACCATAAAAAATCTGAGGCAGGGTAATGAGCGGGTAATAACAGTTGTGGGCTGTGGGGGCGACAGGGATAGAACGAAACGGCCGGTAATGGCTGAAGTAGCCTGTGAATATAGTGATAAAGTGATTCTTACTTCTGATAATCCACGGAGTGAAGATCCATTGGAAATATTGAAGGACATGCAGGCCGGTGTAAATGCGGCAGCTAAAAAAAAAGTTATTTCCATTGCCGACAGGAAGGAAGCCATTAAAACAGCCGTGAGCCTGGCTAACAACGATGATATTGTTTTAATAGCCGGTAAAGGACATGAGAAATACCAGGATATAAAAGGCGTGAAGTATGATTTTGATGATAAGAAAATATTGAATGAAATGTTTGAAATGCTGGAAAAATAAAACAAGTTGGCAATCGGCAATAAGCAGTTGGCAAAATGCCGCTGCGAACTGCGAACTGTACACGCGAACTGCAAACTGAATATATGTTGTATCACTTTTTTGACTGGCTTACAAAAGAAGGTTTCCATTTTCCCGGGATCAGTCTTTTTCAATTCATCACCTTCCGGGTGATGCTGGCCATGATATTGAGCCTGGTGATCACAACGGTGTATGGTAAAAAACTGATCAGATTTTTACAGAAAAAACAATTGGGCGAATCAGTGAGGGATCTTGGACTGGCCGGGCAAAATGAAAAGAAAGGAACACCAACCATGGGGGGTATCATTATCCTGCTGGCTATTTTAATACCAACTGTTTTATTGGCCAACCTCGATAAAGTGTATATCCGCCTGATGTTATTATGTACGGTGTGGCTGGGCGCTATTGGTTTTATTGATGATTATTTAAAAATAAGATCAAAAAGAAATGCACAGGCAAAAGGAATAACCTACAAAAAAAGTGATAGTGATGGTTTGGCTGGCCGGTTTAAAATATTTGGACAGGTGATGCTGGGAATTATAGTTGGGGCTACCCTTTATTTTACGCCAAGCGTGGTTGTAAAACGGGAGGTAGTAAAAACTGCTGACACATCACAGACTTCGGTCAACCCAAATGCAAAATTTGATACAGTAATGTATGACGGAAAGCCAAAAGTATTTACAGATGCCGGAAGAGTATTAATCACCACCATCCCTTTTGTAAAAAATCACGAGTTCAATTATGCAAAACTTTTGCCAAAAAGCTGGCAGGGTTATGCATACATTCTCTACATCATCATTGTAATTCTTATTGTAACTGCAGTAAGTAACGGCGCCAATATTACCGATGGATTGGATGGTTTGGCAACAGGTGTTAGTGCCGTCATTGGTATTTGCCTGGGCATTTTTGCCTACGTAAGCGGCAATATAAAATTTGCCGAGTACCTCAATATAATGTACATACCTAACCTTGGTGAACTGTCCATTTTTATTGCAGCATTTGTTGGGGCCTGCATTGGGTTTCTTTGGTACAATGCTTACCCGGCACAGGTTTTCATGGGCGATACCGGTAGCCTGGCATTGGGTGGTATCATAGCAGCATTGGCCATTATTGTAAGAAAAGAATTGCTGATACCCATTTTTTGCTTTGTGTTTTTAATAGAGAATTTAAGTGTGGTTATACAGGTAGGGTATTTTAAATATACAAAGCGAAAATATGGCGAGGGGCGGCGTGTTTTTTTAATGAGTCCATTGCATCATCATTATCAAAAGCTCGGTTATCACGAGAGTAAGATAGCAGTTCGGTTTTGGATAATAACAATATTAAGTGTGGTTTTGGCTATTGTTACGCTAAAGCTGCGATAAAAAGTTTTGGAAAACCAACCTGGCGATTTGCAAATTGTAATAGCTAAGTTTTTCATGCTAACCAATATCCCCTGTAAGCAAACCAGTTCAGACTGTTTGAAGACTTGACCTATTAAATTCTATGCTGTTGAAGAACCATTTTTTACTTCACAAAAGAAGTAAGAAATCACGTAAAAATTGGATGACCAATTAATGCTGAAATGCTTAATTACAAATGCTGATTAGAAAATAAAAGCCCGGCCTCTCTCTCTCCTGAGCTTGTCGAAGGATGGAGAGGGAAAGTGGGTGAGACAAAATGAAAAAAAAATTAGTCATACTGGGTGCAGGCGAAAGTGGAGTGGGCACAGCTTTGCTGGCAAAGCAAAAAGGGTATGATGTATTTGTAAGTGATGACGGCCAGATTAAAGATGTTTACCGGAATGAATTGAAAGAAAATGAAATTGATTTTGAAGAAAATCAACACACAGCAGAAAAGATATTACATGCTGATGAAGTGATGAAGAGTCCCGGCATTCCGGAAAAAAATGAACTGGTTAAACAAATACGTGCAAAAGGAATTGAAGTGATCAGCGAAATAGAATTTGCGTATCGCTACAAAGGAAACAGCCGCATCATTGCCATCACGGGCAGTAACGGAAAGACCACTACCACGGCATTAACCTATCATATTTGTAAAACCGGCGGTGCCGATTGTGCCATGGTAGGCAATATTGGTTTTTCATTTGCCAAGCAGGTTGCTGTTGAGCCGAAAGAATTATATGTGGCTGAAATAAGTTCATTTCAGTTAGATGATATAAAAACATTCAGGCCCGATGTAGCGGTAATGACAAATATAACCGAAGATCATTTAGACAGGTATGAATACAAATTTGAAAACTATATAAACAGTAAGTACCGGGTAGCTATGAATCAACAGCATGAAGATGTTTTCATTTATAATCTCGATGATGCTGTAACTGTGAGCACAATAAACAATTATCCCATTAAATCAACACTAGCCCCAATTACCATGAGTAAACAACTGCCGCAAGGTGCCTATTTGCTGAATGCGAAAATGCACTTAAAATGGAAAAATGAAGAGATGCAGATGAGTATTGAAGATTTTGCCATAAAGGGAAAACACAATCAATACAATAATATGGCTGCAAGTTTGGCTGCTACTGCGGTTGACATCCGGAAGGAAAAAATAAGAGAGGCACTGCAAACTTTTGAAAGCCTGGAACACAGGATGGAAACAGTGGCTACTATTAAAAATGTGGAATTTATTAACGACAGCAAAGCAACTAATGTTAACAGTACCTGGTTTGCATTGGAGAGTATGGAGAAACCCGTGATATTAATTTTAGGTGGGGTTGATAAGGGGAATGATTATTCTTTGCTAACAGAAATGGTAAAGGAAAAAGTAAAAGCTATTGTGTGTATGGGAACAGAGAACAGGAAAATTCATGAAGCATTTGGCGACCTGGTGCCGCTGATGGTGAATACAGAAAATGCAAAAGATGCCGTACAATCAGCATTTCATTTTGCCAGCAAAGGAGATGTGGTTTTATTAAGCCCCGCCTGCGCCAGTTTTGATCTGTTTAAAAATTATGAAGACAGGGGTAACCAGTTTAAGCAGGCGGTGAAGGAATTGTAAGGCCCCTCTATCTCCCCCGAAGGGGGAGGAAAAGTAGAATATTAGTGGAAAGGAAAAAATTAAGCGTATCAAATTGATAAAAGAAACGTAAAAATTAAAACTGCCAACTTCCAGTTCCCTCTCTCCTGAGTTTATCGAAGGATGGAGAGGAGTTGGGGTGAGGCTGCGTAACATGCCAGAAGAAGTAAACATAAAAGCATTTTTTACACCCAATTTCAGTAACATGGGCGGCAACCTGGTAAGCAAAACCAAGGGCGACCGCGTTATATGGGGTATTGTAATCATTCTTACATTGGTAAGTTTGCTGGTTGTATATAGCAGTACCGGTTCACTGGCATATAGATTAAGTAAAAGCACTGAAAGTTATTTATTCAAACAATTTGGATTTATCATTCTTGGCGTGCTGATCATTTATTTTGCACACCGGGTTAACTATACCATTTATTCGAGAATAGCTTTGCCCTTATTTATTGTTTCTGTTTTACTATTGATCTATACACTATTTTTTGGGCAAACATTAAATGCCGGAACAAGATGGATAAAATTGCCTGTCATTAACATGACTTTTCAAACATCGGACCTTGCAAAACTTTCGTTGTTTATGTATTTAAGCAGGCAGCTAAGCCGCAAGCAGGCTGTAATAAAAGATTTTAAAAAAGGGTTTCTGCCAATCATCGCTCCTGTTGCAATTATCTGTGTGTTGGTTGTTCCTGCTAATCTTTCAACAGCATTGCTGATTGGAGGAACCAGTATCCTGATCATGTTTATCGGCAGGGTTAGTACTAAACATATCTTACTCACTATTGGTATCATATCAATACCGGTTTTGATTTTATTTTCTGTTGCAGTAAGCACCTATGATAAAGCAGAGCATCGTGCAAAAGATATACCGGCAATATTCTCTGTTGGTCGTGTGCCAACCTGGATTGGCCGCATTCAAACATTCATGTATAGCAATAAGGAAGATGCAAATGAAAAACTGTTCCAGATAAACCAGGCAAAAATTGCTATTGCAAAAGGCGGTTGGTTAGGACTTGGTCCGGGTAACAGCCAGGCCCGTAATTTTTTACCACACTCTTACAGCGATTTTATTTTTGCCATCATACTGGAAGAATACGGGTTACTGGGTGGGGTGTTTATGGTCTTTATTTACTTGCTATTCCTATACCGATGTATCCGTTTGTATCGTAAATGCCCTTTTGCATTTGGGGCATTCCTGGCGCTGGCTTTAAGTTTTATGCTGGTTATACAGGCGATAGCAAACATGGGAGTTAACGTAAACCTTTTCCCAAACACGGGCGTAACATTACCATTGGTAAGCATGGGCGGGAGTAGTTTTTTATTTACCTGCCTATCCATCGGTATTATTTTAAGTGTAGCAAGAAATGTGGAGCAGTTGGAAGGAGCCCCTTCCGCCCCCTGAAGGGAAAACTATGGAGGAGATGGAAGCGACGGGAGAAAAGAGTAAAAATTAAATTTGAACTGTTTGATAAATGAATGATGAAACAAGTGTAAAGACTGCAAAAGTTCCCCCTTCAGGGGGCGGAGGGGGCCGAATCATCATAGCAGGAGGTGGAACCGGCGGACATATTTTTCCGGCAATAGCAATAGCAAATGCCATTTTAAAGCTGGAGCCGCAAACTGAAATACTTTTTGTTGGTGCAAAAGGAAAAATGGAAATGGAGAAAATACCGCAGGCAGGATTTAAAATTGAAGGGTTGGACATAGCGGGTTTTAACAGAAGTTCTTTGATAAAAAATGTTGGGTTACCAGTTAAACTTTTAAAAAGTTTTTTCCAGGTAAGAAGGATCTTAAGTTCTTTTAAGCCAACAGCAGTGATTGGTGTTGGCGGGTATTCAAGTTTTCCTGTGTTACGATTAGCACAATCAAAAGGTATTCCCACCTTCATTCACGAGAGTAATTCTTTTGCAGGCAAGGCTAATATCATGCTGGGAAGAAAAGCCACAAAGGTTTTTGTTGCCAGTGATGAAATGGAAAAATTTTTCCCATTCAATAAAATAATGATAACCGGGAATCCTGTAAGAGCAAGTATTTCTAAAAGTGTTGTTAGCAGGGAAGAAGGAATTAAATTCTTTGGATTAGATCCTGCAAAGAAAACGGTATTGTCAGTTCGAGGAAGTTTGGGTGCTAAAAGTATTAACGAAGCATTGGATATAAACCTGGATCTGTTTGAACAGAATAACCTGCAATTAATTTGGCAAACCGGTAAGCCTTATGTTGAAAAAGCGAAGCATGCAGCAAAGCATAAACCTGGTATTTGGGTAAATGATTTTATTAACCAGATGGAATTTGCCTATGCTGCGGCCGATCTGGTAATAAGTAGAAGCGGGGCCATGGCGATTGCTGAATTATGTGTAATGAAGAAAGCGGTGATCTTTGTGCCCTTTCCCTTTGCAGCCGAAGATCACCAGACCGTAAATGCACAAAATTTAGTTAATAAAAATGCAGGCATAATGATAAAAGATAAGGAGACGTTAGCATTGTTGGTGCCATCAATCATCGCCTTATCAAAAGATGACAATAAACAACAGGAATTAAAAGGCAATATCGGTAAACTGGCAATTACAAATGCCGATGAAATTATTGCAAAAGAAATTTTAAAAGTAATTGCAGAACGATAGAATGGAAAGAGATGTAAAAGAAATTATTGAGTCTTTAAAAAGTCCCCCTTCAGGGGTTGATAGCGTCTATTTTTTAGGCATCGGTGGTATTGGCATGAGTGCGTTGGCAAGATACTTTAATACGTATGGAATTGCTGTAAGTGGTTATGATAAAACAGAAACAGTGCTGACTAAAAAACTGGTGGCCGAGGGAATAGCGATTCATTATGAAGATAATATTGAGCTCATTGACAAAGAAGCAGCATTAGTGGTTTATACACCTGCTGTTCCAAAAGATCACAACGAGTTGAATTTTTTTTTACAAAATAATTACAACCTGGTAAAGCGTAGTGAGGTATTGGGTGCTATAACAAACAGCTCTTATAATATATGTGTTGCCGGTACACATGGTAAAACAACTACCAGTACTATGGTGGCACATATACTGCGGCACAGTGGTTATGGTTGCAACGCTTTTTTAGGAGGCATTGCGGTTAACTACAATTCAAATTTTTGGCCTGCTCCGAAAGTTTCGGGGGCCAGCAAAAAAAATGTGAGCGTTGTGGAAGCAGATGAGTATGACAGAAGTTTTTTGAAATTAAGTCCGGATGTAGCCATCATCAGTTCCATGGATGCCGATCACCTGGATATTTATGGTACTGCCGAAAATATGGAAGAGGCGTTCATCGATTTTTCTGCCAGGATAAAACCAGGTGGTTTATTGCTAAGCAAATACGGGCTGAAGCGGACTGATGATCTGAAAGCGCATGAGCACCTTACTTTTCATTTACAAAATGAAAATGCAAGTGTATATGCAACTGATATAAAAATGATCAGGGGGAGTTACCAGTTTAATGTGCTGATGCAGTATTGGGAATTAAAAGATGTACTGTTGAATATGGGTGGTTTGCACAATATCGAAAATATGATCGCAGCCATTTCAGTAGCACACTACCTGGGTATTGATAATGATAAAATAAAAAATGCAGTTGCAGATTTCAAGGGCGTAAAAAGAAGATTTGAATACATCATCAAAAATGATGAACAGGTGATGGTAGATGATTATGCACATCATCCCGAAGAATTAAGAGCCCTGTTATCAGGAGCAAAGGACCTGTTTCCGGATGTAAAATGTACGGTTATTTTTCAGCCGCACCTGTACAGCCGCACAAGGGACTTTGCTGATGGGTTTGCTGAAACACTTGACCTGGCTGATGAAGTGATATTGCTGCCCATTTACCCGGCAAGGGAGTTGCCCATGGAAGGAGTGAACAGTGAAATGATATTAAGCAAAATGAAAAGCAGGAATAAACAGGTTTTGGATAAAAATGAAGTGTTGGAATGGATAAAAAATAATAAAACAGAATTATTGATCACAGCCGGTGCAGGTGATATTGATATACTGGTAGAACCAATAAAAAAAATATTAAACAACAGGCTTGGAGCGTAACAAACGATACAGTTTTAAAAATATAATGCTGGCAACATTTTGGGTTGCTCTGGGCGGAGCTACGGTTTTTCTATTGGCTGCCGGTATTAAAAATAAAGAAGCTCATCGTTGTAAAGGGGTTGAAATAAATATTCATGGCGTAAGTAATAACTTCTTTGTTGATAAAAAAGATATTCTGAATGCCGTTACTGCCATGGAAAAAACAAACCCGGTTGGTAAAGCCATCGGTACTTTTAATTTAAAACAACTGGAGTTGCAGCTTGAAAAAGATGTTTGGATAAAATCAGCACAACTGTTCTTTGATAATAATGAAATGCTGCAGGTTACAGTACAGGAGAGAGAACCCGTAGCCAGGGTATTTACAACAACAGGTACAACTTTTTATATTGATAATGAACTGGAAATGCTGCCCCTGAGCGAAAAGTTTTCGGCGAGGTTACCGGTGTTCACCAATTTTCCTTCGGATAAAAAAGTATTATCAAAAGCTGACAGTAGTTTACTGATTGATATTAAAAATATCAGTCTTGCTGTACAAAAAGATTCATTCAGCATGGCTATGATAGACCAGGTTGACATAACCCCGCAGCGATCTTTTGAAATGGTGCCTAAGATAGGTAATCAACTTATCGTTTTTGGCGATGCAACAGACGTGGATATAAAACTGAGCAAACTGAAAATGTTTTATAAAGAGATCATGGTTAAAGCCGGCTGGAATAGTTATAGTGTAATTAATGTGGCTTACAAGAACCAGGTAGTTGCAAAAAGAAAGGGCGCCGAAGATGTTAGCGCAGATTCTTTACGCACACTGCAGATCATGCAAATGATTGCAGAACGGGCGCAAAGTGAAGCCAATGATTCTTTGCAAACCATACAGGTGGATAATGAGCGCAATACCGTTGACAGCACGATGATACAGCAATCCATTCAGCGTGATGACCAGGAAGAACCAGGTGCTGCTGCAAATGAAACGCCTGTTCCAGCAACAAAGCCGTCAGGTTCACCGCTTTTGATAAATGCAAAACCGGTAACGCACAGCACCCTGCGGGCAGTGAAGAAGGGAACAAAACCAACTGTAAAACCGGCACAGAAACCAGCAGTACAAAAACCTGCTGTAATAAAGAAAGATCTAAAGCAGCCAAAAGCTGTTTTAGGAAAAAAGAACGAGTATTAAAAAATAAAAAATTGAATATTAAAAAATACGCTCACAAACAAACACAAAACAAACACATATGAATCAGGAACAACCCATCATCGTAGGTCTGGATATTGGCACCACAAAAATTGCTGCCATTGCCGGACGTAAAAATGAGTACGGCAAGCTGGAAATACTTGGCTTTGGCCGTGCCAACAGTAATGGTGTACAACACGGTATGGTGTTGAACATCGATCAAACCATTAAAGCTATTGAAATGGCTTTGAAAAACTGTTATGACTCCAATCCAAACCTCGAGATCGGCGAAGTGTATGTTGGTATTGCAGGTCATCATATAAAAAGTTTACAAACCCGTGGCGATATTGTACGCCAGAGTATTGAAGAAGAGATCAGGCAGGAAGAGATTGACAGGTTGATAGCAGATCAGTACAGAACTTATATTCCGGCAGGAGATCAGATCATTGATGTGATACCACAGGAATTTACGGTAGATAATTTTCAGAATATTCCAAACCCGATCGGGTATAGCGGTGTAAAAGTGGGTGCCAACTTTCACATAATCACCGGTGATAAAAATGCCATCCGCAATATTAACCGGAGTGTTGATAAAGCGGGATTGATAACAAAAGACTTGGTGCTGCAACCGCTTGCCTCTGCAGCCGCAGTTATGTGTGATCAGGACCTGGAAGCAGGTGTTGCCATTGTAGATATTGGCGGTGGTACTACTGACCTGGCCGTTTTTTATGAAGGTATTTTAAAACATACTGCTGTAATTCCTTTTGGTGGTGAAAATATTACCAATGATATTAAAAACGGTTTAGGTGTTCTAAAAACACAGGCCGAGCAGATGAAGATTCAGTTTGGCAGTGCATTAAGCGATGAAGCAAAAGCAAATGCATTTATCACCATACCGGGTTTACGTGGTATGGCACCAAAAGAAATTTCGGTTAAAAACCTGGCATCCATCATCCAGGCACGTATGAGCGAGATTATGGATTTTGTTAGTTATCATTTAAAGCAGGTTGGGTTAGATACCAAATTGCTGAATGGTGGTGTAATACTTACCGGTGGTGGATCACAACTGAAACATTTAATTCAGTTAACAGAATATGTTACCGGGCTGAATGCAAGAATAGGTTACCCCAACGAACACCTGGCAGGTGGCCATATTGATGAACTGGCCAAGCCTATGTACAGCACCTGTATTGGTTTAATACTGAAAGGGTATAATGATTACGAAAACAAGAACAAACAATTTGAGGAGCAGTTTAAAAGGGTAGAAATTCCCGGTTCTTTACAACAACAACCTGTTGATGAAATCCTGGATGTGATAGAAGAAAATGGCCCGGTAAAAATAAAGCAACGAAAATCGCTGAAAAATTTTATGGATGGATTCAAAAATGGTTTGATCGATCTGTTTAAGGAAGAGGAAGATGCGAAGTTGTAAGGCCCCGGCCCCCTCTGAACTACGTTCGTTCTTTTTCAAAGAACCCGAAGGGGGAGGAAATGGAGGAGATTGTTGCTGAGATTAAATCGAAAAAAGATGCTAAGTAGGAGAAACACAGAATTAAAAAACTGCCGAATTCGAGTTGCCTCTCCTTGGAGAGGGGTTGGGGTGAGGTCAGATGAATAAAGAAACAAGAGTACAAGTGAGTGACACAACGATGATAGCCAAAGAATAAAATGCTGATAACAAAAAAAAGAGATAAAGATTTTAAATACTAACCCAATAATTAAAGTACAGGAGATTTTTCTTTCTTACTAATTGAAAAATTAAAACTGTAAAAATTCTAACGGCTCTAAAAGTTCCTTCCCGGAATTTAGGGGCATAAAAAAAAACTATGATACATTTTGATTTGCCTAAAGATCAATCCTCCATCATCAAAGTAATTGGTGTGGGCGGTGGCGGAAGCAATGCGGTAAACCACATGTTTTCGCAAAATATTGAAGGCGTAAATTTTATCATCTGCAACACAGATGCACAGGCCATTGCGCAAAGCAAAGTGCCTAATAAAATTCAACTGGGGCCGCATTTAACGCAGGGCCTTGGTGCAGGTGCTAACCCCGAGATAGGCCGCCAGGCTACCGAAGAGAGCCTGGAAGAAATAAAACGGATACTGGAAGTGAATACCAAAATGGCATTCATTACGGCCGGTATGGGTGGCGGTACAGGTACGGGCGGTGCACCGATACTTGCAAAAATTTGCAAAGACCTGGGCATACTTACCGTTGGTATTGTTACTACACCTTTTGCTTATGAAGGCAAGAAAAGAATTGCACAGGCAATGGAAGGCGTGATGCTGCTGAAAAATCATGTTGATACTTTACTGGTGATCAGCAATGATAAACTTCGCCACCAGTTTGGTAATTTAAAAATGAAAGAGGCATTTGCAAAAGCCGATAATGTATTAGCAACTGCAGCAAAATGTATCACCGATGTAATTAACAGCACCGGCCAGATCAATGTGGATTTTGCGGATGTGTGTACCGTGATGATCAATGGTGGTGTTGCCATTTTGGGAAGTGCTGCCGAGGAAGGTGAAAACAGGGCACAAATGGCGATTGAAAATGCCATCAATTCACCATTGCTTAACGACAATGATATTCGAGGCGCTAAATGGATACTGATCAATATTAATTCTTCAGAAGGTGAACATGAGTTTACCATGGATGAAGTGGAGATCATCCAGAATTATTTATTGAGCCAGGCTGGTGAAGGAACCGATGTGATCTTAGGACTGGGATATGATAATAATTTAGGCGGAAAGATCGGTATCACATTAATTGCAACAGGCTTTGATCATAAAGATCCTTTTGTGAAAAAACCTGAAATAAAAAATGAGGAGAAGGACGAAAAGATCGTGATGACGCTGGAGATGCCGGTAAAGGAACAAAGCCTGCCTGCCGCACAGGCAGGGAAAATAATGCAGCAGCCTGTTTTACAGTTTGATGAAAAGGACGAAGAAGAACAGATTGCTGAAATTACTGAACAGCCTGCATTACAGGTTGAGGAAGATATACTGATGCCTACTTTGCAGGAGATAACAGCAGAGGTGCCGGTAGTGAATTTACCAAGTAAAACTACTGGGGATAAATTGGATGAAGCGCCTGTGTTTTTTGAAATATCTTCGGCATCTGATCAAATACCGGTAATGGCATTTGATATTCCACAAAGTCCTCCACCCGTTGATAAACCAGCAAAGACCCCCAACATTCAAAAAGAAAATATTGTAGTTAATAAAGAAGCTAGCACCCCTCCTTCGTCTGGAGGGTACCTGGCTAAACCTTCGCATATTTATGTGGAGGAGAAGCCAAAACCAGAATCCAATTCGATTGATGAGCTACTGCCGTTGCAGGAAAAGAATCGGGAAGACGAACCTGTTATTGAAATGCAACTGGTAGTTAAATCCCATCAAGCGGCGGAGGAAGAGCAACATGTACAACCAACTCAGCCCATCATGGTTTCCGATGTTGAGGAACCTGCCATGCAGGACGAAACAGAGGATCTTCGGCGCAGGGCAATAGATCGGATCACAAAACTGCGTAACTTGTCGTTCAACATTAACGCAGCCGATCCTAACAATGAGTTTGAAACGGTGCCTGCTTACCTTCGCCGCAATATGGAATTACATAATTCCATTGCCAATGTAGAAAGTTTTTACAGTAACTATACCGTAAAGACTGACGACAACAACCAGGCAGAAATAAGTACCATCAACAGTTTCCTGGAAGGTAAAAAACCTGATTAAAATAATTATGCTGCCTGAATATTCGCGGGCACATGGAAGGATGTTTGTGTTTGGATCTCTTAAGTAAAAATAGCCCCCGGTTTTATCGTGGGGCTATTTTTTTTACGGATAGTTATTCTGTAAAAGTAAAACAATATGCAGGATCAGTTAAGCATTTCTGCCCCAAGTGTAACCAGCGGGCGATTTACTGCATCTTCAATTTGTACTGTATGTTTACCTACAGGTTTTTGCGGTTGCTCCAGTTCAAGTAACAGTTGTTTCCTGGTTGTACTGTCATAAATACCGGCAATGCTACAAGCTTTTTCAAAATCGATATGCATGCCATAGCCAATTACAATTTCCGCCATTCCTTTAAGTTCGGGAAGTGACATAATCTTCTTTACAAAATAGTAAGTCTTGTCCTGTATTATTTTTGTGTGTACGTTGTAAACATGTTCCATTTTCTGTTTTTTAATTAACTATCGGGTTTCAGTTTTAATTTTCTTTATGCCAGACCTGCATGTTTTAAACAATTAAACTGTTTATAACAGGTACGGTAATTTTTTTAACATGGATGGTTATACAAAAGGAAATGGAATGTTCCGTACCGAACTATATCATACATGATCTGTGTTCAATACAGTGAACCGTGTGGAAATCCAAAGGATAATAGCGGATAGACTAACGACAGGGAAATATTATTATAATTAAGTGGCTGTTCAATGGTATACGTAAAGAGGTAGTGTTGTGTTGTAAGCTGCTGTAAAAGTAAATTTTAGTTTTGGAAAAAATCCGGGCTGCCATTATAAGTTATTCACAAAATCAGCTTTTGCATATAACTGCCTAAATAGTAATTACTTATTTTGTACAACTGGTTATAATCTATACACTGCATGGGTTATATTGATTGTATTAACCGGGTTATTATCCATTTCCCACCCGTTGCATTTCATCAGTTGCACTACCACTGGTACGTTTGGTAATTTTGTAGACTTTGCCAAAACGGTAGGTAAGAGCAAGATTAATAACACGGCTGTCGCGGCGAACAATAAAATATTCCGTGGCCTGCGGAAACTGCGTAAGTCCTTCCATAGCGTTGGTATAAAAAAGATCACGCAGGCTAAGTTTTAAGGTGCCTTTCTTTTTAAGCACCGGCCGGCTGATGCCGAGTGATAATTGCCCGGTGGGATAAAGCGCTTCCTGCAGATCATTACGTGCACGTGTGGTATAAAAACCACTTAGTTCGCCACTGTAAATTTTAGCAAAGCTAAACTGGTTGCTCATGTTTATATTAAGCTGGTTGATCTTACTTTTAAAATTCGCATCTTCCTTAAAACCTTTCAATTCTTTATGGTTATACAAGGCCTGCAAAGTAAAACTCCACCATTTTACCGGCGATAAAATTAACGTGCTGCTGATGCCCAGGTTATGGGTACGGCCTACATTGCCCTGCGAATAATAGAGCAGGCCACTAATGGTATCATGTAAAAATATTTGTGAAAAATAATTTTTAATGATGCTGTACGATACGCTGGTGGTTAGCCATCCCTTGTACTGGTGGCCCAGTTCCAGGTTCCAACTGTATTGCGGAACAATATAGGGATTACCATTTTGATAAGTATATTTATTGATGATGGAAGTAAAGGGATTAAGTATTTGAAATGCCGGGCGGTCAATATGGCGGCCAGTGGTAAACGTGAAAGTATTTGATGAATCAGTTTGGTAGCTGATATAACCACTGGGAAACAACCCGCTGTAATTGCGGCTGAAGGCAGAATCTTTTTGCTGTATATTACCCAATTGCTTTGCATCATAGCCGGTTGCTTCATATCGCAAACCTGCCTGCATACTCAGGCGTTTGTATTTTGTTTCTAAACTACTGTAGAGGGCATTGATATTTTCTTTGTAAAAAAAATGATTGCTCCTGCCATAATCTTCCTCCCAGTTGCTGCCATTTAAATTCTGGTATGAAGAATTATTATCAGTACTTATGTGCGATGATTTAAAACCTGTAAGCAGGGTGCTGTTCTTTCCAAAACGAAGGCTATAATCTGCCCTACCCGTAAGTATACTGATCTGGTTGGGTATATCACCCCGGGTAGCTTCACTGTAACCACCCGCTGAAAGTAACCGGTTATTGAATTCCTGTTTATTATTGATGTGGTAAATGAGCCAATCCAGGTCGATGGCAATATCCTGCCGTTTATTAAAGCTATGACGCAGGTTTGTATTAAGCGAATTGTTTTTATAACTGCTCCTGGTAATTATGCTGGTGCCCACAGCAGAATCCGTAGCGCCGGTAGCATTGAGCCAGGTGGCTGTGTTTTCGCCTGTGCCTTTGCGTTGTATACGGGTGCCGCCAACCACTATGCCTACGGTTGTATTGGGACTGATATAGTAATCAATACCTGTTTTTATCGTGTGATTAATAACGCAGCCCGAGAAATAAGATGGCTGATCGAGAATGGCAGTAATATTATTATGATCATCGTAATATTTACGCAATGCATAAATCCAGGTAAAGTATTTGATAATATTAATATTGTAATTAAAAAACAGGTTGAATTTACCGGTTCGGTAATTTACAATAAGGCTGTTATTATTTTTTGGATACACACCCTGTGTACCTGCAACAGTAACCGAACCGTTAAATCCTTTTACTTTATTCTTTTTAGTTTTTATGTTGATGATGCCTGCATTGCCGCTGGCATCGTACCTGGCAGGCGGGTTAGGCATCAGTTCAATCGTCTCTACCTGCGATGAACTCATACTGCTGAGTAAATTATTAAGGTCGGCGCCGGATAAATAGGTTGGCTTATCATCTATCATCACCAGCACACCGGCCTTGCCTTGTAAAGAAAATCCGCCATTCTTATCCACCATTACACCCGGCGATTTTTCCAGTACTTCCAGTACAGTTGTGCCTGTATTCGTTATCGCTGCGTCTACATTTAAAATGGTCTTGCCATCTTTGTACTGTACCAATGGCTTTTTTGAATTTACACTTACAGCATCTAATGTTTTGCCGGCTGCTTCTAATGCAATGCTCATTTTATTTACTGCCGGAAAATTAAATGCTGCGGTTGTTTGTGTTTTAAAACCAACCTGGGTAATGCTGCAACTGTAAGTGCCTGCAGGAATATTTTGAAACAGGGCATTCCCTTTTGCATCAGTGATGGTGGTTTTTATAAGTTTATTATTACTTAATAATTCAACCGTGGCATTTTCTGCTGGCACTGCTTTTTTATTTACAAGGCTGAGGGTAAATTCAGTTACCTGAGCACGTACGATGCTGATGGATAGTAGTAATCCGGTAAATAAAATTATTCTTTTCATGCCCAGCGAAGATAGGTTAGCAGGTTTTGCCGGAGCAGTGGTTTTTGTTTAACGGTTGCTGGGGCAGATGACGCTGGCGATTTTTTACATCTTATTTGAGATGTCGCTTTAAAAAAGGCAGATTAAAATTAATTTTTAAATGCCTTGCAGATTGAACTACCGGTGATCTTCAATTCCGGCCTGTAGTGACGTACAATAAAAATACCAAAATTATTTAGCCCGTTGGTATTGCACCGGCCATTCAACATCATCACCCAACTCTTTGGCAGCATGCAATGCAAAATAGGGATTCCGCAACATTTCCCTGGCCAGGAAAATTAGATCGGCTTGTTGCTTTTGTAAAATTTCTTCAGCCTGTGCGGCTGTAGTAATAAGCCCAACCGCTGCTGTCAGTATACCGGTTTCCTGTTTTATCTTTTCGGCAAAGCTAACCTGGTAGCCGGGCGTTAAAGTAATACGTACGTTTGGTATGTTACCACCGGTAGAGCAATCTATAACATCAACGTCGAGTTCTTTAAGTATTGCCGCCAGTTGTACAGAATCATTTTCATTCCAGCCGCCGGCCACCCATTCGGTAGCAGAGATGCGCACAAATAAAGGCAGGTTGGCGGGCCAGACCATTTGTATGGCTTCCATTATTTCGACTAGAAATTTAATGCGGTTTTTAAAACTGCCGCCATATTCGTCGGTGCGTTTGTTGGTAAAGGGCGAAAGAAATTCGTTGATGAGGTAACCATGTGCGGCATGTATTTCCAATACTTTAAAACCGGCGGCTAATGCCCTTGTTGCAGCCGCAGTAAAATCGGCGATTATTTTTTTAATGGCTCTAACAGTAAGTCCAGCAGGTTCTTTGCCGCCTTCATAAAAAGGAATGGCACTGGGAGCAACTGCCTGCCAGCTATGATCGCCTGTTGTTAATTCTTTATTACTTACCCATGGAATATCAAAACTTGCTTTGCGCCCGGCATGTGCCAGTTGTATACCCGCAACAGCACCCTGCGATTCTATAAAAGCAGTAATGGTTTTTAATTTTTCGATATGCTCATCTTTCCAGATACCCATATCGCCATAGCTGATGCGGCCTTCGGGCGAAACAGCTGTTGCTTCCTGTATGATCAATCCTGCACCGCCTGCAGCACGACTGCCCAAATGCACCAGGTGCCAGTCGCTGGCAAAACCATCCTGCGAAGAATACTGGCACATAGGCGAAACAACGATGCGGTTTTTAAGTGTAATACTTTTTATGGTAAGCGGGGAGAATAAAATTGACATGCCACAAATTTAAACAATTGGCAGATAGTAATTTCTAAAAATGGATAGGTGCGATTTTTAGATGATTTAATTAAGTGAATGATAATTCAGCAAATGTTACAAAATTAAAAAGCCAGGCACCTGTTTATCGGGCCTGGCTTTTTAAAACAGGTAGTGATATCAGTCACATTATTTTTTGCCGGCAGGAGTTTCAACAGATTTTACCGTGTCCACAATAGTTGGCGTTGTTGGCTGCATCATTTTCATAACATCATTTGGATCTGAATATACCCAATGCTCAACTGCTTTGCCATCTTTAAATTTTGATACATCTACGCCGGTCATCTCTGTTTTTTTTCCATTCATTGTTGCCGATACCGTTGACCAGGTAAAAACGTACTCATCATCAGCAAGGCTCTTTGTTGTAGTTGATTTCATATCGGGCATCATCGCATGGTAACGTTTCATAACGGCAACAATACTGTCGAGCCCTTTTACATCGCCATGATCACTTGCATGATCAATAGCATCGGCAGCGATATAATCCCCCATTTTGCTGAAGTCATCTCCTTCATAAGCTTTCATGATGGCATCATTGACTTCCATATTTTTTTTGGCAGTAGCCGACATACCACTATTATTGCAGGAGGCGAGCACGCAGAGTGCTGCTACAGTTACAAGAAAAGAAAGAGATTTCATAATCAGATGTTTTTGGTGAAGGGAAAAGATAGATAAATTTTAAGCGCCGTCAAAGCTTTTGCCCGGAATTTATTGCTTATTTGTTTTTAATGGAGGCCCCGGCTAAAATTCCCATTTCTGTAAACTGTTTTCCCAATTTCGCAGGTTGTATATTTTTGTTTCCTTTTCTTTGCACAAAATTTATGACTATGAGCAGCAGGGCAACCGTCAATAACAGGATGCGTATTTACCATCGCTACCTGGGCTTTTTTTTAGCAGGTATCATGGCCATGTATGCCATCAGCGGTATCATACTTATTTTCAGGGACACCGATTTTTTGAAAAAAGAAAAGCAAATAAGCAAGCAGTTGAAACCCGGACTTGAAGTGGCTGACCTTGGCAAGGCCATCCGCAATAGCAACCTTACAATAGATTCTGTTAGCGGTGATGTGCAACTCTTTAAAGGAGGCAGTTACAATACAAAGACCGGTGCGGTAAATTATACTATTAAGACATTACCTGCGCTTGTTGAAAAACTTACACACCTGCACAAGGCCAGTACAAAGGAGCCTTTGTATTACCTGAATATATTTTTTGCGGTATCACTGCTGTTTTTTGTCATCTCTTCCTTTTGGATGTTTATGCCCAAGACGACGATTTTTAAAAAAGGACTTTATTTTACACTGGCGGGTATTGTGCTAACCGTGGTATTGCTGTTTTTTTAAGGAGAGATAAGCAGGGGTTTAATCGTTGCTTGTAAATTGAAGATAAAACAGCAGATAAAATAATAAAACAGTAAATTCACTTTCATAAAATCAACTGTTTATGAATGCTGCCGGCAACCCCGTTACCTGCCCTTCCTGCGGGCATAGTATTGAGGAGCATTTTTGTACCAATTGCGGTGAAAAACGAACCGACCTGCATGATTTCTCCATGAAGCACCTGGCAGCAGAAAGTATTGAAGGGCTTACGCATTTCGACAATAAATTTTTCCGGTCATTGAAATTGCTGATCACCAAACCGGGATTGCTTACGCAGTATCATTTTGCAGGCAGGCGTGTGCCATATATGAAACCTGTACAATTATTTATTGTATGTAATATTATTTTCTTTTTGTTGCTTGGTAAGCTAAATGTTTTTTCATTGAATTTTTATAATTATATAAATTTTTCTCCTTACACGCGTTTTGGTACACAAAAAGCCGTTGCGGCAAAAGCTGTAACAGAAGATGCATTAACCCAACTGGCCATTCAGTTTAATGACCATATTGGCGGACAGTCAAAGGCATTTTTAATATTGTTTATACCGGTTATTGCTATTGGTGCAGCCCTGTTTTTTATTAATAAGAGAAAGTATTTTGCCGAGCACCTGGTTTTTGTCACGCATTATTTTACCTTCCTGGTACTTTTTTATATTGCCCAGTATTTCCTGTTGGTGTTACCTTTTTCGTGGTTCAACAAAATAGACAGTAATAGATTTGACCTGGTAGTAAGTATGTTGGGCCTGCTGGTATTAGCTGTTTATTTTGCGATCGCTGCCAAACGCTTTTATGCAATTTCCCGGGTAAAGGCTGTTTTGTCGGCACTGTTTATTGTGTTGTTATTTACTTTTGCTCTGTATGCTTACCGTATGTTTTTATTTTATAAAATATTGTATACGTTGTAAATTATACTGGTGTAGCTCACCCGGTTTCAGTGTGCTCCTGGCTTTTATTATTCTTGTATAATCTTCGCCTGGGCGATTATTTATCCCTTTATACCATTTATATAATTATACAAGAAATCTGCATAATTATGCAAGAGATCTGGTAACTATAAGTATAACGCTTCGCCAGCTGCTGTGCAGTAGAAGCTTTACCGGTATGCATAACCCAAAATGGCATACTTATTGAAATACATAAAACAGAGCAAGTTAAAAATCCTTTAAAATTTGATTTTATGAAAAAGATTTTACTTTTTGAGGCCTTTGTTTTTTTCGGAATGATTGCCTTTTCTCAAACATCCCCCAACTTAACTAAAACAGCATACCTGACGAGTTTAAACGGTAAAGCCATGCAGGCTTATCCAAACCCCGCTACTGACCAGGTTATTATACAATATGTTTCTTCAGCACAAACAGCAGTTATATCTATAGTAAGTACTGATGGCAGGGTTTTGCAGCAACAAACAGTGATACCTAATACCCTGCAAACACAGTTGCATGTTGGTACGCTGAATAAAGGAATGTATATATTAAGGTTTGATGATTCAAAAGGGGATGTAAGAACAATTCAATTGGTAAAAAATTAGTTTACCCTGGATTTGAAAGAGAAACGTTTTTTTATTAAGCAGGTTCCTTTTTATTCCGATTTAAAATTGTGTGGCATAATGTTTTATAATAGATAAGCAGTTGAAACAATATTCTCAAACAAAAAATAAGTTATGAAAAAATCTGAAAAAATAATTACCGGGATGATAGTTGGAGCCGTGGTTGCTATGTTCATGATTCCAAAATCAAGAAAAATGATTTACGATACTATATGCAATATAAGCGGCTCATTAAAAAATGTAATGAACAAAGCTGATCATATAGTTGCAAATGCCTGATAGGCAAATGTGTTGCGGTAAATTAAAAGCTTAGCGTGTCTAATAGAAAAATGAAGAAACAGGACACGCATAAAAATGCCTTAAAATTTATTTAAGGCATTTTTTATTATGACCGTACGAATCTTTTTGAAAGATTAGCGCTGCTTGTTTCCTGTAGGGCAAATAAATTTACGGCAGATGGAAAACAAACAAGGCTCTTTGCAAGGTTTGATTTTGTGTGCTTTGCAAAGAGCCTTGTTTGCTGTGTTAGCTAATTTTTAAAATGGAATAATTGCTTTTAAACTAATATTCCTGCCCATATTGTAAATTCCAAGTCGTCCGTTTGGTGAAGATGCGTATTGCTCAAAATATTTTAAACGGCTTAAATGCTCCTGGTAGGCTTTATCAAAAAAATTATTGGCAAGCAGATATACATTAAGTACTGTTTTTCCTGTTTTGTTTTTAAAACCTGTGCCTGCGCCTATGTTTACCAATGTGTAACCTTTTGTGGGTGTTTCGGTATTGTCGTAAGTAAATACCCTGTTTTGTGTGGCGGTATATTGTACCTGTAATTTTACAAAAGGGTTATCGAAAGTTTTTGATTTTTCTGCCAATTCGTATTTTAATTCTGTCAGGTATCTGAATGGTGGCATAGTGGGAACATATTTGGTTTCATGGGTTTTTTCTTCACTTGTGAAACTATTATTATCGCCATAAATTAAGGAAAGAGCATTATCGAAATGAAGGCGTTTGATTATATGAAAATCTATGTTGGCTTCTAAACCATATAGTAACACTTTGCCTTGTTGAAACTTGTAGGTTGGATAATCCTGTCCGCCGCTGTTGCTTAAAGAATCTCCACCTGCTGTTGATTGCAGCCTGGTATTGTAAATATAATTGTCTATTTGATTGATGAATAAACTTGCCCCTGCATTTATAGATTTTGACGTAAACGAAGCGCCTATATCGGCCTGGTTGCTGAATTCCGGTTTAAACCGGTCGTTGCCTATTTGATAAAAGCCTGTGCCCGGGTGTATGCCATTGGCAGAAATTTCTGAAATATTGGGCGCCCGGTAACCTCTTGCTACATTTAGTTTTAGAGCCCAATTATTATTTACTGCATAGCTAAACCCAATGCTGCCGGTAAGCCCTTTAAATGTGGTTGAATAATTATTGAAAGGTTTGTCCGCACCTGCTGTATCTGCACGGGTAACTACCTGGTCGAAACCACTTACTGCATTGGGTTTGCTGTATAGCTCCTTGTTTTTAAAACTACGATAATCATACCGGAGTCCACCAGCTATATTTAGTTTACCAAAGTCTTTTTTAATGGTTACAAAACCTCCCAGATCAAATTGATTGTAAGAGGGAATTACAAACTCTGTTCCTGCTGTTACATCATTTGTTTGATACATGCCGTTTACGCCCACTGCAACCGCCCATTTATTAAACTCGGGCAAAAAATATTTAATATCGTAGTTAAAAGTGTTTAGTTGCAAATAAAGCCCTGCTACATCCTGATAGGGAGCTTCGGGGTGGCTGTATTCCCTGCGTACACTTCTTTGAAAACCAAAGTTTGCATCTAACCTGCTATTGGCAAAAAAGAAACTGTTTTTTAAGAAAGCCCTGTAATGCTGCACATGTTGATGGAGTGCAGTAATGCGGTATGAATTTAGCTCATCGTTTGAAACAATAGGGCGTATGGTATCGGCCTCTGTAATTTGTTTTGTGAATTGGCGTGAAGCTGAATCCCGGCTTCCATCGGGTATTTCCTGTAGATTATCATAAAGCGATAAACTTAAATGGCTATAGCCCCATTTTTTATGCAAGCCTATAAATGCGTTTGCTGCTGTTTCGTTATACGAGGTATTATACACCCTGCTATCTACTGGATTCTGATAATTTTTAGCTACTCTTTTTGAAATTCTGCCCCCATATTCAAAACCATTTTTATTGCCTGTGATAAATGCCGAACCGCCAAACATTCCATTATTGGTTTGATATTCTGTAGTTACTGTTCCGGCGATTTTATTGTTACTGGCAGGTTGGGTGGGTATCAAATTTACAACACCAGCCAAAGCATCTGAACCATACATTAAGCTGGCAGGTCCTTTAATTACTTCTATCCTGTCAACGGCATAATTATCCATTTCAATACCATGCTCATCGCCCCATTGTTGCCCTTCCTGCCTCATCCCATCATACAGGGTTAAAATGCGGTTGAAACCTAAGCCTCTTATAAATGGTTTGGACACATTGGGGCCCGTTGTTACTGCACTAACCCCGGGAATTTTTGCAATACCATCAATAACATTGGTAGATAAATTGGTGGTCAGGTAAACGCTGTTAACGGTAACAACAGGTAAAGGCGATTTTTTAATCTGAGTTGCTTTTGATGAGCCTGTAACTATTACCTCTGTTAATTCGGTACTGCTTTTATCCATTTCAAAATTTGAGGTTGAGGTGCCTTTAATGGCAATAATTTTAGAAAAGGCTTTATAACCCACTGCATTAATTTGAATTTCGTAAGCTGCAGCAGGAATTTTAGTAAAACTATAATTGCCTGAGGAATCTGTTAGTACAGATGTATGCAGATCTGCAATTGAAATTGTGGTATATGGCAAAGGTTGTTTGCTGTCTTTATCGGTTATTTTTCCGGATAAATTGTTTTGAGCATAGATGTTTTGTGTTGCAACAAATAATACAACTATTGAAATGATAAATTTTAAATTCATTTTGTTTAATTTTTTTAATAAATAAGCATCGGTATAATTTAATTATACTGATAAGGAAAGCTTTAAAAAAAAATTAAACCTGGGGTGGACCCCTATTTGAAGTTTGGGAGCTGGTAAGGGAAACCAGTTTTGTAACAACATTATTGTATTCACTATTGACCTGCGTTTTCGTAAAAGTAAAAGGCGGAATCTTTGCAGTATGAGCAGTTAGGTTATGGTTATCGCATAAAGCACATTTTATTACTGCATTGGTAATATGGGCTTTGTGACTGCATTGTCCTTCTTTGTTGGCGTAGTAGACTGTTTTTTCACAAGGGGTTGCTTTTTCATAAGCAACTACCTTGTAATCGTGATGGTGAAACATTATAGCAGGGCTGTTACCAAAACTGTATATCAGTAATAGCAATAATGCCCTAAAATTTATGTTCCTTTTATTATTCATTTTTGCAATGATGTTGCAAATGTAGTAAAAGTATTTTAGAAATTTATAAGATGCTTATTAAAATTTCACTTTGTTTTGTAAGAATTTAATTTGCTTAGATAAAAACTCCGCAATGCTGTTGTAGTCTGCCCCTGTTTCTTATACACAATTTTTTTAGGCTGTAAATATTATTATACTGCTTTGGCTTTACAGCCGTTATAAATTTGCGGTAACCTGAAACTGGCAAAGGTTCTTTATTTCCACATCCTGGGTAAGCGCCTGCTTGGTTACAACTTTGGTTCGCAAACTATAACTTGAAGCTTTTACATATTTATCAAGCGTTGCTGTGGTTGGCGTAAGCGAAATAGTAGTTGCGGTAGATGAAACATTATCCAGGTAGGCCAGTTCAATTTCATCGCTGGCATTTGTAGAAACGTATATATGTACGGATTGTAAAAAGGAAAATGTTTTGCCGGCCGGACTAACGATCTGCAGATCAACTTTCGTTAGTTTAATATCTTTTACCTTATTCACATCAGAATTGTTGTTCTGAAACTGCTGGCTTGAATTGGTAGTAACCTGTGGTGTTAAAATATCGATAGGTAAATTCAAAGGGCCTGATGCGGCCACTGTGAAATTATTTTCAACATTAACGTTAAAAGTGAGTAAGTCGTGAATTTTTTTGCAGGAAGCAACTGACAAAACGATTACAATTGCGGCAAATGTCAATATTAGTTTACTGCGTTGTTGCTGAATTTTCATGAGGAAGCCTTTTTAAGTTAATGTTTATATTTTTTGATTAAGAAGAAGAAAAACATAAACCGTGCCATAAGTTGGCTGTTGGGTGGAAATTAAAGCCGGCTTATCACAGACGTGGATGTAAAATAAATTTTCGCTTTTTGAATCGGGTTACAAACCGGTAGAACCTCTCTGCAGCTGGCAGGTTGAAGAGACGTCAGGTGATCCCAGAAACTTTACGCTTGAATTTAATGATTGCGTAAGGGAACACCTGCGCCAAACATACTTGCGCCAGATGGAGATTTTTCAGTTTATTTGCTTATGCATTCCTATGCATAGTAATTATTGGTTACAAAATATTTCAAAAAAAGATTATTTTTAAAAATGTAAGTTTGTGAGAGCGTTTTCCGTAAGGTACCGGACGGCACCATGTAATAAAATAGCGTGAACATGTAATTATAAATTAGCTGGTCTTATATATTTCGTTACTCAAAACATTTTAAGTTTATGAAAAAAATAATTTCTGTTTTTATTTTCAGTATGCTTTTCAGCTTTACCGTGTTTAGCCAGGCAGATCAGAAAAGAACCATACCCGGTGCCAAGATGTATTTTTCTGACAAACCATTTGCCAATAACAACGAAGGCCACAAAACCAGTTTTACATCGGGCAATTTTATTTATGGACGCCTTGAGTTCGATAATAAAACGCTGGGGGATGCTTTTAGTCTTCCAAAAGATGGAGAAGCTCCATTGGGAAATAAAAATGATTGTTTTCTGCGGTATCGTGTTACGGTGTATAAAAATGGCGAACAACAGGGACAGCCTAATTTTTGGGATTTTCTGTATGTTTTTGGTAAAGAAAAAAACAGCAATGCTTTTAATTTTGACATACTGCCTGAACCATCAAAAGCTATGAGCATGATGTGCGGTACAGAAAGCTTTAGTTCCAATATTGCAGCAGAGCCGCTTTACCACATAATGAGCTAGGACAGGTTTCCGGATAACGGAGCCTATACCATCAGGGTAAAATTATTCAGCAAATCAACCGATGCATGGGGAAAAGTTGCCGATGAGGAAAAATGGCCTGTGATGGAAGAAGATTTTACTTTTAACTTTAATGGTAATGATATCAAAAAAATAAAGACCAATGGCGATGCTGCAGGGGATATGGTAATGACAAATGCCCTGAAACTGGATAAAATGCCTGATTGGTTTTATAAGGCAGGTAAAGCCAACGACCCTAAAGTTTCCAATACAGCCCTGGCAGCTATTTTTAAAAGGGATATTCCAAGTAAAGCTGTAACTAAAATAGTAATTGGTGAATATACCGGACCGCTATGGATGGTTGAAAAAGATAATTACGGCCTTGTACAGCGCCGCAGCCTGGTACCTTATGTAAACATTGTTTATAAAATGGATGGCAAATGCCATGTGGGCACAGTAAGCTTGTACGAACCATATGAAGGAAATGGAAAATACGGAGCATTGATGGTGGGTAATCAATCCAGCGACAACCGGCAGGATTACTGGCTCGACTGCAGCCTTGTAAAGTAAGTAGTTTTATTTAGTAGAGCGTGCGGTTGCTGGCGCAGATATGCAGCATCGCTTTGTGTGTTAGCGTACCTGCATGCCGGCAAGTACGACAGAGCTCTTTTATCGGCTGCATATCTGCGCCAGATGGGGATTACTGGCCCTCGAATGCTTTTTTTGGCAACATTGCTATTTCTTCCTTCCCGATCTCGGCAGTTACCGATTCAATGGTTGTCTTTCTGTTGACCAGGCCGCCTGTTACATCCACCCTGAAATAATACTCCTTACCGGATTTTAGTTTGAACTCAATTTCAGTTTCCTGTTTTTTATCAACAGCAACCCTGGTCTTTCCTTCTTTTGTTATATTATAGCTTATGAAGGTATTTGCTTTTAGTTCATGTACCAGTGAATCATTAATGTATATCGGGGCCGTTTTTACATTGGAAAAATATTTGGGAAAATATGCCCTGTAAAAAATTAGGGTGGCATGTGGTACGGTATCCTGCCCGGCGGCCAACAGCTGCTTCGTTCTGATTTTTCCTACATGACTTTCATTTGCATGATCCGGTAACAAGGCATAGCAAAATACCAGGGGGATAATGATTAAAACAAGAAGACGTTTCATGGTTGTCATTTTTAGTTTTGGAACAGGGGCTGATAGAAAGTTCTGGTCTTGCGAAGTACGTATATTTTTTTCCGGTGGAGAAAAATTTAGCGGAAATCTTAATGTAAGGATGCGTACGTATTAAGCGTTTTCTTTTCTGGCGCAGATATGCGGCATAGCTATGTGTGTTAGCGTATCTGTGCCAGGAGTGTGGTGTAGCCGTTTCGGTTTTGGTAGCATTCGTTGGCACAGATACGCCACCGCTCTTTTCTCTGCTGCATATCTGCGCCACTAAGTATAAGACTGCGCCAGATGGGGCAGATATGCTGCATAGCTTTGTGTATTTGCGTATCTGTGCCTGTAGTGAGCTGTGGCTGTTTAGGTTTTGGCAGCATTCGTTGGCACAGATACGCCACCACACTTTTCCTGGCTGCATATCTGCGCCAGTAAATATAAGACTGCGCCAGATGGAGTTATAATTCACTTGATGGCAATAAATATTTATACGCAGTTTCTCTAAATTGTTTTTGAATATACAATCTGTACTTTAGTTGATTTTTTTTCAGTTTACGGTAAGCCTTTTCATCATATTTAGAGCGTCTCTTTAAGCGCTCAATATCAATAAATACAATTCTTTGCCATCTTTCATCAAGTTTTGACATCTTTAAAAATTCCTGTAAGTATGTTGCATCATTTAATGAATAAGAAATATGAAACGCAATACTATATAATACTATATCTGAATACTTTTCCTTGTAGGTTTCTAACCTGTCTTTTAAAACTTGTATTACTTGCTCACTATTGAAATGCTTAGATGATATTAATGTTTTAAAAAAGTCTCTATATTGTACAATAAAGTCAATAGTTGTTAAAGTATATAATAACCCACTTTCGCTTTTTTCTTCCTCCACAAGAATATTTTTATAGAGACTGTCAAATGCATCAACCAAACGCTCAGTTAGTAACTTTTTTGAGTTATTGTGCATTAAATAGCTAGCTTGAAAGCATTTAGATAATAGTCGCAAATAAGTAAAATAATTTTGAGTATTATTTGGTACAACCTTTAGAAGCACTTTCTTTAAAAAAACATCTCTTTTTGGCTGTTTTCCTGAATAAAATATTAGTACATTAGACCACCAATTATCAAAAAACGAATCGCAAAATGTATCTTCCTCAGAATCATCATAAGCAATACTCACAAAATATTCTTGAAAAGCCATATGGCTAAACATGCATTCGTTACTCCTCTCGCTATAATGAAATACACCTGATCTTTCTTTTAAATTATTTAGGAACAAATCAATATCATTCAGTTCTTGATATCCATATTCACTTTTTATTTTCAACAAAAGCTCAAGTAACCATTCTCTATCTATAACGGAAGTTCCAATTATATGTAATTCTTTAGCAATTAAAGCAAGAATATGTTTCGTTTCTTCAAATTTATATTGCAATGAAATTCCTTTTGTTGTGTCCCATCTATTTAAATAATAATCCGTAAACTTGTTATATAACTCAGTGATATTCGCTGGCAATTCTTCAAGATCTATTTCTTCCTCTCTGTATAAGATAGCCATCAAACTTAAAGCCATTGGCGTTCTTGTGAGCGAATTTGATAATTGCGAATCCTTTATCGCTTTTATAAAACTCTCTGCTTTTAACCTACTTCCAGGTATCAGTTTTTTTACCAATTGAAAAGCTTGACCTACATCAAAAGGTAAAAGTTCAATTTTATCAAATTCTTTTAGCAGACCATTTTCTTCAATAAAATCAATATCTCTTGTTGAAAAAATTATTTGCAGTTTGCAATTTTTATATTTTTCGTTAAACCAGTTTTTAAACTCAGGAATTTTATTTATAAATTTTATCCTTTCATTTTCATTTCCTATTTCATCAATCCCGTCAAACAAAATACATATTCTACTAAATTCCTCAACATTTAAAATCTCGCCATTTGAGTTATTTGTATAGTATTGATTTACTTCAGACCAAATGTCAAGTTCATCAGAATGCTTAAAATGAAATAATTCAAAATAAAATGGTGCAATTGGTTTTCCTTTATAATGCGGTAAAGAATTATAGCCGATTCTCTTAAGCAATAGGCTTTTACCAGAGGTTGGAATTCCGTGAACTATATATGATTTGCCCGACTCAATTATCGCAATCGAATCATCGAAATTATCTTCGTGTTCTTTTCTAGAATTTTTATCATAATCAGTATATGCTTTCTTTTCGGCCGATAGTTTATTCAAAGTAGTTCTTACATTTATATAGATATCGTTAATATCATTAATGCTTAATCCGTGATATAAATCTGTAGAGCCATTAAATTTAACCAATTCCTCTTCTTGAGATTGCAAGTATTTATTTATTGTAACTGAAAGGCTCGAAAGAAAAATGGAAGGAATTTTATTATAGATTTCTTCTGATAATCTTTGGTAATTCCAATTTTGGATATTTGCAGATTGCGAAGGATGAAAGATTTTGTCAAGTATTAGTTTTGCATTAAAAGAAATACTCCCATTGATTACAACCAAAACTGAATTACTAACAATTTGATTTCCTTTTTCGTCAATATGAGGAAATTTGAAGCATAAATCTATCTGTCTTTGAATTTCGCCGGATGTTTCAAAATCTTTCATTCCAGCATCTTTATTTTTCACTACTACAGATGTATGTTTTAGAATATTCAGTTTTTCGTCGTACTCAGAAAAAACTAAGTCTCTTCCATATTCATTTGCCCCATGAGTAATATAAACATCACGATAACCCATTTTTACAAAAAGTTGTTGCAAATATGGAAATAAATAGGTTTCATTCTCTTTATCCTGAATTGTTCGTAGTTTGTCTTTGACGTCTGTTAACCTATATTCCATATTTGAACTTTTTAATAATTTTGAATCCAACCGCATTGGTTCATGCCCTTAAGAACCAGCCTTTAATAATCTCCCCATCAATAAAAGTTATTCAAAGATATACCGTACAAGTGAGTGACACAACGATGTTGCCATGAAAAACAAATGCTTGTCCCAAAAAAATCCCCGCAATCAACTCGCCGGGATCTAAATAGATTTATCAATTTTCGTACTTCGGCTTCGCTCAGTACTTCGTAAAGCTCCTTCGACTTCGCTCAGGACCTTTACCCCTCAAAATACTTATGAAAATATGGTATCGTCTCAATCCCTTTATAAAAATTAGCGAGGTCAAATTTTTCGTTGGGGCTGTGCAGGTTATTTTAAAAAAGCAAATATGTAAACTGTGTTTAGAATTGACACTATAAATTTTTATATTCTCAAAACTATAGTATATTTGACACTATAAAATTTTATATACTCAAATGGCAACAGTTTCAGCAATAGCAATTTCTAAGTTCAAATCAGGCAGGTATAGCCAGCAAATAGGCTATAAGAGCTTTTTACCGGAAGAGATAAACAAGCAATGGCATATAGATGACCCAGCCCTGGCAAACCTATTAAGTGAGGCAGACAGGAAACTGGGAGAATTGAATGCTTTTAGCCAACTGATACCCAATATAGACTTTTTTATAAAAATGCATATTACCAAGGAGGCTACAACCAGTAGCCGGATTGAAGGTACACAAACCAATATGGAAGAAGCATTTGTAAAAAAAGAGAATCTTGACCCGGAAAAAAGAAATGACTGGGATGAGGTACACAATTACATACAGGCAGTAAAGTATTCAATAAATAAATTAAAAGAACTGCCCATTAGCACCCGGCTTATAAAAGAAACACATGGACTTTTATTACAAGGAGTAAGAGGTGAGCATAAACTACCGGGCAGCTACCGTAGCAGCCAGAACTGGATTGGAGCAACCCTGAAGGATGCCGTTTTTATACCACCACATCATAGTGACCTTAATGCTTTGCTGAGCGATATGGAACAGTTTTTACACAACGAAGAAGTACAGGTACCACCACTTATTAAAATCGGAATCATACACTACCAGTTTGAAACCATTCACCCTTTTTTAGATGGTAACGGGCGTATGGGAAGATTGCTCATCACATTGTTTTTGGTAAGTAATGGGTTACTTCATCAGCCTGCTTTATACCTTAGTGATTTTTTTGAACGAAACAGGAGTCATTATTACGATTACCTGCACCGTGTTAGAACACATAATGACATGAAGCAGTGGCTGAAGTTTTTTTTATCGGGTATATTGGAGACATCTGAACGGTCTATACAGACTTTTAAAGACATTATACAATTGAAGGATAAAATTGAACAACAATTACCAGCATCATTTAACATCCGCCGTATAGATAACGTAAAAAAAATATTGACTGTTCTCTATCAGAACCCAATAACAAGCGTGGCACAGTTGCAAGAAGAATTAAGCCTGGATAAATCAACTGCAGCCAGGCTCATAAATGATTTTGAGAAACTAGGTTGGTTAAAAGAACTGACAGGTTTTAAACGAAACAGGCTTTTTATTTTTGAGGAGTACATGGGTATTTTCAATAAGTAACTTCTCAATTTTTTTAAAAAAAATCCCGGCAATTTAATTGCCCGGATGGAATTAGATTTCTCCTATCGTCGAAATGACACCCTTCGACTCCGCTCAGGATTACCCCTCAAAATACTTATGAAAATATGGTATCGTCTCAATCCCTTTATAAAAATTAGCGAGTTCAAATTTTTCGTTGGGACTATGCAGGTTATCACTATCTAAACCAAAACCCATCAACACTACTTTGCATTTTAATTCCTGCTCAAACAAAGAGCAAATGGGTATGCTGCCACCACCACGTACAGGTATGGGTGTTTTGCCAAAAGTGGTTTCCATGGCTTTGGATGCAGCTTTGTAGGCATTGCTGTCCATAGGAGTAAGGTAAGGCTCGCCGCCGTGGTGTAGCGTGGCTTTTACTTTTACATAAGGTGGTGCAATGGTTTTTAAATGATTTATTAAAAGGTCGGCAATTTTGCTGCTGTTTTGGTTGGGTACCAGCCGGGCAGATATTTTTGCAAATGCTTTGCTTGGCAAAACGGTTTTAGCACCTTCGCCGGTATAACCACCCCAGATACCATTGAGTTCCAGGGTTGGGCGTATGCCGGTGCGCTCGTTGGTGCTGTAACCGGTTTCGCCCCATAGTTCAATAACACCCAGGTCGTCTTTGTATTCGGCTTCGTTAAAAGGTGCTTCGGCCATTAAGGCTCTTTCTTCGGCAGATGATTCCAAAACATCGGCATAAAAACCGGGGATGGTTATGTGGTTATTCTCGTCGTGCAGACTGGCGATCATTTTCGCCAAAATTGTAATGGGGTTAGCCACAGCGCCACCATACACACCACTGTGCAGATCACGATTTGGACCCGTTACTTCCACTTCAATATAACTTAAGCCACGCAGGCCAATGTCTAAGCTGGGTGTATCTAAACTTATCAAAGCTGTATCGCTGATGAGCACGCAATCGGCCTTTAAAAGGTTGGTATTTGCTTTTACATAAGTAGCCAGGTTGGGCGAGCCCACTTCTTCTTCACCTTCGATACAAAATTTGATATTGTTTTCGAGGGTATTGGTTTGTATCAATGTTTCCAGTGCTTTTACATGCATGTACATCTGGCCTTTATCATCGCAACTACCACGGGCAAAAATTTTGCCATCAATAATTACGGGATCAAATGGTCCGCTTTTCCAAAGGTCTAAAGGATCGGCGGGCTGCACATCGTAATGACCGTACACCAGCACGGTTGGTTTGCTTGGGTCAACAATCTTTTCGGCATACACAATGGGGTGGCCGGCGGTTGGGTGTATCTCGGCTTTGTCAACACCGGCTTCCAGCAGGCGTTGCTTTACGGCTTCGGCACAGGCAACCATATCGGGTTTGTGCTCGGCCTTTGCACTCACGCTGGGTATGCGTAACAGCGCTAAAAGCTCTTCTAAAAAACGGTCTTTATTTTTTTCCTGGTAATCTTTCCAAACTTGCATATTGGGTATTATAAATGATGAATGATCTTATTGGTCAGACGAGGCGTCAGACCAATAGCGAATGTAGGATTTTTTGCTGTTAAAATATTTTCACAAAATTTTAAGAAATGAATAGTTTGAATGCTGGTTGGTACTGTTAGATTTGCACCAGATTGTTTTTGTCAATTTATCAGCCTTTGTTTTAGCTGGATCGCACTTGGTTCTGTTTAATACAAAGGCTGAGTCCATTATAGGAACCAAGGTTTTTTTCTGCTTCGCAGGGTTGCTTCGCAACTTTTTTTAGCCACAAAGACCCAAAGACACAAAGGGAAGTTGCTGCGCAACTTTGGGTTTGCCACGAATACTTCGATAAGTTCTGTACACGAATTAAAACGAATGTATTCTCCTGTGGAGAATTTTTTTTGCCACAGAAGCACTGAAGCACAGAATGGAACTGTATTTTTCCTTGCTACTGTGCTTCAGTGGCAAATCTTTTTTTGCCGAAGGCAAAACCTTTTGCTTCGGGGGTTCAACTTTTTATTTTGCGGTAAGCCAGTACCAATAACCCTCCAATGGCATAAAGTATAGCTATTATAACCAGGCTCCATTTTATTGCGGAGAAGAATGCGGTACAAAAAGAAACCGTGGATGAAATGAGCCCGTTTAGCGAGAACAGCATACCAATATTTTCCATTACATCGGCAAGGCCGGCAACAATAGTAGCATTGGCAATGATATATCCCCACTTTGCTAAAACCCCACTGCTGTTTGTGGCAACAGCTTTACAGCACAGGAATAAAAATCCGGCATAAAAGAACAGGAATAAAAAATCGATGTAGGTATTTATTTTGGCAGCATCTATCTTATCTGATACGGCATTAGGTGCCCAGGCCTGTATGATGGTATTTATTTTTGTGGTATTGTAGGCAAGCTCCAGGTTAATGATACCTGCAGGCGTGGCGGCGGTTTTTAACAGGGCACTGGTTTGCGACATGATGAACATCATCACAACAGTACCCAACAAAAAAGCAGGGAGCAGAATTTTTTTCATTAGCGGTTTATTTAGCTGAGAGGACAAAGGAGAAAAGGAGGAAAATAAACTTAACTTCTTTTCTCTTTTCCTCTTTTTTCCTCTTAGCCCATTTTGTCCATTCGCTGTTGCACATAATCCCAGTTCACCAGGGTCCACCAATTATCTACATAGTCTGCTCTTTTATTCTGGTATTTTAAATAGTAGGCATGCTCCCAAACATCCAATGCCAGTAAAGGGAAACCTTTGATGTCGCTGATGTCCATTAACGGATTATCCTGGTTTGGGGTAGAACCCACGGCCAGTTGTTTGTCTTTATTAATATATAACCAAGCCCAGCCGCTGCCGAAGCGTGTTTTGCCGGCATCGCCAAATTGCTTTTTAAAATTTTCGAAAGAGTTGAATTGCTTTTCTATGGCTTGCAACAATTTGCCGCCGGGGGCATTCACTTCTTTTGCTGCACGCATACATTGCCAGAACATTTCGTGGTTATAATGTCCGCCACCGTTGTTGCGCATTTTGGGAGAGAATTTAGAAATATTGGCCAGTATATCTTCCAGTGGTTTCGACTGATCAACACTTTCTGTACCGGCAGCTTCCTTTAAATTTTTTGCATAGGCTGCAGCGTGTTTGCTGTAATGTATTTCCATGGTCATGGCATCAATGGTATTCTCCAGTGCATTGTAGGCATAGGGCAGTGGCAATTGGTCGAAGCCGGTTGCAAAACTACCACCTGTAAATCCGGGCGGCGATGTAAAAGATTGCAGGAGCGGGGCGGCTGCACTAAAACCAATACCGATGGCCAATCCTCCTTTTACGGTTTTTGAAATAAATGTTCTGCGGTTGGTTTTTTTTTGTGCTGCCATGATGATTATTTTAGGTCGATGACGATTCTTTAAATTTACTGAATTTACTTTTTATAAACTTGAATGCCCGGTTATAATATTCCTTATTAAAAAGCTGTGAGTCGTGCATGGCTTTGTAGGTAAGAAAGATACCAACCGGTGTAAGTACGATCACAGCAAGCCACATACCGATATAAGGTGGCAGCATACCTTCCTTTACAAATTTTTCGCCAAACATATTCAGCAGATGAAACTGCAAAAAGAAAATTATGGCCACCACCAATGGCATGCCCAATCCGCCTTTGCGGATAATGGAACCCAGTGGCGCACCGATGAAGAATAAAACAAAACAGGCCATCGATAAGGAAAATTTGCGGTGCCATTCTATCTGGTGATTTTTGATCTCTTCTTTGCGGTTCTCTAATTCGGTGCCTGAGCTTTCAATATTGTATTTTAAATTGTTGGCAATGGAAATGGCCGAATTGTAAACCTGTCCGCGTGCCGAGTCGGGTATAATGGAATCGAACCTGTTGTATTTAGTTGTGATTACCCGAACAATTTTTTTCGAACTGTCTAATTTGGCTGCATAGGGTAAAGTGATCGCTGTGGTTTTGTTCATGCGTACCTCCAGGCTGTCGTTCATCCTGTACAACGAATCCAGCGATTGGCTGATCTGCCCGGCACTTAACATTTTATAATTATTGCGGTACACACTATCGTTGGTAGTTTGTTTTTGCAAAGAGCTGAGGTCGAATAATTTTTTAAAGGAGCTGAAACCGAGCCGGATATATTCGGTGCTGGTATCGGCAACGGTACCTCTTTCCTCATAGCGGGTACCATTCTTTAAATTGAATTCTAAAAATTTTTTATCAGACGAAATAGTCATCACGCCTGTCTCTGCAATGATGCAGTTGTTTTGCAGTTGATTGGTTTGTTCGTATATCAGCACATTGTGGATGGTCTTGCCATCAGGATCTTTTTTACCGGCCTTGATGGCATAATTAGGTATATGGGTAAAGAACACGCCTTCCTTCAGGTCAAATGCGGGTTTCTTATAAAAGATATCATTGTACAGCGCCACAAATTTTAAATTGGCATAGGGTATCACATAATTGGCAAACATGAAGGTGATGCCGCAAAACAAAGCGGCTACCCACATCAGTGGCCGCATAAAACGCAATAACGAAATGCCCGAAGCTTTAATGGCAACCAGTTCAAAGCTTTCGCCCAGGTTACCAAAAGTCATGATGGAGGAAATAAGAATGGCGATGGGCATGGCCAGTGTAAGCATGGATGCACTTACATACCAAAGGAACTGGCCGATGGTGAGCAGGTCCAGACCTTTGCCTACCAGGTCATCCAGGTATTTCCACAGACCCTGCATCATGAGTACAAAAAAAGCGATGAAGAACGTTATGATGAACGGACCGATGAAAGATTTGAGGATAAGTTTATCTAATTTCTTTATCATGCCGGCTGGAGATGTAATGAAAATTAATTGTAGTAATTTGATGCCTTATGAGCAATATTTCAAAATTAATGCTTTCTGATGAGGAACAGCAACTGGTACATAACAGCGGCTGGATTTTAACGAAACGTATCATCATGGATAAGGTGAGCGGGTTGCTGGGTAATGTAGCAGAAAGCCAGCAACTGTTTATTGAAAAAGAAAAGGGCTGGTTATCCGAAGCCGTGATACGATCATCCCCAAAAATTGCAAAGGGAGAAAATTATTTGCAGCTTCCGTATATGCTGCTCGATCATCCAAGATGTTTTGATGGGCAAAATATTTTTGCTGTGAGAACTATGTTCTGGTGGGGAAATTTTTTTAGTATAACGCTGCACCTAAGCGGTACTTACAAAGAAATGTTTCAGCAAAAAATTATAGAAAACCTGCTGCACAAAAAGCCGGGTCTTTTTATTTGTATTCATGAAAGCCAGTGGCATCATCATTTTGAGGCTGACAACTATATGGCCGTAAACCAATTATCCGAAAATGAATTGACCGGTATTATTTATAAAAAACAATTTATAAAACTGGCTGTAAAATTTTCATTACAGCAGTGGAGCGAAATAAATGTGTTGCTGGATAGATCTTTTGCGGAGCTGGTGGAATTGCTAAAAACTTAGCTGCCCAGGCGGTGAAATAATTCCTTCACCTGGTATTCCCATAACTGGCTTTGGTCTTTAATTTCTTTTTTATCGGCAAAATCGCTGATCACTAAAATGGTTTGGTTGGTAACTTCCGATTTATCAATGCGCCATTCAAAGTATTCGTCTTTACCCATATAATCCCAGCGAAAACGTACAAATTTGTCTTCCTCACTGTCAAGTAAAACGGCTTTATCTTCTGTACCATTCCAGCTAAAACTGAATTGGCCATCGCGTTCATCAACTTTATCAGCAAACCATTCCTGCAGTCCTGCAGGAGTTCTTAAAAAATCGTATAAAATTCCCGGCGAACATCTTACAGGGTATTCAAGTGTATATAAAACTTTCTTACTCATTCTTTTTGTTTAAATATCATTGCACTCATGCAATAATAACAAAATAATCTACAGTACAAATTATTTATTTAGTTTTTTTTGTTTTACTTGTTTAAGATAAATGTTAAACAAAATACGTTTTAAGCTACTGAAATCCAGTGTTTTAGATTTTTATTTTTGGCAGCATACACTAAATAGTATAAATTACGTTAATAAAAGCGGTTGTTTTTAACATATTGTTAACCCAAAATCTTTTCTGTATTTAACCTTTAATCCTCCGGCTTATGAGTATGCGTCAGCTAAAGATTACTAAGTCAATCACGAATCGTGAGAGTCAGAGTCTGGAAAAATATTTACAGGAAATTGGTAAGGTAGAATTAATAACGCCCGAAGAAGAAGTAAAATTAGCCATTAAAATAAAACAGGGTTGCCAGGCTTCACTGGAAAAACTCACCAAAGCCAACCTTCGCTTTGTGGTATCGGTTGCCAAACAATACCAGAACCAGGGATTAACATTACCCGATCTGATCAATGAAGGAAATCTCGGATTAATAAAAGCGGCTCAGCGTTTTGATGAAACACGCGGCTTTAAATTTATTTCGTATGCCGTGTGGTGGATACGCCAGAGTATTTTGCAGGCCTTGGCCGAGCAATCGAGGATAGTACGTTTACCATTAAATAAAGTAGGGCTCACCAACCGTATCAGCAAAGCTTATTCTCAACTGGAGCAGGAATTTGAAAGAGAGCCTACACCCGAGGAGCTTGCTTTTTTGCTGGATATGGATCCGGTTGAAATAGCTGCTACGCTTGGTATTTCGGCCCGGCACGTGAGTATGGACCAGCCTTTATCGGATGGTGAGGACAGCAGTACCCTGATTGATGTTTTAATAAATCACAATGCCGAAAAAACAGATGATGCGCTTGCTTTTAAAGCATCGCTTAAAACAGAAATTGACCGTTCCTTAAGCACTTTAACCGAACGCCAGAAAGATGTGATCCGTTTCTTTTTTGGTATCGGGGTAGATCATGCATTAAGCCTGGAAGATATTGGCGAACATTTTAACCTTACCCGTGAAAGAGTTAGACAGATAAAAGATAAGGCCATTACCAAACTTCGCACAGCATCCCGCTGCAAACTTTTAAAAACCTACTTGGGTACATAAGCAGTTGCTTTATTTTTTTTTGATGAACAGTTTGTAACATGACTGTTTTCTTTTTTGCAGGCTGAACAGCTTTCATAAATCATTTCATTAACCCTTTATTGAAATCAATTTTAATAATCCTTTATTTTCCCCGAAATTTGCACAACAATAAATTACTGTAAATGTCAATTGAAATAAAAGTTCCAACCGTTGGAGAAAGTATCAGTGAAGTAACCCTTGCTAAATGGCACAAAAAAGATGGTGAATGGGCAAACAGGGACGAAGTGATTGCCGAGTTGGAAAGCGAGAAAGCCACTTTTGAATTAAATGCAGAGCAGGCCGGCATCATTAAAATCATTGCTAAAGAGGGTGATACCCTGCATATTGGCGATGTGGTTTGCTCTATTGATACCGATGCGGCCAAGCCCGAAGGAGTAACTGAGGAGAAAGTAGTTGCAGTAAAGGAAGAACCTAAAAAGGAAACTGTGGTACCACCACCGACGACAGACGAAAAACCACCTGTAGCACCTGCCGGGCAGACGGAAGTAAAAACTACACCAGTAGCAGCCGCTATCATTGCAGATAAGAAAGTGGATGTAAAATCGGTTACCGCTTCAGGCAGTAATGGCAAAATAGTTAAGCAGGATGTAATGGATGCTTTGAATAACCCGGGCAGAAAACCTGGTACTGTTTTATTTGAAAGAAATGAGCGGGAACAGAAGATGAGTAACCTCCGTAAAACGATCAGCAGGCGCCTGGTGGAAGCAAAGAATACAACGGCTATGCTCACAACTTTTAATGAAGTGGATATGAGCGCCATTATGGAAGTAAGAAAAAAATATAAGGATAAATTTAAAGAGCAGCACGGCGTTAACCTGGGCTTTATGAGTTTCTTCACCAAAGCCTGTACTTATGCATTAATGGAATGGCCTTCGGTGAATGCATACATTGATGGCGAAAATATTATCTACCATGATTACTGCGATATCTCAATTGCCGTAAGTGCGCCAAAAGGCCTGGTGGTGCCTGTTATACGTAATGCCGAAAGTTTAAGCATGGCTGGCATTGAGGCCAAAGTGGTAGAATTGGCAACAAAAGCAAAAGACAATAAATTAACGATCGAAGAAATGTCAGGAGGAACTTTCACCATCACCAATGGCGGTATTTTTGGTTCTATGATGAGTACACCCATTATCAATATTCCACAGAGCGCTATTTTGGGTATGCATAATATCCTGGAAAGGCCCATGGCAGTAAACGGACAGGTGGTTATTAAGCCGATGATGTATGTGGCGCTGAGTTACGATCATCGTATCATTGATGGCAGGGAATCGGTTGGCTTTCTGGTAAGGTTAAAAGAATTACTCGAAAACCCGGAACTGATGTTGTTTGGTAAAGACCCGGTGAAGAGTTTATTGGAACTGTAATTTTTTTAGCAGGGCTTCTTTTTATAAAAGCTGTCAGCCTGAGCTTGTCGAAGGCGGGTTAAAAAATGAGTATACTGGCTTCGACAGGTTCAGCCTGATATCCTATCAAAATTTCAACTTGAAATATTTAAGCCTGCATTAAAACTGCAGGCTTTATTTTTGCTTCATGCGTTATCATTCCTACTTAAATTCTGCAAAAAAAATAATTGATACCAACAAGGGGGAAGTGCCGCTTGCCGTTTTTTTAAAGAAGTTTTTTAATGCAGAAAAAAAATACGGAGGCAGGGACAGGAAACAAATTGCCACGCTTTGCTATAATTTCTACCGCCTGGGTAAAGCTATTCCCCAATTACCTGTTGAAGAAAAAATTATTGTGGCTGTATTTTTATGCGAACAGGTAAGCAGCGATTTTTTACAATTTCATAAACCCGAGTGGAATGAAATCATTACAAAACCGCTTGAAGAAAAAATAAATATAGCGGGTTTTACGGTTGCAGATGTATTTCCCTGGACAGAAGCATTAAGCACAGGTATTGATGCTGAACTTTTTGGCTATTCCTTTTTTTATCAGCCTGATCTGTTTGTAAGGATAAGGCCGGGAAACAAAGAAACAGTCATTAAAAAACTACAGGATGCCGGACTACCATTTGAAATATTGGATGATGATTGCATGGCATTACCCAATTCTACAAAGCTTAGTGCCATACTTGAAATAGATAAGGAAGTTATTGTGCAGGATCGTAATTCGCAACAGGTTTTGAATTTTCTTAAAGATCCCGAATCCCGAATCCTGCATCCCCTTGCTGTATGGGATTGCTGTGCAGCCAGTGGTGGCAAATCAATTTTGGCTTACGATATTTTAAAAGGGCAGGTTGAATTAACAGTTTCCGATATCAGGGAAAGTATTTTGTCAAACCTTAAACAAAGATTTGAAACCGCCGGCATCAAAAATTATAAATCATTTATTGCCGACCTGTCAACTGCCAACACGCAGGGTCTTGCGGACTGCCAACTGCCAACTGATAACTGCCAACTGATCATCTGCGATGCACCCTGCACCGGCAGCGGTACCTGGAGCCGAACACCGGAACAATTGTATTATTTAAAAAGGAAAACGATTGATGTGTATGTAAATATGCAACAGCAAATTGTAAGTAATGTTATCCCGCATATACAAACAGGCGGCATTTTTATTTACATCACCTGTTCTGTTTTTAAAAATGAAAATGAGGATATGGTTAACTTCATTAAAGAAAAATTCCACCTGCAATTGCTGCAGATGGAATTATTAAAAGGTTATGATAAAAAAGCAGACTCGATGTTTACTGCTGTGTTTAAAAAATAATTTTTATTGCCTGATCACTTTTTTTACTACTTCTTTTTTATCATTCAATCTAACCGTAATGTAGTAAACACCACTACCGAATTTTCTCATGGGTATGCTATAAGTTTGGGCGCCTGCCGATTGCTGGCCACTGAAATTGTAAACCAGTTGGCCTGCTGAATTATGTACAATAAGACCAACCGTTGTAGCAGAATTTCTTACAATTAAAACCGTAAGTATATCGGTAATTGGTCTGTCTGTAGGACTGAATATTATTTGTTCAATGAGCGGTACAGTACATGGCTGTTGGCTATTGGTAATTATAACAAATGCTGTATCTGTGCAGCCATTGCCATTTATCGCAATCAGCCTGTAAGTCCCTGCGGCTGTAACGAATGCAGGGTTTGCAACTGCATTTCCGGCAAGGGTCCAGTTGGTTGTTAAACCGGTAGTTGTGTACAGCGTGGTTAAATTAACAATGCTGTCAATACATTTGGTAAATGCCAGGTCGGCACCCAAAGCTGGCTTGGCATTGATGGTCACATTTGCAATGGCAGTATCAGCACAGCCATTTGTATTAATAGCGATCAGTTGATAAGATCCGGCAACAGCAACTGCTGCAGGATTAGCAACAGCATTTCCACCCAATGTCCAGTTGGTAGTTAAACCTGCTGTAGTAAACTGTGTGGTCAGGTCAATCGTGTTACCTGCACATGCACTAACTGATTTATCAATACCCAGGTTTGGCCTTGGTGTAAAATTAACAAGTATCGAATCTAAATAGAAACTGGTATCAGCAGCAATGTTCATTTTAAAACGATACCAGATGCCTGTTGTTGGAAAGCTGCGCAGATCATCTGTAAAAGAAAAATTTCTTGATTGAAATGCACCGGCTGAATTTTGTGTGCTGATGGTTGTATAAGTTGCTGCAGATAATTTTCTTTCTACTACAATATTTATTACCGAATCTGTTTTAGCTGTCCATTGTAAGGTAACCGCACAATTTGCCACCGCGGAACTTTGTGTATATAATTGTTTGATCAGTTTTACAAAGGCCTTTTTCATATCCGGAATTCCGTAACCAACTCTGTCATCCGGGTTGGAGGCCCTGGTAGCTGATTGTTGCATCACGTTAATGATGCCCATATTATTGATCTCCGGAAAAGCTTGCCAGAGGCAGGTTGTAAGTCCGGCCATATTAGGACAGGCGAATGATGTTCCGCTTCCAAATGATGGTTGACCGGTATTTGGGTTAGCAATAACTGCATTAACACCTACGGCAGCAACGGAAGGTTTTATCTGCCCGTCGCTGCTGGGGCCATAACTGCTAAAGCCACCTACAACACCCGATGTACTTACGGCGCCTACTGCCATTACACTATCGGCATCCGATGGCGTAATGATATAATGCCAGGAACTGCCTCCTTCATTACCCGCAGCAAAGACACAGAGTATGCCTTTTTTTGCAGCAAAATCAGCACCCTTTGCGCTAATGGTGGTATTGCCATCCATATCAGCATAAGTATGATTAAAAACCGGGTTGTCAAAAGTAAAATACCCTAAAGAAGTTGATGAAATATCTATACCCAGGCTATCGGCCCTTTCTATACCTGCAACCCAGTTTTGTTCTTCAATGGGGTATTCAGAATTTACATCTTCTGTACGATATAAATAAAAAGAAGTTTTAGGTGCGGTACCCATAAAAATGCCGGGCATATTAGCGGCTATGGTGCTCAGGCAGTTCATACCATGTGCATTATCTTCATCAACGCTTGCATTACCCGCCACAAAATCCCAGGTGCCTAATACCTGCCCGTTGTTACGCATACTGTCGAAAGTTGGCAGCGTTAAGTAATGAAAAAAACCTGCATCTAAAATAGCCATCTGCATACCTTGTCCCCGGAAACCACGGTTGTGCAAAAACTCACCATTGTGCAGGTGTACCTGTCCAAAGCTTTGCCCATAGCTGTAATAATCTGCGGCAATTGTGTTGGATGTATTTGGTTCCGGTGACTGTGTATATTCAACATCTAATTTTTTATTAACAGGTACCGTTGCTGCATTATTTCTTGCAGCAATTGGACCGGCGCTTATCACAAAAGGGAAACTGTTTATTTTAGTTAAAGCCGCAGCATCGCTGGTTTGTATGGCTACCTGGTTTAACCATTTGGATGTATTGAGAATGGTTACTGCGCCTGCCAAACGAATACTATCGATGTATCTTGGTGTGATAGGGAGATCGGTAGAGTCAATGGCGATACCATATCTTGTTCTGCGCTGAATAGAGCGTGCAGTAAGGTAGGCCGATGGGTTAGCAATCGTAAAGGGATTAGTGCCCTTATCTTTTAAGCGTACTATATATCTTGTGAATTGGGCATAGCTGTCGGCTTTTGCAACAAGCAAGGCGACTAAAACGAGAAGTATTATTTTTTTCATGGTAGAATTTTATTCTTTAAAAATGAGTAGAATATAGATGCGGTCAATTTTTTTTTAACTGTCATACCCCCACTTCACCCAAGTAGCACCCCACGTAAATCCTCCCCCAAAAGCCGCCAGTATAAGGTTATCGCCTTTTTTTAACTGGCTTTCCCATTCCCACAAACACAAGGGTAAAGTAGCGGCCGTAGTGTTCCCGTATTTCTGAATATTGATCATCACTTTTTCTTTAGGTAATCCCATGCGGTTGGCAGTTGCATCAATGATGCGCAGGTTGGCCTGGTGTGGTACCAGCCAGGCAATATCATCTGCTGTTAAATTGTTTCGTTCCATTAATTCGTAACTCACATCGGCCATGCCTTTTACGGCAAACTTAAAAACAGACTGACCTTCCTGGTAAACAAAATGTTCCTTCGCTAACACAGTTTCAACAGTTGATGGTTTAACAGAACCCCCGGCTTTCATTTGCAGGAATTTACTACCACTGCCATCACTTTTTAATAAACTATCTAAAATACCCAGGTCTTCATCATTGGGTTCTAATAAGACAGCACCGGCGCCATCGCCAAAAATAATACAGGTGGTACGGTCGCTGTAATCAACAATACTGCTCATTTTATCTACACCAACAATAACAATTTTTTTATACCTGCCACTTTCAATAAAAGCGGTGCCGGTTGTAACCGCAAACAAAAAGCCCGAGCAAGCCGCCATAATATCAAAACTAAAAGCATTTTTTGCACCAATCTTATCACAGATAATATTGGCAGTGGCCGGAAAAACCATGTCCGGCGTAACTGTTGCACATATAAGGCAATCAATTTCTTCGGGACTGATGCCTCTTTTTTTACACAATTCCAAAACTGCCGGTACGGCAAGGTCACTGCTTCCTTTTCCTTCTTCTTTTAATATCCGCCGCTCCGAAATTCCTGTCCTGGTGCGTATCCATTCATCGTTGGTATCCACCATTTTTTCCAGTTCCGCATTGGTTAGTCTGTATTCGGGTACATAACCACCCACGGCAGTAATGGCAGCATTAATTTTTTGCATGAAGACTCTGTTTACTTGGTATGTTTAATTTTGATAATTAAAAGTAAAAATACAGAAAAAACCTTAGCAGTATTTTTTACCTAACCTAATTTAAATACCCGTGAATAAGCTATGTATTAATTTAAATAAACCCATTGAAGCAACCTTTTCGTAGTAACTACCGGTAAGTAAGCGGCAATAACAAAAATTCCTGCTGATATTAAAGGCTCTGGCTCATAAATAATCCTTATTTTCGCTACCGATCGGATATTAATTATGTACGCATATTTGCAGGGAAAATTTACTTACAAAAGCCCGGCACAGGTTTATGTAGATGTTAATGGTGTAGGGTATGAAGTGAATATCAGCCTGAATACCTATTCGCATATTCAAAACCTGGAACAGGGTAAATTATTTACACATCTTCAGGTTAAGGAAGATGCACATATGTTATTTGGCTTTTTTGATAAGCAGGAAAAAGATATGTTTGTACTTTTAACCGGAGTTTCGGGCGTTGGCGCCGCTACTGCCAGGATGATGTTATCTTCCTTAAAACCGGAAGAAGTAAGTTTAGCGATAGTGCAAAGCAACATTAAGCTGCTTGAAAGTGTCAAGGGAATAGGAAAAAAGACTGCCGAAAGGCTTGTATTGGAATTAAAAGATAAATTGAGTAAGAATTCGTTAGACGCAGGCCATTTCCCACACATGGGCAATAGTTTGGAACAGGATGCGTTAAATGCTTTGACTGCTCTCGGGATCTCAAGGTCTCAGGCTGAAAATGCCATCCAAAAAATTATCCGTGTAGAACCAACCGTATCAAAATTAGAAGACTTAATTAAAAAAGCCCTAAAAGCCATTTGAAAAGAACGCTACGTTAACTGATTTACCGGATGTTGCTTATTAGAACAAAAAACTCAAAACTGATTGGTTGTGTTGTATTGGCAGTGCTGCTGCTTACAGTTCAAACAAATATAGTAAAGGCCAACCCCTACCATTATGAACTAAAGATTAATGCAGGGGATACTGTTGTGCCCAATTATGGCGATAGCCTGCATTATCCCATACAGGACAGAAGGGGCGATTTCCTTTCCAGTAATAACAGGCGAACGCTTGATCTGAAGAACCCTTCCAATATTAAGGATTCGGTTGCCTATGATCCCAAGACCCGCCGTTATATTGTCTACGAAAAAATAGGCACCAAATATTACCGTACCACCACATCCTACAGCTTTGATGAATACTGGCAGATAAAAGGACGCCAGTCTGAAAACGAATATTTTCAGAGACGTGCTAATTTAATGAGCATACTCAACCGCGGCACCATAAAACCTAAACTGTCGCTTTACGATAATTTATTCAACCGCCTGTTTGGTAACGGTAAAATAAATATTACCCCGCAGGGAAATGTGGATATAACCGCAGGCTACCAGGGACAGAATATTAAAAATCCAACCCTGCCCGAAAATGCTCAAAAGAGCGGCGGGTTCGACTTTGATATGAATGCCCAGGTAAATGTGAATGCTGATATCGGCGGCAAATTAAAATTCCCCATCAACTATAATACATTAGCTAATTTTGGACAGGATAACCAGCTTAAATTAGACTATACCGGCCTGGATGACGAGATTGTTAAACGTTTTGAACTTGGTAACGTTTCTTTTCCTTCACGCAGTACTTTAATACCCGGCGCCCAGCAATTGTTTGGTGTAAAAACCACCGTACAATTTGGTAAATTCTTTTTAACAGGCGTTATTGCCAATCAAAAATCGCAACGCCAATCGGCTAACCTGGCCGGTGGTACCGCTTCGCAGTTATTTGAAATAAAGGCAGATGAATATGAAGAGAACCGCCACTTTTTGCTGGCACAATATTTTAAGCAGAATTACAATAAAGTAATGAGCAAATTACCTGCTATTACTGCTCCTATACAAATTTTGAGAATGGAAGTTTGGGTAACCAATAAAAATGGTACCACTACCGAAACAAGAGATGTTGTGGGATTGACAGACCTGGGAGAAACCGGTGGTGCAGTTTCCGGAATTCCAACCAACGGCAGTAATACACTTTATTCAAATATTATTTCAAATCCCGGTAACAGAAACCCTTCAGGTGTATTTAATAATCTAATTGCCATGGGTTTAAATCCTGTACAGGATTTTGAAAAAACATTTGCCCGTAAACTCGATTCAACGCAATATTTCTTTAACCGCCAGGTGGGTTTTATTTCATTAAGTCAGCCTCTGCAAACGGATGAAGTATTGGCGGTTGCTTATCAATATTCTTATAACGGAAAAATATTCCAGGTGGGCGAGTTTTCGCAGGACCTGCCTCCCGACAGTACACAGGCAACACAAAGAATATTATTCTTAAAATTATTAAAAGCAACATCCCAGCGACCAAATTTACCTATCTGGAACCTGATGATGAAAAACGTTTACGCTATTGGATACGGTACTTTAACATCTACCGATTTTAAACTGGATGTGTTGTACCAGGAACCAGGCCTGGGCTGGAAACGTTATGTGCCATTTGGTAATAAAAACCAGGGATCCCCGATCATTTCTTTGATCAACCTCGACCGGTTGAATAACCAGCTTGATCCACAGCCCGATGGTGTGTTTGATTATGTGGAAGGATTTACTGTTTATTCACAATACAGCCGGGTCATGTTCCCGGTGCTGCAACCTTTTGGGCGTGACCTTGCTGTTGGTATTTACACGGATACGAGCCTGGTGCCGAATATAAAAGACAGTTTGTATTATGCACTCTATGATTCCATCAAAGCAGTGGCGCAACAGTTCCCTAACCTTAACCGTTTTGTATTAAAAGGCTCCGCTAAAATATCCGGCTCTGCCGATATCAGTATCGGTTACAATATTCCACGGGGTTCTGTAACTGTTTCAGCAGGAGGTAGGGTATTGGTGGAGGGAATTGATTATGACATTAATTACGATCTCGGAACAATTAAAATAACCAATTCGGCCATAATTAATTCGGGGATACCGGTGCAGGTAAATTATGAGAATAATGCATCATTTGGCCTGCAGCAAAAAAGTTATATGGCGCTTCGCTGGGATTATATGGCTAAGAACACAGCCAAGGAGCAGTTGTCAATTGGTGGTACGGTCGTACGGTTGAGTGAAAGGCCCTTCTTCAGTAAAGTAAGTTACGATAACAGTAATACAGGTGGCACCAATGAACCCATACGCAACTCCATGTACGGTCTTGATATAAATTACAGGAAGGATATACCAAGGCTTACCAAATTGCTGGACAAGCTGCCTTTTTACAAAACAACAGCACCATCCAACATTAATTTCTTTGCAGAGGGAGCATACTTAAAACCCGGCCATGCACCACAGATAGGCAAGGGATCAAAAGGTATCATTAACATTGATGACTTTGATGGATCACAGTCTGGTTACGATATGCGCTTTCCGCCAATAAGCTGGGCACTGGCTTCTCCGCCATATAAAGCAACCGACAGTTTGGGCAATTTACTTTTTAGAGAAACAGATTCAAGCGACAATATTATTGCCGGAAAAAATCGTGCAAAGATTGCCTGGTACCAGATAGAACCAACGCTTCAACAATATAAAGGCTCTAATAATCCATTCTCAAACGATCGTGTTGAGTTAAGTGATCCGAGGGTAAGACAGGTTTACCAGCGAGAAATTTTTCCGCAGAGAACCACCGGCTTTGGTGAGAGTTTGCTTACAACATTTGACCTGGCTTATTTCCCAACAGATAAAGGCCCATACAATTATGACGACGTAGCAAATTCGTTCACTGCAGGTGTTGATGCTAACGGAAAACTGAAAAGTCCAAAAACGCGTTGGGGAGGTTTAATGCGTAGTATCGATCAGCCGGATTTTGAAACCGCCAACATTGAGTTTATTGAATTCTGGGTACAGGATCCATTCATTAATTATGCACCAAGGTATCCCAATGCCAACAGTTCAACCGGCGGTAAATTATATTTCAATCTCGGTAATATTTCGGAAGATGTTTTAAAAGATGGTAAGCGTTTTTATGAAAATGGTTTACCAACGCCCAATGCACCCGCACCTGTTGATAATTCAAACTGGGGCAGGGTACCAACCAACCCGGTACAGGTTACCAATGCATTCAGTAATGATCCGGAGGACAGAAAATATCAGGATCTTGGTTTTGACGGATTGGATGATACGGCTGAAGTACGTAAAAGACAGGCTTACCTGTCGCAATTGCAGGGCACAGTAACTGCAGCAGCTTACCAGCAGGCACTGGCGGATCCATCCAATGATAATTATCATTATTACCGGGGTGATGATCTTGATCAGCAGGGGCTTGGTATTGTGGCCCGTTACAAAAAATTTAATAATCCGGAAGGCAATTCGCCTGTAGCAAGTTCGGGTTCTACTTATTCTTCAGCAGCAACTTTATATCCCGATGCGGAAGATCTGAACCGTGACAATACTTTAAATCAGACCGAAGAATATTTTCAATACATCGTTGATATAAAACCTGCGAATGCAAGTTCAATGGCTATCGGAAACAATTTTATTGTTGATAAAAAATCAGTAAGTGTAAACCTGGTAGATGGCAGTTCCCGTAATGAGATATGGTACCAGTTCCGCATCCCGATCGGGCAGTATAACCGTAAGATCGGCAATATCCCGGATTTTAAATCGATCCGGTTTATGCGTATGTTCCTTACCGGTTTTGAAGACAGTGTGGTATTACGTTTTGCCGAGTTGCAATTTACCCGGAACGTATGGAGAAAGTTCAATTATAAAATTGATTCCACAGGTATCTATACCGCACTACCGGCAAGTAGTACCATCTTTAACCAGGGTGCTGTAAATATTGAAGAAAATGACAAACGTACACCATTACCATACCGTACGCCAACAGAAATTGAAAGGGTACAAACCTTAAGTAATAATGGTGTAAACCTTTTACTAAATGAACAGTCATTAAGTTTGCAATTTTGCGGACTGGCAAAAAATGATGCCAGGGCTGTGCAGCAAACCTTTGCAAACAGGAACTTAAACCAGTTCGGTAAAATGCAGATGTATATACATGCCGAGCAAAAGCAAGGTAGCCCAACACTCGCCGATAAGGACCTTACTGCCGTATTCAGAATGGGTACCGATTTTGTAAATAATTATTACGAGATAAGGATACCATTGAACTTAACACCTTTAAATGCGGGTGCTACATTCGATCCAAATTCAATTGCTTATAACGATACTTTATGGATACCGGGTAATTCATTGGATGTAGATCTGCAAACGCTCGTAAAAATAAAACAGGCCAGGAACAATGATGTAAGTGCATCTCCGCAGGTTATTTACCGGCAGCTACAGAGTAATGGTCATACCTATTCTGTAATGGGTAATCCTAACCTGGCCGAAATACGGGGTATATTATTAGGTGTGGAAAATACAAAGGCACCGGGTACTGCCTGCGGCGAGATATGGGTGAATGAGCTCCGGCTTTCTTCCATTGATGAACAGGGCGGCTGGGCAGCCCTGGGCAGGGTGGATATAAATCTTGCCGACCTGGGTACTCTTTCTATGTCGGCCAATACCCACAGCACAGGTTTTGGAACATTGGAGCAAAGGATCAATGAACGATTCCGTGATAATTTTTACCAGTTTGATCTGTCTACCAATCTTGAACTTGGTAAATTGTTGCCGGCAAAAGCGGCTTTATCCATACCTGTTTTTGCAAGTTACCAGCAATCGGTAAGTACACCCCAATACGATCCGTATGATATGGATATTAAACTGAAGGATAAATTAAGAGATGCTCCTTCGGCTGCTGCAAAAGATTCTATTAAAACTGCAGCTGTAGACTTTACTTCTACCACAACGGTAAACTTTACCAATGTGCGTAAAAACAGAACCAGTACCAAAAAACCGAAAGTATATGATATCTCTAATTTTGATGTAAGCTATTCTTATCTTAAAATTAAAAGCCATTCTCCGTTAATTGAAAATAATGAAATAACGCGGCATCGCTACGCATTGGGATATAATTTTGCACCACAAGCAAAATATATTGAACCATTTAAGAAAATAAAATTCTTTGCAAAAAGAAAAACGCATTGGTTCGACCTGGTAAAGGATTTCAATTTTAATTTAATACCGTCGCAATTAAGTTTCAGGGCAGATGTTAACCGGCAGTTTGGCGCCATCAGGCCACGCAGTATAGGTACATCAAAATACCAGATACCCGAAACCTATGATAAGTACTATACATTCCAGCGTAATTATATTCTTCGCTGGAATTTTACGAGGAGTTTGAATTTTGATTTTACGGCCGTTAATAACAGCAGGATAGATGAGCCCGAAGGAAGGTTAGATACACAAGAGAAAAGAGATACGGTTTGGAAAAATTTATTGAAAGGTGGTCGTAATACAACTTACACCCATGCGGCTAACTTTACCTATACTTTGCCAACAGCTAAATTTCCGTTGGTTGACTGGACAACAGTTAACCTGCGTTACCAGGCAACTTACAGTTGGATAGGCGCTTCACGTTTGGCAGTAGAGCTGGGTAATATCCTGGAGAATGGCCAGCAAAGCGAAGCTACAGCGCAATTTGATTTTAACAGGCTGTATCAAAAATCTAAATGGTTAAAGCAATTAGATGTACCAAGTAATAAAGCCGACCAGGAAAAATGGCGGGGCAGGATTACCAGGTATAAAGACACGATCGTTAAGAAAAGCGGAAAAAAAGTAGTTAAGCGCAGAAAGACGATTGATCAGACGGCCGTACCTTATGTAAGCACAGGGCTTAAAATATTTGGTAAACTGGCAACCAGTTTAAAGCAGGCCAGTTTCTCCATATCAGAAAATGCACATACCCGTTTACCGGGTTATACAGACAGTACTAAATATGTAGGGCAAAACTGGAAGAGTATGGCGCCGGGTGTGGACTTTATTTTGGGGCGACAGCCGGATACAGCCTGGATGAACCGGGCAGCAGCAAAAGGGCTTATCACAAAGGATACAACCTTTAACTCTATTTTTATGCAGAGTTTTGATCAGCGTATCACTTTCTCTGCACAGTTAGAACCTATACGTGACCTGAACATTACTTTAAACCTGAATAAAACCTTTAATAAAAATTATAGCGAAACATTCAGGTTTATAGATACCAGTGGCGGTACCAACAGAAACTTCATGCACCTTAATCCGTATGCCGGTGGTGGCTTTGATGTTTCTTACATCGCATTTAAAACACTGTTTGGCAAATTTGATCCTAACCGTGTTTCTGAAACCTTTAAAAAGTTCCAGGATTACAGGATCATATTATCTCAGCGTTTGGGTAAGGCCAATCCTTATAGTGCGGGGCAACCCCAGGGTGCCGACGGATATTATTATGGTTATGGCAAATATGCCATTGATGTACTGATACCGGCATTTATTGCAGCTTATACCGGTGATGATCCAAATTCAGTTTCGCTGATCAGGCAAAACAATCCAAACATTAAGTCAAATCCTTTCCGTGGTATTAAACCAAAATTAAACTGGAAAGTTGATTACAATGGTTTAACCAAGATAAAAGGCCTGGATAAAATATTTACTAATTTCTCTGTTTCGCACGGTTATACGGGTAACCTGAGTATGAATGGATTTACTTCAGCATTACTGTACCAGGATGTATCAAGATATGGGTATCCATCTTTTTATGATACCATTTCAAAAAATTATGTGCCTTACTTCCTGTTGCCTAATATTAGCATTGGTGAACAATTTTCTCCATTGCTTGGTATAGACATGATGTTTACAAACCAATTGCAGGCCAAGTTTGAATATTCAAAAACAAGGCAGTTGAGTTTAAGTTTAATTGACTACCAATTGAGTGAAGTACGCAGTACCGAATTTGTAATTGGTGCCGGTTACCGTAAACGTGGTCTGAAATTTCCTTTTACCATACCGAAGATACTTACTGGCAAGAACGGTGGAAAGAAACTCGAAAATGAGATCAACTTCCGTCTCGATTTCACGATCAGGGATAACGTAACAGCCAACAGCCGTTTAGACCAGGATAATAATTTTGCAACAGGCGGCAGCAGGGATATCACGATATCGCCTTCAATAGATTATTTCTTAAATAACCGCATCAACATTAAATTGTATTTTGATCAACGCAGGGTTAATCCTTATATCTCATCGAGTGCCCCTATAGTGAATACCAGGGCCGGTTTGCAGGTGAGGATATCGTTGACGCAATAAAAAGATTTGAAATTTTGCCGTTGGCAAAATTGATTGCCACAGAGGCACTGAGGCACAGAAGAAACGCAGGTTGATTCTGTGCTTTTTTATTTTGTTGCAAATAATAGAACACACTTTGTAATGCCTATTTATTGAGCGGCAATAAACAGTTTATACCAATTAGACTTTAAAACTACCCAATAGGACTTGTCATATCGACGAAGGAGATATCTTAGTAAGCAGCTTCAGTAATTTAAGTTTCAGTAATAGATTTCTCCTTCGTCGAAATGACAAGAAAAATTTAATCTCTAATTGGTGTTATCGATTAAAGGCAGATGGCATATTCCGGATTGCGAAGTATTAATTAAAAACCAATGGATATTGCCCCTTTTATTTCTGTGCTTCAATGTTTCCGTGGCAAATTTTCATTCCTGCAGGGAATAAAAAAAATCCCTCCCGAAGTTATTGGGAAGGACTCTTTATTAAAACCAAGCCCTGGAATTAATTAACTTTTTTTAGCAGCATAACATAGCCGCAGATATCTTTTTTCTTTTTATTAACCTGAACAGGTTTGATCATATGAAATTCTGAAAATTTAGGTATGTATGAATAACTGATCACATTGCCATCCACATCGCCCCAGTATTTTTTCTGGTAAACTACCTGCTTTTCATTCCAGTCGTACATACGCACTTCATATAATTTGGAAGTTACATCTCCAATAAAAACAAACTGGTACCAACTGCCTTCTGTTAAAGGAACAATAACCGGCATTTCGTATTCGCTTACCATTTGCATGGAAGCTTCCTTAACCACCATAAAGCCCTGTTTTGCGAGTAACAGTTTCATGCTGTCGGCCTGTTGAAGAATTGTTGGAGACATGCAGGGTTGTTGCCTTATAACATCCTGTGCCGGGGCGCTGAACGTAAAGAGCATTAGTCCCAATATTGCTGAAAATTGTAAGCGGTTTTTCATATGTTTTATTAGTCAAATAGGATTATGGATAACTGGAATTATTGCAGCACAACCTTAAAGTAAATAATTACATGGTATACGCCTGTAAGTTTGATAACGCTCTACAATGGCAATTATTGTACCAAAGCGGAAATTTACTATTTTAAAATGGGGGTATTTTTTACTGATTTTTATTAAAGTAATAGGTGCCCGCCTGCTGGGTACAGGTAATCACCAGGTCATTGATGCATACGTGATCGGGTAAATTTACGCAGTAAAAAACCGTATCTGCTATGTCTTCTGCAGTTAAGGGTGTTAATCCATCATAAGCTGCTTTTGCGGTGGTTGTCTGTCCTTTAAATCTTACCAGCGAAAATTCGGTTTCCACTGCTCCCGGGTGAATACCTGTAACCTTAATATTATTTTTAAGCAGATCGATACGCATAGCTTTGGTAATGGCATCTACAGCAAATTTACTGGCACAATACACATTGCCATTTGCATATACTTCTTTACCCGCCACTGAACCCATATTAACGATATGGCCTTTTTTCTGCGCCAGCATATATGGTAAAATGGCCTTGCTTACATAAAGCAAACCATGTACATTACTGTTGAGCATGGTTTCCCAATCATCCATATCTGCATCTTCAAAACTATCCTTGCCCAAAGCCAGGCCTGCATTGTTCATAAGTACATCAATCTTTTGCCACTCCTCCGGTAAGCCTGCAAATGCCGCAGTAACCGCCTGCCGGTCCTGCACATCAAAACAGAGCGCCAGTACTTTAACGTCGTATTCTTTTTCAAGTATTTCTTTTACCTGCACAAGCCTTTCGTTTCGCCTGCCGGTAATGATGATATTAAAACCTGCTGTAGCAAATTTTACAGCACATGCTTTTCCTATGCCTGATGTAGCGCCTGTAATTAAAATAGTTTTTTTCATGCGTTTTTTTTTATGGATTTTTGTCACATGGAATTCGTCAATAACCATGTTGGTTTAATGACAACTTTTTTAATGACTCATTTCATAGCTGCAAAATAACGGATGGGAAGCAAATAAAAAAGCTCCGGTTTTTATTATGCACTATCCATGCCTTTGATATGCTTTATTTATGGCTTGGTGTGACCTCAACCCGGCCCCTCTCCAAAAGAGGGGGAGTAAAAACCAAGTCTTATGCTGAAAATGCTTTTACACCTGCCCCAGGCCAGACTTTGCAAAAGGACAACAAATAAAAAGCTCCGGTCTTTACCGAAGCTTCTATAAAATTATTTCACTGATAAATATTACCGTATCAAAATACTGGTCCCTTTTTTCTGTCTTAGTTCACCGCGGTAGTTAATACCCTCAGCCATCCACACATAAGTACCTGCCTGCTGTTTATTGCCTTTAAAAGTACCATCCCAACCGGTATCTTTTTGCGTGGTGGAATAAATTAACTGGCCATTACGGTTGTATATCCTGAAAAAATACAGATCCCGCATACCCAGTAAAATAGGTTTCAGTATTTCATTTTTAGTATCGCCATTGGGTGTAAATGCAGTAGGTACGTAAAGGTCTGGATCTTCCTTATACAATTTTATATTGATAAAATCTGTACCGATACAACCCTGTATTGTTGTGGCAGTAAGGGTATACCGGATATCATCCTGCGGCAATGCGATGGGGTTCTGGATATTGGGATTGTTAAGCCATTGGCCCGGACTCCATACATACGTATCAGCACCTGATGCATGTAACTGCAATGGTTCGCCCAATACGGCTGTGGTATCTCTTGGGCCGGCATCGGCAATTACGGGTTTGGCCACATATACCCAAACAGTATCTTTTACCGGTTTAGGACAACCCAGGTTATCCCGTACAGTAACAATATACTGGATATTGGCTGCAGGCCTTGTTACATCCGGATTGGAAGCAAACCTGTCGTTTAAATAAGTTGCGGGGCTCCAGGCATAACTGCTGCCACCACTTGCATTAAGCTGGGTTGAAAACCCGAAACAGATAGACCTGTCGGGACCTGCATTAGCAACCGGGTAAGGCACTACATTGATATTAATATCATCCTGGTTGCTGCATTTACCAATGCTCGCTACCAAATGGTAAGTAATAGAATTTAATGGTGTGGCGATTGGATTTTTTATGTTGTCAACATTCAGGTATGTTGCCGGCGTCCATTGGTAATACAAGGCATCACTCACCGGGTTTAAAATAAATGGATCGCCCTGGCAAACCGTTGTATCTGCTCCTGCATTCAACGATACGGTAGTGCGCACATCCACAAAAACAGAATCATCGCGGTAACAACCAAAATTATCGGTGAGGCGAACATAGTAAGTAGTAGGTACATCCGGGCTAACCAACGGATTGGCAATATTGGTATTGCTGATCATGTAATTGGGGGTCCAGACAAAATTACCTGTACCGGTAGTATTTAACTGCAAGGTATCAATGTAACAGATCAGGGTATCATTGGTAGTGCTGATGGCGGGTAAAGTTCTTACCGTAAGTATCATACTGTCGAGCCTGGTCTTGGGGCATCCGGTTACACCTACTGCAACGGTATAGGTTGTAGTAACAGATGGGGAAGCAACAGGGTTGGCAATATTGGGGTTGCTTAAACCTGTTATGGGTGTCCATTGATAGGTATTTCCACCACTGGCATTCAGTTGTACAGATGCCTGCCCGTTGCAAAGCGCATCATCGGGCCCTGCATTGGGAATGGCCAATGGTTTTACAATAATATTTTTAGTTGCTGTTGATACACAGTGTGCACCCCAGGTTGTTGTTAAGGTATAATTTGTTGTGACAGACGGATAAGCCCTTGTTGCCTGCAGCGTTGGAGCCTCTATACTGCCGGGCGGCGACCATTGCCAGCTGAGGCTGTTTGTTTTATTACTGCTTCCGGAGATCACGATCGTATCTTCTTCACAAATACTAAGCGGGCTGGCGGTTATGGAATTACTGAGATCGAATTTTGGGGTAACCAGTACCGAATCGCTTTTGTAGCAACCGAATGAATTTGTTAAAGTTACCTTGTACCGGGTGGGTACTACGGGGTAAACTAATGGTGTTGCGGTATTGGCGCCGGTAATATTTGTTGGCGGTGTCCAGTTAAAAGTGCCTATACCCCCGGCATTCAGTTGCAGGCTGTCTAAGCCGCAGTAGGCGGTATCGCTTGATATTAAGGTAACTAATGGAATATCATTTACTACTATACTCCTGTTAAGCGTATCAATACAGCCTTTGTCATTGGTAACGATCAATTCAATCGGATAACTGCCTGATGTGGCATAGGTATAAAGCGGATTTTGCAAATGGCTTGTATCTGCAAGTGTTACGGCATCACCAAAATCCCAACGCCAGGCTACCATAGTTCCATAACGGAAATAAGTTGTATCCGTGAATTGAACAGGTGTATTTACACAAAGTGGAGCCGAAGTAAAGCCAGGGAAATATTCCGGATAAACCCTTACCGACATGGTTGTGGAATCACCGCATTGCAATCCTTGGTTCAACACTAATTTAACTAAAAAAACACCGGTATCAGTAAACACATGCGTTGGACTTTGTTGTGTAGATGTATTTAGTGGCCCGCTTGCAGGGTCACCAAAATCCCAAAAGAAAGTAGGTACCGGATTATTGGGAGCATTGTTATTAAAAGTTACACTAAAGCCCGAGCAGGTAGTAAATACAGGATTTAGATTTGCAGTTGGAATCTGGCAATCAACAATTCTTATCTGCAGATCCTTAAAATGTTCACCAATCCTGATGCCATTCCTATACTCAAAAACCAAAACAGTTATTGCGAATATCTCATTACCAAGGGCACCAACATTTGGTGCAGTGCCACTTATCAAACCTGTTACAGGGTTAATACTTACCAACGGCCCCAGTGGGGTAATAAAACTGTAACCGTTTATATAGCTTACCGGAGTATATGGCGGTGCCCCTGCGGGATTAGGAGTTGTATTTCCTGTGCTGCCACCACTAAAAGCGTTATAAAAACGATATGCCAATGAGTCGCCATCAGCATCAGTTGCACTAAAATCAAAATTCATTACCCGGGCAGAACAAATGAGCACCGTGTCATTTGTTTTAAACAACGGGCTTGTATTTGTTTCGGCACCAGGATTAAAGTTGCCAGGTATTTTTGTAAAATAGGTTGAGCCTACATTAAGCGATGCGATATTTAACATGTTACCTACCCTGCAACACCGCTGATAAGCCACGGTAAAACCATCGGGTGTAACTGGTAAATTATCAATTATGGTTGTGTAAGTTCTATAATCAAAACAAACCTGTAATTCAATAGGATCATCAATGCATGGATCCGAAGGTACCTTTTGTATTCTTTTTATTGCAGAACCGGGTATGTTAGCAATATTTAAAAATTGTGCTGATGTTAGTGTATTAAAAACGGTAAATACTGCACTAGCGTCTAATGCTGCACCATTAGAACTACAATCCCTGTACATTTTAAGCGTTACCTCGTATTTTAAAGTACCTGGGAGGGTGCCTGGACCAAGGTAAACATAAGACATTTCTCCGCCAGAGATATGCGTAGCAAAAGCATCAGATATAAAAAAAACAAACAGGCAGAAAAATAAAATTTTCTTCATAATTGGGTTAGTTGCAAGTTGGGGAAAGCTTGAAGTTAAACAAAACCGCCGTCTTTACAAAAAGACGACGTCTAAAACTTGTTGACATTATTAATTTAAAACCTATTTATTTCGATTGAAACAAAATCGTAAAGGCTATCATTAAATTTACAACTACCAGCTTTTTAAGCTAATAGTTTCAATTTCCTTAAAATGCTTATCCCTGGTAACTAATGTTAGTTGATATCGTTGGGCAATGGCAGCTATCCATATATCATTTTCGGGTATTGGCTTTCCTCTTTTTCTTAAGGCTGCTTTAATGTCGCCATAGCATTTTGTAGTTTCTATATCCAAATGCAAAACATCGTAACGGTTGGTCAGGTTTTGTATGTTTTTGATATTCTTTTCAACCTGAATGGAGAATGCAGCTCCATAATATAATTCACCAACCACAATTACAGGTATATGAACTTCTTTTGCTTTATCTATTTTGTTAGCGATGGAAATTTCGCCATTAAACCATGCAGCGATGATGTTTGTATCTAACAAAAATTTATTTCCAGTCATCTTGATGTATTTGTTCGCAGCCTTCTTCAATGGCTTTTTCAATTAAAGCATTATCTTTTTTACTCCACACACCAGAAAAATCATGGGCAGAAAATGCTTCTTTTTTCTTTTTCGATTTTTTTAAAACGGTTTCCAGCTCAATCAATGTAGCTTCATTGCTTACTTTAAGCACCGCTTCAATTAAATTTATTTTTCTTGCTTCTGTAAACATGCTGTACCTCCTCTTTAATTTTTACAAAATTACCTTTTTAATTTTATATCGGCAGACTACCTGATCAGTATTACAGAACCTCTTCTCTTTATTTTATTATCCAGGTAATCTGTGCCTTCGGCATACCAGACATAAGTAGCTGCTTCCTGTTTTTTGCTGCCGAAAGTACCATCCCAGCCTGCGCCGTTACCCGTGCCTGAATACAACATTTGTCCCCAGCGGTTGTACACCCTGAAGATGTCAACCGATTTCATACCGATGGGTATGGGCTTGAAAATATCATTGAGGCCATTGCTGTTTGGTGTAAAAGCATTGGGCACCAGCAGGTCGGGTTTAATTTTAAATACATGTACTCGTATACTGGCATCATCAAAACAACCAAAGTTATTGCTAACGTGTACCGTGTAGGTAATATCATTTTGCGGCAGGGCAATGGGATTATGTATTAAAGGATCATTAAGCCAGGTGATCGGTGTCCAGGAATAATTGACGCTGCCCGACGCACCTAACTGTAAGGGCTGGCCCAAAACAACAGACGTATCAGATGGGCCTGCATAGGCTTTTATTTTTGCCACAAACAGTATCATGGTATCTTTTACCGGCTTGGGGCAACCAAGTATATCACGTACAGTAACAATGTAGCGCACATTATCTGTTGGCCTTACCGAAACCGGGTTAGGAATATTTGTTGCGGTAAGGAATGCCGCCGGGCTCCAGAAATAAATACTGCCACCCGATGCATTCAGTTGTGCCGAACCGCCAAAACAAATGGTATTATCGGGGCCGGCATTGGCAGTAGGGTAAGGTATTGGCCTGATGGTAATATCATTTTGGGCAATACATTTTCCGATGTTGCCCACAACATGGTAGGTGGTAGTTACCAATGGCCTGGCAACAGGGTTTTTTAAGGCCGGGTTATTTAAAGTATTACCAGCGGGATTTTCTGTCCAGGCATAATGCAATGCATCACTGGTTAGCTTTAATACAACGGTGTCGGTTTTGCAGATGGTTGTATCGGGGCCTGTAAACTGGGTAACAAAGGATTTTACATTTACTTTCACCGAATCTTTTCCCACGCAGCCAAAGGCATCGGTAAGTGTAACAAAATAGGTAGTGGTAATATCCGGACTTACCAACGGATCGGGACTGTTTACATTATCGATCATGTAGTTGGGACTCCATAGTAATGAACCGGTACCAATGGCATGTATTTGCAGGGTATCAATAATACAGATCAATGTGTCTTTGGGTTGGACAGTTAATGGTGGCTGATCAAGTATGTCAACGGTTTTAGTTACTGTACCCTTACAACCTTTATCACTTTCAACAATACAGGTAACAATATAGGAACCCGCACTGTTGTAAGTATGTACCGGGTTTTGTAAGGTAGAAGTATTATTTGCTGATGTTGGGTCTCCAAAATTCCAGGTCCATTTTGTAACCGAGCCATATCTTGCATTGCTGGTATCTGTAAATTGAACCGGAATATTTTTGCATTGACCCCCTGCTGTAAAACCCGGAAAAAATCCAGGATAAACTTTTACCGGTGAAGTAGTCGAATCTGAACAAAGAAGCCCCCGGTTTAGAACCAATTTTAAAATATAAACGCCTGTATCAGCATATGTGTGTGTGGGAGTTGCCTGCGTTGATGTATTATTATCACCAAAGTCCCAATAATATGTTTGAATATTACCAGTACCATGGTTAACAAAATTCTGAGTAAATCCATCGCAGCTAAGATATTGGGGATCCAGCACAGGGTCGGTTCCGGAACAGTTCGCCACTTCAATATGCAGAGATTTACGAACCTCAGCAATTTTTGTATTGGTACCTCTTTTATATTCAAGCACGGTTACTGTCATCACATAAATGCCTGCCGTCGGTGCAATGCCTGATACGATACCTGTGTTTGGGTTTAGTGTTACCCCATTGCCCATTGGCAGATTGCCCGCATACCCGCCAGAATAGGGAACTGAAAAATATGGTGGATTAGAAGCACTTGTAGGAGCAGGAGTTGCCTGCGATGCTCCATCATAGGCAGAGCTAAAAACATAGGCAAGTGAATCATTATCAATATCTGTAGCACTAAAATCAAAAGTAAAGCTGTTATTCTGGCAAATTATTGCAGTGTCATTCTGCGAAAACCTTGCACTTGAATTAGTTTCTGCACCTGGAACGGCGGTACCGGGTATTTTTACAGTCCATGTTTCACCAACAGTATTTGAATTTTGCACATTGTTGATACCTGTGATCCTGCAACATCTTTGGTATGAAACTATGTAACCGCTCGTTGTTATGGGTAAGTCGATAATTCTCTCATAAGTAGTTATCTTATAACAAATAGTGGGAATGGGCATAATACACGGATGACATTCCTGCTGCGTGCAATTCTGTATATCAGTTTGCTCAGAATACGTTACAGGGGCATCAAAATAACTTTGATTAGTAGCAGCATCAAAAATTGAAAAATTTATTGTTGGGTTAAACTGGCCGGAATTTAAATCGCAAATAGTGTAAAGTTTTAAAGTGATACGGTATTTTAAAGTGTTGGCAGTGCTGCCAGCACCAAGGTATTCATAATACATCCATCCACCCTTGGTATGATTTGCAAATGAAACTGAAGCAAGAAAAGAAAATAAGGTTACAAACAGTAGTCTCTTCATATCGTTGATTAAAGCAGTAATAAGACCTAAAAATACTGAAAAACGCTGCCTTTTTATATACGGGAATGTTAAAAGGTTTATTTCAACTGCAGGAGGGCGTGATTTACTTTGTCAGCTTCTTCCCACATACCCATATGTGCACTGTTTCGCATAATGTGTATATACGCTTGATCGGGTAAACAGGATTGCTGCATGCTTTGCTCAAAGGGAATGGCTTTATCGTGTTCGCCAATGATTAAAGGCATTACTTTTATTTTTTGTAATTTTATGTCATGCCGGTTATTTCAATGTTTTATGGCTTAATAATAGCGATGTATTACCTTTATACAAAGCAGCATAAATTGCCCCATATTCATGTTAAATATGGCGAATTAGAGGCTGTGTATCAAATACCAGATGGAGCACTGTTAGAAGGTAAAATACCAGCTAATAAGGAAAAGTTAATAAAAGCCTGGATTGAGATTCATCAGGAAGACCTGATGGCCAATTGGCAATTGGCTACAAGTGGAAATGCAGTTTATAAAATTGATCCTTTAAAATGATTTATTATGAACCCACGCATTAAAAGTGTTACCTACCAGCACCCTTACAACTTGATGCTCACTTTTAATAATGGTGAAGTAAAGATTTTTAATTTCAAAGATTACTTACATTACCCTGTATATTCAAAATTAAAAGATCCTGCATTTTGCAGTACGGTAAAACCATTTATGGGTACTGCCGTTTGGGACGAAGAAATTGATTTTGACCCCGATACTTTATACTTAGAAAGTAAAACGGTTAACTAAATCTCAGCTAAAGCCGGTGTGCGCTCATAAAATCAACTAAAATTTCATTTACTTTCTGCGCCTCTTCACACATACCCATATGTGCGCTGTTACGCATAATGTGTATATACGATTGATCGGGTAACCAGGATTGCTGCATGCTTTGCTCAAAGGGAATGGCTTTATCGTGTTCGCCAATAATAAACATAATGGGTTTGTTGAATTTTTTTAAAACAGTAGTCCTGTCGGGCCTGTTGATCATGGCCTGGTAATATGCAATGATGGCTTCATTGCTGAAGGCTTTACTTTTTTCAACCAGTCCTTCAACGAAATCTTTGTTATGTGCTGCCCATTGTTCGGTGAATAATCCCGGAATAGTTGTTCTTAAAAATTCGTATGCCCCGTTCTTTTTTATAAATTCAATAGCTTTTAAACGGGTTGCCTTTTTTTCTTCGCTGTCGGCAAAAGCGGAGGAATGTACTAACGCAAATGAGGTAATAAGACTGGGATATTTTTCGGCAAGGGCTAATATGATGTAGCCGCCCATGCTATGTCCTGCCACACTGCAGCTTGTTATTTTTTCATGCACAATAATAGACCTGATCACTTCGGCCATGCCTTCAATACTCATGTCATTTATTATTTCTGATTTGCCGCTGCCGGGTAGATCGGGAATTATTAATTGAAAATGATTTTTAAGAAAGTCGATTTGGTTTTCCCAGATATCGCCGTCTTCGCCAAAGCCGTGGATGAGGATTAGGGGGCTGCCTTTACCAATGCTGCGGTAGAATATTTGAGAGGATTGATAGGTGAAGGTTTTTGATTGCATTTTTTTATTACACGAATTAATTCTATTGCACATATTACACGAATTTTTTTAGCAGGATCTTAATTAGTGTCAAAAGGCTTTTTAAAGCTTCTGTAAATCAGCAACAACACAATTGGTATTAGTCCATTGTTCATTTGCTGTGGTAAAAAGAACCAGCTTAATAAAACTGCCAGCAAAGCTACGGCGGTAAACTTAAAATATTTTTGCATCCAAACTTTCTTGCTGTTTACAAAAAATGCCATGATGGTATGTGTTGGCCAGGCCCATAATAAATTGAAATTATCTTTGGTCATGCTGTGATCGGTACCAAACCACATAAAAATTAAAATAATACCCAATACCCCGATGAAAAAGAAAAACAAACCATCAAAGCCCTGTAGGAATGCCTGTGCAAACCTGCTCTTTGAATAACCTATTAAAACGATAAATATTGCCAGCAACGAAAAAACAACAAAGGGCGTAAAGAAAGATCCTGTAGTATTCAAATCTGTAGTGGCATACAAATTTTGTGATGATAAAACCATCGGGTGTTTACTGCTGTCTAAACTTTTCATCAGGTTATCGGGCAGAAACTGCATTTGTTCTGCAGTCATCACCACATCGCAGGGACGGCCGAGTAAAATGTCGATACCGAGTTTGCTCCAGTCTTTATTATTTTTATCAAGATATTGATGAATGGCCTGCCTGAACCTGCTGCCTGCCGGCATTACAGGCTTTTGTGTAAAGCTTGAATCTTTGTATTTTTTTAAAATATCCCGCAGCCTGGTGGTACAGTTATCTAAAAAGAAATCGTATTTATAAAACCTGTTTTCTTCTTTTAAATTTTCGTTTAAAAAATGCTGAACGTTTATTTTTTCTGCAGCGGTTAAATTTAAAACCTGCTCAGTAATACCGCGGTTGGTTGTTTCATAATCATATTTAAAATCCTGAAAACTTACTGCCGAAACGTAGTATAATAATTTGCCTTGAACAAACTTTAAATAAAAGCCATCATCATCGAAATTAAAAGTGCCGTAGTTGTAAACCACATCGGTTAAGCTGGTACTATCAACTACTCTAAAGGCGCTGTGCCCGAATGTTGAATACAATTCTTCGCCAGGGGTGCAGGTGAGGAGGGAGATGCGAAGCCGGGAGGAATCCTGTGCTTTGGCTGAATTGAAAAGTAAAAAGTAAAAAGTAAGAAGTAAAAAAGACCTCACCCCAACCCCTCTCCAAAGGAGAGGGAACTGGAAGTAGGAGAATTTTATTTTCAAAAATTTTATTTTCATTGCCAGGTAAATCGCTTTGGTAAAAGCTGAGTAAAGATACATTGTACAAGCGTGTCCTTCGGCTCCGCTCAGGATAAACTGCCAATGAAGCTAAATAGTAATTCTAAAGACGGGCTCAAAAAAAATAAAAACATAATCTTCGTTTCCATCTTCTCCATTTCCTCCCCCTTTAGGGTTCTTTGAAAAAGAACGAACGTAGTTCAGAGGGGCCCTATCTTGAATAATTCGGTGCCTCCTTCGTTATCGCAATATCATGTGCATGGCTTTCACGCATGCCGGCATTGGTGATCTTTACAAAGGTTGCTTTTTGTAATTCCTTAATATCTTTTGCACCGCAGTAGCCCATGCCAGCCCGTAAGCCACCGGTAAACTGGTGAACCACTTCCCGCAGATCACCTTTAAAAGCAACGCGGCCTTCAATGCCTTCGGGTACAAATTTTTTGATATCATCTTCCACATCCTGGAAATAACGGTCGCTGCTGCCCTGTGCCATGGCACCCAGTGAACCCATGCCGCGGTATTGTTTAAATTTTCTGCCTTCGTAAATGATGGTTTCACCGGGACTCTCTTCGGTACCTGCAAACACATTACCCATCATTACGCAACTGGCACCTGCAGCCAATGCTTTTACCATATCGCCCGTATATCTTATGCCACCATCGCTGATGATGCCAACGTTCTTATTTTTTAATGCAGCAGCGGCTTCCATTACAGCGGTAATTTGTGGTACACCTGTTCCGGCAACTATCCTGGTGGTACATATAGAACCTGGTCCTATACCCACTTTCACAGCATCGGCACCAGCATCGGCCAATGCTTTGGCACCGGCACCGGTACCCACATTACCTGCAATTACCTGTAAGTTTTTATATTTCTTTTTAATGTTTTTTAAAGTGTCTATTACCCCTTTGGTGTGGCCGTGTGCACTGTCTAAACAAATTACATCAACGCCAACTTTATACAAGGCTTCCACCCGTTGCATGGTATCGCTGGTGATGCCAATACCGGCGCCAACCAATAACCTGCCAAAGGAATCTTTTACGGCATGTGGATGCGATTTTAATTTTAAAATATCACTGAACGTTACAAGGCCTATCAATATACCGGCTTTGTTTACCACCGGTAATTTTTCAATCTTATTTTTTTTGAAAATGAGTTCTGCTTTTTTAAGGTCGGTGCCTTCGGGTGCCGTAATGAGGTTTTCTTTGGTCATTACCGAACTCACTTTGTCTTTGAAATTGGTCTCAAAACGCAGGTCGCGGTTGGTGAGTATGCCTACTAATTTATGTGCTGCATCCACAATGGGAATGCCGCCGATCTTATTTTCCTTCATCAGGCGTAAAGCCTCGCCAATGGTAGCATCGGGGCTCAGGGTTACGGGGTCCAGTATCAAACCATTCTCACTTCTTTTTACTTTACGAACCTGGTCGGCCTGTTTATCAATACTCATGTTCTTGTGTAAAATACCGAGGCCTCCTTCCCTGGCCAGGGCAATGGCCAGTGCTGCTTCTGTTACCGTATCCATGGCTGCACTAAGCATGGGCACCTGTAAGGTGATTGTTTTTGTAAGTTGGGTACTGATACTTACCTCGCGGGGTAATATCTGTGAATAGGCAGGAACGAGCAATACGTCATCGAACGTTAAGCCTTCACCATAAAATTTTATTGAATTGCCTTTAGCTGCGGAGTTATTTATTGTTGCCATAGGCAAAGATAATGCAAAAGTTCAAAAGTTTTTAGTCGATAGTGCTTAGTTCATAATTTTTAGTTTATAATCAGCTCTTTGCGGACTCATTTGTTTTATGAATTTTGAGAGGAGGTTCATACGGATAACGATGAGGACGCTGGGGCTGCGGGAAGACTCTGCGCTCTCTGCCTTTCAATTTCCTCTGCGTGAACAAAGCTATCCGGTAGTGCATAATATGCCCAGTTTAACCAGGTCAACTCCGTAGCAGGTCACAGTCTTTACCTGCTCTATAATCGCTGTATCTTTCTTATATTTGCCGAAAAAAGCTATGGAGTTATTATTAAGAAGGCATTGAGCAGTTACGTAGCATAACTGGGTGTCTCGTCCTGATTTAGGTTGACTCTTTTTTACGTTATCCACAGTTGGATAAGATACCTGTGTTTTACGTTTTGAGTTTAGTTATTCATCTTTGTTTTATCAGTTGAAGCGGACTTCATTAAGTTCTGGGGAGATTTTA
>JBBRQF010000013.1:0-101634 GCA_038226715.1 Chitinophagales bacterium
CTTCTTTAGCCAAACAGAAGTGATCATTTCTCCCGGCATATTTGGATCGTCAAATTTATCTGTGTATTTTAAAAACCTGTTTGGATCTATTTCAACATAGGTGCCGCCAAATGACTGGGTACTGCCCGTTGAAAAATTGATGAACGACATTTTATAACTACCCCCTACCTTGATTTCCTGCTGGTGAACAACAGCTACATATCCATAAGGAGGTAACCAGGAAGCAAAAGCATTTGCTTCGGTAAATGCCCTGTATAGTTTTTCGGGACTTGTTTTAATGACCCTGTGTAATGAAACGGTGCCTGGCATATAATATGATTTTATTTCCTACTCGTTTGGCTTTTCGGTTTCGCCCGTTTTTAATGGTCGCTGCTCCCGATTTATTACTCCAAAAAATCGTGCCATTATTTTTTTCCGGCACGTATACCTGGCCGCCCGAACCTGGCTGTCGGCAGAAAAATTGCGCCAATGGATCTGTAACTGCAGGCAATCAACTTATTTTTTTTTCGATTTAGATTTGAGGTATTCTTCTCTTAAAGCACGAAGATCAATTTTTGAACAATCAGTAATCAGCTCCTTTACAATTTTCAGAGGCATTTCATCTTTGTTTTTGAAATTGATGCAGCCTTTTTGGAAACTTGCTTCTTTCAGCAACGCTTTATATTTTTCGTAGATAACAGGTGAACCATACATGGGCAATACGTGCAACGACATATAATTTTTTACGCTGGCAAGTCCATATTTAAAAGTTCCGGGCGCATTATAAATGATCATCTCTTTCCCCATCATCGGTGCAATTACCGCGGTGACGGTTTTATCTTTGTTGATGATTATTTCATGAAGCTGAGATAATAATTCCTGCCGATCTTCCGGTTGTGTTGATATAAATTCTGAAATTGACATAGTCTGATATTTTTGAGTTTACAATGTTTGCAGGTAGTTCTACAAGGTACAGCAAACTTAAGAAAACTATGGTACCAGTACTCAATTGCACAAAACCCAGTTGCAGATTAGATTAATTTGTACAGTGTACGCCAATGCTTTTGCTAACCTTCGTTTTATGTCTAAGAAATGAAAATTAATTTATTGTTCAACAAAATGCCAACATACACCTGCTACATCTATAACATTTACTTCCATGCCGTAAGGTTGTTGTACAGGTGGATTTACCCGAAAACCATATTTTTCTACTAATTTTTTTTCAATTACAGTTTTCCAAAACTCTTCGACATCTGTTACTTTTACACTCAACATGAAATTTTGCGCAAATTCACTATTGTCAAACCTTTGCAGGATGAATCTACATTCGTCTCTCTGAAAACCAATATAGTCTCCCGCATCCCAATTAATTTTAAATCCTAATTCCTGAAAGAATTGTTTGGAGCTTTCAAAATTTTTTCCTGACGGAACAAATGGCTCAAGAGAAAGAAATTTCATAATTTATAAAAGATTATTCTATTTTAAAATGACAGCTAATTTTAGGATGTTGCGTTCGCTTGAGATCATTGCTGAGTCCCTCAGAACTAAAACCTAATAAAATTCCTCATGTTGAAGATAGCAAAAATGCTAAAGAGATATTCCTCTGATTTAATCATTTCACCTGATAGATCTCTCAGTTTTTGCATATGCTGAATATATTGCGTACATTTCAAAAACAGGTGAAAGTTTATAGAAAAGACGGCAGAAAAAGAGGTTTAGCCATCTTCCTGCTCTCAACGTTCAGGCACAGGCAACAACTTAAGGTGCTAAAGAATCTACTTTTTATCTTTGTAATTTTATTAATTATGGCAACTGATAAACTATGACTAAATTCTACTTTAAATGTGCCCGCAGACTTTTTATTATCCTGGCGATTTTCATCTTTATTTACGGTTGTTCACAAAAAAAAACTTCTTTAAATCTTTCCACAGAGGGTTATGACGGACCCGATAAAGCTGCTGAATTTGAATTTAACCGTACAAGGGATCCTTTAACCGGTACCATACCGGCTGACCGGCTTATAAGTTCTCTATTGTATACTGATTCTTTTAAAAAAATACTCCCTTTTCAGATTATGGCTGGATACGGCAACTGGACAGAGCGGGGCCCAAACAGTGATGCAGTTGGGCCTTCCAATGGAAATTCCCGGGCTAACAGTGGTGTAACATCAGGCAGGATCAGGGCCATTTTAGTAGATGCTGCTGATGCAACCGGCAAAACTGTTTTTATTGCTGGTGTTGATGGTGGCTTATGGAAAACTACGGATATTACGGCAAGTCCGGCCAACTGGACTTTAGTGAATGACTTTTTTGCTAATATGGCGATTACATCCATCTGCCAGGATCCAATAAATAAACTCGTTATGTATTTTGGAACTGGCGAAGCCTATTTTAATAATGATGGAGTAAGAGGTTTTGGTGTATGGAAAAGTACGGATGGCGGAGCAACCTGGAATCAACTGCCTTCTGCGACCAATTATCAAAGATGTGCAAAAATAGCCTGTGATGCATCAGGCAATATTTATCTTGCCGACAGAAATAATGGCATTTTAAGGTCTAAAAATGCTGGTTCAACCTGGACAAATATTACGCCGTCTACTTCGGCTTCGGTAAGGGCAACTGATCTTGAAATCAGCAGTACCGGAAGGATGCATGTAACCATTGGATTATTTGAAGCAACGAGTTATTATTTCTTTACCGATAACCCTGCAGCAACTACAACTGCTGTTTCGGTAGGTAACTGGCGAACAGCTACTGTTGGTTTTCCTACTACTAATATTACCAGAACCGAAATTGCGTGTTCAGGCAATATCCTTTATGCACTACCGGCTACTAATGTAAGTTTTAATGTTCCCACAATATATAAATCAACCGATGGAGGGGCGAATTGGGCTGCCACCGGGTCTTCTCCGGCATTTACCAATGGCCAGGGATGGTTTTGTCTTGCTGCAGATATAGATCCTTCTAACAATAATAATGTTATTATTGGCAGCAACGATTGTTATGAAACAATTGATGGTGGGGCTACCTGGTCGCAGATCTCACACTGGTTCGGAACTAATCCCGGGTATCAATATGTGCATTCTGATCAGCATATTATTAAATGGTACGACAATGGAAATAAATTGCTGATTGGCTGCGATGGTGGATTACATTTTTCAGGTGACAAAGGAATAACAATTCGTGACCGGAATGTAGGTCTTCGTTTAAAACAATTTTATTCCTGTGCTATCCATCCAACTTCTACAAATTATTTTCTAGCTGGCTCACAGGATAACGGTGTTCACCAATTCAACAGTTTTGGTCTGGGCAGTACGGTAGAAGTTACCGGAGGTGACGGTGCTTTTGTAGCTATTGATCAGATTGATGGTAACTATCAATTTGGTTCGTACGTTTATAATGATTTTAAAAGAAGTACGAATGGGGGTGCTACATGGGCTAATATTTTCTATAGTAACAACACCGGCCAGTTCATTAACCCCTGGGATTATGATAATCCCAATTTTAAAATTTATGCTTCAAATACTACGAGTACTTATCTAAGATGGGATAACCCCCGGACAGGAAACACTTTTACACCTGTTACAATTGGTTTAAACAATAATATTATAAGTGCAGTAACGGTATCGCCCTACACTTCAAATGTTGTTTATATGGGAACGGACGATTATGATAACGGCGTTTATGATGGCACCTGCCGGTTGTTAAAGGTATCAGCAGCTAACACGGCCGCCCCAATAGTTACCAGTATCAAAAGTGCTTCTATGCCGGTGGCTAATGTTACTGTTTCCTGCATCGCAGTAGGTTCAACAGATAATTTTTTAATGGCTTGTTTTTCAAATTACGGGATACAAAGAATCTGGGTAAGCATCAATGGTGGAACTTCCTGGACAAATATTGATGGAAACCTGCCTGATATGCCAGTGAGGTGGTGCATGTTTGCGCCCGGACATGATGACGAGGCTATTATTGCAACCGAAGCGGGGGTCTATATAACTTCATTGATCAACAGCGGCAGCACTTCCTGGTTACCCAGTCCTACTTTTCCAACTGTACGAACCGATATGCTGCGGTACAGGGCTTCCGATGGGTTGGTTGCCGCAGCCACGCACGGAAGGGGTTTATGGACACAGCCGTATTTTTCTATTCTACCTATTACCAAATTTTTATTAAGAGGAAAATGGAATGGAAATAATACAGAGCTGCAATGGGAATATACGAAGCCATTATCGGTTGCAGCAAATATGGACATTGAAATATCAACAGATGGGGTTCATTTTGTTAAAGCCGGAAACATAACTGCATCCGAAAACACTTCGTATTCATTTACACATAAACCCGCTGGAACAAATATCTTCTACAGAATTAAAGCCATTGAAGGAAGTGGAATAATTAAATACTCCAATACCATAAAACTTTTTAAAAATGGGTTAGATGAAAGCCTGCAATTAACAAACCTATACCCCAACCCTGTTCAAAATGAGTTGAATGTAGCCTTTATTGCCAGGCAAGGTGCCATGCTGTACCAGGTAATTTCTGCAAGCGGGCAAACTGTTTGGGAAAAAGAGGAGCAACTTCAATATACAGGTGCTTATCAAAGAAGTTGGGCTATAAACGAAATTAAGCCGGGTATTTATTTTCTATCTATCCTATCAAACGATAAAAAAGTAACCTATCGGTTTGTAAAAAAATAAAATTCTGATAAATAAACTGTTCGAAAAAATATCTTACCCAGCTTATAAATATACAAACAGCTAACTGGTGTAACCAAAGATGAATTAACCGAACGATTGTTGTGAAGTAAAATACAAAGCACCATAATTAACTGTCAAAAGCTCCTTCAAGGGTATTAATACTTGCAATAAAGGGCATACATTCCCTGATATAAATATTAGCGGCTACAGGTTGTTTTAAATTTGGTACATCCTCAAATAAACGGCTGTTATCAAAAACCTGTCCCAGGTCCATAAATCCAAGATAAGGTTCCAGGCCAGCTAATAAAATACGCAAGGCACCAGTATCAGGAAATATTTTATGCCAATAATCCAGGTAAAGTGGGTATTTTATTAACTCATTGTTGTTATCCAACTGCCCTTTGGCCCAGCTTTTTAGCTGATTTATTAAAGATTTGTTTACAAATAAAAATGGCGGCAGATCTGTAAAGTATTCAGAAAGGCTAACCGCCAGTTTATTGGCAGATGTGGCCGCATTTTTACCCGATGAAATATGATAGACCTGGTAATTTCTTTTTGCAAAAAGCAGCGCAACAATGGCAGTGGCTGCAAAATCTACGGGTATCATATCCAGCAAAGCATATTCGTTAACGGGTATTAACCTCAACTGGTTAATGGTTGCTACTGCCCATAAAATAATAGGTGAGCGTGGCAAAACAGGCCGGCTGTCGCCCATGATTATAGATGGCCTCGCTACCAGTATCTTTTGTTGTGGAAGGTGTTTTGAGAGCAATAATTCGCCCTGCATTTTGGTATAGGTATATCTTACCAGGTGGGTTGCTGCTTCATCGGGCGACTCATCTTCGTAAACAACGCGATTGGTTATATTTTTACCGCAAATGGTTGCTGTACCAATGTATAAAGATGTTTGCAGGCAGGGCAGGTTTTTTGCCCAAAGCAATATTTTTTCAAGCCCTTTTATATTTACTTCTTCTACCAGTTTATCATATATCCTGGAAAAAGAAGTATTGGCTGCCGAATGAATAATTACATCAACATCTGCCAAAAGACTGTTTTGCTGTAATGACTGAGTAAGCCCTTCATCCTGCAGGTTGCCAATTACAGCAATTACCTTTTCTGTATTGTATTGATCCTGATGCAGGGCAAAGATTTTTTCAATTTTTGCACAGGCTTCTGCAGTTGATGCTGCACGTATGAAACAATATATTTTATCTATTTCTTTGCATTTGGAGAGCGAAACCAATAATTCGCCGCCTAAAAAACCGGTGGCACCGGTTAAAAAAACATTCATACTATTTTTATTAGTCAAACAATTCTAATCCAAGAATACCCAGTATTATAAACCCGAGTGAAATAATTTTTGCCAGTGATACAGGTTCTTTAAAAAATACAATGCCCAATATGGCAATTAGTGCAGTGCCCGCACTGGCCCATATAGCATAGGCTATACTTACCTGCATTTTCTCCAGCAAAAACACCAGGGCGCAAAGGCTTATGCCATAAAATACAAAAACCATCACCGAAGGCAGCAGCTTTGTAAAACCTTCAGCATATTTCATACAGATGGTACCCAGCACTTCAAATAAAATACCGATACCCAGTATTAACCATTTCATCGTTCAAAAATAAGTTTAATAAGTTACCGTTTTGCTATTATTACGTTAATGATGGGCCTGTTTTACAAAAATGTAAAGCATTTACTTATGGCCTGAGCCTGTCATGCATCTTCGCCTCGTTTGGATTTTGAAGCGTACCTGTTAATCACCAGCATCATTTTGTTTTAATATAATGATTGAAGGGTCAGGCATGACAGAAGTCCGTTTACACCAAGTATTGCCGTGCAAGAAAGCATCTGCGTTAATCAGCTTCTATCCGTCTCATCAGCGTTTCTATTTCGGTTTATACTCCAACACCAGTACCGCATTCTCCGTTAAGCTTGCACTGCTATGCAATTCATAACGTTTATCGCCAGCCTTTACCACAATGGTTGCAGTATTGGGCGGTATGCTGCCCAGGTTTTGAGCAAAGAGCACAATTTCGTGCTGCGTCGCGTTTTCATCCAGCAACAGGTTTATGGTAGTGGCTTTTTCTGTAAGACGCTGGTTGCTTACCAACAGTTTATTGTTGTAATACACACTGATGCTGTCGCCATCAACCGTACCATTATCAAATATATCCAACGTAATATTTTTTACGGTTACCGGTATGCGGCTAAAAACGGTGTTCTTGCGGCCTGTTACTTTTGCATTCTCGGCTTTAGCAGGTGTAGTAGCAGCGGTTGGATCTATCTTAAATTCCTTGGGTACTTCTGCGCCCATCAGGTTCTTACCAAAATAATCCCAGCGGCGGCGCGTCATATAATAGGTTTCGGCACCATAGCCGTGGCGAGCATTGGGGAACACCACCAGGTCGAAATCCTTATTGGCTTTTTGTAAAGCTTCCACAACCAGGTAAGTATTGTAGGGCGGTACATTATCATCCATACCACCATGGGCCAGCAAGAGCTTACCTTTAAGGTTACCTGCATTTATCTGGTTGGCCTGCTTGGCGTAATTGGTAGTACCGTCGGCCTCTTTTGTTTCGAGGCCAATATATCTTTCGCCCCAGTCATCTTCATAATTACGGTTATCCTGGTTACCCGATTCGGAGATACCTACTTTATAAAAATCGGGGAAGGTAAACATGGCATCGGCTGTAGCAAAGCCCCCACCTGAATGGCCCCAGATACCTACTTTATCCAGGTCTAAATATGGCCTGGTAGCTACAAGTTGTTTAATGCCGCTAACCTGGTCATCGAGTGTATTACTACCCATATTACCATAACAAACATCATGAAAAGATTTAGAGCGATCAGGATTGCAACTGCCATCAATAATGATAACAACAAAACCAAGGTCGGCCAGTGACTGGTGATCGCCACGGGAAGGCCCGAAATTTCGGGTACCTACGCCCCCGCCCTGCGGACCCGGATATACATAATTAACAACTGGATATTTTTTTGCAGGATCAAAATCTTTGGGCTTGAACATGAGGCCATACAGATCCCATTTACCATCGGCGGATTTTACCTTGATGGGTTCCGGTGCTTTCCAGCCGGTGGCAAGCAGTTTGCTGATATCGGTCTTCTCCAGTGTGCTGATCAATTTGCCTTTCATGTCTCTTAACACAGAAACCGGCGGCAAATTGGGCTGCGAATAATTATCGGTAAAATATTTTCCATCAGGCGATAGCGAAACATTGTGATTGCCGTCTTCGGGTGTAAGTAATTGCATATTAGTTCCATCAAAATTAACCCGGTAAAAATGAGCAAAATAAGGGTCACGGCCCGGCTCACGGCCATTTGCCATAAAATAAATAACACGGTTTGCTTCATCAACTTTTAATAATTGTGTTACCACAAAATTTCCTTTTGTAATTTGATTTTTAAGCTGTCCGGTTTTTACATCATAGAGGTATTGATGCCCCCAGTCGTCGCGTTCGCTGTACCAGATAAACTCGTTTGTTTTATCGAGGAAACGGTTATTGATAGTGCCCTGCCCGCTTTCATATTGTGTTGGAACTTTTTCAGTAAATACTTCTCTTACATCACCGGTCGATGCATCGGCAATGCGTACTTTCTCAATTTTATGATCGCGGTTGGTAGAAACAAAAAACAGTTTTGTTCCATCAGCATTCCACTCGTTATCATCATAACCGCCGCTGGACGCAATATCATCACTGAGTGTTCCTCTATGATCATCAGCAGGTATTTTTAAACGGATAATTTTAGGTATATCTACTTCTATAATTACACGTTCTATCTGTATCACTTTTTTATCTTCAGGCAATGGATATTTCCATTGTTCAAGTTCCGGTGCTCCTACTTTTGTGCGCACCAGGTACATATCACTTACATGGCGCTGGTCCTGTTGAAAGGTTGCTATCTTTTTAGAGTCGGGGCTCCAGAGCAATATGGGGCGGTCGCTGTGTGTCCAACCTGCATTGTCTGTTGCGTAACCATAATCTTTTATACCATCAGTAGTAAGCTGGGTTTCTTTTTTGGTATCCATATCACGTACCCACAAGTTCCAGTCTTTAATGAATGCTGATTTTTTACCGTCGGGCGAAAGGCTTTCCATTCCTCCTCCTCCTCCGCCTCTTCTCCTTCCACCTCCAGCTCCAGTGGTTCCATTAGCAGCATCGGGTAAGATTGATTTTTTATCAGCCCCAGTCTTGCGGCTGCCATCTGTGGGATCTATTAAAACATATTCTACTCCGTCGGGCACAGAAACCGAATACCAGAATTTTCCATCGGGCAGCCAGTTTGGATTTACATTATACCGGTAAACTAATTTACTGGTATTAAAACCCAAAGCCCTGGTGGCCTGCTCATAGTCGGTTGCGGTTAAAACTTTTTTATCAGATTGGGCCGATGCAGTAAAACCTGCCAGGCCCGTAATTGCCAGTGCAATAAAATATTTTTTCATATTGATGATTGTTTCGGGGGTTAATTTAGCAAATGTTGGGGATTTGAGAAGATGCTAAATGTTGAATGGTAAGAATGAATTGTTTTTTGATGAGGAGGGTAATAGTTTTAAAAAAAATTAATAAAAACCAGTTCTTCATTTCCCCTTATTCTTTTTTGCCTCTCCAAAAAAGAACCAAAAAAGGAGCCCGACAAAGGATTACACCCTCGTTGCCGGATGGTTCCCTAATTTGGCTTTTGTACTATGCACAGCATTCTGCGGACTGTAGCTTCAACATTTGATCGCTATTCTTTGATGCAGTCAACCGAAGTTTATACAACCTGTCTTTAATTTAATGTATACCCACTCGTAATATTTATTATAAATGATTGCGACCACGGTACTTTTCTATTTTGACATTAAATAAAAAGTAAAGTACCGCACTTATTTCAATTGAGGCACCATTTAACATAAAAATTTTTAACCAGTGGTATAAATTGTAGGTTGATCTTAAAACAGCGTACTGGTCACGTGGCGCTGGCCGTACAAAACGGCGGAGTATTCGTTTTGTCTTGATTTTTTTGTTTCTTTTTTTATCAAGAAAAAAAGAAAATAAGAAAAATATCAAACACGATAAGGTTAGCCAGTCACAAAAGCTATATTGCAATCATTATGGGTTTTACAACCCTGATTAATTATCAAATTCTTTTAACTTATCACCGCCAAACAAAACAAGCTTATACATGCCGTCGTAATATCCTCCGCTTTTTTAAAAGCGCAAATAATAATTCACCACAAAATCCCATAAGGCGTTCTTTTTTTATTGAATCAATATTGTTTTACAGATAAAGAGTTATCAAACCAGCTTAATAAGTATTATATAATCCTGTCATTCCTTTGTAAATTTTTCCACATTTTAACACTGAATAAAAGAAAAAACTTACCTTTTGGTTGTTCAGGCAAAAATGACAAACTCAACCCAGGCATTAAAATTTATGCTTACAGATACAATTGCATTGGTGCTATGCGGCGGTGAAAGCAGTCGTATGGGTACCGACAAGAGCATGCTTCAATATTATGATAAGCCGCAACGCTATCATCTGTATGATATGTTACAGCCTTTTTGCGAACAGGTCTTTATTTCGGTGAACGAATCACAACTTCCTTCCATGGAGAAGGGATATAATTTTCTGACCGATCTTCCGCAATACAATAATATTGGCCCAATGGTAGCCTTGCTTACTGCATTTGAAAAATTTCCACAGAAAAATATTTTACTGATCGGTTGTGACTATCCTTTTTTATCAATAACTGAACTGATCAATTTTTCGGTCTGTTGTACCACAACTCCCCTAAGTTTTTATAATGCGGGTGAAAATATATGCGAACCATTGCTGGCCTGGTATCCGGCATATTTATCTGAAAAATTAATACACATGCATGCGAATGGCCAGTTTTCATTACAAGCTTTTTTAAAAAGCAGTCATGTTTCTAAATATTATCCTGCAAATGAACTCTCCATCATGAGTGTAGATACCAACAAAGGTTTTATTAATGCCTGTAAACTGATAAGCAAGGTTTACTAGATGCTGGATACTTGATAGCAGCATTTCTTTCCATAACTTTAAAGTATGCCAAATAACCAGGTTGAACATATCAGCATACAAAAAATAAATGCTGGAAATATTACTGAAGCTGCTGATAAAGTGGCCGTGGAAGAACCTTTGCAAATTGAGCTGGACTACAGTACAGCAACAGGCCGGATGCAAAAGAATATTGCAGTTACCATGCGCACACCCGGCCATGATGCGGAACTGGCTGCAGGTTTTTTGTTTACCGAAGGCATCATCAAAAATGGAGCAGCTATTGCCGGTATTAAACAACCTGCAGCAGATGAAAATCGTATTTTGGTTAGTTTAAAAGAAGCTGTTGTTCCGGTATTGGCCAATGCAACCCGAAATTTTTACGGCACATCCAGTTGTGGCATCTGCGGCAAGGCAAGCATTGGTGCCATACAAACCATTTCGCAATATGGCGAAGAAAACGACAGCATGATCATTAAGGCAGCTACGCTTTATGCCCTGCCTGCTTTACTAAAACAACAACAACAGGTTTTTGAAGATACCGGGGGAATACATGCCAGTGGATTATTTGATACTGCCGGAAATTTTATTATGTTGAGAGAGGATGTTGGCAGGCATAATGCACTGGACAAACTTATTGGTGCAGCCATGCTGAACGATCAGCTACCTTTAAACAATTGTATCTTACTATTAAGCGGCCGTACCAGTTTTGAACTGGTACAAAAAGCGGTAATGGCTGGTATAAAAATTATTGCATCAGTTGGCGCACCATCAAGTCTTGCTGTTGAACTGGCAAAAGAAAGTGGCATAAGTTTAGCAGGATTTTTAAGAGATACCCGTTTTAATATTTATGCCAGGGAAGAAAGAATAAAAACCTAACCAAAGCCTGCTCCCTTATGAGAAAGGCATGAACACAAATAAAAAAACTTGTGTTCTTTGTGAAAGAAATTTGTGCGCTTAGTGGTTAGTTTTACCACAAAGTTCACAAAGATAAAAGCACTAAGAATACAAAGAAAATTATACAAATGAAACTACGCATTAAAGGAAACTCCATAAGATACCGGCTTACCAGGCCGGATGTAAATACATTGGCCAATACCAGTTACCTGGAGGAACAGATCAATTTTGCAGGTAGTACTTTTATATATGCTTTGCAGGTTGATGTTAACAGCAATGCATTAAGTGCAACACTTGGCAATAATAAAATAACCATGCTGGTACCCCGGTCATTTGTAAAAGACTGGCCACAGAATGAAGTGGTGGGTTTTGATGCAAATATGCAGGTAAATGCAAATGAATCAGTGTATCTTTTACTGGAAAAAGATTTTGTATGTTTAGATGAAACTACCGAAGACCAAAGCGATAATTTTGAGAACCCGAATAAAACCTGTTAATCTTGAGTGACGAAAACAATAATATACCGGCAGCAGAGAATCCAGAAAAATTTACCGGGCTAACCTTGGGTCTGCCAAAAAAAGTAGCAGCTGGAATTCCCGCTGTAGTAAAAAGTATGCAGCATGTTTTTGGCGAAGCAGGATTGTTCCGTGGATTAAAAGCGCTTAATAAACTTAATAAAAAAGACGGGTTTGATTGTCCCAGTTGCGCCTGGCCTGACCCTGATGATGAAAGAAGCAGCATTGCAGAATATTGTGAGAATGGTGCCAAAGCAGTAGCGGATGAAGCTACAGCAAAAGCCATTGGTGCCGATTTTTTTGCCAGTCATGCTGTAGCTGATCTTGCTGCTTTGTCTGATTTTGAGATTGGCAGAAAGGGCCGTATTGCAGAGCCCATGTACCTTCCCGAAGGTGCTACACATTATCAACCCATCAGTTGGGAAGGGGCTTTTAAAAAAATGGCTGATGCATTACATACTTTATCATCTCCGGATGAAGCCATCTTTTATACATCGGGACGAACCAGCAATGAAGCAGCTTTTTTGTACCAGCTTTTTGTAAGGGCATTTGGCACCAATAACCTGCCCGACTGTAGCAATATGTGCCATGAGAGCAGTGGTGTTGCTTTGGGCGAATCGCTGGGTATTGGTAAGGGTTCGGTAAAACTGGAAGACTTTTATGAAGCAGAAGTGATCATGATACTGGGACAAAATCCCGGTACCAACCATCCCCGTATGCTTACCGCTTTGCAAAAAGCAAAGGCAAAAGGCGCAGTTATCATTTCCATAAATCCCTTACCCGAAACCGGGCTGATGGGTTTTAATAACCCGCAAACTGTAAAAGGTATTTTGGGTATCGATAGTGCATTAACAGATATTTTTCTGCCGATAAAAATAAATGGCGACATGGCCCTGTTACAAGCCATTGAATTGTTATTATTGAATGAAGAAAAAATGTTGCCGGGCAAAGTATTTGACAAAGCATTCATTGATAACAAGACAGATGGGTTTACTGATTTTATCAACCACCTGAAAAAACAAAACCTGCAGGAACTGGTTTCCGCATCGGGTGTTGACCTGCTGGAAATAAAACAGGTATCAGATATTTTAAAAGATAAAACAAAGATCATCGCCTGCTGGGCCATGGGATTAACGCAACACAAAAATGCTGTTGATACCATTAAGGAAATTGTAAACCTGCTTTTACTGAAAGGCAGCATTGGCAAGCCGGGTGCAGGCACCTGTCCTGTTCGCGGGCATAGCAATGTGCAGGGCGACCGCACTATGGGCATTTTCGAAAAGCCATCGCAACAATTACTTGATTTCTTACAACAATATTTTGGTTTTGTACCTCCGCAAAAACATGGCTACGATGTAGTAGAAAGTATTAAAGCCATGCATGCAGAAAAAGCAAGCGTATTTATAGCCATGGGTGGAAATTTTTTATCGGCTACACCGGATACCACCTACACTGCCGAAGCACTGCGTAAATGCAGCCTCACCGTACACGTGAGTACCAAGCTCAATCGCAGTCACCTGGTGCATGGCAAAGAAGCATTGATACTTCCCTGCTTTGGCCGCAGCGACCTGGATGAATTACACGGTGAAGCACAATTTGTTTCCTGCGAAAATTCGATGGGCGTTGTACAGCAGTCAAAAGGAATTTTAAAACCGATAAGCGATAACCTGCTCAGCGAACCTGCTATTGTATGTATGCTTGCAAAAGCCACGTTGAAGAACAGTACCATCAATTGGGATAAATTTCTGGAGCATTACGATCATATACGCACAGCTATTGAGCATTGCATACCTGGCTTTACAAATTATAATGAAAAGGTAAGGCAGCCCGGTGGATTTTATTTACCAAATTGCAATCGTGAAGGAGATTTTGATACCGAAACAAAAAAGGCACAATTCAATATTGCCGGCGTAACGCCCATTCCATTGCAGGCGGATGAGTTGCTGATGATGACGATCAGGAGCCATGACCAGTTTAATACAACCATCTATGGACTTGATGACCGCTACCGTGGTATTTATAACGAACGCAGGGTGATCATGATGAACCAGGCCGATATGAATGAACGGCAATTGCTTGCCGAAGATGTTGTAGATATTTATAATAATGCTGATGGGAAAGAACGCGTTGCACATAAATTCCTGGTGGTGCCCTATCCTATTCCCAAAGGATGTACGGCTACCTATTTTCCGGAAACAAATGTGCTGGTGCCCATTAACAGCGTGGCTGATAAAAGTAATACCCCGGTTTCAAAAGGGGTTGTTATAAAAATAAAGAAAGCCTGATCAGGCATTTATTATTCTGGATTTACTCAGGTAATATTTATTGGGGCTGTAAATAAAAAGGCAGGTACCATCTTTAATTTTATTGATGATGGGTTTGTATAAGTTTTCGGGCAAAGCCGGGCATCCCCAACTGCGGCCGATATAACCCTGGGATCTGATGAGGTCTTCATTTACATAATCAGCTCCGTGTATCACAATATCACGACGGTTGGCGTTATCATTTATTCCTTTTTCCAAACCTTCGAGCCTTAAAGAATAACCATGGCCACCCAGGTATGTATTTAGTGTTTCGTAAAAACCTAAACTGCTTTTATTGCTTTCGGGTTTGTTAGAAAATTCACTGGCCATAGCTGCACCGGAATTTACACCATGTGCTACATAGGTATTAAAGACCACTTTAGCAAGGCTAAGGTCTATCACAAACAATCTTTTTTTATAGGAAGGCAGACTAAAATCAACTATTGAAATAATATTTTCATTATCGAGTTTACCTAAACGCAACAGGTTATTAAAACCTTTCATGGCATAATCAAATGTTTGTTTTGATAAGCCCATAAGATCCAGGTGCATACTGTCGTACAAGACACTTGCCTTGGCGGTTAAATCTTTATCTGTATTGATTGATGATTCAGTTGTTGGGCAGGTAACGGCAATTGTATTGATCTTGCCGGCACTGCTATAGTTTGCAGATATTAAAGCAAAATATAGCATAACAATAAAAATAGTTAAAAATAAAGTACCTGCTTTTTTTAAAGCTGATTTTTGCATATCAACGTGGATTTAGATTTTAAAATGCTGAACAGTTGCGAAGTTCTGTTACTAAAATGTATTCGTTTTGTTAAAACAGTTGTCCCGTTTCTGTTATGAAACGGGACAACTGGTATAATTATTACAAAACTTGAATTTGCACGACTTAATAGTACTAAAATTTATGTTTTATACATACCCGCAAAATCATATACAAAGCATGAGCCTTATGTAAAAAATTTATGCAGGCTTTTTATAAAACTATTACACTGTTTGTACCACCATATTCATTTTCCAACTGGCTATCAGCTTCGGCATCATTCAACCATACTGTTTTATTCACTAAATATTTAAACTGCTGTTGTGTATCTTTTGGTAAAGAAACTTCTGCAGAAAAGGTTCCATCTTTTTTCTTTTTAAGAATAATGCCGGTTTCCCAGTCACTGTTAAGGCCCACAACCTCTACTGTTTCTGCATTTTCAGGCGCAAAACTGAATTTAACTTTACAATAATCCTTTGTTTTGAAATACGTTTTTTGTATCATGTTTTTGTTGTTTGGTTTATAAAACAGTATTCCCGGCAAAACAATTGCCAGGTCACACAGCAAAATAAATCGTTAAGGAAAAAGCAGGCACAGAAAATACCGCTCACCCATTGATACTTTTTTGGGTAAAAGGTAACCCGCAATCTTTTCTTTACTGTCCCGAAGCCCATTTTAAACACACAGGTTTTCCCACTGCTATCCTGTTCTTTGTATCGGTAAGCAGGCCTGTATTTTTATCTATCTTAAATATTACGACCTCATCACTGTTTTGATTGGCCACCAGCAGAAAGTTGCCTGTAGGATCAAAATTAAAATTACGGGGCGTTTTTCCAAGTGTTGACTGGTGTGCGACCAAGGCAAGTTTTCCATTTTTATTATTGATGCTGAAAATGGCGATGGTATTGGCATCTGCACGATTTGATGCATACAGGAATTTACCATCCGGCGATACATGAATATCTGCACTACCTGCCACACTGGTATCGCCTACGGGCATGGTGCTGATGCGTTGCCTGTTCTTAAGCCTGCCATTTTTATATTTAAAAACTACCACAGCACCGCCCATTTCCTCAGCCAGGTATGCATATTTATTGGCGGGATCAAAACAAATATGCCTTGGCCCTGCACCTGCTGTTGATCGTGCAAAATCATGAGCCGTAAGTTTTCCTGTGGTTGCATCAAAAGCATAGATCATTACTTTATCAATTCCCAGGTCGGGCACAAAGAGAAAACGATTATCAGCAGAAAATACGGTACAATGAACATGAGGCGAATTTTGCCTCGCTTTATCCGGTCCCGACCCGCTATGCTGAATAATGCTGCTGGCTGCACCTACTCCACCGTTAGCCTCTATAGGCATAACCGACAAACTTCCGCTACTGTAATTACCGGCTACAACCCACTTGCCTGTTTTATCTACAGCAACATAACAGGGATGATCGCCACCGGTTGATTGCTGGTTGATGTAAGTAAGTACGCCCTTTTTTTTACTGAAAGAAAATGCAGCTATGGCACCACCCTTACCATTACTGGCGGCATCTTCCTGCACAGCATATACAAACTGCTCATCGGGAGAAACCGCTACAAAAGATGGATTTGAAGTTTTTACGTGACTAACTTCCTGTGCAGTTCCGTCGGTGCTGTTGAACCTGTATACATAAATACCTTCGCTTTTAGCGGAAGTATAAGTACCCGAAAAAAGGAAGTGATACTGCGCTGTTGTAATAGAACCGGTCAGTAAAGCGAATGATGCCAGTATAATTTTACGTTTCATACTTGTAATATACTACAGCTTTATAAAATGAAATAAATTTTGTAAATAGAAAGCCGTTGAACTAAATAAAAAAAACCTTCTAAAGAGAAGGATTTCAAGAGGACATTAATTTGAGTGACTGGATAAGAGGCACCCGTCCTTAACAGGAACTGGTCGGTTTTTTTTTGATGGATATCTGGATTTCTTAACAACACAAAGATACCGGGCACATATTTCATAAGTTGTTACATAACTAAATCACTACTTTTACCTTTCAACTTATAAAATAATCTACAATGAAAAAATCATTAACCGTAGCTGCTGTTGTACTTGTATCAATAATGGCCTGTAATAATGGCGACACAAAGCAAGGGGCTGCATCAGATAAAACCACTGAAAGCAAGGATGCACAAAGCAGGGAAAAAGAAATCAACGACAGTACCAAAATATTGGATAAAAAACTGGCAGATCCAAATTCAACTTATTCTCCGGACAGTTTAAAATAATATCCGGGCTGGTTATTCACGAATTTTTTTTATTGTTCATCATTTAAGCGCAAAATCCTAATTACCGGGGCTCTTAAAATCAGGATCCTCAAACATGGATCTGTGGAAGAGGTAATACTTTCCATCCTTGTTATTTCGCCAATAACGGTGGCCCTGCAGATCATAATAATACCGGCCATCAACACTCCTTTTAGCTCCTTTATCATTTACTGCTATCACCTTGGGTACCGCTCTCTTTACAACTTTTGCTTTTGGCGCTGGGGGCGTTTCAATTACCGGTGTTGTTGTAGCCGTTGGGTGGGTTTTCCTGCTGCAACTGCTTATTATTACAGTCAGCAAGGCTGTAATTAAGATATGGGCTCTTTTCATCGCAACTATTTTCGGCTTCTATACCAAAAACTTTACCAAAATGTCTGATCAGGCAATAAAACAGTAAACAAAAAAAGAGGAACGATAGATATCGCTCCTCTTATACTGAATTAATGAAAATAATTATTTTTTTGGCATCAGCACAGCATCAATCACATAAGTAACCCCGTTACTTGAAATAACATCTGCAATAGTGATATTGGCAACTCCGCCTTTAGCATCTGTTACTGTCCATTTACCATCTTTATAGCCAATGGTCAGTTCTTCACCCTGTACTGTTTTCACTTTCTGTCCGTCTTTCAGATCAGTTGATTTGAAAGCACCTGCAACAACGTGATAAGTAAGTATCTTAGCCAGGGTTGCTTTGTTTTCCGGCTTCAATAAATTATCTACAGTACCGGCAGGTAATTTTGCAAATGCTTCATTAGTTGGAGCAAATACGGTAAACGGTCCTGCACTCTTTAATGTTCCAACCAGGTCTGCAGCTTTTACGGCAGCAACCAATGTGGTATGATCGGCTGATCCGGCAGCATTGTCAACGATATCTTTAGAAGCTACCATGTTTGCTCCGCCTACCATTACACCTTTCTCTTCGGCAGGTTTCATTGCATCCATTGTAGTAGTGGATGTGGTATCCATTTTAGCTTCTTCTGTTTTAGTGGCATTGTTACAGGCTACAAGTGTTACTGTTGTAAAAGCCGCAGCAGTCAACAGCGAAAAAAGATTCTTTTTCATAAAAGTTATTTTTAAAAGTTAAATATGCCAACAGATACGCAGTATCTGTACATATGGATTGCCGAAACTGCTAATTTTTTTTATGTTTAAGAAAAACTGCTTATTAACCCGCCTGCTCAAACAAAATATCGCAGATATATACTGCATATGCGTGTATTTTTACTTTATACCATTTCTGATCGCTTTTGAAATACGGTATTTTAAAACTACTACTTTAGCTGACTTCTTATAAGGTAGCTATACACTCAACCGAAATTAAAATACCTCCCGGAAAAGGCATAACCTGTGGCGTGCTCCTTGCCGGTGCATTTTCAGGAAAGAACTCACTATAAATTTTATTGATTATGGCGAAATCATTACCGGTTACCATAAAGATTGTTGTTTTTACAACCTTTGTCATATTACTTCCCGCGGCTCCCAGAACAGTTTTAATATTTTGAAAACATTGTCTTGTCTGATCTTCAAAATCATCGCTGTTTAATTTTCCAGAAACCGGATCAATACCTGGCATACCGGACAAGAAAATATATTCACCTGTTATCACGGCCTGGGGAAATATTTCCGTCATTCTTGCAACCTTTGAAGTGTTGAAATTCTTTCTTGATGTCATGATAATTTTTTAATTAAATAAATTTTTTTTGGTAAAGGTATGACTATCCGCCATGTTGTAAGCTGGCCTTTGCATGTAACAGCAGGAACTAATTTATGGCTGATTTAAGCAATTTCACCAAGACAACTGCTAACCGTTTGGAAAGCATTTTTAAAAAATAAAATCAAATATTATTTACAATGGTATTTCCTATTTTTATAGCTACAATGTCACGCTCATGAAATTTATTAAGATCTTCCTGGCTTCTTCATCTAAGATGGCAGAATACCGCAAGCTGTTTGAAATTGATATTAACCGGATGAATATTGACTGGGTGAAAAAAGATATATTCATTGAACTGGAGATCTGGGAAGAATTTGACGAATACATGGTTAAAGAAGGCAAGCAAAATGAGTATAACCGGACTGTTGACGGCTGCGATATTTTTGTGTTACTGTTTTCCGATTTTGTTGGCCGTTATTCAAAAGAGGAGTTTACACATGCATTTGAAACTTTCAGCAATTCCCCGGTACAACTGCCAAAGATATTCACCTATTTTATTGAACCTGCCGACGGGATAAAAGATTCAAGCACAACAGATTTTTTAGCAGAATTGGGCGGTTTAAATCATTATCACAGCATTAACAAGTCATTTGAAGAAGTAAGAAAGAAATTTCAAAAAGAAATGCTGGATCTCACTGCCAAAGAACCCCATTTCGCTTTCCCCGATCTTACTCCCGGTATTAACGAAAAAGTGCAATACATAAAAATGCTGCATTTAACGGATAGACAAAAAAAAACTACGCCGGTTTATCGTAAATATATTGAAAGGCTGCAGGATGAGGAAGATGTTTATGATGAAGCCCAGTTTTTTGAACTGGTCATTTATTCAGGAAAAGGAAAATCTTCGCTTGCAAATAATTATTCCCGTTCCAATGGAACTATAGATATGCAGGTGATCATTCCAAAGCAGGAACCCATTAACGACAAACTGCCTGTGCAGGAAGATGATCTGATGAAGAATGCCGTGAGGCGGAATTTTGACCTGGATTCAAATGTATTTTATTCTGTCACTAATTTTATCAACGCTTTCCAGCAAAATAATACATTTTACCAGACAAGAGCCGATGAGCCTATAAAATGTATCAGGCTGATCATTGATTTTTCGGCCTTACCCAATCATAGAAAAATACAACGATCAGCGCCTAAAGCCGAACATTATAATACCAATGACCGGACGCAAACTAAAGAATTAACCGTATCAGCAATTAAAGAGGGCGTTTACCAGGCTGCAGCAACAGCATTGATTGAAGGAGATATTGTGGTGATGCGTTTTGATATTAACTGGGATGAAATTTAATACAGGTAGCAATTACATACAACAGCTACCGATAAAACTGCAGCAAACACTTAACTTGCTTATATGAAAAAGATACTGCTAATTTTATGGATCGTTATTTTTTCTGCAGCTGCTTTTGCACAGATAAAACCTTTTCGTTTTGCATTGCTCTCTGACACACATATTGGCTCGCCCGACGGAAAAGCAGAAGAAGACCTGCGTAGAACAATAGCAGATATCAACACCAGGAATGATATTGATTTTGTGCTGGTAACAGGTGACATTACCGAACTGGGTACCAATGAAGAATTACCCCGGGCAAAAAAAATATTTGATTCCCTGCAGGTTAAATACTATGTCATACCCGGCAATCATGATGCAGGATGGAGTGAATCCGGTGGCATGGCTTTTATTTCAACGTTCGGAAGCGACAGGTTTACTTTTGATCACGATGGCATCCGCTTTATCGCCTGTGCATCGGGCCCCTATGTAAGAATGAGCGATGGGCATATCCCACGTGATGCCATGACTTGGATGAAAAATATACTTGACACTACCAATGTAAACATGCCGGTAATATTTTTAAACCACTACCCCATGGATAACCAGATGGATAACTGGTATGAAGTGACCGAACTGTTTAAAACACGAAATACTATTTTATTCCTGTGCGGGCACGGACATGCGGACAAGGTTTTAAATTTTGAAGATATTCCCGGCATTATGGGAAGGTCTAACCTGCGGGCCAAACAACAGGAAGGAGGATATAACCTGGTGGATGTGAGAAAAGATTCAATTTTATTTACCGAAAGAAAACCGGTTACAGGCGAAATGAAAACCTGGGCAGGAGTTAAAGTTGAACAACATCATTATGACCTTACCAAAAGATTTATACGCCCCGATTACAACGTTAATACACAATATCCTCCGGCAAAAGAAAAATGGAGATTCATTTCAGATGCAAATGTTATATCTACACCGGTGCTCACCAACGGCATGATTGTTTTTGGAAACCAGCAGGGAACTGTAATAGCATTGTCTGTAAAAGATGGCAAACAAAAATGGACATTTAAAACCGCAGGTTCTATATACTCATCGCCCGCGGCTGCAAAAAATAAAATAGTATTTGGAAGCACAGATGGCTATGTTTATTGCCTGGATGAAAAAGGCAAAGAAACCTGGAAATTAAAAACGGATGCTGCCGTAATGGGTTGCCCGCTCATTGAAAATAATATTGTTTATGTCGGTGGAAGTGATCATAACTTTCGTGCCATCAACCTGGAGACCGGGGCATTATTATGGAGTTTTAACGGGCTTAACGGGCCTGTTGTAAGTACCCCAGTTATCAATAAGGATGATATTATTTTCGGCGCCTGGGATACTTATTTATATTCGCTAAATAAAAACACCGGCAAACTGAACTGGAAATGGAGCAATGGATCATCCGTAAGAAATTATTCTCCTGCTGCGTGCATACCTGTTATAAAAGATGATGTAATTTATATTGTTGCACCCGACCGTTATTTAAGCGCTATTGATGCCATCACCGGCCAAACGCTTTGGCGAACCAATGAATCAACCGTTCGTGAATCAATAGGTATTTCCAGGGATGGAAAATACATTTATGGTAAAACCATGAATGATACATTAGTGGCTTTTGCTACAGGAAGAGAATCGCAAAAAGCAGTATGGAAAATGCAAACAGGATATGGTTACGAACATGCCCCATCTATGTTGACAGAGCAAGATGGAAATATCTTCTTCGGCACACGTAATGGGCTGGTATATGCCATTGATGCCATGCAACAAAAGATAGACTGGGTTCATAAAATTGATAACTCCATGGTGAATACCGTTAATGTAGTGGATAAGAAAAATGTGATAGCTTCTACCATGGACGGTAAAGTTGTATAGCTGCAAATTACAGAATGATGATACCCCTGGTGAAATGATTGCAGCGAATCAGGTATATTTAAAATAAATAAACAGTATGAAATTTTTAGCTTTTGTATTTGTCGTCATTATATCAGGTTCCTGTAATACAATAAAAAATACAGCACAAAAAAACCAGGGAACAAACACCGGAATTAAAACCGGCGCTGAGCAAACAGAAAAATATCTTAAGTATATAAAAGGCAAGCGGGTGGCCATACTTGCAAACCAGACCTCCATCATTGGTAATACACACCTGGTTGACAGCCTGCAAAAATTGGGCATAAATATAGTTAAGGTATTTGGGCCCGAACATGGTTTCCGTGGAAAAGCAAGTGCCGGAGATAACGTATCTGATGAAATTGATAAGGCAACCGGTATTCCCATTATTTCGTTGTATGGCGCAAAGAATAAACCTACAAAAGCAGACCTCGCAGATGTTGACATGGTGCTCTACGACCTGCAGGATGTTGGTGTACGCTTTTATACCAACATCAATGCATTGGCAAGGTTGATGGAAGCCTGTTATGAAAATGGTAAAGAGTTACTGATACTTGACCGCCCAAATCCGAATGGGTATTTAATAGATGGCCCGGTGCTGGATATGAAATATAAGTCAGGCATTGGCATGTTTCCGATCCCTATGTCGCATGGTTTAACTGTGGGTGAATTTGCACTGATGGTTAATGGAGAAGGCTGGCTTAGCAATAAGGTAAAGTGCGATATTAAAATTATCCCGGTGGCAAATTACGAACATGATATGCCGTATGTCCTTCCGGTAAATCCCTCCCCCAACCTGAACACAGCACAGGCTGTTTTGCTCTATCCTTCTACCTGCATGTTTGAAGGCGTATATATTAACCACGGCCGCGGTACTTATTTTCCCTTTACGATGCTGGGTAGCCCAGAACTGAAAGGTATTTATGATTTTTCTTATACGCCCAGCAGCATAAAAGGGATGTCCGAAACACCTTTATTTATGAATGAGGTTTGTTATGGACTTGACCTGCGTAATTATGATACCGAACTATTGAGGCGATCGAAAAAAATAAACCTGCAATGGATAATGGAATTATACAAGGCATATCCATACAAAGAAAAATTCTTTGATTCGAAGCTTAGCAAGCAAATGAATAATATTGAGATACAGACGGGTTCGGGACTTTTTCGCCAGCAGATTATAGATGGTGTTCCTGAAGCGGTAATAAGAGCAAGCTGGGAACCCGCGTTGAGCGAATATAAACTCATGCGGAAAAAATATTTATTATACCAATGAACCGAAAGCTGTGAAAATAGAATCTATGAATCATGTAACTATTTTTAATAATTGTATAATAATTATTATTTTAGCAATACGCATATTTGCTTCATCATAATATTAAAAATCACTTAATGAATACGAACAGACTTTCCAAAACGCTTGCAGCAGCATTGAATGCACAAATGACCAAAGAAGCACATGCTTCGCAAATCTATTTATCTTATGCTGCCTGGGCCGACAGCCGGGGATTTGGTGGTATTGCAAATTTTCTTTTCCGTCATGCCAACGAAGAACGCAACCACATGATGAAGCTGCTGGAATATATTTTAAAAAGAGGCGCCGAAGTAAAGGTAACTGCTATTCCTGCGCCACCTCCGGCACCATCAGGCCTGAATAATTGCTTTGAAAAAGTTTTTGAGCATGAAGTGGATAATACAAAGGCAGTTTATGCAGTTGTAAAAATGAGCCTGCAGGAAGAGGACTGGGCCACCTGGAATTTTATGCAATGGTTCGTAAAAGAGCAGGTAGAAGAAGAAACACTGGCGCTTGAGTTACTGGATAAAATGAAAATTGCCGGTGGTGAAAAGATCAGCAGCGAAGCAGCTTACTCTTTCGACAGGGACCTGGAAAAAACACCGGATGATGCGAGGGCTGCACAGGATGTAACAGTAGAAAATCCATAGTCATCACGCTTCAGAAGAGGCATATATCAGGAGCACTGCAAAAAATACCTGGACTATAAAAAGGACTTTGTAAATTTTGAAGCCACTTCTGCCGTTAAACCGGTAAAAATATTTATTACCGCCAAATCAATTTAAAGCTGTAAACCTGGTAGCCAGGTGGTATGATCAACAGAGAATTTTTAGTTTAATAAAAATTAGTTTTCAAATATTTTCATTAATCCCCCCGAAGTTTCGGGGGGATTTTATTTTACCTACAGTCGCTTCATAAAATAAAAATTCATATGGCGGGAAATTGAAAATCCAATTCTTTCATAGAGCGCTATGGCTTTTGCATTATCTGCTCTTACGTGTAAAAAAGGTTGTTGCCCATGCTGCTGTATCAATGCTAATTGATGTTGCATTAAAGTATGTGCATAACCTTTGCCGGTATGATCCGGATGTGTGCAAACAGCACTTAATTCTGTAAAATTGTGTACATGTAATCGCTGGCCGGTCATGGCTACCAGTTTTCCATCGTCAAAAATGCCATAATAATTTCCAAACTCAATTGTTCTTTCGGCAAAAGGGCCGGGTTTGGTAAGTGCTGCCAACGCCATCATTTCAACTACATGCTGTTGGCTCAATGGCAACACATTACGGAAGGTATTTTTTATTTCGCCGCCTGCTTCGTACACAAACTGCAGTCCCGGTATTTCGTGATTTACCTGCCAGCCTTCGGGCTGCGTAATGAGAGCAGGTGTTGCATACAGAATTTTACGCCCCGCAGGCATTAATTGGTGCAGATCTGTAAAGCCACTGGTATATTTTTCATCAAAGCCAACAAATGGTGACACCTGTTCGTCAAAAAATTTAATCTCCGCATTACCCAGGTTGAGTTTTTTATCGCCGGATAGCAAAGCATGGTAAACAGGGTTATGTAGTAGCTGTTTCATGGTGCAAAAGTATTTGTTTTCTTCATGCGCCGGCTGATAGTTGTATATAAACAGGCAGCGACAGGAAGTTTAACTTTATGTGCGGAATTTAGAGCGTACTTTCGCATCATTAAAAAAAATAATTAATTATTTACAAAATGAAACAAATAAAAACTAAACGGCTTTTTACTATTTTATTTACCGGCGCTGCCATGTTGGTAATGGCAAGCGGCATGGAAGCCTGTTCAAAAAAATCAAATGCATCAAAAACTACCACAACAACCAAATCAGAACCTGGTGCAAAAGAAAATATGGCTACTCCACCTGCCCCGGCAGCGATAAAAGAAGGCATGCAGATCAAAAGAGACGCTAATGGTAATTACGTGATACAACTTGTACTTAAAGACCTGGAAGCTGTAAAATTGATGAAACCGGCCAAGGAAGGTTACGTGGTTTGGATAGTGAACGAGGCTAATGTTACCAGCAATATTGGTAATATTGAAGCTGCCAATACCTGGACTGCGAAAAAAGACTTTGTAAATTTTGAAGCAACTTCTACCGTTAAACCAGTGAAGGTTTTCATTACCGCCGAAACTAATTTAAAAGTTGAAGAACCTGGCACCCAGGTAGTATGGTCAACCAAGAACTTTTAGCATAATCGTTTTAAAAAGATTACAGATCTTCCTGAGCGTTATCAGGAGGATCTTTGTTTTTGTCATTTTTTCTTTTGCATTGATACACCCCAAAGAAATCTATTTTCTTTAACAATTTACATTACCTGTTGGCAACATTTTTGCGTTTAAGAGCATGCGATTATGCATACCTTCTACTAACCTAAAAAAATGATCATGAAAAAAACAAACTATTTCTGGAGACCGGTAACCTTACTTGTATTGACAAGTTTATTTTTTGCAGTTGCAGTACATGCGCAGGATACAAGAGAAAAAAGGCTTACTGATGATACTGAAAAAGCCAAATCCAATTTTACCAGGAGTAATAAGCAGATGCAGGACATATTTGACAAGGCTTATGGCTATGCCATATTCCCCAATGTTGGTAAGGGCGCTGCAGGCATAGGTGGTGCTGCAGGAAGTGGTATCCTGTATGAGCAGGGCAAAATGACCGGTTCGATAAAAATGAAACAGTTGACCGTAGGTTTACAAATTGGCGGACAGTCATTCCGCGAAGTGATATTATTTGAAGACAAGGATGCACTGGACAGGTTTAAATCATATGCGTATGAATTTACTGCACAAACTTCGGCAGCCGTAATAAATGCAACAGATACTGCTGACCCTGAATACACAGATGGTGTGCTGGTATTTACACAGAAAAAAACAGGACTGATGTACGATGCATCGGTTGGCGGGCAAAAATTTGATTATACTTCATTTTAGCACTACAGCTATATTCAACAAAAATGGTTCGTTATGATACGAACCATTTGTTATATAATTTAATTTACCGTTTATTAAGTCTACATTACTTCTCTTACAGGTAATTTTATTTGTAATTAAAATAAATATTCAAAATTGCTGACTTACTATCCAAACCCCTGCTCTCTAAAATAATTGTCAGCCTGCTGCCTTAATGTAGCAAGTATATTGATTGGTTATTTTCTTCAATTTTAATATCATCTCCATTCTTTAACCAAGGCCTGTTCCCTGTTGAGAAATATTCAAACATTTCACAACATTTTAAAAAAATATCATAAAAAAATATTTGTACTGATTGTAGCTTCACTTATCTCCTACAAAAAAGATCCCGAAACTACTGCAACCGGTGGTAGTTTTAAATAGGCACAACGTGGACATACAAATACTTTATTGTGATACGTTAATTTTTATTAATCATTTTCTTAGTCATTTCTTCAATCTCTTCTTTGCTTAGTAGTCTTGTACCCTGCCCTTGTACAAAATACCATTTGCCATTTATTTTGATATAACATTCCATCCTTACTACCTTCATATTTATATCTCCGTTGGGTGTAGCAAGCACTACATCCATTACGTTATGACTAACGGCAGCATCACCATTGTAAATTCTCAATACACTCATACCGGGCACAGGCTTAACAGATTTAAAAGTAAATCCGGCATCCAATATTCCTTTTTTCCATTGCTCCAATCCATAAGCAATTTCCCCTGTTGGCCCTACTGCTAAATAGTCATCATTCAGGTGTCGCAAAGAATCGGGGATAGTTCTTAACAGCCCGATGGCCTTTCGGTCTTCGGGATAATCTGTGGTATTGTATTTTCCAGCAGGCGGTTGCGCCCTTAACATAGTGGTGGTAAATATAAATGCAATTGCTAATAAAATAATACTGGTTACTTTTTTCATGATTTTTAATTTTTGATAAAACTATACCTGCCATCAGTATTTTTAAAATGCCAGGTGGTAAGTGCATAGTTTTATTAGTGGGAGGGGATATTTATATGGCAAACAGTAAATTGCTGACGTTTTTGCTCCTCCCTCAAAAAAGTTACCCTTCACCAATCATAATTAGGTAAATGCAGGCTATTGGGTTATTTTTAAATTATACTAAGGCACTATGCAAAAAGCTATTTTACTTGTTGGGTTTGCAATGATTTATATAGGCAACCTTTTTGCCCAGGATACCATTCATTTAAACGGGCAACCCAACTGGAAACCGGAAAAAGGCCAATGGCCGTCGGGCATGGACATAGCAGACCATTGCTTTTTTTATGAAGATGCTGCCGATAATCCACTAACATTTGATGAAATAAAAAAGCAATCATTTATTCCTTATACAAAAGAATTAAGAGTACAAAAATTATCTAATAGGCCGCTTATTATTCAATGGTACCGATTTATCATTCACAATACATCGGCCACTGATTCAATACAATTAAAACTTTTTTTAGGGGCGCATTATTTTAACCGTTTGTATGCAGGCGATCAATTGGTATCTATTGGCGGGGCTTACGAAACAAACAAAAATATGTACAGCAAGCAGGGCAGTTTAGTAAAAGTACCTCCTCTTGCAACAGTTACTTTTTTCGCCAGAACAGAAGACCGTATGAGTTTACTGGTACCGCCAAAAGTTATTTTAGAAACATCTTTTATTGCCATAACCAGAGATGCAATGGGTAAATTCAGAGACCGGTTTCTTTTTTTGCTGATGGCATTAATAGCCGGTTGCCTTTTTTTTATATCGGTATATGCTGTGTACCAATATTATTTATACAGGGATAAGGCGTTTCCCTGGTATATTGCCTATACGGTTATAGCATTTATGATTGCTTTGTTCTGGATGGATATCAGGCTGGGTTTGAAAATGTTTTCGGCCCTGTTTCATGATCTTATACTGTCTGTTTTCACTTATATTGTTCCGGTGCTCTATACTTTTTTTATTGGAAATATGCTTCAGTTGCCTATACATTTTAAAAAGGGCTGGATGATTGTGAAACTTTTTGTGTTTATACTCGTACTTCAGATGCTGATTGAATTTATCACTTTCCGTACAGGATGGTTCATGTTAAACCATAATTATTTTGGTTACTTTATCTCTATTATACCAATGGTATTGCTGCACATTATACTTACAGTATTAACTCTAATGAGCAAGGACAAAGTAAAATGGTTTTTATTTGCAGGCCTGGTAAGCCTTTTGCTGTTGTGGTGCCTTCCTTTAACCGGTGTATTTGCTTTAATACCGGCAAAGCGGCCCGAATTGTTTATGATACTTATTTTTCCGCCTGTATTTTTATTATTGGGTTTGGCAGTAGAGGCCATTTGTTTTTCTTTTGCGCTTTCGTACCGCAGTAAACTGGTTCTGGTTGAAAAAAATAAGCTGCAGCAATACCATGCAAAAGACCTGGAAGAAAAATTAAACACAAGAACTATAGAACTGGAAGAACAGATAACTGCCCGGGAAGAACAAAAACTACAACAGATAGAAACTGCCTTTGAGCAAAAAATTGCTGAAACGGAAATGACTGCATTGCGTGCGCAGATGAATCCACATTTTATTTTTAACTGCCTTAACTCTATCAAACTTTATACGCTGGAAAATGATTCTCAAACAGCATCTGAATATCTCACTATATTTTCTCAATTGATAAGATTGGTATTGGAAAACTCCCGTTCAGAAAAAGTTACGCTGCAAAAAGAACTGGAAACTTTGCGGTTATATATACAACTGGAAGCCATGCGCTTTAAAGACAAAGTGAAGTACCAGGTAAATGTAGCGCCGGAAATAGACCAGCAGTATATTGATATCCCCCCGCTGCTGTTGCAACCCTATGTGGAAAACGCCATCTGGCATGGATTGATGCATAAAAAAGAAGGTGGCAATATTGTAATAGATGTAACGCTGCCAACGGAGCATTGTTTGCAGATTGAAATTACCGATGATGGTATTGGAAGAGTGCTCGCCGCAGCATACAAAAGCAAATCTGCCACCAGGCAAAAATCATTCGGCCTAAAAATGACATCAGAGCGCATTGACATCATTAACCAGGTGTATAATATAAAAGCTGATGTGCAGATAACAGATTTAAAAGATGGAATGAACAATGCTGCTGGAACAAAGGTTATTATTAAGATTCCGGTGTAGCCTCCCTGCCCTTCCAGGGAGGGTTCCGGAAGTCTTATAATTAATGAGTTTGAAGCATTTTTTTGGTCTAAAAAAGATGTAAGAAAATAATTTTTTAAATTATCGATATTGAAAACTACTTTACACTTAATGAACCAGAAACCCTCTTTGGGAGGGCAGGGAGGCATGAAAGCTGTTATTATAGATGATGAACCCGATTGTGTAAAACTATTGGCATTGCAGTTAAAAATGTATTGTCCGCAGGTGCAGGTAGTAGCGGAGTGTACAGAAAGCGAAACAGCTTACGAACAAATAAAAGCACTACACCCAGATATTGTTTTTATGGATATTGAAATGCCGGTGTTGAATGGCTTTCAGTTACTGGAAAAATTAGGCACTATTCAGTTTAGCCTCGTGTTTGTAACGGCATATGATCAGTTTGCTGTAAAAGCATTTCGTTTCAGCGCATTGGATTATTTGCTGAAACCTATTGATGGAAAAGACCTGAAAGCTGCTGTGGAAAAAGCAGAACAGCGAAGCTGGCCCCAAGATCAGCAATTGAATTTACTAAAACACCAATTACAAGCTGGCCCCAAAATATTACCCGATAAGATTGCCCTACCCTATCAAAATGGTGTAACTTTTGCCGAACTTAAACTGGTTATTTACTGCGAATCTGAAAATAATTACACCCGTATACACACCCTTGATGGTAAACAATATATGGTAGCTAAAACCCTTGGCGATATACAGGAGGTACTGGAAGAAAGAAATTTTTTACGCATTCACAGACAGTACCTGATTAACCTGGATCACATAAAAAAATATGTTCGTGGAGAAGGCAATTATGTCATAATGACCAACAACCAAAGCATACCTGTTGCCCGTAACCAGAAGGAAAAACTGATTGAGCGCTTTGGATGGTTGTAGTATTGATCCTTAATTTACAGTACACAAAAATTGGCGGACAGTCATTCCGCGAAGTTATATTTAATAAATGCATCAGACACTAATAACCCTGAATACACAGATAGTGTTTGGGTATTTACACAGAAAAAAACAGGACTGAGGTATGATGCATCAATAGGTGGCCAAAAATTTGATTATACTTCATTTTAGCCCGACAACTAAGAATGTTTAAAAAATGATCGTATACTGGCAGATTTTTAGTAAGTTGATTTGCGGGTGTTTTTCCAACAACAACATGGCCAGTTTTTTTATTTTTTATAATAACCTGCTTTCAGATACTTAATAACTATAAAACATTAAAAACACATTAGCTTTCGACCCAAAGGTATCGGGTCTTAAACAAAGTTCTATCCGTACAGTTTTTCCTGCCAAAAAATAATATTTGTCTGAAGGGTCACTAACTGCGTCGTTGTATTTATACTTAAAAACAACCGACCTGCCATGCCTTATCCAATTGCCATCCCTGTGTACAAAGTGCATGGGATAAACGGTTTCTCTTTCCTGCACAAAATCATTTGGCAAGGCTGCTACCAGTTGCTCTTTAAAGTTCTCGTATTTTTTTATTGCCAGTGAGCTGTCTTTTTCGTTCCAGGTACCTATGTTGCCTTCAACAGTAGTATAGTTTACCGACCCCAACTGGTAACTGCATACCTGCATAAAATGCTCCTGCAGGGCAGCGTCTAAAACAGTTTCCAAATCAATTACAGTATTTGCACTTTCCATATCGGCACCGGGCAGTGTAATGGTTGGCTTATGAGATGATGCTGCAAAGACACTAGCTACTTCTCCTTTCATAAAATTAAATTGAAAAATTGACTGGCGCAGTATGGAAGGTATGGCTGTACCTAAAGCGCTGTTTGCAGTTGTTTTATAAATTTGTGTATCGTCTAACCAATCTTTTTTAGCAATCCCCAGGCTTGCAGCAACCTGGCATTTTATTTTTCCCGAAAAGAAAATGTTGTATTGGCCTGTTTTATTAAGCAGTAAAACAGCCTGGGTTTTACCGGCCAGGGTTGTATCAAAAAAAACAAGCGTTGGTACAATCTCAGCCCCATTTTCTTCAGGGCCTTTCACACTTATAAAAGGGCGGCTCACCGGCTGGGTAGCAACGGCCTCCAACATTAATATGGTATTTTCTTCGAGCTGGTATGCAACGCCATTGTAATAATAACCATCGGGCGATTTTAAAGAATCGGACAGGGTATAATTCTGATGCACAAACTTGCTCACTAACGGTTGCGAAAAGCCGGTAACAGTTATTAAAGCAAATACTGCAAGCACTGTTGATTTTTTCATATACATGATTTTATTGAAGGTATAATTATACTATTAGAGCCTTATACCCAATGCACGGTATAATGGTTAATCAGTTGTTATACCTTAGTTATTTGAGGTGATGTAACTGCAGCGGGTAAAAAACCTACCTGCAACTGCAAAAAATGTTTCGTAAAGAATACGCAGTAAGGCGAAGGAAGATGCCCGGTGTGACTGTTGATGGCCAGACTCTTCAATATGCATTGGTTATCTATTGGCACAACCGGAATATTACCTATTTGAATTTATTTATTCACTGATTTTGGCGGTCAGGAGATTGAATAACTTTAGCCATTAGTTGAAGGCGTTTTACAAAGCTGTTAACCGGGTTACAAATACATTGATATCTTAAATACAAAACAGAATTAATGCCTGCCGGGTATGGGTCGCTTTGCTGTTAACATGGCAAACAGTACAGCTACAATGCCAACAATGATATTGAATATAGCTACTGCCTTATTCAGGTTAAATAATTTAACCAACAGTGGTTCAACTGCCGGAATAAAAAACAATAAACCAACCACCAATAACAGGAAGCCTGTAAAATAACAGAAATTACGGGCATGATTGCGCAGGCCTGCATAAATACCGCTTACACCTAGCAATATATGAATAACGGCGTGCAGCGGATTAGTGCTGAACAATCCAAACAACAGCGGATTGAATAAGCCAAGGCCACCCTCTATGGTAAGGTATATTCCTAAAACAAGGGCAAATACATTTACAGCATTTAATGGTTTTGTCATACTAAAATATTTTAAGGGTAAATTTAGTGTAAACGCTATTAAAATGTACCAGTTCGGAATTAAAGTTCAATAATAACTTTCATGGCATTTTCCTTTGCGGCATTACCAAATATTTCATATGCATGAAGGATATCATCAAACTTAAAATGATGGGTTATCAATTTACCTGGTTCTATTTTTCCAGAAGAAATTGTTTTCAACAACATAGGCGTTGTATTTGTATTTACCAGTCCTGTTGTGATCGTGATATTTTTGATCCATAGATCCTGTAACTGCAATTCAACTTTTTGGCCATGCACACCTACATTGGCAATATGACCGCCCGGCCGCACAATATGCTGGCAAATATCAAAAGTGGCAGGCATACCCACTGCTTCAATAGCCACATCTACCCCATCTTCTGTTTCGGACATTATTTTTTTAACCGCATCCGCTGTTGCAGCATTGATGGTATGTGTAGCTCCTAATGTCTTCGCCATTTCCAAACGGTTTTCATCAATATCTATCATATATATTTTTGCAGGCGAATAAAATTGAGCAGTAAGTAACACAGCCATACCAATTGGCCCGGCTCCTATAATGGCAATGGTATCACCGGGTTTTACACATCCGTTCAATACCCCGATCTCGTGACCGGTGGGTAAGATATCACTTAACATCACCATCGTTTCCTCATCAGATCCTGGAGGAACAAGATGAAGACTGTTATCGGCATGAGGAATACGAACATACTCTGCTTGTGTGCCATTGATCAGGTTTCCCAATATCCAGCCACCATCTTTGCAATGGGCATACATTTGCTTTTTACAATATGAACAGGTTCCGTCGGAAGTAATGCAGGAGATGATTACATGGTCTCCTTTTTTAAAATTCCGAACGGCTGTTCCTACTTCTGTTATAACGCCAACACCTTCATGTCCTAATACAGTGTCTGGCTTTACCGTTGGCACTTTACCATGCAGTATACCCAGGTCTGTTCCACAAATTGTTGTTTTTAATACCTGGATCAAAGCATCAGTCGGATTTTCAATCCCGGGCTTTACTATGTCTTTCCAGGCAATTTTTCCCGGCCCTTCATAAACAAGGCCTTTCATATTTATTGTATGGTGAAGAGCAGTATTAGTGGGTTTTTCTGCTGTAAATGGAACAGTTGTATTTGACATAATTCAGTATTTAATTTAATTGATCACGATCATCACAAGTTCATCTTTTAATGCCTGGCATTGTTGCAAGATTCCGGAAATAACTTACATGTTTCACATATTAGCGGGTACATGGTGCTTTTTTTGCCACCATAAATTCTGTGCAATGAAGGCCGTGGGTAGAACACAAACAAATCCTTGCTGTTGTAGAAACATATGTATATTTATAAGTAACCTTTCCTTGTTAAATATAAATTTCAATCAAAAAAAAAATTCAAAAAAATGTGGTGGCAGTATATATTGGTTTTTGCGGGTGCCTTATTATTTGATATTGTACCTTTTCCTTTTCTTCCTGCATTTACAATTATGTTGTTACTGCAGCTTATTTTTCATTTGAATGTGTGGCTGGTAATTGTAATAGGTGTTGCAGGTTCAGTTTTAGGCAGATACATTCTTACTTTATATTCTCAAAAAATAGGAAAAAAGTATTTAAAAATATCTAAGAATAAAGACATAGAATTCCTCGGAGAAAAAATGAAAGAGAATAAATGGAAAGGCCAGGTGGTCGTAATTGCTTATTCAGTATTACCACTTCCAACTACTCCCCTTTTTTTGGGAGCAGGGATTTCAAAAATAAACGCCATATATATAATACCTGCATTTCTCATTGGTAAATTTATAAGTGACGCTATCTTAGTACATGCAGGTAAATACGCTTCAGAAAATACCCAGGCTATCATCGACGATCTATTTTCGTGGAAGTCTGTTATTGGCTTTGCATTGGGTTTGGTCATGCTGTTTGGTCTTTTGTTTATAGACTGGCGTTTTTTGATTCAGAAAAAGAAATTAGTGTTGAATTTTAAAATATGGAAGTAGACGAACTATGCTTAATGAGCAAAAGAAAATATAATATTAACTCAAATTAATTGGAAGAATTGCAGCATGCTGATTTACGCATAGTAATTTTCAGCAAAGGTTCGTGTCTTCACGAGCCGCTCTGCCATAATCTTCGCTTCAATAAAAGCTCTACTGGCGCAGAGATGCAGCATAGCTTTTTGTGGGTTGGCGTATTTGTGCCAGTGTAAAAGTTTTTTAAATTTGAAGCCTGGCTACCTTGTTTTGTAATAGTATTAGTGGGCATAGATACGCCAAATCTCTTTTACTCCCTGAATATCTGCGCCAGTTGGGAGTGAGAAATACTAAGTTTATAAAAATGTTCCAAATCGCTCAAAATGGCAAGTGTATCCATTGGGAGTCCTAAGCAGATAATCCTGGTGTTCAGATTCTGCAGGCCAGAATTTACGCATTGGTTCTAAAGTAGTCACTATTTTACCGCTCCATTTTTTTGAATTATTAACTACCTGAATAATTTTTTCTGCCACTTTTCTTTCTTCTTCATCCTGGATGAAAATTGCTGAACGATAACTTGATCCCCTGTCATTACCCTGCCTGTCAACTGTGGATGGATCATGAATTCTAAAGAAATAGTCGAGAATTTCTCTAAAACTTGTTTTTGCAGGATCGTACGTTAATTCTATTCCTTCGGCATGACCGGGATGATTCCGGTAGGTTGGGTTTTCATTTTTGCCCCCTATGTATCCCACTTCTGTATCAATTATTCCGGGCCTTACTCTAAACAGATCTTCCATTCCCCAAAAACAGCCACCAGCTATATATGCCTTTTTATAGTTGTCCATATCTTTTAATTTTTATGTTGAACCCAGTTTATTTTATTAATTAAAATTAGTAAAATATCCGTTTTGTTTTGTACTGCAAATTTAAGACCTGAAATAAATGACAGGGAACACTTGTCAGTTGCAAAGAAGTTACGTTTTAGTTACTTTTTTTCAAAAGTTCCAACCGCAAAATGTTAACTGGCGCAGATATGCTGCCTCGCTTTTGTGAGTTAGCGTATCTGTGCCAGTGTAAAAGTTTTTAAAATTTAGGTTTGGCTGCCTTGTTTGGTAACAGTGTTAGTGGCACAGATACACCAAAGCTCGTTTACTGCGCTGCATATCTGCGCCAGTAAAAGAAATGACAGAAGAAGCCTTAGTCATTAACCTCCCCTAAAATAAAAGCCCAATAAAGTTATGCCGTAAAAGAGTGCGACGCCAATGAAGTTAAATAGTAATTCTTAAGCTTGGTACATAAAAATAATGATTTGGCTTTAACAGATTTCTCCTATCGTCGAAATGACAGGAGGATTACGTTCCAATCTTCTCATTCACCAGTTTTAATATCTCTGCTTCCTGCGCAATGGTTTTGTTCTGTATTTCCTGGCCACGGGCTATCAGTTCGTCAGTAAAAGTTTTATCCTTGTAATCAGCTGCATTTATACGCACATTCATAAATGCACCTATTACCGCACTACGGACACAGAGCGCACCAACACCTGCATCGGTTACCGAATTTGGATTGCCTTCTATAACCATTGCCTTTATAACTTCCATACTTGCACAAGCAGTTTCCATTACTTTAAAAGGTATTTCAATGGCGTATTTAGTGGCTGCCTGTATGGCTTCGCTACGTGCTGCTTTTTCAGCATCGCTGGTTTTGGGTAAGGCAAATGCTTCCATTATTTTATTAAAGGCTGCGGTATCGGCATCAACTAATTTTAATAATTCATTTTTATATTGCTCCCCTTTCTCTGCCCAGTTGCTGAACTCCTGCCAGCGCTCATCCCAACCACGTTTGTGGCTGCTAAGGTTGGCAACCATACAACCCAGGCTTATACCCAGTGCGCCCACATAAGCACTGATGGAGCCGCCGCCGGGTGCTACGCTTTCGCTGGCGGTTAGGTCGGCAAAGTCATTCAGTTTCATATTTATCAAACGGCTGCTGGCTGCATCATTCAGCATGTATTCAATAATTCTTTCTTCGGGTTTAAAAGGCCCCAGTTCATCAAGTCCCATACTTTTAATGGCGATCTTTATCAGTTCTTTTTCACTTACACCGGTACTGCGTTCTTGTTTTAATAAAAAATATTTGCCGGCATCGGTCATGGCTTTTAAAGGAATAAGTCCAACTAGTTCGCTGCCGGTTACTCTTATGCCTCGTGCAGTTGCCTTGGTATTCACTTCATCAAAAGCCACATGCACTGGTGTTATATTTATATTGGTGAGGTTCATGGAGATTTGCGCCACGCCATATTCTTCAATATACCAACCAATGGCTTTTACACTTTTTAATGTGCCGGGCTGGTTTATTTTTTTACCGCCAACTTCAACATTTCTTCCTGCTTCCCTTACATCAAAGGCAATGGCATTGGCACGGCGGGTTGATGTTGTATTTAGATTGATATTGTATGCGACTAAAAAATCTCTTGCGCCAATTACAGTGCCACCACGTTTGGCATCAAATTCGGCAGGGCCAAAATCGGGTTTCCACTGTGGTTCTTTTATTTTTTTAAAGAAGCCTTCATATTCGCCCGCACGTATCACCGATAAATTATTTCTTGCTGCATCGGGTTGTGCGGCTTCGTATAAATAAACGGGAATGTTGAGTTCTTCTCCTACCCGCTTTGCCAATTGCTGTGCATACTGCGCTGTTTCTTCCATGGTAATATTTGAAATGGGTATCAGCGGACAAACATCTGTTGCGCCCATGCGGGGATGCTCGCCTTTGTGTTTGCTCATGTCAATTAACTCGCCGGCTTTTTTTATGGCTTTAAAGGCTGCTTCTATAACAGGGCCCGGTTCGCCTACCATAGTTACCACGGTTCTGTTAGTAGCTTTACCGGGGTCAACGTTTAGTAAACGTACGCCTTCAACGGATTCTATTTCGTTGGTTATTTGTTTGATGATGCTGAGGTCGTTGCCTTCGGAGAAATTGGGGACACACTCTATAAGTTGCATGTTTGTTTTTTGTTCTAAAATTAAGAAAATTGAACCACAAAGACACTAAGGCACGAAGATACAGGAAGGATTTCTTTGTGTTACTTAGTGTACTTCGTGTCTTTGTGGTTTAAATAAATTCACCATTGATCATCACTTTATCAATCAGATCATTTCCAAAAGAATAAGGTAAATAAGCCAACGAAGGAATGGGCTTGGTAAAAATAAGATTGGCTTTTTTGCCGATGGTTATACTGCCCAGTTCGTTATGTAATTCCATAGCATACGCTGCATTTATTGTTGCTGCATTAATGGCTTCTTCGGGCAGCATTTTCATTTGTATGCAACTTAACGCAACAACAAAATTCATATTGCCTGATGGTGATGAACCGGGGTTATAATCGCTGGCGAGGGCAATAGCGCAGTTGTTGTCTATTAATGTTCTGGCAGGCTGGTATTGCATGCGCAAGAAAAAAGCTGCAGTTGGCAACAGCGTACCAATGGTTCCCGAATTGCTTAATGCAGCAGTATCTTCAGCCGTCATAGTTTCCAAATGATCAACTGATAAGGCATTTAATGTAATGGCCGATTGAATACCACCTATGCTGTTCAACTGGTTAATATGCAGCTTGGGTTTTAGCCCGTAACTCATACCGGCTTTGCAAATGATTTCCATTTCTTCCGGTGAGAAGAAACCTGTTTCGCAGAAGCAATCAATATAATCTGCCAGTTTTTCATTGGCGATAACTGGCAGCATTTCGTTAATGATCAAATCGATATAACCCTGGTGATCGTCTTTATACAAAAGAGGATAAGTATGTGCTGCCAAAAATGTTGCCTTGATGGGAATACATGATCTTTCCTTCAATTTTTTTATCACCCGCAGCATCTTTAACTCTCCTCCGACAGTTAAGCCGTAGCCGCTTTTTATTTCCACAGCACCGGTACCCAGTTTTATAATTTCCTGTAATCTTTCCCAGGCACTTATAAAAAGATCATCTTCCTGTGTTTCGTTTAAAACACGGGCAGAGTTTAAGATACCGCCGCCCTTAGCAGCGATCTCTGCATAGCTAACCCCCTTCAGCTTATCAATAAATTCTTCTTCACGGGTTTTGGCAAAAACAATATGAGTATGGCTATCACACCAGGTTGGCAGAATAAATTGTTTGTGTGCATCAATAATATGTTTAGGTAATTGTGGCAGTTTCAATTCCAACTCGTACATGTACCCATAGTCTGCAATGATGCCATCTTCAATTAATAGAAAAGCGTTTTCAATAAACGGTAAATCGGCCAATGCCGCACCACGAAGCAATTTTGTTTCTTCACGGGTGTTTATTAATTGTTTTATGTTAGTGATCAGCGTTGTCATGCTTTTTATCCTGGTCAGACGGGGGCGTCGTACCAGGTTTATTTTTTTGTTAGTGTTATTCTTTTTTTAATAAAATATGCTTCAGACATATCCATATACCGGATGCCTTTTGTATAATTAAAAATGCCCGGCCCCATATTGATGGTTTCCTGGAAATCGGCAGAACGAAAATTTTCTGCTCCTTCCCTTTCAGCAATGAGTGTTAATCTTACACCACGTCTTCTTGTATCAACAATATCAAACTGGTAATGATCAAAACTCAGTCTATTGCCATTGTCATAAATACGCAGTGAACTTGTATCCCTGAACTGCTTACCATCCTGTTGGGTAAAAGTATAATTGAATACCAGCGAATCTTTCATATCAATTACCTGCAATGCAATAGCCGAAGTTTCCTGAGAACTATCAGCAGTAAATACCATCGTACCGGTCCAATTGCCCACCAGGTCTTTCATTTCCTTTTCAGTAATACTGCCTCTACCGGTTTGCGCCATGGCCGTTAGCGTACAAAGGCAAAACCAAAAGCTTACTATTATTTTCATGTGCAACAGGTTTTATTTTTTACTAACAAGTCAATAACCATTCCATTATTTTTTATCGGTAGAAAAAGAATAAGGCATATCGCTGTCTTCAATTCCCCAACTTTGGTTTGGCCTGTCGCTCATCTTTATTTTAAGCAGTCCGCCTTTCATCATCTCAAAATGATTTAGCCAGTTTTTATGGTAGTCCGACCCGTCTTTGCTTACTGAATGAATATATTTATTCTCCACGCTGTTTTCCGGTGCTTCAATAATGAATTTTTTCCCGTTCTCTAAATTCAGGGTCATTTTTTTAAAGAGTGGTGCGCCCATTACGTACTGATCAGTTGCGGGGCATACCGGGTAAAAGCCCATCGCCGAAAATACGTACCAGGCGCTGGTTTGGCCATTATCTTCATCGCCGCAATAACCATCGGGTGTTGGTTTGTACAGGCGGTTCATGGTTTCACGTACCCAGTATTGTGTTTTCCAGGGTTGGCCACCATAATTGTATAAGTAGATCATGTGCTGTATGGGCTGGTTACCATGTGCATACTGTCCCATACCGGCGATCTGCATTTCCCTTATCTCGTGAATGGTCTCACCGTAATAGGTATCATCAAAAGTTGGTGGCATGGTAAAAACAGAATCTATCATTTTGCAAAATATTTGCTTTCCGCCCATCAGGTTTATCAATCCCTGCACATCATGAAACACACTCCAGCTATAATGCCAGCTATTGCCTTCGGTAAATGCATCACCCCATTTTACCGGGTTGAATGGCGATTGAAATTTTCCATCCTCATTCTTACCACGCATTAGTTTTGTTTCGGGATCGAATAAATTGCGGTAATTTAAACAACGCTTTGCAAAAATTTCTATTTCTGCTTTTGGTTTATGTAATGCTTTGGCCAGTTGGTAAATGCTGAAGTCGTCGTAGGCATATTCCAGCGTACGTGCGGCATTCTCATTTATCTTAACATCATAAGGAACATAGCCCAGCTTGTTGTAATAAGCAACACCTTTTCGGCCAACGGCACTCACCGGGCCTTCGTTGTTGGCACCATGTAATAGCGCCTGGTAAAGCGTTTCAATATCGTAGCCCCGTAATCCTTTTATATATGCTTCGCTTACAACCGATGCAGAATTATTACCAATCATGATATCGGCATAACCGGGACTGCTCCACTCCGGAAGCCAGCCACCTTCTTTATAATCGTTTACAAGGCCTTCCTGCATTTCTTTATTAATGGAAGGATATAATAAATTAAGTAAGGGATATAATGCCCTGAATGTATCCCAGAAACCCGTACCGCCAAACATATAGCCGGGTAAAATTTTTCCGTTGTAAGGACTGTAATGTACAATTTGATTATTGGCATCTACTTCATACAATTTATTTGGGAACATCACTGTGCGGTACAGGCAGGAATAAAATGTACGTAACTGTTCATCAGTACCACCTTCGGCCTGCACAGCATTTAAAACTTTTTCCCATTTATTTTTTGTGGCTGCTTTTTGTTTTTCAAAACTGTTGTTACCCAGTTCCTTTAAATTCTGTTCAGCCTGTTCAAAGCTGATGAAAGAAGAAGCTACTCTGGCGTGTACAATTTCTCCTTTTTGCGTTTTAAAACCAACAACGCCCAAAGCATGACTGTTGCTGATCTCCAGCGAATCTATCAATGCCGAATTTTCACTCATAGTTTTTGTGTAACTGAATGCTTTATCAAAATAGATGACGAAATAATTTTTAAAGTTGATGAGCTTACCACGGCGGTAACGGGTGCTGTAACCGATTATTTTACGTTGCTCCGGAATTATCTTAATGTAAGAAGCTTTGTCAAATGCATCAATAACAAAAGAAGAACTATCTGACTTTGGAAAAGTAAACTGAAAAAATGCGGCACGTTCAGTGGCTGTTAATTCGGTTGTTACATCAGCGTCGGCCAGGTATACCCGGTAGTAATAGGGCCTGGCTTCTTCGGCCTTGTGAGAGAACCAGCTCGCCCTGTCTGCTTCCTTCCACTTCATACCACCTGTTGTTGGCATGATAGAGAACTGGCCGTAATCATTCATCCAGGGCGAAGGTTGATGTGTTTGTTTAAAGCCCACAATTTTTTCTGCCGGGTACATGTATTGCCAGCCATCACCATTCTTGTTGGTTTGCGGTGTCCAGTAATTCATGCCCCAGGGTGTACCAATGGCGGGATAGGTGTTGCCATTGGAAAGATCGGGTTTGGAATCGCTACCCATCAGGGTATTCACCATATCTACCTTTGCGATATTTTGTGCATGAAGCAGTGCCAGGTTAAGACTACAGATCAGCAAAAAGATTATTTTTTTATTCATAATAGCGCTCTATATTTAAAGGTCGTTTTATAATTTTTCAAAAACTGATTTAGAAAATGTCTCCAGCGAAGGATCTCTTGCACCCATCAGCAACAATACAGCATTACCTGCGAGATGAGGCCTTACTGTTTCTACAAATGCATTTCTGTCTTCTATAAAAAAAGCATTCTTTCCCAATGCCTTTATATCATTAATAAGATCATTGGCACTGATATCTTTTACGGCTGTACCTCCTGCGTAAAATATTTCGCTCATCCATATTTCATCCTGCGGCCTTAATGCAGCCGCAATTTCTTTTACAAAATCGGCACGCAAAAAACGTGTTGGTCCGTAGCCATGCGGTTGAAACCAGGCTACCACTTTATTTGCCACAGGCTGACAGGACATAATAGCCGCAGCACATTTAACCGGGTTGTGTGCATAATCATCAATAACCCAAACACCGTTTTTGTTGCCCAGCATCTGGTTGCGGCGGTAAATACCTTCGTAATTTTTTAAAGAAGCGGCACAGGTTTCCAGGTCAACACCAATTTGATTTGCAACAGCAACAGCAGCCAAAGCATTTTCCATATTGTGTTTGCCGATACTGTTGATTGTGAATGATGAGTTGTGAATCGTAAATTGGATGCTGAATCCATCCTGCGAAAAATCCGTTGCGATGAAGCCAGCACCAGTATTTTTATCTGAAGAAAAATCCTGTTCAATATCCTGCGATAATTGTTTTGCCAATGCATTGGATTGATTGACGATAAATTTGTTGCTGTTGTTTTTAAATATGCCAAAGATGCTCATCAGTTCATCTATCTCCTGGTGGTCTTTATCAATATTTAATAACAAACCAATTTCGGGATGGTATTGTATAATGGATCCGTCGCTTTCATCAGCTTCAATAACCAGCCAATCCCCTTTTCCAACTTTTGCATTACCAATTTTTCCTTCTTTAATAATACTTACCAACCCGGCTCCGCTGATGATGCTGGGTTGTAAACCGGCTTTATCCAAAATATCAAATAACATAGCACTGGTGGTACTTTTGCCCGATGTACCGCCAACGGCAATGGTTCTTTTGCTTTTGGCGATCAGCGCCAGCAGTTCAGAACGTTTGATGATGGGGATGTTCAGTTGCTTTGCTTTCTGCACTTCAAATACGGTATCTTCTATGGCTGTTGAAACAACAACCAGTTCTGTGTCCGTTGTTATACCATCACCATTCTGTAAAAAACATTGTATGCCTTCCACTTCTAACCTTTCTTTTGTTTCGTTGTACTCACCGGCAGCAAAATAGCGATCGCTGCCGCTCACATTTTTTTCAATGCCTGCCAGGTATTGTGCAATGGCGCTCATACCCACACCTGCAACGCCAATAAAGAAAACATTTTTAAAATCGTTTATTCCGCTAATCATATTACAAACGCTGTTTTTCGGGATGCAAAGTTTTGAAAGCTATAATTGCACTTACTGCCATTAACACGGACGCCAATAAGTAAGGCGCACCGGGTAACTGGATGGGTGCACTACTGTGTGTAAAATAAAAGAATAAATTATTCATCAGCAAAGGGCCGATGATTGCTGCTGCACTCATTAAGCTGGTGAGTCCGCCCTGGAGTTCGCCCTGCTCGTTAGGTGGTACATGCCCCGCCATAACAGCCTGCAAAGCCGGTTGCACAATACCACCCAGACAATATGGAATTAAAAATACAAACATCATCCAGCCCTGTGTGGCAACACCAAACAGCAACATGCCAATAGCATAGAGCCCTAAACCGATGTATATAGATCTTTCATTACCCAGTTTGGGATTGATGACACGGATCAATACGCCTTGCACAATACCTACCAGTAGACCAACGGCACCCAACGAAAGTCCCACCATTTTTTCATCCCAGTTAAAGCGGTACATACCATAATAACTCCAGGTACTCATCACTGCATGCGCAGCAATATAGATGATGAAAATAGAAAAAGCCAGTCCGGTAATGGCGGGGTATTTTTTAAGATGCATTAAAGAACCAACCGGGTTTGCACGTTTCCATTCAAAGGGCCGGCGGTTTTCTTTACTAAGAGATTCGGGTAAAACAAAATATCCGTAAGCCCAGTTCATCAATGCTAAAGCCGCTGCTGCATAAAAAGGAATGCGTGGCCCCAGTTTACCAAGCAATCCACCAATAACAGGCCCGATGATAAATCCCAATCCAAATGCTGCGCCAATTAATCCAAAATTCTTTGCCCTTGTTTCCTTGGTACTTACATCGGCAATATAGGCGGCACCTGTTGTAAAACTTGCACCGGTAATACCGGCAATGATCCTGCCTACAAACAACCAGCCATAGGTTGGCGCCAGGGCCAGGAATAAATAATCGATACCAAAACCAAATAAAGAAAATAATAACACGGGTCTGCGGCCATATTTATCGCTCAGGTTTCCAAGCAGGGGTGCACAAAAGAACTGTACAAAAGCATAGGCAAACATAAGCAGGCTGCCATATGTGGAAGCAGTGCTGATATCTACATGCTTTAACTGCGAAATTAATTTAGGCATCACCGGGATGATAATACCAAAGCCGATCACATCAATCAAGAGTGTGATAAAAATAAACCCGACCGCTGCATTACGTTTTGAAGCCATGTTGATAAGCTGTTATAATTATCTACAAATGTAATTAATATGCTTTGATGATATAAACCTTCATTTAAGATATACATCAGTACGAGTATTCACAGGATCACAGAATTGTCTGCCTGAGCTTTTCGAAGGCGGATTAAATAAACAAATCGGTTTCAACGAGCTCAACCAGGCAACTTTTCAACCTATCACATTACCTCATTTTGAATGTTGGATACTGTTGTTTATATTTAAGAACCAAAATATTATTATGGGTAAAAGAAGTTTGTTTGGCGGAATAATTGTCGTGCTTGCAATAATAGCCGGCTCTGTTTTTTTACTCCGCGGTTGCCTTTCAAAATATGACGAACGTTCGGCACTTCCTCCTGCACTGTATTTTGAAAAAGACAATAAAGGCATTGTCTTCACCATCATACAGTATGGCATAGCCACTTCGTATAAATCTGGTCCGGGTGGTACTTTCAAAAGTATGAGCACCAGTTATTATATCCAGTCCAATGATGCAGCCACCGGTGAAGTGATTGCCACTAAAGAAATGAAAGATAACAGTGATATTAAATTTCACCCGGTAACGGTAATGGGAACCGGTAATGGCAGGGCCTGGTTTTTTATGAATGAGTTACTGGCTTACGATCCGTTTACGCTGGAAAAATTTGCTGATAAAGAAATGATAGAGGCAAAGAATCCGCAGCTGAAGGGAAAAATGCCCGATGAAAAAAGGTATTATGAATACGACCAGCCAACAGAAGCTGTACTGATAACCGCAACAGACGGAATAAAATATACTTTATCAACTGCCAATTTACGCGCAACTGCTGTTGATGAAGATGCTGTAGCTAAAAACCCGGTTGAGGCGCAAATAAAATTATTGAAAAAAAATGAAGCGGCACTTGAAGAAAGATTCAAATCATATTATGACCGTTACAGTGAATTTAACAGGCTGTATAGTGAAAGAAAAATAACTGCTGCCGCTTATTTTGACAGTAGTAAAAAATTTAACAGGCAGCAGGATACGATCAGCGAGATGAAGAAAAAATACAGCGATGATATCCGCGACCTGGAAGGCCTTGGCAGGGCTGACAAAAGCAGGCAGCGACAAATAGATAATTTTAAAACAAGCGGTAAAAACTATACAAATATTTGTACAGCAGTTGATACATTTCATGGCAAATGGTATGGCATGTTAAGCAGTGCCGACCTGGAAAAGCCGCTGACTGATTTCAATTACCGGCCTGTATACATTGAAACTGCCCGCAATAAATTTTACCGGGCAGCAGTAACCCTAAAAGACAGCACTAAAAAAGCGGTTGAACTGCAGGTTGCTGAGCCCGAAAAGATGAATGAGACAGTTTACCTGCAGGGAGGCTTTTTACTGGATAAAGCAACAGCATTACCAATTCATGTAAAAAGTGAAGACGGTTTTATCATCTGTTACCGGGAGAAAGTTGGGAATGATGGCAATATCATCCTTGCCAGGATCGATCTTATGGGAAAGGCGCTCTGGACTTATAACACAAACCTTAGCAACTTTGCCGACTGGATCTATACCGGAAAGCGGCTGATCATACTGGGGAATGATAATAAAGAAATATCTTCCGGCGATGCTAACCTGTTGATCAGTATTGACCTGCAAAATGGCAAAGCTGTGCTGTATGATTATTTTACTAAAAGGCTGCGTTAAGCATAGTTATAATACCGCATAAAAAAAGAGCTCATAACTGAGCTCTTTATAGAAAATTAGTTTTTTAAAATTACCATCTTCCACCACCACCGCTGTTACGGTTGTTTGAGTAACCACCACGACCACCGCCGCCGTTGCTACTTCTTTCTTCTCTTTCTTTAGCAACAGAAACAGACATTGCACGTCCTTCCACTTCTTTGTTGTTAAGACCCAACATAGCGTCTTTTCCTTCATCTTCAGAAGGCATTTCAACAAAACCAAAACCACGTGATCTTCCGGTTTCCCTGTCAGTAATAACTTTAGCAGAAGAAACTTCGCCGAAAGCTGAAAAAAGTTCGCTTAACTCAGCATCGCTGGTGTTAAAGCTCAAATTTGAAACATAAATGTTCATAAAACTTAAAAATTAATATAAAATAAATAAAATACCTGTGTATTAGTGAAGAAAGCAAACTTAAAAGACGAGAAAACTGTTACGGGGAGAAATCTTTGTAAAAATTGAATCTATCTGAACTGTGTGCTCACAGCATTAATGTCACAATACAAAACTACACTAACTAATTGAGAGTAACTAATAAATCTTTTGCCATAGCTACTTTCAAGCTGAATCAGCTTGAAAATCGATAAATTATTTGTAAAAAGCCTTCATTACAGGTTATTTCAATTTCGCATGAATTACCGTACCTGCAATGAAGGAATAAGCTAATATCAGGCAGTTTTTTTGCCAATGCCAAATACCATACCAACGATTGCACCAACAATGGCCGATATTACCGTCATAGCAGCAACATCTGCAGCCATGGCTGTTTTACTGATAATGTTTGATGTAGCATACATCATACTGTCGAAACCAACAGATGCCAATAAGCCAACAATACCTCCGGTAATTAAACCACCGCCAAGGCTGCTTACATTACCCTTAACAAAAATGTAAGCCATTAAAAAACCCATTGCCAGGTTTCCAATAATAAGATACATGAAGTCTGGTTGGCCCCTTTCTATATTGCCAATCGTGCCCGGGTGACTGGTCATGAAATTCGCTAACAACATTCTGTAAATAAGCCAGCCAAGAAGGAAATAGGCAATACCACCAGTGATACCGCCTAAGAATAGTTTTTTAAAGTCCATGAGTTTTGGTTTTAGTGAGATGTTGATAGAACACAAACCAAATTAATACTTAGTTCTTCAAAATGCAAGTAATGGCTGTTTAATCATTTCCATAGTAGGGGGCTCAGTGTTAGTAAGTGATTGTTGCCTTGGCCGGCAAACAAAGTAAACCGCTATTTTTTTGAAAAGGATTTGTCTATCTGTTTGCCAAAGAAATAACCGCAAACAGCTCCAATCACTGCGCCGCCAATAAGTGAAAGTACACCTAAACCAAATGCAAAAAACGCAATACCCATTCCTATGAGAGCAAAGAAGATGAGTCCAACCAATACCGCACTTTTATTCTTTGCTGATTTTACAGCATTGGCAGGTGCCTGATATTCGTGGTGATGTTTTCTTTTCTTTGATTGTGGCATAATTTTTCTTTTAAATATACGCTTTTGTTCGTTTTTATAATTGCAATTGATCCAATTTTTTTACGTATTCATATTGCAGGTCTTCATGCATACTGCAAATCGTTTTAGAAGTTTTTTTTAACTGGTTCTGGTACATATTCTTTATTACCAGGTTCTTTTCAATGGGTATCCCTGAGTTTTTAAGCGTAGTGCAGAAATACAGCAGCAGCTTAACTTCTGCTTCTGCTGATCCGGTATAGCGTATATATTTATTCAGCAGGCGGAGTATTTTGCGTAAACTCTTCTTTACAAAATACAGGCTTGTTGTATTTATGTCTTCGAACTGTTGCTGCACATCCGTTTTGATATTTTCTATATATGCCTGCTCATCAAAAGCCTCAAACAACAGGTAAGTCAACAGTTCTTTATTCTCTTTTTTAAATTTTGCCAGGCGCACACACAGATCGATAAGTTCTTCAGCGGGTATATTGGTAAGTTCAGATTTCAGTTCATGAATGGTAGCTGCTTTCATACAGCTAATGTAGCAAGATTTTAAGGAGATAAGATACCGAAAGGAATTACTCAAATAAAAAAACCTTCAATACTGAAGATTTTTCATAGTTTTTAGCATGCTGAACATGCTGGGAATCATAGGTATCGGATATTCTAAACGGTTCTGGATCTTTCCCAACAATACAAAGATGCGGATTAGATCTGCGGGGTATTGTAGTGTACGTATATTTTTTCAGTAGATTTTTTTCTAATAGGTAAAATAGCCTTCGACATTAAAACAGTATCTATTTTAAGAAAGTATTTTAACCATCCTGCCAATCAGTTGGCCATTTTGATAAACTTCCATAGTATAATTTCCCCTGGATAAAGAATTTCCTTTTAAAGAAAAAAGCAGGCGCTTGGCTTCGCCCCTGTTATAGGCAAAACTGAATTTATAAGAGTATATTTTTTTCCCTTCTACTGTATTAAATGTACCCGAATCCCAGCCCGAGCTTTTAAGTACCCTCCCATCAGGCTTCAGTACAACAACCATCATTTCGGCATTGATAAGCTGACTGTTAAAATTAACAACTGTAAAAGATCCGTTGAATTTATCAGTTTTTTCAGCAACGTTTGTTTCTGTCTCTTTTTCATCCGTATCTGTTACTGCTGAAAGCCGCAGGTCCGACGCTGTAAATAAAGAATAAATTGGTGTGGCTCTTTCTGTATTTCCGTTCTTAACTGTATTTACCGGCCTGTTGTTATTGTCAGAGGCTTTTTCGCTTTTACTGATCTGGTTAAGTACTTCACTCAGTTTTTTATTCTCATTATCCACAACCTGGTTTTTATCTTTCAGGTCATCTGCTTTACCCTGCAGTTCGTTGATCTTTTGTTTGGCTATTGCAAAATTATTGTTGTTGTTATTCCTGTTTTTCAGGATAGAGACAATTTCGGTTCTAAGCCTGTAAAACGCTGCCAGCTTAACATCGAGTTCATTTTTTAAAGAATCGGAATGCGTAAGGGTTGAATCCAGTTGGATATCCAGGTCATGCAAAGTTGCTGTGTATAGTTTTTGTAAAGAGTCTCTAACGTTAGCTGCAATTGCAGCAGAATCAATCCGGACTATACTTGTGCTGGCTTTCAGGTTTTCGTTCTTAGCGTAAAAATTATAACCCCAGGTCCATATCAATACAAATGATACCAGGACCAACAGCAGCGATACTAAGAGTAATAACAAAGATTTAGTATCTCTCATGGATTATAAAATATAGTTTATTGTCTTATTTTTTATTTAACTGAATTCTGGTTAACATAGGCTGATATCCAGCCAACAGCCCCGTTCTTTACCAGGTAGAATTTTTTTCTTTCCACCACGCCATCAAACTGCCGCATGATCTTTAATAAGAGGCCCGTACCGGATAACAAGGAACGCTGATCAAAAACTTTATTTACCTGTCTTATATCCTTACCGATCTTGTCCAGGTCGGGTGTATTTTCGGGCAATGTCTTTAAAATATAATAATCAGAATATAAGCCCGGGTTTTTAGAAAGTTTTTCGCTGAACTGTAAAACTTCCTCATAACTAATGGGTACAACAGCATTGTCATTTAACTCAGGTAATACTAAGTTGGCTACTGCCCAGGCTATCCCGCCGCTGAATGCAATATTATCACTCTTGGGAAAAGCACCGCTTGCATTTACAGCATAAACAATTTCATTTTCCTCTGCCCCGGCAAGTACACGGCTTAACTGGCTGTTAAAATTATCAATGCTGTTACCGGTACCAAGTTTTTTTTCAGCAGCATTAGCTGCACTTTTTGTACCCCAGGTGAGTTGAAAAAGCTTGAAGTCTTTTGTATTATCGTATGGAAAATATCCGCCTTTGGTGTTGCCACTTCCTATATCAATTAAAAAAGTATTGTAGCGCCTTGCTTCCGGTACAATGCCCAGGTGCGAAAGCCTGGCCTCCTCCTTAACATCGATGATAGCCACCTTTCTATCGGGCTCATTATTGTTGGTTTTAAATGCATTGACCAACTGGTCTATCCAGTTTTTTTTATCTTCTTTCTCGGCCTGGATATTTACGCCGCTGCTGATAGCCGTAAATATATTGGATGCCGGTATCCTGTTTTGCTTTACTGCGATCTGGTACAGGTTATTTAAAGCGGCTAATGTTGCCTGGTAGGTTGCTGTTGTAAAAGAAATAAAATCAGTATTGATGGATGTATCTTTTATGATCTTAAACTCAGCATCTTCGCTGGCCTTTTTATCCAGTTCAACAAAACTCATCTTTACGCCCTTGGAACCTACTTCTATTCCGGCATACATATTTGAGTTCAGGAATGGTTTAATTACACTGTTTTGCGCCAACAGGGAAAAGCTAAAAAAAAGTCCCAGGGCAGCTGTTAGTAAAAAATGTTTTTTATGGTTGATGAACATCGCTTTATAGTTTGGTCAAAATTACCGAAATATAAGCTGTCCATTCCCAGTTATGCACATGGTGTGAGCAAATTGTTACTGCCAGTTTTGCTGCACAAACAGCGCTAACTCAGGCATACTGTATTGTGCAGTCAGAAAAAAAACGGCCGGTATTGTTTGCATTATTCATTTTTTTTGAAATACAAAAGCCCTACCAGGTAAATTAATGTTTACATGGCAAGGCTTATATTTTACAGAGAACTATTTGTTAGTTAATCATTACCTTTTCCATCACATCTCCTCCCCTGATATCATCAATTATATCCACTCCTTCAACGATCTTACCAAAACAGGTATGTACGCCATCAAGGTGGCTGGTATTTTCTCTGCTGTGACAGATAAAGAATTGTGAGCCTCCGGTATTTAAGCCGCGATGCGCCATGGACATTACCCCACGGTCATGAAACTGCTTGCTGCCATTCAGTTCACAATTAATAGTATAACCCGGCCCACCGGCACCTGTTCCATTGGGGCATCCACCCTGTACCATAAAGTTTGGTATGACGCGGTGAAATTTCAGCCCGTCATAAAAGCCCTCACTGACCAATTTTTTAAAATTGGCAACGGCGATTGGCGCATCATCGTCATATAATTCAAATTTCATGGTACCTTTTGCAGTCTGAATTTCACCTGTTGTAAGTTTAACTTCGCTCATTTATTTTTATTTTTTGGTTATAATAATGCACGAAATTAGCATCTTTCATTTATAAATGGTGGGTTACAGTAATTGATTAATTTCAATGCTGATTTTTACCAGGCAATAAAGCATCTATGACAGGCAACAGAAAAATTTTACCGGTAATTGTGATCGCACAGTTTTTTTGCACTTCTATGTGGTTTGCCGGTAATGTAGTTTTACCAGACCTGGTCTCCACTTTCAATATTTCACCAAACACATTGGGACATATTATAGCTGCTGTTCAATTTGGATTTATAACAGGCACCCTTTTATATGCCGGCTTTTTCATCGTTGATCGCTTTACGGCCTCAACTGTATTTTTTTGCAGCGCTATCCTGGCCGCTATCGCCAATGTATCCATGATTTATTTTGAAGGGAACCTGGCAGGCATTTTGGCCATGCGTTTTTTTACCGGTTTTTTTCTGGCAGGCATTTATCCTGTAGGAATGAAAATTGCTGCTGATCATTTTGAGAACGGTTTGGGCAAAGCACTTGGGTTTTTAGTTGGTGCCTTGGTTGTTGGTACCGCTTTACCACATTTATTGAAAAGCTTTGCCGTACTGCTTCCCTGGAAAACAGTTTTGTATTTTACTTCAGCTTTGGCCTTTACCGGTGGCTTAGGCATGCAGTTACTGGTTCCCTCAAAACCTGTTACTGCTAAAACCGGAATATTAAATTACCGCATGGTAGCAATGTGCTTTAAAAGCAAAGCATTCTTAAAAGCGGCGTTAGGTTATTTCGGACATATGTGGGAACTCTATGCCTTCTGGGCCTTTGTTCCATTTCTTTTAATAACCTATAAAAATATCCACCCTGCCGTGTCGCTGGATGTTTCCAGTACAGCCTTTTATATTATTGCCGGTGGTGGTCTTGCCTGTGTTGCCAGTGGTTATTTATCAAAACTGTTAGGGGTTAAACAAACTGCTTTCAGTGCATTGTTATTATCGGGTGCGTGTTGCCTGTTATCTCCGTTGGCCTTTTATCTTCCTTTTGTTCCTTTTATGATCTTTATTATTTTTTGGGGACTCATGGTCATTGCTGATTCGCCGTTATTCTCTACCATGGTGGCACAGCATGCCATTGCGGAAGTTAAAGGCACGGCTATCGTTTTTGTAACCTGCATTGGTTTTTCCATCACCATCGCAAGTATAGAATTGCTGAATTATTTATCGCTGCAAATTGATCCACGGTATATTTTTATTTTTTTAGCGGCAGGGCCAATTGCCGGCCTCCTGGTTATGCTACCGCTAAGATCGAAAACGATTATTGAGCATTGAGCTGCAGCTGTTCATACAGTTCCATAAACTGCCTGCCCACTTCTGTATAGTTAAATTTTTTGGCAGCCTCAGTGGCTATAGCTTCTTTATTATAATGCTGGTAATTGTCCATCATTTTCTGCATGGCATTTGCCAGTGCTTCTGTATTTTCACTTTCAACGAGTATCCCGTTTTCTGTATTGATAACTTCTGCAATACCACCAACATTACTACTGATAACAGGAAGGCCGCAACATAAAGCTTCCAGCAAAACACATGGCAGGTTTTCGAACCGGCTGAAAAGCAGAAAAGCAGATGCACTTTGCATATATACCGCAACCGTTTCGTACGGAACAGCATTTTCAAAAAAAACAGTTTGGGGTAATAAACTATACTTTTCTGCCAACGCAGTTAACAATTCACTTTCATTGCCAAGCATTAAAATTTCAAAATCATAACCCCGGTCTTTAAGCAACCGTGCTGCTATAAATATACCTTCGGGGTTTTTCTGAAAATTCATATACGAAATATGAATGAAGCGGAATTTGGTTTGTATAGAGATTTTATATGTAAAGAGCCCGGTGTTTACAACATTTGGTACAACCTGGTATGGCAACTGAGGTACAAACAAATTGATGGTTTGCCCAAGATCATTGCTTACAGGAAGTACTATTTCAGCAGCTTTCAAAACTTTTTTATTCAGCCTTTTAAATATCCAACCCTGGTCATACAATGATGGTACACTTTGTTTGTGATAACCTGTCCAGTGTTCAGTAACAAGGAAAGGAATAGCCCATTTCTTTTTCATCCATAAGGCAGCCAGACCTGCTTTCATGACAACGTGTACATGTACCAAGGCCGGCATCCCTGATTCATTTATGTATTTATCAATAGCAGTAGCATAATATTTTTTATAGCTTCTGTAAGATAAAAGTTTATCCAGCAATTTTATTCCGGTACCTGCTATATTATAATAAATGATCTCTTCGGTTAAATTGTCCGATTCAAATTTCTCAGATGAACTGGCTCCGGGTTCCAGGCTTTCATCTTTCTTAACATATATCACATGTACTTTACAATACCGGGCAACCGCCCTTGCATGGCGTTGAATAAAATCGCCATCAAAATTATCCAGCCTGTTTGGATACCAGCTTGCCAACCAAAGTATTTTTTTCACTAATAATTTATTTAGCCAGGATCATCATGGAATAGCCTCCGTTCTCATACATTTCATTACTGGTGGCCTTCATTTTTTTTAATGGAATTTAAAACACTGTTTTTTATTTTTCTAAAATCGGATACTTTAAAGATAAAAAAATCTGCGACTGAACCGGGAGATTCTTTTTTAAAAACGCTGATGATATAAACCTGGTAAACGATATATCCGGCGCTGCTAACCAAAGCGGCAGCATTAATACCATACCGTGGAATAAAAATGATATCGCCGGCCAGGATAACAACCAAGGCATACACCGAGCCTATAATATTCACTTTTATCCTGTTCTTTCCGGAAAAATAAGCGCTTAATGTAAAAATACCCGACAAGGCCAGAATACCGGGTATCAGCCATAAAAAAGGTTGGTACATTTTTATAAAGCTCTCGCCAAAAACAAAAGGAAAAAGCCATTTGCCTGTAGCGCCTAATACCAAACAGGCAAGGATATACATAAAAAATATGGTCCTGGATAGCAGGGTCAATAATTTATGAATATCTTCCTTTTCTCCACCGGCAGTTATCGGGAATACTGCACTTGCCAATATGGTGGGGAGTATTAAGAACAGGTGAACCAGTTTGGATACCTGTATATAATTTCCCAATGCACCGGCATCGCAATATTTTTCAACAAAGAAATAATCTACCCGGTATAACAGAAAGAAAATAATGTTGCCCAAAAAGGCCAGTCCGCAATAACGAAACAGCAGCCTGAATTGGGCAAGGGATAAAAACTGAAGCATACCGGTTTTAATGTATTTTATTTTTGCAGCAATAGCCAGGCATATGCCCTGCAAAAAGAAAGAACTGAAATAAATGTAGAAGTAATTTTCATCAGTGACAGCTGGGATAATTGACCTGCCATTGTAAGGAATTAATATGATCAGGACAAGGGGACTAATGATATTTATACAATTGGGCAATATGAAATTATTTCGGGCATAAAAAAATCCCGTACAATAGGTTGTAAGCAGGTTGCCAAAAATGAATGTTACCGAGGAAATGATCAATAATTTTTTTGATATACCCGGGTAAGCATCGCCCCAAAAAAAATATACGGTAATAAAGCCTGCAAGCCCGATGAACAACGACCAGGTGATAGAAAAATTAAACAGCCTAGCAACAGGTATTTCCTTTTTTGCTGCGAAATAAATGATACCCGATTCAAGACTAAGACTGGAAACGAGCAGTACCAATGCATAAATACTGCTGAGATAATAAACAGCACCACTTACAGAAGCCTGGAAATGCCTGGCAATTAAAATATTTATAATAAAAGCAGAAACATAATACAAGCCACGCCACACGATACTTTGTAAAAATGTTCTTCCTGCCTGCATACCTGGAACTAAAAAATGTTGTTTAAAAAATATACCGTCAAATTGCTATATTTGAGTAGCTCAAATTTAACTGAATACTACAGTATTAAATAGAAAAATAATTAACCAGTTACCAAATTCCATTCATGTCAAAAAAGAAACAAAGGCAATCACCGGTAAATACAGCAATACCGACTGAAGTCGCACCCGGAAAAAAAAATGCACAGGCATTGACTAATACGGGTGGATTAAACAGTATGACTAACTGGTTAATACTTTTAGTGATCTTGATTCCTGTACTGTATTCAGAAAAAACACTGGACCCCAATATAACCATCCGGTATTTATATATGGGTGGTATTTTATGCTGTATGGCCTTTTATTTTTTCATTATCCGTAAAATACCTTTTCAAATACCTCAACCTGTTCTTATAAGATCGGTGTATGTTGTGGGAATTGCTTTTGCTGCCTGGAGTATTATAAGTATGTTTTCTGCTATCAATTATCGTGAAGGTTATTATGAGGTCAGCCGTCACCTGTTGAATATTATTTTGTTGTTTTTTATAATGACAGCCACTTCCAGAGAAGAATCGCAAATTGTAAAACTGTGCAAGGCCCTGGTATTGGTTTCACTTTTCCAGAGCCTGGTGGGTATTTTTCAATATTACGACCTGGCGTTCACAACACTACCCGGTGCCAATGCAAAGCCATTTGGTTTAATGAGCAACAGGAACCTTTTTGGTTCTGCACAGGCCTTAATTCTACCCTTTGTTATTTATGTATTTTATAAAGGAACCAGGCCCTGGAAAATGGTTAGTGCTGCTGCTATAATTGCTATCAGCGTTTCTTTGTTGCTTTCTCAAACAAGGTCTGCATGGCTTGCAGCTACAGCGATCTTACTGGGTTCTCTTATACTTGTCCTGGTCTTTTCTCCTGTTAACAGAAAAAAGTGGATCATCGGTTTTTTTATATCAATGGCATGTATTGTAACTATTGTACTGGTTGTTTTGGCAACAGACAGTGAAGGAACCCTTAAACAATCCATTAAAGAAAGAACGATGAGCCTTACCCAAAACCCGGAACAAAATTCAGAAAGCGTTTCGAACGTACAGGAAAGGGTTAAGATCTGGAATAAAACAATAAAACTTATTAAAGACAAACCGTTAACAGGTGCCGGGCCGGGAAACTGGAAAATAAATATTGCTGCATATGGTTCAGCCGGACTTGTTTGGGCGTATGGTAAATATGGGCCCGACAGGCCGCATAATGTTTACCTGTTGATAGCCAGCGAAACCGGGATCCCAGGTGCTATATTATATTTTGGCATATGGTTATTAATAGCAATTATTGCATTTAAAATTATTTTAAAACCTGCATCAGAAGATCAGCGTATCCTTGTCATACTTATGTTATCGGGCATTGCAGCTTTAGCCTGCGACAGTATGTTCAGCTTTCCAAACGAAAGAATAGAGCATACCCTTTACATGTTGTTAATGGGTGGCATAATCCTGGGATCTTATAAAAATGTTTCCATTACTGCAAATGTCGAAAAGAGATCAATGAATAAGCCGTTACTGGTTCTGATTATTTCCATATTAATTTTCAATCTGTTCATTGGTTATAAAAAATATAATTATGAGGTTCACCTGAACCGGGCTAAGGCATTTGAGAATGCAAATAATTTTACCGAAATGTTAAACGAAGCTGAAGCGGGTAAAAGTGATTTTATAACGATGGGCCCCGAGGCCGGCATCATCATGCAATTAAAAACCAGTATTGCATTAAAAGAACTTAAAGAATATGATAAGGCACTCAGCGAGATCAATATTGCCAAAAGTTATAACCCCTATAATGCCAATATCTGGAGTACCATGGGAACTATTTATACAGATCTGAAACAGTACGATAAGGCGATAACCTGTTATGAGAAAGCTTTGGAGATAACTCCCCAATATGAAATTGTACTTAAAAACCTGTCAGTTAATTATTTCATGGCAAATAATTATGAAGCCTGTATTAAAACTTTAAATAAATTAAATATTAAAGGAGATGCCTACCTGACAAACCTGTTCAATGAAGCAACCAGGAAATTGGCAGAAAAGAAATAAAATGTATGGCTTTATTACGAAAAATAAACACAAAAGCTAAAACCGAAATCAACACCGGTTTTGGCACCAATGCAGGTGATTATGGCGGCCGTTTTGTAAATAAAAGCGGCAAGCCTAACATCGAGATCCGGGGAGTATCTTTTTTAAACAGGATCAGTTGGTATCATACCATGCTTAGTTTATCCGGTTGGAAATTCCTGTCCATTATTTTCTCTTTTTACATCGTCATCAATTTTATTTTTGCCAGTATTTATTGCCTGATAGGTGTAGAACATTTAAATGGTGTGGGTGCCTTATCTGACCTGGGTAAATTTGGTGCTGCCTATTTTTTTAGTGCCCAAACCTTTACTACTGTTGGTTATGGCCATATCAGTCCCGATGGCGTTTTAACAAGTGCTGTTGCTGCAGGCGAGGCATTGGTAGGCTTACTTAGTTTTGCCATTGCTACCGGTTTATTTTATGGCAGGTTCAGCAAGCCACGTGCCTACCTGGTATTTTCGCACAACGCAATTATTGCGCCTTACAAAGATATTACGGCATTAATGTTACGGGTAGCTCCTTATAAAAATACTACACTTACAGATGCTGAAGCCAAAGTTACTTTAGGAATGACCATTGAGGAAAATGGAAAAATGGTCAATAAATTCTTTCCCATGGAACTGGAATTTAGTGTGGCCAATGCACTTACCTTAAACTGGACAATTGTTCATCCCATAACAGAAAGCAGCCCGTTTTATAATTTTACGGTTGAAGATTATAACAGTATCAACGGAGAGATCATCGTGTTTGTAAAAGCATTTGACGACATGTTCAGCAATACCGTGGTAGATCGCAGTTCGTATACGTTGAAAGAAGTTGTTGTTGGTGCTAAATTCCTGCCGATGTATCACCGCAGTTCTGCCGGTAGTAAAACTATTTTAGAAATTGAAAAGCTAAATAGTTTTGTAGAAGCAGATGTTAGTTTTGCTTTTGCAGCTACACATACAAAATAAGTCTCTTAAATAAAATTGGTCAGACGGGAACGTCAGACCAATTTTATTTTAAACTGTTGATAATAACTGCAAAATCTGCAGCAACCAAACTGGCACCACCAACCAATCCCCCATCCACATCGGGTTGTTCAAAAATTTCTTTTGCATTATTTGCCTTTACGCTGCCACCGTATAAAATAGAAATACTATCAGCAACTGTAGCACCGTATTGATTTGCCATTACGCTTCGGATATGTGCATGCATTTCCTGTGCCTGTTCATTGCTGGCCGTTTTACCGGTGCCAATTGCCCATATGGGTTCATAAGCAATTACAAAGCCCGATAATTGCCCTGCAGTTAAATGAAACAGGCCTTCTTTTAACTGGGTTTCAACAAAACTGTTCTCCGTTGCTGCTTCTCTTATTGCCAGTGGCTCTCCACAACAAAAAATTGGTCTCAATCCATTCTCCAGGCAAATATTAACTTTTGCAGCCAGCATGCTATTACTTTCATTAAAATATTCCCGGCGTTCGCTGTGGCCCAGTATCACATAGTCTATGCCAATGCTTTTCAGCATTTCAGCACTTACTTCACCGGTGTATGCGCCACTTTTTTTATCATAACAGTTTTGTGCGGCAATTGCACAGCATCCTGCGGAAAAAGTATTTTTCTTTCCGGCCAGTTTATTTTTTATGCTGATGAGGTAGGGAAATGGAACACCAAAAACAGCTTCCTGGTTCTCTTTCAGCTCATGTGGTATGGCGATCAGTTCATCCATTAAAGTTTCAGCCTGTTGCAGGGTAAGATTCATTTTCCAGTTTGCTGCTGCAATTTGTTTACGCATGTTCATTTTTTTTGTGATAAGTTAAGTAGCAATATATTATTTTATTACACGAATTTAAAAAATCAATTACACTAATTACCGAATTTTACTGATGAATTAGTGCAATTCAAATAATTCGTGTAATAAAGATTAGAATAGTTTGTAAATATCTGTCAAAATTTGTTGCTCCCGGTTGGATATGGTTAAACCTTTCAGTTTTTTCCAGCTATCAATGTCTGTAAATGCCTTATTCAATTTATATTTTGTTATACCATCGGCACCCCATGAAAAATTTGAGATCAACTTAGGCGTAAGCGCTGCTGCAAAAACATTGCAGCAAACACCAACCACTGTTCCGGTATTGAAGGATGTGTTTATGGCTGCTTTTGAATAATCGCCCATTAATAACCCGCCTTTATTGCCTGCGCTTACCTGCTTCTTATCTGCATCAACACAATATTTTACTTCGCCTGCCGTATTTTTTACGTTACTGTTGCTGGTACCTGCACCTAAATTACACCATTCGCCCAGTACACTATCTCCTAAATAGCCATCATGTGCTTTATTACTAAAACCAAATAATACCGAATTTTTAATTTCGCCACCAACCGTGCAAAAGGGTCCAACCGTTGTGGCTCCATAGATCCTCGTTCCCATTTTTACAACTGCTTCTTCACAAATAGCAACAGGGCCTCTCAATAAACTACCTTCCATAATTACTGCATTCTTACCAATATAGATAGGGCCATCTGTTGCATTTAAAATGCAATGTTCCATTTTTACACCAGCTTCTATAAATATCTGCGCAGGTTTTACGAGTTTATTTGTTTTGGAAATAGCTTTACTTTTTCTTCCGGCCGTAACTAAACCAAAATCTTCTCTTAAAGCCCAGTCATTCATTTGAAATATCTGCCAGGGATAATGTATTGCTTTCATCTCACCCTTAAAGTCAATAGAGCGGTTAATTTTTATTTTATGAAGCCCAAGTACTTCTTTATCAGAAAATTTAAAGGCCATTCCTCCTTCTTTACCCGAGGTAAGAAATTCGCCATTCTTAAGATTTTTTATTTTGCTGATGATGGCTTTGGTTGGTAACACATTGGCATGCACCAACAGGTAATCATCTTTGCCGATCCCTTTTTCAATTCTAACGGATTGTTCATGATCCAGGTAATGATCTTCCCATTTATCGGCTGTTGTTGTTTTTAAATACCGCTCCCATTTTTCACGAATGGTTAATATGCCGATACGGATATCCTGGATATGACGGGTATAAGTAAAAGGATGAAGATTTTCGGGTTTACAATATTCTGCTGTAAAGATGATCTTTTGCATAAGTAAAAATACAAAAATAAAAATCCCCCCGGAGAACCGGAGGGACTTAAAGTATAGCCATGAAAAACAAACTTCAAATAAAGATAATAATCCTTATTAATTATTTAGCTCTTTTTTGCGTAGCGTTTGTTGAATTTGTCAATTCTACCTGCTGTATCAACCAATACGTTTTTACCGGTATAAAAAGGATGAGAGGTATTTGATATCTCCAGTTTAATTACCGGGTATTCTTTACCATCTTCATGTAATATTGTTTCTTTTGAATAAGCTGTAGAACGGCTTAAAAACTGCGTACCATTACTCATGTCTTTAAAAATAACCATTCTGTAATTGCCTGGGTGAATTCCTTCTTTCATATTATTTTAGTTTAGCGTACGGGTTTTGCCGTACAATTATTAATAAGTGTGCGAAATTAAGCTCTTTTTGCTTAAAAACGTCAATAAAATGGATAATGTTATAATGGATAATTGATAATGCCTTCTCTAAAATCAGTTTTATTAAATAGTAACTACTTATAAATTTAGAGAATTATCCATTATCTACTAACCAATTATCCATTAAAAATCAGCTTTTCATATTGATATATTGCAACGCAATTCCCACATCCCAGCTTTTTGAGGCCTGTATAACTTCCTGCAGATCGTCAATTTTTTTACCTGTTACACGAATAATATCGTCCATAATGGCCACCTGCACCTTCAATCCACTGTCTTTTATAATTTTAACGATCTTTTTGGCATCTTCCTGTTTTATCCCGTTTCTTACGGCAACTTCCTTTTTTACTACTTTGCCGCTCTGGAATGGCTCTTTGCTGAGGTCATATATTTCTGCAGCAAGCCCCTGCTTCATACTGCGGCTGATGAGTACATCAATGATCTGCTGAATTTTCATATCACTATCAGCTTCCAGGTTCACTTTAAATTCTTTTTTATTCAGGTCGATCACCACATGCGACCCTTTAAAGTCGAAACGATTGGTAATTTCTTTACTCACCGTGTTAATGGCGTTATCGAGTGTTTGCAGGTCAACTTTACTTACGAGATCAAATGATGGCATGGTTGTTATTTTTCTCAAAAGTAGCGAAAATGTAGAAAATAGCTGGTGGTTATTGAAAGTTGGCAAAGGGCCAATCATTAACCACCAGCTATTAACTATGGATACCAGGTTAATTGCTGCTTTTGATCCGCTGCTGCTCGTCTCCGGCACCACCCGATTTCCTGGTTTTTACACCTTTTAATGGTTTACCAAAACGATACACAAAGCTCATCGTAACCACCCTGCTGTCTCTTGTTTGACTGAAGCTTGCTTCGGTGCTTTGGATATTTATTTCTCCGTGTGGATTCATGGATTTAAAGATGTCGCGTATATTTAATTTTATCGTGCCTTTCTTTTTAAATACCTGTTTTTGTACACCGCCGCTAACCTGCCATAATGGATGGATCAGTACCTGTGCTTCTATACCTTTGGTACGATAAAAGCCCGACAACTCTGCACTCCAGCCTTTTTTAAATGTAAACTGGTTGCTCATGTTCACGGCAAAATTAGTGGCATCTACACTTATATTACCGCTGCTAAATTGACCTTTATAACTGCTGTAATTCAATTCAGCATAAGGTATTGCCATCCACCATTTGACTACCGGTATTTGTGCACTAACAGACAGGCTTGCATTATCGGAGCTGCCATAATTTCTGTGGGTTACAACAATAGCGTTTCCATTGGGTTCAAATACTTCTGTGAACAAAGCTTTGGTGTGCGTATAATTAACTGATGTGGTTAAAAAATCTTTGTACGTATGCGACGCTTCTACAGTATTGGCAATTGACGGTTGTAAAAAAGGATTGCCTTGTTCGTATGTATAATTATCTATAAAGAAAAGGAATGGGTTCAGATCTTCATAATCCGGGCGCCTTATTCTGCGGCCATAAGAAAAAGAGAACTGGTTTTTATCATTGGCTTTATAACTTACAAATACATTGGGGAAAAGACCGGTATAACTATTTTTAAAAGCAGAATCGGTACGTTGGGGATTACCAAACTGCTTACCGCTGTTATTGGTATTCTCTACCCTTAAACCTCCCTGGAAACCCCATTTTTTTATCTCTTTAGACAGGTTAATGTATCCTGCATTAATATTTTCTTTATAGTTAAAACGGTTTGTCTTTGCAAGGTCAACTTCTTTAACACCAGCAATTACATTAAAATAGCCGGCTGTGTTATCAGTGTTAACATAACCTGTTTTAATACCGGTTTCTAACTTAAAGCCTTTTTTTAATGTTTGGCTGTAATCCATTTTAAAAGTGTAGATATTTACGGTTGTTGGCAGGTCGCCTGTTAAATTATCTCCACCTGTTGATTGCCAGTTATCGGAATAATAGCTATTTAAAAGATCCATTGTTTTGCCCGATTGATAACGTACATAATCAGCATCCATCGTTAATTCTTTACCGGTAGAATCGAATGTATGGCGGTAATTAAAATTAAGCGATCCGTTTTTCCATGGGCCATCTTCGTTATTTTTTGCAATAGCAATCGAATCTAAAGTTTTTGTTCCATCATAAAAGAAAGTTGTGTTCAAACCATTCTGTCCATTAAAAGCCGAAAAGCCATTTGCTACAAACCCGATAGTTGTTTTTTTAGTTGCATAAAAATCCACCCCTATCTTGGCATTATAATTATGATTCTTCCTGTTCATCAATGCATCCTGTTCAAATATCCTGTCAAAATCACCATTGGCATTTTTGTATTTTCTCAGGATGTGCAGGTTCTGATAATTTCTATCGAAACTGGCACTAAAATTACTGAACACATTAAATTTTCCGTTTCTGTAATTCAGGTTTAAACTGTTATTGTTTCTTGCATAGATCCCTTGGCCGTAGGAAGTACTGGCACTACCGTTAAAGCCTTTTTGTTTGTTTTTCTTTGTCTTTATGTTGATTATACCGGCCGTACCCGATGCATCGTATTTAGCAGATGGGTTGGTTATTATCTCTATCTGGTCTAAATTACTGGATGGCATCGTTCTTAGTAAATTGGTCAGGTCTGCCCCGGTCAGGTATGCGGGCTTACCGTCGAGCATAATGTTAACGCCTGCTTTTCCTTTAAGGCTGATATTACCATCTTTATCTACTGTTACACCCGGACTTTTTTCTAATACTTCCAGAGCGGTTGTGCCTGCATTGGAAATAGCTGCATCTACATTTATGATAGTTTTGTCGATCCTTCTTTCAATAAATTGCTTTTTAGATGTAACGGAAACTTCTTTAAGATTTTTATCGGCTGGTATTAATTGTAATACGCCAACATTTACAGTTGCCTTTTCAGGCGAAATGGTGAAGGTTTTACTGTAGATCTTTGTATAACCGACAGATGTTGCTAAAACCAGGTAAGCGCCATCCTTTACATTTTCAAGCATAAAATTGCCTTCTTTGTCTGTAACGGCAACTTTAATAAGGCTGGAATCTTTTGCTTTTAGCAGAGAGACGGAAGCGGCATCAATGATCTTTTGATTACCCCCGTCTTTAATACTTCCGGATATTTTGCCCCCGGTTTGGGCAAAGCTGGACATACCAATGGTCATAGCAGCCAGCAGGCTGAAAAATTTGTTCATGGCTATACTTTTTTGTTTTTTAATTGGTTCCGATGGCTGTCGGAACAAATCGTTGTTTTTCAAATAAAGCAGTTACATACGTTGATAACTACTTCACAAAGATAGGTACTATGTAAACTATAGTACATTGTTTTATACTGAACGGTAAATTTCAAGGATATTTGGTCATATCCGTGTATACGTTAAAGAAAACGAAAAGTTACAAATGAAAACCTAGGCGAAGATTTTAGAAATTGTCCTTAGAAGCCCTTCTTTTTACAATAATAATTAATATAAGTCCTGTTACTACAAGTGTTGCAGATATGATCTCTGCCTGTGTGGGATGAAAGCCAAAGATGGAGTACGTATTATTTACCCGGAACAGTTCTACTGTAAAACGCTCTAATCCGTTTACAATAAGATAAAGTCCAAACATTATACCGGGGACAGTTACCTTTTTTCGTATTGACCAGAGTATTAAAAAGAGTAAGGTACAGGCAATAGTTTCATAAAACGGTGTTGGAAAAACCGGTTGTGGAAGCGCCCGGCAATGTTCTTCATTACAATTTGGTATCAAAACACCATCCTTATTTACATTATTGGGGTATGTATAAGCAAACATCCAGGTTGGTAAAAAGGATGGGCCTTTAAAAGATTTATGTGGAACTTTATCCAGGCTCTCATATATACGGTCTGTAACCTGCACCAGCGAAGAGTCTTTGGCATATGCTTCCCCGCGCAAGTAATACTTTGCATTCTTTACCAGTTGGGCCTGGTAATCGTCGGGACCGGCCACTACAACTTTACCATCAGCATTAACAACATAAGCGCTGTTAAATACACCCCAATCGCCATCGCCCGATACCTGGCATCCAATACGGCCTACCGCATAGGCAAGCAGGAGTGCCAAACCTGCAGCATCAACCAAATGAATGATCTTTATTCCTTTTTTTGAAGCATACCAACAGATAGCAACAGAAGCTAAGATAAGCCCGCCATAAAACGTAAGTCCGCTTGCAGAAAATAACCTGCCAATAGGATCTTTCACAAAATCACTCCAGTTCTCCAGGTTATCAAAAAGTTTAGCACCAATGATCCCGAATACCAAACCGAGTATAATGATATCTCCTACTCTGTCGTGTGGCCATATGCGTACATTACGCCTTTCGGGTTCTTTAAGTTTCTGCTTATTTTTATCCCACCATTTGAACCAGGTTAATAAACCGGCTATGGCAAGCCCTCCGAGCAAATTTCCTGCCGATGAAAAAATATAATCCTGTGGATTTAGTTCGGGTGGCTTACTGAAAAAGAGTCCAAATATTTTGTATCCAAAAATAAAACCAACAAAGGCATTGATAAGGAGTTCACTAAAGGATGCTGACTTTCCAACCACTATCATTTCTTCTCTTGGAGCTAAAAGCCCCTGTTTTTCCTTACGCTGTAATTCTATGCTTAAAACAATGGCTGCAGTAACAAAGCCCAGTGCCACCATCAGGCCAAATGTATTTAAAAAGCTTAACCCATGCCACTTTACACCAAACCACTCTTTAAAAACATAATACAAGTTGGGATACATCTGTTAAGTTGAGGTTTTAAAATTTAGGACTGCAATATACTGATTCGCACAATATCTATAAACAAAACTACGGAGCAGCAGGTATTCGGGAATATCAATTACCTCATAAAAAAACCTCCTGTAAAAACAGGAGGCTTATTATAGTACTTACAATTGTATTAATTACAATGCTGGTCAAATGCGCCGATCAGGTTTTCAGCGATCATTTGAGCACTGCGGCCTTCAATATTATGGCGTTCAATAAAATGAACAAGTTTACCATCTTTAAACAGTGCAATGGCCGGCGAAGAAGGTGGGTAAGGCATTAAATGCTCCCTTAATTTATTTACCGCTTCAATATCAAAACCGGCAAAGCTGGTCGTAATATTATCGGGCTTTTTTACGGTATTGTGTACAGCCATCAATACACCCGGACGGGCGGTACCTGCGCTGCAACCGCAAACTGAATTGATCATTACTAAAGTGGTACCCTTTTCGGCAAGGGTATTTTCAACTGCTTCTGCTGTTAAGAGTTCAGAAAAACCATTTTCGGTTAACTCTTCTTTCATTGGTATTACAATTTCTGCTGGATACATAGCTTATTTATTTTTTTATAGAATGTAAAATTACATACTTCTTTTATAAAACATCGAAACGGATAAATACATTTCCCAATATCGAAATAGACAACAAAACGGAAATAATGTCGCACTACTGATCGATGAACGGCCATAATGTCTTTTAAATAATCAAGTTCTTGAAATTTTGTCTTCAAAAAAGTTGTTGGAATATAATTTGACATACTCTTTACGAATCTAAAAATTAAAAACTTAAAAAATAATAACTATGACACTCGTAAAAGTTAACAGTCCGATCAACAAAAGCTTTGATGGATTAATGAATGAATTATTTAATGAATTACCAGTAAATTTTGGGAAGTCAATCCGTGAAGATGTATTGCATTTTCCACCTGCCAACATCATTGAGAAAACTGATTTTTACCAGGTTGAACTGGCAGCACCGGGAATGGACAAAGCTGATTTTAATATAAAGCTTGATGGTAAGATATTAACCATCAGTGCCGAAAAGAAAACGGAAACAGCAAAAGAGAATGAAAAAATGATCCGCAGGGAATTTGGGTACAAATCTTTCAAACGCAGTTTTACACTGGATGAAAAGATAGATGCTACCAATATTACAGCTAAATACGAAAACGGTATTTTAAAACTGGAACTTCCAAAAAAAGAAGAAGTGAAAGACGGAGCTAAAGAAATAACGATTCAATAAAGCGAGTTTTTTTCATAAATATACAGTTGGTTTGGTTCCGGGTAGTTACCGGAAACAAAGGCCCTCTCATTCCTGAGAAGGCCTTTTCTTTTTTATACGACAAGGAAGCTGTTTTGCCTACGGCAAAAGAAGATTTCCACGAGACACAAACTATTTCCTTCGGGAATAATTATTTGCATTGAGACACTGAAGCACTGAATTGAGAATGTATTTTTCTGTGTTTCCGTGTTTCAGTAGCAATCACAAAATCCACGCAGTGGATTTCCCTATTCACAATTATTTTTTCTTCTTGTATCTAGTATGTACTGTATTTTCCAAATATTATTCAACCTTACCAATTGAAAAGAATTTACACCACAGCTATAAAACTTTCCGTTAAAATATAATTTAAAAGGTGCCCAGACCGTAGCCATTGGCCCATCAATTTTAATATCTTTAAAAACGATCTGTTCATCGGCGGTGCCTGCAGGAATGGTTGCTATAATTTTTGCAAAATCGCTGGGGTTGTCTGTGGTAATAATAGTTTTACCTTCTTTGTTCTTCTCAAAAGTCTGCATAAAGGCAGTTTCAGTAAAACAGGATTTTACCAATGTGGTATCGCTGTTCTTCATGCCGGTAAACATGATATTGATCACCGTTTTTATAGAATCTTCGGCATTTTGTGCAAAAGCCAAACCGCTTCCAATTAAGATTGATAAAAGCAATAACACAAAAAATTTATTAAGCTTGTTTAGCATGGCTGGTATTTTAATCAGCAATAAAAATAGGCAACACAAAGTTTGCCTATCATAAAATTACATGAATGGTGACGCTCCTATTTATAACCCAAGATCTTGAGCATACTTTGCGAAGTCTGTTCTTTTGCATAAACCCATTCTATTAATTTGCCGTTCTTATCTCTTTCAATGATCACATGTTTGGGCGAAGGAATAAGACAATGCTTTATGCCACCATAGCCACTTATCTGGTCCTGGTAAGCACCGGTATGAAAAAATCCAACATACAAAGGTTCCTTATTGGTCTCCAGTTTTTCTTCGTTGGTCGTTTTTACTTTAGGCAAAAACACTTCATTAATATGTTCTTCACTATCATAGTAATCGTGCCCATCGCAGGTAATACCGCCCAAAACCACCCGTTGGTATTCGTTATCCCATTTATTGATGGGCAGCATCAGGAATTTTTCACCAATACCCCATGTATCAGGCAATGTGGTAATAAAAGAAGAGTCTATCATGTACCAGGTTTCCCGGTCGTTCTGAACTTTTTCGCCAATAACACTGTAAATATGCGCCATACTCTCTCCCACCGTAAAACTTCCAAACTCCGTATAAATATCGGGCATTTGCACTTTGGCCTTTTTACAGGCTGCTTTAATGTTCCCAACTATTTCATTGATCATAAACTGGTAATCATAATTAAAACCCAGTGAATGTTTAATAGGAAAACCTCCACCAATATTTATTGAATCAAGTTCAGGGCATATTTTTTTTAACTGGCAATACAGTGTTATGCTTTTTTGTAATTCACTCCAGTAATAAATATCATCCTTGATGCCTTTGTTTAAAAATATATGCAGCATTTTCAATTGAAACTTATCTTCATATCCTTCGATCTCATCTACGTAAAATCCCAATACATCTTTTGCTTTTATGCCCAGCCTGCTGGTATAAAAAGGAAAAGAAGGCTCTTCTTCAGCAGCTATTCTTATGCCCAGTTTAAAAGGTTCGCCGGTGCGGATGTTACGCTTGTACATACTCAGCTCTTCTTTATTATCCAATACCGGAATTACATTTTTAAATCCATCATTGATCAGTTTGGCTATACGGCTGGTATAATTCTTTTGTTTAAATCCGTTGCAGATTATATGAATATCCTTGTTGATCTTTCTTTTCTTATACAACGAGTTGATAATGTCAATATCGTAAGCATAAGATGTTTCCAGGTGTATATCATACTTTAATGTTTCTTCAACTATAAAACTAAAATGAGAACTTTTGGTACAGTAGCAATAGTTATACTTTCCTTCATATTTATGTTTTTTAAAAGCATTGGCAAATAACTTTTTAGCCTTGTTTATCTGCATCCCGATTTTAGGAAGGTAACTAAGCTTCAGCGGCGTACCATGTTTATCAATAAGTGCTTTTATATCCACATCATTGTATTGCAAATACTCATTCTTTAATTTAAAATCTTCCTGTGGAAAATTAAAGGTTTGCTGTACAAGACTATCGTAAGTATTATTCATTAATTGATTTTACCTTTTTTTATTTAGAGATACTTTTAGCAAAAGTAATTGAATACTGATATTTACACATAAAAAAACCGGTAGCGATAAAATCACAACCGGTTTTTATTAATTCATACAGCAGATTACTTTACTGAATCTATTAATTTCTTAAATGTTTCCGGCTCATTCATGGCCAGGTCTGCCAAAACCTTACGATTCAGGTCAATTCCTTTAACAGCTAATTTGTTGATGAACTGGCTATAGGTCATGGTACCTTCTTCTCTTACGGCTGCATTAATACGTGCGATCCATAAAGTGCGGTATTCACGCTTTTTTAATTTACGGCCAACGTAGCTGTACGTTAAACCTTTTTCCATTACGTTTTTGGCAACGGTATATACATTTTTACGCTTACCATAGTATCCTTTGGCAGCTTTTAATATTCTTTTGCGGCGGGCCCTGCTGGCTACTGCATTTACTGAACGTGGCATATTTTAATTTTTTTAAAGTTAATTGTTGTGTTTTTCCGGTTTCGGGGTTATTTCATTCCCAATAATCTTTTTACAAAATGCGTATTAGCATCACTAACAACACCCATCTTACGCATATTACGTTTGCGTTTTGTAGATTTCTTTGTTAAAATGTGACGTTTGAAAGCTTTTTGGAACATGATCTTACCGGTACCGGTAACTTTAAAGCGCTTCTTGGCGCTGCTGTTGGTTTTAACCTTTGGCATTACATAACTGTTTTAGTTACTCCCTACTGGCGGTTCCGAAATGACGGGACACTTGATAGAGCCTTGTGGGAAATGTCTGAAAAAGTATATTTTCTTTTTCGGGCGGCAAAGATAAGGGGAAACAGGGATATTTGGCAGCATTTAAGCAAGTTTTTTGCAGATCTATTGTTTGCTGACCCGCCACTGCCGCTATATACAACCCAAACTACGGTAAATTGTGTAGCCCTAAACAACTGCAAAATAAATAATTTCGCTGCAATACAGTCTTCAGCAACGCAACAAACCAATTAATTTTAAATGAATTAATTTAGCAACATGAATGATGATCAACCCGAAATAAGGGCAGTTAATGTTACCCGTTACATCACGCCCCTACGTGAAGGCGGCTCCCTGCCTGCTATTGTGGAGGCAGATGATGGGTTTTTGTACGTACTTAAATTTCGTGGTGCAGGACAAGGGGTTAAGGCCCTCATAGCAGAATTAATAGGCGGAGAAATTGCAAGAACACTCGGAATAAGAGTGCCTGAAATTGTTTTTGCCAATATAGATTCGGCCTTTGGCAGAACCGAACCTGATGAAGAGATACAGGACCTGTTAAAAGCAAGCGTAGGACTTAACCTGGCACTGCATTACCTCTCCGGTGCCATTAGCTTTGACCCAACCGTTACGGTGGTAGATGAAAAACTTGCGTCGCAAATTGTTTGGCTGGATTGCCTGATCACCAATATGGATCGAACTGTGCGTAATACAAATATGCTTTGGTGGCACAAAGAACTATGGCTGATTGATCATGGTGCCTGTCTTTATTTTCACCACAACCCCCAAAACTGGGAAGAACAGGCTTTGCGGCCTTTTACCTTGGTAAAGGATCATGTGCTGCTACCACAGGCAAAACGATTAGATGACGTTGATGCCGCATTTCGTTCCATATTAACCAACGACCGGATTCAGGCGATCGTTAATTTAATTCCGGATGAATGGCTTGCCGTTGATACCGATTTTAAAACAATTAATGAGCACCGGCAGATGTATGCCCGTTTTTTAGAAACCCGTTTGGCAAATTCAGCCATTTTTGTAAAAGAAGCACAACATGCAGCAAACGCACTTATTTGAATATGCCGTGGTGCGTATTGTACCAAAGGTAGAGCGGGAAGAGTTCCTGAACGTGGGCGTTATTCTGTACTGCGCCAAACTTAATTTTTTACAAACATTATATACGTTGAATGAAGAACGTTTACGGATATTTTGCACCGAAATTGATAAACAGGAACTGCTGCAAAACCTGCAGGCCGTTGAACGTATTTGTATGGGAGGTAATGATGCCGGCCCCATCGGCAGTCTGGATACGGCCGAACGTTTTCGCTGGCTTACCGCCACAAGAAGCACCATCCTGCAAACTTCAAAAGTACACCCGGGCTTTAGTACAAACCCACAGGAAACCCTTACCAGGCTGTATACACAACTGGTGTTGTAATTTTTAATTTGATAATAAAATTGACAGTAAAGAATAATGGATTTATTCGGCAGCACAACAGATCACACTACAAATATTTTACCCAATGATGGCACCGTCAATTATTATGGAAAGATATTTTCATTAACAGAAGCCAATCACTACCTGGCTAATTTACTCAATAACATTGAATGGAAAAATGATGAAGCATTTATGATGGGAAAACTCATCATCACCAAACGAAAGGTTGCCTGGTATGCTGATACTGATTTTGAATACACATATTCTAATATTACAAAACGGGCAATCCCATTTACAAAGGAATTGCTGGAATTAAAGTCCTTCATCGAATTAAGATCAGGCGAAACATTCAATTCCTGTTTACTTAATTTATACCATACCGGCGAAGAAGGAATGGCCTGGCATAGCGATGCAGAAAAAGATCTGAAAAAGAACGGTGCCATCGCTTCGGTAAGTTTTGGTGCCGAAAGAAAATTTGCTTTTAAAAACAAGACAACCAAAGAAACGGTATCTGTATTTTTAGAACACGGCAGTTTATTAATGATGAAAGATGCCACACAAACCAACTGGCTGCACCGGCTTCCGCCAACAACAAAGACGAATAAACCCAGGGTGAATCTGACTTTCAGGACAATTGTTAAATAAATTGTTCCCAGGTGCAATTACTCTTAAAGATGTATTGCAATAAACAGCTTTTTGTAATGTTTCGACAAACTCAACATGACAAAAAGCTGTCAGTCTTGAGCCTGTCGGAGACGGCTTATTAAAAGACAATTGTAAAACAAAGCTGATTATTTAAACTGCTTCTTCAGTTCCATCAGCTTTGATTGAAAGGCATTAGCTTCTTCCTCTTTATTAATAACCGATTTTGATATTTTAGTCTGCGGTTTTACAGACTCAGTTTTAGCAGACCCATTTTCTTTTAATGATAAGGCTATTCTTTTTCTTGGAATATCAACTTCCACCACTGTAACCATCACTTGCTGCCCGAGTTTTACCACCTGGTTAGGGTCGCTGATATACCGGTTCGCCATGTGCGATACATGTATCAGCCCATCCTGCTTTACACCCACATTTACAAATGCACCAAAGTTGGTGATATTGGTTACCATGCCCGGTATTTTCATTCCCGGCACAAGGTCTTCCATACTATTTACGCCATCTGCAAACCTGAATTCTTCAATAGCTGCGCGGGGATCACGGCCCGGCTTTTCCAGTTCCTTTAAAATGTCTTCTATTGTAAACTGCCCGATTGTGTCAGTAACAAAATCTTTGGCGTTCAATTGTTTTCTTATCTCCGCATTTTTTATCAACCCGGGTACGGTGCTGTTTACTTTTTTAGCCATCGCTTCCACAACATGATAACTCTCGGGATGTACAGCAGAATTATCCAGCGGGTTAGCCGCATGTTGAATCCTTAAAAAGCCCGCACATTGTTCAAATGCTTTTGCACCAAGCAGGGATACTTTTTTTATTTCCTCCCGGTTTTTAAAACTGCCGTGCTTTGTTCTGTATTCTACAATATTCTTTGCCACATTCGCACTTAAACCGCTTACATAAGTGAGCAGATGTTTACTGGCAGCATTTACATCTACTCCAACAAAATTAACACAACTCTCTACCACTTTGTCCAACGCATCTTTTAACCTCGTTTGGTTTACATCATGCTGATATTGCCCTACCCCAATACTTTTTGCATCAATCTTTACCAACTCACTCAATGGATCAAGTAATCTCCTGCCAATACTGATGGATCCACGTACAGTAACATCTTCATCCGGAAATTCTTCCCTGGCCACTTCGCTTGCCGAATAAATGGATGCACCATTTTCATTCACCATAAATAAAGAAATGGTCTTACCAAAATCAATACTGCGCAGCAACTGGTCGGTCTCTTTACTAGCCGTACCATTACCGTAACCAATGGCTTCAATATCATATTTTGCAACAAGATTCCTGATGGTTTGTATGGCACCATTCCAATCGTTTTGCGGTGCATGTGGAAAAATGGTATTGTATTTTAAGAATGTGCCGTATTCATCTAAGCATACCACTTTGCAACCCGAGCGAAATCCGGGATCAATGGCCATTACTTTTTTATGTCCTAATGGCGAAGCCAGTAATAACTGCCGCAGGTTTTCTGCAAACACCCTGATGGCTTCTTCATCTGCTTTCATTTTACTGGCCATGCGGAACTCCGTTTCGATTGTTGGTTGCAACAACCGCACATAAGCATCATCAATGGCAATTGCCACCTGCTTGGCAGCAAGGCTAGTTGATTTTATGCATATCCTTTTTATTTCTTCCTGTGCCGTTTCTTTATCAATGCTGATATCCATCAGCAGGAAACCTTCTTTTTCGCCACGACGGATGGCCAGTATACGATGCGACGGACTTTGAGCCAACGGTTCTTTAAATTCAAAATAATCGCGGTATTTCTGTGCGGCTTCATCATCTTTTTTACTGGTAAGTACTTTGGATGACAGTGCCGCATCAGCAGTAAATAATTTCCGGATTATATTTCTTGCCTGTTCGTTCTCCGATATCCATTCTGCCATAATATCCCTGGCGCCCTGCAATGCTTCGGTAATATCTTTTACCTGCTCTGTAATAAATGCAGCAGCTTCTGTTCCCGGGTTTTGATTGCCCTGCGTAAACAATAATGTGGCCAGTGGCTCCAGTCCTTTTTCAATAGCAACCGAAGCTTTTGTTTTGCGTTTTGGTTTATAAGGCAGGTAAATATCTTCCAGGATGGTGGCACTGGTACAATCATCGATCCGTTTTTTTAATCCGGACGTTAATTTTCCGGCTTCTTCAATTGTTTTTAAAACCGTTTCTTTCCGCTTCTCCAGTTCATTAAAATATTTGATCTGTTCTATCACTTTACCGATTACTACCTCATCCAGGTTACCCGTTGCTTCTTTTCAGTATCGTGCAATAAACGGAATGGTTGCGCCTTCATTATGTAATTGAATAAGACTGTTTACCTGCTTTAAAGTGAGATTCAGATCAGCAGCAATATATTGAGCATATTTAATGTGCATGTTAAAATAATAAGGCTGCAAATGTATAAGTACAGATTCTTAAAAAAAACTTTGTTTTTTGCTTTATTTAAAACATAATATTTTTACGGATAAACCGGTTACCCGAATATGAACCCGTTCATATTATCATTTATAGTTTAAACTAAAAATTAGCTGATGCAGGAAACTTATAAAACAGAAAGACTGTTTTTAAATAAACTAAGTTCTCAGGATGTTGATCTTATTTTTGAATTGCTGAATACAGCAGGATGGAAAAAATTCATCGGAGACAGGAATATAAACAGCCCCGAAGATGCAGTTAATTACATTCAAAAAATAAACAGCGCCCCGGGTATTACTTATTGGGCTGTTACATTACAGGAGCAGCAAATTCCACTTGGCCTGGTTACTTTAATAAAACGCGATTATTTAGAACATAATGATATCGGGTTTGCTTTTCTGCCGCAGCATGCAAAGCAAGGTTATGCCTTTGAAGCTGCATCGGCTGTTTTACATGAATTACTGCATTCAGGAGAACATGCAACCATACTGGCTACAACGCTTACAAACAATGTATCGTCGATACAATTACTCACAAAACTCGGACTTGTATTTGAAAAGGAGATCAGTGTGGGAAATGAAAAACTGCAGTTGTATGCTATTCATAAAAAAAAGACAGTAATACCTGTTTAATAGGCACCCTTTTATCATTCATAATTATGACAATATTTAACAGAACCAATTCAACTGATATTGATTTTCAAAACCTCGTTTCTTTACTTGACAAAGATTTAGCCATTCGTGATGGTGATGAGCATACTTTTTATGCCCAGTTTAATAAAGTACAAAATATTAAGCATGTAATTGTTTGTTATAAAGATGATAAACCGATAGGCTGCGGTGCTTTTAAGGAATATGATAAAAAAAATGTAGAGATCAAAAGAATGTTTGTATCTCCCGATTACCGTGGACATGGCATTGGGCTTAACATTTTACAGGAACTGGAATTATGGGCATTGGAATCGGGATATGCTGCCTGCGTTTTGGAAACCGGAAAAAAACAACCCGAAGCCATCAGCCTGTATCAAAAAGCAGGATATGCAATCATTAAAAACTATGGCCAGTATGAAAACGTGGAGAACAGTATTTGTATGAAAAAATCTATTTTATAAAATAGGGCTTTCTTTTGCTGATGCAAATAAAGCATCTGGCTAAAAGGCTTTACCCTACTTTTGTTTATCATGACTACAGTAGCAGCATTACAAAATTTATTTAACAGGATACCAAGAAGGCATTCTCTCGAAAATGTAAAAGAGATAAACGATATCCTTACAGAATATGAAGACCTGCTGATAACTATTGAAGCGGTAAATGGTTTTTATGAAAAAGCTGTTCCCCCATTTTTTGATGAACTGGAAGCAATAAGGTCAACCATAAAGAAATCCACTGATAATAAAGCTTCTAAAAAAAACAAAGACAGCCTTTTTGATGAAGGCTCCGGTAACCTGAAAGAAAGCATGGAAGCCTTACTGGAACTGTATGCGGATGGGAACAGAACAGCCTGATTAGTTGCCACAACCAAACTTTAACATTTAAAATCCCAGCAAATTCATACGCTGGCATAATTTTTTCCATCTTTGCTATAAACAATGCAATTGAAGAAATATTTACTCCTTTTATTTATTTTATGTTCGCAGTTTGCCAGGGCGCAAAAAGTAGAAAGCATTTATGTGAACTTATATACAGATAGCCTGAAGAAAGGCACTTTCAATTATATAAATATTGATGGCAAATTATCGAATGGTAAATACCTGCCGCTCGACAGTACAGACCTTATCTTTTCTTCCTCGGCCGGAAAATTCAGTGGCAATAGTTTATGGATTGACAAAGATATTGCTGCCGAAAAGGTAGATATTAAAGTACAGCTGCGCAGCAATCCATCATTGTTAAAGGAATTCAGTATTTACATCAAGCAAAAGCCGGATCCTGAATTAAAAACCATAGATGAGATCATGAACAGATCAAAAACTAAAAAAGGAAAATAATTATAACCACAACTAAACGCATCATCAGACGAGGGCGTCAGACGATATGCTTATGCAAATTTTTTGGCGTCTTCTAAAAATTTAGCCAATCCAATATCGGTTAACGGGTGTTTTAATAAACCTAAAATAGAATCAAGCGGACAGGTACAAACATCAGCACCGGCTTCGGCGCATTTAATAATATGCAACGGATTGCGTATTGATGCAGCCAGTATTTCACTTTTATATCCCTGCATCGAAAAAATCTGTCTCATCTGGTGAATAAGATCCATGCCATCCCAACCACTATCATCTATCCTTCCCAAAAACGGCGAAACGTAGGTAGCACCGGCTTTAGCAGCCAAAATTGCCTGGCCTGCACTGAATATAAGTGTGCAATTGGTTCTGATACCATTATCGGTAAACCATTTCAACGCTTTAATACCGTCTTTTATCATGGGTACTTTCACTACAATATTGGGATGAATGGCTGCCAGTTTTTTGCCTTCAGCAACAATGCCGTCAAAATCGGTAGAAATAACTTCGGCACTTATATCACCATCAACCAATTCGCAAATGGTTTTGTAATGTGCCATCACGGCTTCCTGGCCTTTAATGCCTTCTTTTGCCATTAAAGATGGGTTGGTGGTTACACCATCAAGAATACCTAAGTCATTTGCTTCCTTAATTTGTTCGAGATTAGCTGTATCGATGAAAAATTTCATAAGTATTTATTATTTAAGAGTTAATATGAAATATTATATGTTTCGCAAAAGTAAAATAATTGAAAGAGTTAAACAGTAAATATTTATACAGTTACTGCAATGAAAGTGTGAATTAATAATAAAATGGGAAATGCTTAAGAGCCTTGACATAGGGGCATAAAAAATGGCAAGTTACTTACATCGCACCGCTCAACCATCTACCCTTGCTACCTTCCGGTCCTGGGGGAGTTCAACAGGAGCTGGCCGTATAAGACTTGCCGGGGCAAAGATAGGGAATCAAGGTTAAAAAGTAATTAGTAATTGGGGATTTGTATTTTGGTGCAAAAAATATTTATCTCCTTCAGGGGTTATGGGTACCTAAAAACTTATACCGGGTTTATCTGATCTCGAATTTATTTTACCCACACCAATTAATTGATCGGCACGGTCGTTAAAGGATTTGTAATACATTAAAATGGTATAGCTGTTCTCTGTTTCCCAGTAATCCCCTTCCAGGTCGCGCCTGTTGGCAAAATTATTTTTATCAACTGCTATATAAGTATAATTATAATATCCCTGTTTTAAGAATGCCGTGACCTCATAAACACCTTTCTCAGAATTAAAAACCATTTTAGTTTTATCATTAAACTCGTAATTGGTTAATTGCCCGGCCAGGTAAATTTCTTTGCCGGCATAAGCTTCTCCACCAGGTGCGGCCAAGCTAAAGTGTACGGTTGCAAAATCGCCCTGCCAGTAAGGATTAATGGTTTCGTAAGTTTCAACCAGATACATACCATTAAGATCGCGGAAATAAACATAGCGTTGTGCAGTGCGGTCCACATCGGGGAATAAATACATATCTGTTGAGGTCTTATTATAATCTGCCTTTTGCACCCGGTCACTCTGCAGGTGAAAACTCCTCAGGTCGAGCCAGCGCCACTCTTTACCAGCGGGAAAAATGCAATTATTTTCTGAACTGTACTCGAGTGTATTGCCTCTTACAAATGTTGGTTTAATATCTTTTAAAGCATTATCCCAGCGATTATTCTGTAAGATGACCACTTTGATCTGCTGTGCTGCACTAAACGTATTTAAGCCATTGATATTAGCATTGAACTGAATTTTCTGATGTGTTTTAAAAAACTGCGGCGTAAATGGTTGTACTACCTGACCGGCAATGGATGCCTTTTGTTCCAGTGCCAGCATACGCCGGGTAAATACCAGTTTGGAGGTATCGCCATCTAAAAAAACTTTTAAGATATAATTACCCGACATCGTTAATGATGTATTCCTGTCAGGCAACATAGCCTGGTAATGGGTGTACTTGGTTAACGCAACAGAAGAATACCGATATGTACCGATCCGCTGTTGTGTAAAACCCTTGGTGTATAAAAACGGGCTGATATCAACCGGCTTCCAATCATAATCGCAAAGCTGAAAAGTGTAGTAATAACTTTTTACATTGGCATCCAGGTCATCAAAATTAAGTTCCAACTGGTCGCCACTGTTAATTTTATAAACCGGCAGCGATTGCTGGTCGCCATACATATGAAAGCGAACGGCTTTAATATTGTCTTTGTAAACTGCATCACCCATTTGTGCAAAACTGCTAAAAGTAAACAAGGTAAATAAAGTAATGAGTATGTTTCTTTTGGTACGGGCCTTTATTCCTTCCTGCATCCTCGTGGGGCCTTCGCTTAGCGAAACTGAAGCATTGCTCTCTTGTACCGTAGTACGTAATTGAACTTTTACCATGTTATCTTTAATACGTTTAAATAAAATACATTTGTAAGATAACAAAAATTGCGCCGTTTGAATGTTTCTGTCTTCATAGCAAAACGAATAGCCTTTAACCGGCAAAAAACCTTTTCCAAATTTATCATCAGGCTGGCTATCGGCGCTACAGCCATCAGCGTGGCTATTATGATCGTTGCCATGAGCTTTGTAAATGGTTTTCAGAACGTTATCAGTAATAAAGTTTTCAGCTTTTGGGGACATATACGGGTACAGCAAAATGTAGAGAACAGGGTAAGTATTGCAGAAGAATATCCCATCACACAAAATGATACGATTGAAAAATTCCTGAAAGCATTGCCGCAGGTAAAAACAGTAGAACGGTTTGCCACCAAATCAGCCATAATAAAATTCCAGGCAGATATTGAAAGCGTATTGCTGAAAGGCGTTGATTCAGCCTTTGATTTTACAAGGCTGCAACCCTTTTTACAATCCGGTAAATGGCTGTCGTTTAAAGACAGCGGCTACAGCAAGGAGATCAATATTTCCAGCTACACCGCCAACCAGTTAAAAGCAAAGGTAAACGACAGTGTTTTTGTCTTCTTCTTCAGGGAAGATGGTTCAAAAACCGCACGCTGGTTAAAAATTGCCGGCATTTATAAAACATCTATTGAAGAATATGATAAAAATTTTGCACTGGCAGATATCAACCTCATCCGGAAACTAAATAACTGGGAGCCTGACCAGATCGGCGGGTACGAAATTTTTTTAAAAGATTACACCCAAACAGATTCAGTAAATAATTTTATGTATGCCGAATTACCGCAAAGCTGGTACAGCAGGTCCATTAAAGAAATTTATCCGAATATTTTTGACTGGCTGGGATTGCAGGGGCAGATAAAAAATATGTTACTCATCATCATGATGGTTGTTGCGGTTGTTAACCTCATCACCTGCCTCATTATTTTGGTTTTGGAAAGAACCCGGATGACGGGCATATTAAAAGCATTGGGCGCATCGGACTGGAATGTGCAACAAATATTTTTATACAATACTTCTGTTATAGCCATTACCGGTATAATTGCAGGTGCCGCACTTGGACTTGCTATTTGCTGGCTGCAGGAAAAAACCGGTTTTATAAAACTGGATGAAGATGCTTACTATATGAGTGCCGCTCATGCAGATGTAGTATGGTGGCAGGTATTACTGATTTGCCTGGCTACCTTGGCTGTATCTTTTGCAACTTTGATCATCCCTACGCTTTTAATTAAAAATATAAAGCCGGTTAAGGCGATACAGTTTAGGTAGGCGTTTGTCATGTCGAGGTACGAGACATCTAAAAATGTAAACTAAAATAGATTTCTCCTTTCGTCGAAATGACAAAAAACAATTTATTTTATTATTGCCAATATAATTCCTGTTGCTACAGCCGCATTTAAAGATTCTGCAGAACCGGTTCTGGGAATATTTATTTTCTCATTCACCAACTCCATCACTTCATCACTAACACCATTAGCTTCATTGCCAATGATGAGTATAGCTTCTTTTAACTTCCCGGAAGCCTTTACGTCTTTTCCTTCCAGCGAAGCTGCATAAATTTTTGTTTGCTTATTATTTTTCAGCCATTCAACCAGGTCTGTGTAAATAACATTCACCCTTCCAAGGCTGCCCATAGTACTTTGCACCACTTTGGCATTATACATGTCGGCACAACCAACAGCGCAAACAATATTTTCAATACCAAACCAGTCAGCAATACGAATGATGGTGCCCAGGTTGCCGGGGTCTTGGATGGTATCCAATGCCAATGTCATTTTGCCCAGAGTTTCAAAACTAAAGTCTGGTTTTCTTTTTTCAAAAATAGCTACAACATGATGTGCCGTTGACAAGGATGATATTTTTTTAAGCTCGAAATCTTCTACTAGAGTTATCAATGCATTTGGCAATGTATCCACCGTTTTCTTTTGTTCCTGCAGCCAGCTTTGCAGCGCAAAAATTTCTTTACAAACAAATTTGCGGCTGTTTAACAGATCCATTACTACCTTCGGCCCTTCGGCAATAAACAAACCCATTTCATCCCTGAATTTTTTGTGCCATAAACTTTGGATATATTTGGTATGTGTTTTGCTTAACATAGTCGCTTTTAATATTTATGCCGGTTAACCCATTAATTACATACAGCCTTAAACAACAAATGAAATGTATTCTTTTCATTTGCCTGGTCATATCCTCCTGCACCATTCCAAAAAAGTATCAAAAGGGTAAACCCTTTATCACTAAAAATAATATCGAAGTTAAGGGAGGAAATTTTAGTAAAGAAGAAAGGGCAACCTTAAGGCAGCGGCTAAATGCCCAGTTGGATGATAGTTCCCGCATAAATACGGTTGATAAATATTTCATCCGCCATGTGATCATTAGTCCGCCGGCTTATGACAGTAACTCTGCTTCAAAATCTGCACGCAATATGGAAACCTCTATGTTGCACGTTGGCTATTATAAAGCCAAAGCAAGTTTTAAAGCAGATACCATCAATTACGGAAACCAGCAACGGGTACACGTTAATTACACGGTGCAGGTAAACAAACCAACATTAATTGATACCTTCTCTTACATACTGCGCAGGCCCGACCTGCAAAAGCTTGCCGTTGAAAATATTGATCAAACCCTGATCAAGAAAGGTGAGCCCGTAACTAAAGCCGCAGTGCTTGGTGAACTGAACAGGCTGGTTAACCTGTACCGGAATAACGGTTATTACAAATTTACATCTGAGGAACTGGTGATGCGTGGCGACACAACCGTAGCCGCATTAACCACCATTACGGATGACATATTTGAACAGTTGCGTTTATTAGCCGAAGCCCAAGAGGCACGGGACTCTCCCAGCATCAAACTGGCAGTGGTACTTAACCCACCTGCCGACAGCAGCAAATTAAAACAGTACTACATAAATAATATTTATTTTTTACCTGATTACAGGAGTGGGGATAGTTTGACCGATCCAACCCTGACGAAAAGATATTTGGCAAGAAAACATTGCGACAGTTGTAAAGCTGATACCAATTACATCATGCTGTATCATAAATATTTATTCCGGCCAAGGATACTGGTGAGGAATATGTATTTACACAAAGGCAATTTATATAACCAGAACGATTTTTATAAATCGCTGAATGCCTATGCCCGTGCCGGCGTTTGGCAAAACACCAATATTGTGGTGGAGGAAGTAAAAAACAAAGACAGTACACATAAACTTGACATGTATGTACAACTGATGCCCGCTAAACAATATGGCTATGAAGCTTCGCTGGAAGCCAGTTACTCGGCCTCTAGTAACACCAATAGTGTAACAGCCGCCAATGCCGGTAACCTGTTGGGGCTTTCGGGTAATATTTCTTTTCTTAACCGTAACCTGCGCAAGGAAGGCATTAAAATGACCAACTCGCTGCTGGCCGGCGTGGAATTTAATTTCAGGCCTGATAGTAACAATACCAAAAACCTCATTAATTCCAATGAAATAAGTTATACCAACAATATTTCCTTTCCAAGGCTGATCTTTCCGCTTGCAAGATATAATGCAAAATTTGCTGCAACGGAGTCGTTTATCACCACCAAATTCTCTTATATAAACCGTATCAATTTATTTAACCTGCAGTCTTTTAATTTTAGCGTTGGTTATTCGGCCACAACCAAAAAGAACAGAACCTGGACCTGGAAGCCGTTAAATTTTGAATTTGCCAAACTTTATAATGAAACGGATAGTTTTAAAAAGACACTGGCCGATAATCCATTCCTGCGATACTCTTTCAATACAGCGCTGGTAGCAGGTTCCAGCATTGGCTACCGGATAAACAAAGTAAACCCAAAACATACCAACAGGCAGCATAGCTTAAAAGTAAATCTCGAAGAATCTGGTTTACTCTGGGGCCGGTTTGGCCTTTTTAAACAATACATGAAGCAATATGTAAAAGCAGATGCCGAATATATCTATTCCCTGAGCCGTCCTAAATCTGCTTTTATTTTCCGTGCATTTGGCGGTGTTGGTATTGCATCAAAAAAAGATACCACACTCCCCTTCTTTAAACAATATTTTGGTGGTGGCAGCAACAGCATGCGGGGCTGGCCTGTGCGTGGTATTGGCCGTGGAGCCCAGCCGCTTTCGCCTTATGGTTCCAATACTTTTAACGACCGTACAGGTGATATACAATTAGAAACCAATCTCGAATACCGATACACCATTGCACAGATCATTCCAAATTCTTTAGTGCTTAAAGGTGCTTTGTTTGCAGATATCGGTAATGTATGGAATTTTAGAAATTCAAAGCCCGGCGGCGGCATTGATAGCACACAATTCCGGTTTGCCAATTTATATAAGCAGTTAGGTGTGGCCATGGGCACAGGTTTCAGGCTCGACTTTAATTATTTTGTTGTACGTTTCGATCTTGGCTTCCGGTTTAAAAAACCTGATGTTAGTGAAAATGATGGCTGGCAGATCCCCGATATCACCTTTAATAACCTATTCAGGCGTGGCGTTAAATTACCCGATCCGCTCAATCCCGGTCAGACCTATAATGACAACCGCTATAAAAAATGGCGCTACGAAAATTATAACTTAACTATTGGAATCAGTTATCCTTTTTAAGATGGGTAATCCGTTTATTGGTTAATTAGTTAATCCGTAGGGATCATCAAATTGTTAACAGCTCCCCGTATAAACGGATTAACGTGTTAACGGATTAACAGATTAACGTATTAACCAATTAACATTTCCTCAAACTCCTCCATCCCGACTGCATCTTCATTTTTAAAATCCCCAATTCTTGTGCGGCACAAACTGCTTAGGTAGCCACCGCAACTCAATGCTGCACCATAATCATTTGCCAGGCTACGGATGTATGTGCCGGTGGAGCAGATGACTTTAAAATGAACAACAGGCAAATCAATATTTGTGATCTCAAATGATTTTATATTGATGCTTCGTGGTTTTAATTCTACCTCTTCTCCTCTGCGGGCCAGTTCGTACAAAGCAACGCCATCTTTTTTAATGGCAGAATAAATGGGGGGCAATTGTTGAATATCGCCAACAAATTTTTGCGTTGCTTCCTGCAACATGGTTGTTGTTATTAAAGAAATATCTTTCCGCTGTTCGGGTTCACTTTCCAGGTCGTAGGTTGGCGTAACAGCGCCGAGTGTAATGCTGCCGGTATATTCCTTTTCCTGTGCCATAAACTCATTTATCTTTTTGGTGAACTTACCTGTACATACGATCAGCAAACCGGTTGCCAACGGATCAAGCGTGCCTGCATGTCCAATTTTTTTTATCTGGATAAGACTGCGCAGTTTACGTACCACATCAAAGGAAGTCCAGTGCAAGGGTTTATTTACTAAGATCACCTTCCCATCTGCATAAGGTTGCTGAATAGCAGGATCGATGGGAATTCTTTCTTTGCGTTCTTTCTTAACCGGCTCTTCCCCGGCGGCAATTAATTTGTTGGTGTACCTTTCCCTGTATGTTGCTTTGCGTGCCAATGTTGCTTATTAATTTATGCAAACCTAAATTATTAAATGTTGTGGGCAAGCAGATTTTCCAAAATGGGCAAAGCAGGTTAGCTTCGCTTTACATAGCGCAATGCAAATGAGTTTTGCAGTACTCTTGCGGGTTAGTCAGACTTTATAACCTGTATAATTTGAATAGCTTGTATTTTCCTTTTTTTATAAATCATTTATTGTAAATTACACAATCGTAGAAAAAATTACAAAACATGATAACAATTGATCGGCACGAAGATAATTTTACATTTAAAGTAAATGGTATGCACAAACTTTGGGCATTTAAAAGTCAGTTAACAATTCCGGTTGAAAGCATAATAAATGCACATCAGGATTCAGAAAGTGTAAAAGGGTGGCATGGCTGGAGAGCACCAGGAACATCTATCCCATCAATAATTACAGCGGGAACGTTTTATAAAGACGGCAATAAAATATTCTGGGATGTCTCCAATATCGAAAACTGTATTATTGTAGATTTAAAAGATGAAGATTATAAACAACTCATTATTGAAGTTGAAAACCCGGCAGAAGCTATAAAAATGCTGACAGTAAAAGTGTAAAAAAATACAAGAAATTTAATTTAGTTTCTCAGGCGAGTTTCTGCACAGAGTAAATGCGCAAGGGGCAGCACTCGCCCCCAATAATAAACAAATTACTATACTAGAAAATTTACATCGGTATCTGGTAAGTTGAGTTCTGCAAGTCAGTGCAGAAAAGCCGTGGCAGAGACCTGCCTGAAAAAATCGATATGGGCTGCATTGCCTTCAAATCTAAATACCTGTTAACTCCATAAATCGTTAATTTTTAAATCTTCAACGATATGAAAACACACTCTTTATTTGCCTTTTTATTTTTGTTGATAGCCCAAACAACGGGAGCACAAAGCAAAAAAGATAAACTCAATGAGATCATGAAGACCTATCACCAGTTCAATATGTTTGACGGCAGTGTTTTGGTGGCAGAGCAGGGTAAAGTTATTTACAAAGCTGCTTTTGGAATGGCTAACCATGAGTGGAATATCCCCAATACAACCGATACCAAATACATGCTTGGCTCCGTATCAAAATCACTTACTTCTATTTTGATGCTGATACAGGTTCAGAAAGGATTGATCGATCTTGATAAAACGATCGCTGATTACCTACCCGAATATTCAAAGCAAAACGGAAGCCGTATAAAGATCCGGCAGTTGCTGAACCATACATCGGGCATGCCCAATTACGATATCATGAAGGATTTCTTTCCAAAAATCAGCAGGCAAAATTTTACCAGGGAAGAATATGTGAAACTGTATATGGATTCGGCACTGGTATTTGAACCCGGCACCAATTATTATTACAGCAGCTGGGGATATTTTACATTGGGTTATATTATGGAAAGGGTTACCGGTAAATCCTATGCACAATTAATGAAAGCAGATATTTTTGATAAGCTGGGCATGAACAGCACCGGCTCCTATTATCATACACAGATCGTGGATAAAAGGGCTTCGGGTTACGATTACAGCCTGGGCGGCTATACCAGTGCCGATTTTCGTGATCAATCCAATACCATGGGCACCGGCGACCTGTACAGCACTGTTGATGACCTGTTTAAACTGCACCTGGCCATCAGCAACAATACGCTCATCAACAAAAAATTGACGGATGAAATGTTTACACCCGGTATAAGACCATGGCGTTATGGCTTTGGCTGGTTTAACCAACAGTTTAAATACACGCCGGAAGACAGTGTATTTACCAATTACCATTTGGGCACCACGGAGGGTTTTTTATCGTTCCTGATCCGCATCCCATCCACAAACAGCATGATCGTTATTTTATGTAACAGTGCGCCCACGCATTTTTTTAGCATCATTACCAACCTGATGAAAGTGCTATATGATAAGCCTGTGGTTTTAAAACAACCGGTGCATAAAGTATTGGAAACCTTATTAGCAAATGCAAATGGTGAAAAAGCTGTTGAACAATACAAACTCATGAAACAGGATACGGCTCATTATTATATCGACTGGCTTGCCATGAACCAGTTGGGAGACCAGTTATTTACTTTAAAAAGATATGAAGATGCCCGTATCATATTTGAGAACAATGTGGCAGAATTTCCAACAAGAGACCTGGCAGCTTTTAGTCTTGCAAAAACCTATGAGATGTTGGGCAGAAAAAAAGATGCGATAGCCTGGTATAAAAAAGTAATTACCCTTACGCCAACTTATGAAGAAGCAAAGAACAGGTTGAAGGAATTGGATAATTAATATTTTCTTTCTGAAAAACGATGACTAAGATTTTCTATGAATAGAAATTATATATTCACCCACTGGGCGGCAACTTTACTTATAGCACCGTTTTTGCCAACCCTTTATGATTTTTTCTTCAATCCCATAAAAGGCGAGATTATTGGGCTTCTTGATGTATATCCAATAATTTTACTTTTCTCATTTATATTATCCTTGCCAACACTAATCATATACTATTTTGTTTTTTTATACTTAATGAAACGCAATGCAAATCCCGTTTTAACAAAAGTCATCCTGATTGTTTTGACAATAGTTGGAATTGCAATAACAATTTTAATTATCGGCGGTTCATTGGCAATGACACTAATTTATTCTTTCTCAATATCAGCTTTTTTAACAGGTATTTTAATAAGAATCTCAAATAAGACCAATCCATTAAAAATGGTTAGTGAGAGTAACCGTGTCATAGAAATAAAATCCGAATAATCTATATCGTCTGCCTCGCCTTCAACTCTAAATATTTTTCTGACCAAAATATTTATTTGTTGTTTTAGTTTCTCAGGCGAGTCTCTGCACAGCGCAAGTGCGGAAGCCGCAGGACTCGCCGCCAACAATAAATGAATTATGATAATGGAAAATTTACATCACTACGTGGTACGGCGAGTCCTGCAAGCCGGCGCAGAAACCCGTGGCAGAGACAGGAGCCGCCAATAATAAACGAATTATAATAATAGAAAATTTACATCGCTACGTAGTACGTTGAGTCCTGCAAGCCAGCGCAAAAAAGCCGTGGCAGAGACTCTACTAAGAAAATCATATCGCCTGCCTCGCCTTCAACTCTAAATATTTATTAACCGCATTGATCGTAAGTTTTTCCGGAGGAGTAAGAATAGATAATATGCCGTGCTTTTTCAATTCTTTTACGATCAGTCTTTTTTCAAACTCAAATTTTTCGGCAATGGTTTTAATGTACACTTCATCCAGGTTCCTGGCATCCAGGTGAGAGAGTGTATGCAGTTCGGTATTTTCAAAAAATACCACCATCAGCAAATGATGGCGGGCAATGCTGCGCAGGTAATTAAGCTGACGGTTAAGGCCCGAGAGTGATTCGAAGTTTGTGTAGAGCACGATCAGGCTGCGGTGTTTGATGCGGCTACGTATCTGCATATAAAGCATTTCATAATCACTCTCTAAAAATGCTGTTTCCTGGTTGTATAAAAGTTGCAAAATATTTTCACGTTGTATGGGTTTACGGTCGGCAGCCAGTAATGAACCCATCTTATTGGAAAAGGTCATCAGCCCGATCCTGTCCTGTTTCTGCAGGCAAACATTGGCCAGCACCAGGGTACTGTTGATAGCATAATCCAGTAAGGTTAAATTATCAAAAGGCATTTTCATTAACCGGCCTTTATCAATAATGCAATACACCTGTTGCGATCTTTCATCGGTATAATTATTCACCATCAGCGATCCCTTGCGTGCCGTGGCTTTCCAGTTAACGCTGCGCACATCATCGCCGCGAACATATTCTTTTATTTGCTCAAACTCCATGCTGTGACCGATCTTACGCATGCGCTTGTTGCCCTGCTCAGCCTGTATGGTGGTTTGCGACAGCAATTCGTACTTACGCATTTGCAGGAAGGATGGATATACCGGCACCGTTTCTGCTGCCTCAATATTATGGCGTCGCTTTAAAAAGCCCAGCAAGGAACTTACATAAATGATGATGCGGCCAAATGCATATTCACCACGGGTAAAGGGCCGTAACTTGTAAAGCAAATATTTTTGTTCGCGTGCTTTAAAACGCTGCAACATTATCCAGTCACGCTTTTGAAACTGTACCGGCAGTTCATCAATGATCTCCATATCCACTGTAAACTGCATATTATTTTTTACCTGGATCTCTATTTTATTCTCATCGCCGTTACTGAAACGGTCGGCCGTAATTCTTTTGGCTGCGGGCGCTTTGCCTAATACAAACAAAAAGAAATAATCAATTATAACAAGGGCAACAAACGCCAGCAATAGTATCTTCACAAATGGATACATTTCGGGCACAAAAAAGGATACAACAAATAAAACGATACAAAGCCCCGCAACAAGATAAAGTCTTGTTGCCAGGTATAATCCACCGATATATTTTTTTAAAAGCTTCAATAGTATAAATTATTTTTTACCTGATAAACAGGCACATTTGCACATCTGCACATCTGCACATCTGCACATTACCGGGGCACTTCAATTGCTTTTAAAATACTCTCGATCAGGTCGTCGGCTGTAATGCCTTCCATTTCTTTTTCGGGTGTAAGAATTATACGATGCCTTAACACATGCGGTGCCATTTCAAGAATATCTTCGGGTGTAACAAAATCCCTACCCTTGATGGCTGCATTGGCTTTGGCAGAACGCAGTATGGCCAGCGATGCCCTTGGTGATGCACCCAGGTACAAAGCCGGGTTATTCCTGGTCTCATTAACGATACGGGCAATGAACTCGATCAATTTTGGTTCGATGATAATCGATTGCACTAATGACCGGTAATGCTGAATATCCTGCGGCGATAATAATTTACGTACGCCTTCGATCATTTGCGTCTGGGTTTTCCCCTGCTGCCGGGTTAAGATCGTGATCTCTTCCTGCAGCGTTGGATACTCCACTTCTATTTTAAACAAAAAACGATCTAATTGTGCTTCCGGTAAACGGTAAGTTCCTTCCTGCTCAATCGGGTTTTGTGTTGCCAGTACAATGAATGGAAAACGCATCTGGTGCGATATACCGTCGATGGTAACCTGCCGCTCTTCCATTACTTCAAACAAAGCGGCCTGTGTTTTTGCCGGGGCACGGTTGATCTCATCAATTAAAATAATGTTGCTGAAAATGGGGCCCGATTTGAATTTGAAATCACCTTCCCTCGGGTTAAATACCGAAGTGCCCACTACATCACTGGGCATCAGGTCGGGCGTAAACTGCAGGCGGGAAAAATCAACATCAATGATCTTTGCCATCAGTTTGGCCGTTAATGTTTTTGCCACACCGGGTACACCTTCAATTAAAATATGCCCGTCGCATAAAAGGCCGATCAATAAAAGATCAACCATTTTATACTGCCCGATGATCACCTGTGCGATCTCATTCCTGATCTCGTAAACAGACCGGTTTAAACCTGTCAGGTCAATGCGTTGTTCAAATAAATTTTCTTCCATCAGTTGTTTTTTTATTGTCCCGGATTACGGTTGGGTTATTTATAATTTATGTACTCTTCCCTTTATTTTTATAAAATTGCTGTATCTGTTCATGCAAAGAAAGCAACTGGTAATCATTAACCACGGCACTGCTTTGTGTGGCAACAATGCTGCGGTACAGGGTTTCCACTTTGTCTTTATCCACGCCACTTTTACGGCTCAGCATGGCAATAAAATCGGCATTCACCTGGTTGGTATTTAAAAAATAAGTATTGCGAATGTACTCATTAAAATAAGTAATCATCTTGTCGGCAATATTTTTATTGTCCTTTTTTTGCAGGTACAGGCGGCCAATAGTTTCCGTGAATGTTACTGTTGTATTTTCATTTGGTTTTAGCTGCTGAATAATTCGCTGCACCCGTTTGCCACCAAACAGGATATACAGTAAGAGCAGGATCAGCGATAACCAGAAAGCAAATTTTAATGGTGGATGTTTCATCAACTCGCTGAAAGTAGAAAAATTCCTGTCCGTATTTTTCCTTGACCTTATCTTATTATAATGATCATCCCAATATACGTGCTCGGGCTCGGGCTTTGTGAAAGCTAAAGCCTTTTTTAAATACTCATAATTATTTTCTTTAAGCAGGAAGTAATTGCTGAAAGCACGTGGTTCACATTGCAGGTACAATCTTCCCTTACCATAAAAATGCACAATGGAATTGGGTTGGTTGTAGTCGTTATAGCCAAGCACACGGGTATCGCTTGTGTCGATGTTCGTAAAATGATTTTCAAAAGGATAATAATAATAGCTGTATTTAAAATCGGGTTGCATGGCTGAAATGACTGCTGTATTTTTCATCACGCCTATGGTTTTTTCAATAAAAGGCTCACTGTATATTTCTTTGCAACCAAGTTTATCCAGTAAATTCTGGTCAATTGATCCGGCCGAAATAACGAGGCTGTTACCCGCAGATACATACTCCATCATCGCTTCAGCTTCTTCTTCGTTCACAAATAATTTGTATGCCAGGCAAATATAGAGGGCGCCCGTATCGCTGATGTTTTGCCAGGTCTCTTTAAAATCCTGTTTCTTATCGCGGATGATATTGCCATCGTACATGGCTTCAATCTGCCTGAAAGCAATTTCGGCACCAAAAGGTTTTGTATCTTTTTTAGAATAGGTTTCCACCAAAGAGGGCATCCGGCGTGAACTACCATCACCAAAGCAACTGCCCAGTAGTAACGCTGCTGCAAATAATGAAAAAATATATGTAAGCCTGTTTCTCAAAAAGGGTATTATAATTTTTGGTTTAAGCTGGTAAAATTGGTTTCGATTTTCTGATAGAGATTTTTTTCAATAGCAAACTCCCCATACCAAACGTATTCGTAGTTTAAAGTAAGCCCTGCAAAATCTTCCTGGTACTGCCTGTTTGAAATTTCACGCACGTATTGAAAATTGGTTTTATCGGGCGACAGTTCAACAAAATTTTTACCGGCCAGCAGGTGTAGTGTACGTAGATACTGGTAACGGACAGCCAGCCTGTAATTGCCGTTTTGCAATGCCTGTCTTATCAATCCATCAAAATTGCTTTCTTTGGTTATCAGTTCTTCTTCCACGGTTCCTGCAGTATCTTTAACAGATTTAGATCTGCGCTGAAACACGCCATCCGCCAGGAATAACCGGTATATGATAAAGAGTACAAATGAAATAACAACAGCCCAAAGCAAAACAGAAACAATACCCGAGTTGAGTATGCTGTTTAAAAAACCGGGGCTGGCACTACGTTTTGTTTCTGTAACTTCTTTCTTTTTATTTTTTAACAGGCTATCTAAATATTTGCTGTAGGCATACTCCTTTTTATTTCCCCAGTTGCGGATCGAATCATAAGGAAGGCGCAGATTATTTTGGTACAGCACCGTGTCTGCTTTTGTATCTTCCGCTATCAATTGGTTTACCTCGTTAATGCCACTGTCCATGACTACCGTTTCGTCAGGAGCAGTGTATGTTTCTTCTTTTTGCAATAAAGAAGTATCCTCGTAGATAACTTTTTTTTGTGCCCGGGCAGCAGATAAAAAAGAAAACAGGAAAAACGATATGTAAATAATTTTACGCATTTTCTTTTCTCACCCGGTTGATGATACCATCGGGTTGAATATAATAACCTTTCTTATGTAAGCGGATAGGGAGGATTACAAAATACCAGATAATAAAAGCTGATGATACGGATAAGATGCAGATGCTTGCCCAAACCGGTAAGCCGTCATTGTTTGCTTTATCGTAGGTCTGACTCATTAAGTGGGTAACATAACTTTCAAAAAAAGCAGCCACAATAAATACCGGTACCAGGCTTATTAAAACCTTGGCTGCATCTTTGGCATTTCTTTTAAACGAAACCATACGGCTGAAAGTACCGGGAAATAAAATGCCGCTGGCCAGTATAAACCCGGCCGTAGCGGCTATTACAATGGCCGATATTTCCAGTGTGCCATGTATCCAGATAACCATAATAGATTTTATGCCCAGCCCTTTTGAAAAGAATATGTATTGAAAAGCGCCCAGCATCAACCCATTGCCCCACATGATCATGACTGTAAAAAGCCCCAGCGTAAAACCGCCGATAAAAGCTTTAAATGCCACGCTGATATTATTAAACCCGATCGATACAAACATCGAGAACGGGTTACCATCTTTATATACGCCAAACGGATCGCCCTTGTCTATATTGGCTTCTGTCATATCCACATATTTGTCTCCCAAAACACCCCGAACAAATTCAGGATCCTTCATGGATGAGAAAACACCAATAGCAACAAATGCAATAAATACAACGGTGGTAAATAAAAAAATACGGTGATACCTTTTAAATAGCAGCGGCAGCTCAAATTTCCAGAACTGGAATATGCGGCTGTATTTTTCCTTTTTATTTTTATAGATGCTTTGGTAAATGCCGGCAGCAATGCCATTCACCCAGCGGGTTACTTTGCTTTTAGGATAAAATGTTTTGGCATAACTCAGGTCGTCAATTAAATTAACAAAGCGTTCTGCAGTTTCATCCGGGTTATCGGTTGGCGAATGCTGGTACTTATTCCATTTTTCGGCATTCTTTTTAATAAACATCGCTTCCCTCATTGCAACAAATTACGGATTTTTGATTAATCCTGTAAATTCCCGATTTTTTGATTAATAAAAAAATCCTTGTTTTTAACTTTCTGTTGGCGGCAATCAGTAATTTGCATTTATCATGGGCATTATCCAAATAAGTACCGCTTTTAATATTGACCTGGAGTTTGAGATCGCCGAGTTTCACAAACGTTTGCTGGCCTATATCATCGACTTTGTGTTGCTGATCATTTACCTGTTTGCCATGAAATATGTGCTGTATAATGAGTTTGTACTGGATTGGGATCAAAATGTAGGCCTCGATATCCTCATCGTATCTGTACCCATGCTGCTATACTCTTTACTTACCGAGTTGTGGATGAACGGGCAAACCATTGGCAAAAAGATCATGTCTATCCGGGTTATCAGCCTCGAAGGCGGCGAACCTACTTTTGGGCAGTTCCTGCTGCGTTGGATCACCAAATTCTTTGAATGGCCCTTCCTGTTTGGTTATATCGCTTTTTCGGGCACTACTTTGATCGCTTATACATTTATTACCGGTTTGTTTGGTATTGCGGTGGTCATCATCATTTCTGTTTCAAATAAGAACCAGCGCTTTGGCGATATGGCTGCAGGTACGGTGGTGGTAAACACAAAGTCAAAGTTAACATTGGCCGATACTGTTTTTATGCAGATCGATAAAACAGATTATAAAGTGATGTTCCCGGAAGTAATGCGGCTGAGCGACCGCGATATCAATACTATTAAAGGTGTGCTTACACAAGCCAGTAAAAGAAATAACTACGATATGTGTAACCGGGTTTCGATGAAGATAAAAGAAGTGCTTAATATTAACTCAGATATGCACGTAGACCAGTTTTTGGAGAAGCTGCTGGCCGATTATAATTACCTGGCAACAAAAGAATAAATAACAGGAACTACATATGCAAAAGGGCTTTCCAAATGGAAAGCCCTTTTGCTATATAAAATGTATTAATAAGATTTTGACTGGCGGATCGCTTCCATAAAGAATGCGCCAAAGAAAATAATATAAAATAACAAGATCAATACGACAATGCCGCCTAATATGAGTCCGATGATGGAGCATACCCTGCCTGCATTTAAAGTGCTGTAGCTGGATGTTGAATATAGTTCAGGTGTTGCCTGGTAAAGTTTACGGTCTTTATTAGCAAGTATCAATCCTATGATGCCGCAAATAACACCTACAATGCCATAGCATAATGCGCCTACCAAAGAAATAATTCCCAACACTAACGCAGCCGTTGCATTTGGTAAGTTTGACGGTTGATTACCGGAATTAAAAACATTTTGTTGATCGCTCATAATAAAGTTTTTGGTTTAGATGATTAATTTAAACTGCCCGCAACAGAAAAAACAAAAGCAATCATAATAACGTATATGATTATGCCTACCACCTGCAAAGCAAGTCCAATGATGGCACAAATACGCCCTGCCTTAATATTGTTGTAAGATGCTGCTGAATAAAGTTCGGGATTGGCCTTGTACATAGCAATATCCTTGTTCGAGATCACCAATGCTACGATGCCGCAAATAAAACAAACTACAATAGATAAAATCCCGAGAACCAATGTTGCTGTTGCATTGGGCAGCGGCGTGGCATTTGAATTATTGGTACTTAAATAGTCCCTGGCCGGATCGCTCATGTTAAATAGTTTTGGTAATTAGTTTGTAAATATAACTTACCAGAATTATACTTATGCAAAAAATATAACCAAATTTTAAAATGGCAGCTCCGTTCTTTATTTTCAAGGTTACGTGTAAAACCAAAAAAGCAAAAAGCAGCAAAATGGGTATTAAGGCAGGATACATTACAAAACTGGAAGCCATATCTCCTTTTACCAATAAAATAAAGCTCCGTTGAATACCACAGCCTGGACAATCAACATGCGTTACCGCCTTAAATATACAGGGCAGTTGGTGTGCTTCAAGCCAGGTGGTTATGTTTAATAGAAAGGTCATTTACTGTAAATCGGTTAAAACGTTAATTGGTTAATTGGTTAATCCGTGTGAACCTTTTATGGATATAGATCGCATACGCATTAACGGATCTACGTATTACCGGATTAACGTTTAAACGGATTAACCCTCAATAAGCCCTCGCAAACAAAACCCGCTGTGTACTGGGGTTGCCGGTTAAAATACATTTCCCTTCTTCCTGTTTATTGTTGATGGGAATACAGCGGATAGTAGCTTTCGTCATATCCTTTATTTTCTCTTCGGTTTCGGCCGTACCATCCCAGTGTGCAGATATGAAGCCGGCTTTTTCGTCCAGTATCTTCACAAAATCGTCCCAGTTATCTGCAAGGGTCATATTTTCATTTCTGAAAGCAAGTGCTTTGTTATACATGTTCTGCTGAATTTCATCCAGCAGGTTTAAAATAGTACCAGCCAGCCCTTCCATAGGCATACTGTTTTTTTCTTTGGTATCACGGCGGGCAACTTCCACCACCTGGTTTTCCATATCACGCAGTCCCATGGCAATTCTTACAGGTACGCCTTTTAATTCATGCTCGGCAAATTTCCAACCCGGACGGCTGTTATCGTTGTTATCATATTTTACCCTGATGCCCAATGCCTTTAAAGATGCCATGATCTCATTTGCTTTTGCATCAATAGGTGCTTTACTTTCTTCGCCTTTATAAATGGGAATGATCACTACCTGGAAAGGTGCAATTTTTGGTGGTAATATCAAACCCTGGTCATCACTGTGCGCCATAATCAAGGCTCCTATTAAACGGGTAGATACGCCCCATGAAGTAGCCCAAACATAATCAAGCTTATTGTTTTTATCACTGAATTTTACATCAAACGCTTTGGCAAAATTTTGCCCCAAAAAATGTGAGGTACCTGCCTGTAAAGCTTTCCCATCCTGCATCAATGCTTCAATACAATACGTATCTTCTGCCCCGGCAAAACGTTCATTAGCTGTTTTTACACCTTTAATAACAGGCACAGCCATATAGGTTTCAACAAAATCGGCATAAACATCCAGCATTTTTGTTGTTTCTTCTATCGCTTCTTCTTTGGTAGCGTGTGCAGTATGGCCTTCCTGCCAAAGAAATTCGGCAGTGCGCAAAAATAATCTTGTCCTCATCTCCCATCTCACTACATTAGCCCATTGATTGATTAATAAAGGAAGATCCCTGTATGATTGTATCCAACCTTTATAGGTATTCCAGATGATCGCTTCGCTGGTGGGCCGAATGATCAATTCTTCTTCGAGTTTGGCTTCCGGGTCAACCATTAATTTGCCTTTATTATCCGGATCATTTTTTAAACGGTAATGGGTTACAATAGCGCATTCTTTTGCAAAACCTTCGGCATTTTTTTCTTCTGCTTCAAATAAACTTTTTGGGACAAACAACGGAAAATAAGCATTCACATGCCCCGTTTCCTTAAACATTTTATCCAGTTGATCCCGCATGTTTTCCCATAGGGCAAAACCATAGGGTTTAATAACCATACAACCACGTACGGCCGAATGATCGGCCAACTCACCTTTTATAACCAGGTCATTGTACCATTGCGAATAATCTGTGGCTCTTGATGTTAATTCTTTACTCATTTAAATTTTGTTTTATAATGATGATCTAACCTGATCAGACGGGGACGTCAGACCATGTTCTATCATCATTTCTTTTAGCACTGTTTTAACAACGAACGGTTTAACTTTATTGTCTGATGCTATATGTTAACGATCACTGCTGAACTGCACAAAAGTAGTAACTTCAATTTTAAATACTTTAAACAAATCGACATGCAATCAAAAACTTTACTCCTTGCTTTATCTGTAGCCGCTTTCAGCAGTTGCAGCACGGCCTATAAAACAGGCCAGACTCCGGATGATGTTTACTTTTCGCCTGTACGGGTTGTGGAAGTAAAAGAAAAACAAAATGATGACCGCGACCAGGTAAGAACTTACCATCGTGGCGAAGATTATGAAATTACCATGGGCATACGTGATTACCGCTGGCGGGATTTCAGGGATGATTACGATTACAGCTACAGTCCCTATAATTATGCCACCTGCAACAAGTATAATTATGGCTACTATTATAATCCCTATTATTATCCATGGGCCATCTATACGATAAGGCCTGTTTATTCGGCGCCGGTAAATACCACACCAAGAATGGTGAACCTGAATGCTTATAATGGTTATAATACCAGGGTAGCAGCCGGTAAAACCAATGGCACGGTTAGCTGGTCAAACCCTGCAACACAATATAATAACAGCAACAGAAGCAGCAACAGGACGGAGACAAGGGTATATATTTTGCCAACCAGGAATTCCAATAATTCTTCTTCTCAAAATAATGACACCAGGTCTTACCTGCCCTCATCAAACAACAGCAATAACAGTAGCAACAGCAGCAGCGGAAGTTCTTCTTCGGGCAGCAGTTCAGGCTCAGTAAGCAGGCCGGGCAGAGGCGGTTAACCAGTTTTTTCTTACAAAGAGAAAAATTATGTTTAACTAAAAAGCCTGTATATGAAAATATATTTACTCCTTTCTTTTTTACTGATCAGTTCCTTTATTTACGCCCAGGTTCCTGAAGATGCGATTCGGTATTCTTTTTATCCGCAAAGCGGTACTGCCCGTAATATGGCTGTTGGCGGCGTGATGGGTTCATTGGGTGGTGATATTAATGCAACCTTTGTAAACCCCGCCGGACTTGGTTTTTATAAGACGAATGAATTTGTACTAACGCCCGGTTTCTTCATGAATAACAACAAAGCAAAATTCCGGAATACCGATTCAAAAAACAATAAGAACAGTGTTGGCTTTGGTACAAGCGGCTGGGTTTTTGGTCACAGTAACGGCAGAAATTCTAAAAGCAGTAGCGCGTTCAGTATTGCCATAACACAAACCGCCAACTTCAATAATGAAATACGGTATAATGGTTTAAACAATTACAGTTCCTTCAGCGAACAGTTTGCCGAAGAATTTGCTAAAAGCGGTTTAACGATCGACCAGGTTTTAAATGTTAACTCTCCCCTTCCCTATACATCGGCACCGGCCTTATACACTTATTTGATAGATACTGTTACAGTGAATGGTATTCAACAGGTAAAGGGTGCACCGGAATATATACTGGATGCGGGCCAGGCATTGCAACAGGAAATGATCAAAACAACCAAAGGTGGTATGGCCGAGTTAGCCATTGCTTTTGCACATAACAGCAAAGACAAATGGTTTATTGGCGGAACATTGGGTATACCATTGGTTAATTACAGCAGTAATACGGTATTTACAGAATCAGATACGTCTTCCAATACTGCCAACCATTTTAAACAGTTTGAATACAGCGATGATTTTAAAACAACCGGCGTCGGCATCAATGCAAAGGTTGGAATCATTTACCGGCCACGAGACTACATTCGTTTGGGCCTCGCTATTCACACACCATCCTGGATGTTCTTAACAGATACCCGTACAACCAATTTAACAACAGAAGTGGAAAACCCGGTTGATAAATTTACTGTATCATCACAAACATTTACCAACGATAAGGCAGGTGAAGCCAGCTATATTCAGAGCACACCGTTTAAAGCAATCATCAGTGCTTCCTATGTTTTCAGGGAAGTAAAAGATGTTACCAAACAAAAAGGATTTATCAGTGCAGATATTGAATATGTGCATCACCGGGGCAGCAGGTTCAGCGGTGACTATGCTGAAAATGTTACTGATGATGAAAAGGCACAATACAAGGCCTATTACAAATCACTGAACAACGTGGTTAAGCAGGATTACAAAGGCAATTTCAACTTCAGGGTTGGCGGCGAGCTTAAATTTAATATTATTATGGCCAGGTTAGGATTTGCTTATTACAGCAATCCTTATAAAGATGCAGGCTACAAGGCAAGCCGTATGTTATTAAGTGGTGGCCTCGGTTACCGCAACAAAGGTTTTTTTATTGATCTTACTTATGTGTACGCCATCAACAAAGATGTAAACTTCCCTTACCGGCTGCAAGACCGGGCAAATACTTATGCCACACTAAAACAACAGAGAGGAAATGTAGTGGCTACTGTAGGTTTAAAATGGTAGCCAGGACTAATTGCTTAGTACGCCCCGGAGTTTTATCCGGGGCATTTCAATCCATGCTTGTATTTGCGCTACCGCCTTTACGTAGCAAATTATTTTATAAAGCTTTGACAAACTGATAATATGCAAATGTTGCTTTATGCAAAAACGTAGTGTATATTAGCGTAAATACAGACAATAGCAGCAACCAAATTTTAGCTCACGGAACTAATGAAAATCACAGAGCCCATAAATTCAACTATAATCACGAACCGAATCAAATTTATTGTATTTGTTTCTGTTTTTATAATTGGCGGGACAGCAGTTTCTGGGTATCTATTTTATTTAACCAAATCAATTGTCACATTTGTTGCAGGATTGTTTACTGTTTTTTTCTTTCCATTGATATTTCAAAAAACATTTCGGAAGAAATTTTCGCAAGATGTTCTAGTCACATTTTCTCAGGATGACATTACTTTTGAGTTTGATGAACTTGACAAGAATAACTACTTGAGAACTGAGGTTATCAACTTGGAAAACGTTAAGCAATTTCAGTGTTCGGTAGATTACAATAATGATTTTTCAATTCTTAAAATAGTTTTAAGGATGGCAGCAAATTAGACTACACATTTTCAGGGCAAAAAAATGATAATGTATCTGATACAGATATCAATTTCGCCTTTAAGAAAATAGTTGAATCGTATAACAGCACTAAGGAAAAAGGAGATAGAATTATGATAATTCCTAGTTTTTATGCGACAAAAACTGCCTTATATTTAGGCCTAATATTAATTTTAGCTATGGTTGCTGTTACAATCTACTTTGGAGTCAAAAATCCTAAAACACTCATTATATCAATTGGCTTTATTGGAATTTATTTACAATTATCATTATTAAGAAAAAGAGCTATCAAAGACAAAAGCATCTTTACATAGCTTGGCATGCTGCTAACAAAAGTATCCAGATCCGGGCGAACATTCATATCCCGCACAATTTTACTTTAATTACGGCTTGAGCTATTTATAACAGAAATTATATTTCAATTATAAATTTCGTTTCTTAATTTACACCAACACCCAGCTGAAACTGCAACAATCCCTAAACTGCGGCAATGGGCATTATGGGTTATTATAAACAGCACACTATGCAAAGAATACTGACTTTGTTAATAATCACCCTAACAACAACTGTTTACGGACAAGCAGGACAAAAACAAAACCTATCTGATTTTTTGCCAAAAGGATATGTGATTTTTGAACAAGTAAATGGCGACTTGAATAATGACAGTATAGCCGATTGTGTTCTTATCATTAAAGGTACCGACACAAGCAAGATCATTACAGACGAATATCGTGGAAAATTAGACCGTAACCGAAGAGGTATTATTGTTCTATTCAACAAAAAAGGGCACTACGAATTAGCTGTAAAAAACTATGACTGTTTCTCTTCTGAAAACGAAGACGGTGGTGTTTATTTTCCACCGGAACTTTCTATTGAAATCAAAAACGGAAATTTGTTTGCTCATTATGCGCACGGCAGATATGGCTATTGGCAATATACTTTCAGGTATCAAAATTCAGCGTTAGCATTAATTGGCTATGATGCAAGCAATGGTGGTGCAGTAATTGACAGTGAAACGAGTATTAATTTTTTATCCAAAAAGAAACTGGAAAAAGTGAATACAAACCAAAATGCCCAAGGTGGCGATGAGGTTTTTAAGGAAACCAGAAAAAAAATAAACATAAACAGGCTAATCAAATTAAGAGAGATTAAAGATTTTGATGAACTTGACATGTCTGTATATTGAATACCGGCTTCAGCACTTCTAATTAATTTTTGCAAATGATCAATAAGAGAATACAATTAACACTGTTTGCTGAAGAGAACGAATCAGTAATAATAGAAGTTATACGTAAGAAATTTAATCCAGAACAATACGCAATAATAAAATGTCATGTTACGCTTTGCAGAGAAGATGAGCTTGAACAAATAGATAAAATTATCAGTGGCTTGAAAAAGCTACAACACAATTCAATTGCAATTGATTTTGGAAAGGCAATCCGATTTTCAAATGGCAAAGGTGTTTTACTTTCTGCTGTTGGAGAAAATAGTCAATATCATTCATTAAGGGAAATCATTTTACAAACTGTTATACAAAATATAAGAAAAGCCGAGCCTCACATTACTTTAATGCATCCAAAAAATTCTTCCTGCACAAATCATATTTATGAAGAAATAAACAAAGTCCAATTTCCTGATAAGCTCCATTTCAAAAAAATCAGTCTTATAGAACAGGAAATTGGCAAAAAATGGAACATTGTAAAAGAATTTGAACTACTTCCCTAATATTTAAGAATAAAAAATGCCACATACATCTATTAACAAAGGCATACCACAAGTTTATAACTATCTCCACTCCAACAATTTCAGCTGATTTTCTTCCAATCTGAAAAATAAATTTGCGAAACCGAATAGTTGCACATATATTTGCAACGTATCCCACCGGCGAAGTGCATCAACTACCAATAGCAAGTTGAATTAATTTTGCTATTAGTTATTGTTGTTGAGTATAAAATTTTGCGGAAGTAATTCTTCTATTTTATTAA